>CP099617.1:1220000-1820000 GCA_024072375.1 Sphingomonadaceae bacterium OTU29LAMAA1
ATCCGGTGTTGTAGGATCCGCGGAACATCAGCGGTTCCCACGGACGGAACTTGATCGATACCTTGGGATTGGTCGTCGTGCCGAAGCCGGTATAATCGTCGACGCGCACCGCACCGGTCACCTCGAGCCCCGGCAGGATCGGTACCAGCATCTCGGCATAAGCCGCCTTCACCGTGCGCTCTTTCTGGCGCAACGCGTTGACGTTGTCGAATGCCGCCAGGAAGATGACCGGAGCGGTTGCCGCTGCCGCATCGGAGCCGTTGAAACTATAGGTCTCGCGCCGGTAATCGACGCCCGCGGCGAGCTGCACCGAGCGGTCGCCCCACAGCCGGATCAGCGGCCCGGCGATCGAATAATCGAACTGCTTTACCTCATATTGCCCGCCGTACAGTGTCTGGCCGAAGGCCGACACGGCCTGCAATCCGGCGATCGCCGCATCGCTTTGGGTCAGACTGAAAGGGTTGAGGATACCCGCGTTGATGAGGCCGGCGAGGCCCGGTCCCGCCGCGCCCGCCGCGGTCGGTGCCGCCGGATCGTAAGCGCCGCTGGCCAATGTCCCGCGATAGAAATAGCCGCTGCCGAGCACCGACGCCGCCTCGCTGCGGGCATAGGACGCCCCGGCGCGATAATCCCATGCCGTCCACAGCGGTCCCTCCATCGCCGCGGCGACGCGCAGCGTCTTGGTCTCCGTCTTGTACTCGCGTGGGCCGCAGGCAACGCAACGCCAGCGGAAAGCGATCGGCTTGCCATAATTTCCGGCGACGCCCGGGAATTGCGCCGCGATCGCGTTGTAGACCGCATTGTACGACGACGCCGTCAACGCGTTCAGCGGATAGGCGACCTGGAAATTCGACGTATTGCTCGACACCTGCGCATTCGAAAAGCTCTTCGCGGACTTGGCGTTCGATCCCGTCACCTCGAGCGACAGTTCGTGCTCCTGCGCGATCCGCACCACGCCGCGGGCGTAATAGGTCAGCGTCTGGATCGGTTGCTGGATCACCGCAGCCCGGCCCGTATCCCATGCACAGGCGTAGCGGGCGCTGGGCGCATTCCACAGCGCGGCGTCATAGGCCATGCCGCCGTCCATCGTCTCGCACCCTGCCCCACCCGGCAGATTGAGGACGTTGATCCCACCCGCTCCATAAGTGGTGGCGGTGCCCGGCACCTGAAGCCCGGTCAGCGGCGCGACATTGGTGGCCCCGCCCGCACCCAGCGTGCCCGTCGTGCCGCCGAGCAGCGTACCGATCTGGCCTGCCGGCCCACGCGGCAGGAACGTCCCGTTGTTCAACGCGAATGCAGTGGCGATCGGGGTGCCGCGCGTATCGATCGACAGACCGCGATTGGGCTGGTTGCCGTTGACGAAGTCGCGATCCGCGCCGCGCAGGATCTCGTTCCAGCTATAGCTGACCGCCCCCATCACGTTGAAGCCCTGTTCGGCCAGATCGCCATAGCCGGCGACGCCGGACAGCCGATAGATATTGCCGCCGCCCGCTTCGGTGATGTCGTTGAAGGCCTGAAGCCCGAGGCCCTTGTAATCCTTGCGCGTGATGAAGTTGATGACGCCGCCGATCGCATCGGTGCCATAGATCGCCGATGCGCCATCCTTCAGCACCTCGACCCGCTCGATCGCGGCGAAGGGGATCTGGTTGACGTCGACTGCCGATCCGGACAGCCCGTGCGCCGCGACGCGGCGGCCGTTGAGCAGCACCAGTGTCGCCGCCGCGCCCTGCCCGCGCAGATTTGCCGCCGACAGGCCGTTGGTGCCGCGCTGCGCACCGCTGGTAACGTCGGCGTTCGACGCGAGATTGTCCGCGCCGCTGCCGTTGGTCGTCAGGAAGGCGATCAGCTGTTCGGGATTGCTGATGCCGTTGCGGGTCAATTCCTGGTTGGTGATGATCTGCAACGGCAGCGCGCTGTTGTTCGGATCCTGCTTGATCCGCGATCCCGTGACCAGAATGTCGCCATCCGCGGCCTTGACGTTGGTCAGGCCCGCGCCCGTATCCGGCGTAGCGGCGCCGGTCGGTGTCGCGGCATCGGGGGTCGTCGTCTGCGGATCGACGACCTGTGCGCTTGCATACCCCACGCTGGCGCACGCCATTGCCAGCACGCTGCCGCTCACCAGAATCCGACGCAAACCACTGCTCGCCATGTATTTTTGCCCCCTGCAACCGTCCCCCGACGGCGTTGCCACGAATTAGCAACGAAAATGTCATGAAACGCCAGCGAGAATCGCGGCGGCGCACCAATTTATGCCCAGCGTGGCCACGGAGCGACAGATCGTCTCGTCATGGACCACAGAGAGACCTGGGTTGCCGGCCACCGAAGTTGAATGGCCGGGACGGATTTCGGGGAAGGAATGTCGCAACCGATGTCTTCAGGCACGGGCCTCAATCGGCAGGACAGCCGCGCGCCGGACGATGCGCCAGCGCCCGGCCCGCCGCCGCGCCGGTCGGACGGCCGGCGTCGACGGCGATCCTGCCGTTGACGACCACCGTCCGCACGCCCACCGCGAATTGCTCCGGCCGCTCGTAGGTGGCGCGGGCCGCGAACCGGCGCGGATCGAAGACCACGACATCGGCAAACGCGCCCGTGCGCAACCGGCCGCGATCGACCAGCCCGAAGGTTTGCGCGGTCGACCTGCCGCTGCGTTCGATGAACGACCGCAGCGACACCACGCGATCCTGCACCACGTATTTCGCATATTTGCGTGCGAAGGTGCCGTACACGCGCGGATGCCCGGTCGAGGCGTCCGATCCGGTCATCACCCATGGCTGGCGCATGAAGGTCGCGATGTCCGCCTCGCTCTGGTTGAACGACGCGACGGCAGGATCGGCGATCCGGATCGTCGCGATCGCCGCCGCCCCCGCATCCAGCCCCCGCGCCTCCGCCACCGCCGCGAGCGTTCGTCCCTTTTCCGCGCCTTCGGTGATCAGCAGCGCCGCCGGACCGCCGCGCTTGCGCAGGTTCTCGGATATGTCCGCGCGCAGCCGCGCCGCCACGCCCGCATCAGCGAAGCGCGCCAGCAGCGCCGTCCGGCCGCCATCCTGCGCCCACAGCGGCACCAGCGCGGCGACCAGACTGGTGCCCGATGCGCTCCACGGATATTGGTCGGCGGTCACCTCCTGTCCGCGGGCGCGCGCCGCCGCCACCTGGGCGACGATCGCCGGCGCGCGGCCCTGGACGTCGACCCCGAGTGCCTTGATATGGCTGATATGCACCGGCAGGCCGGCATCGCGGCCGATCCGGATCGCCTCGTCGATCGCGGCGGCGAGGCCGATCGTATAGCTCGATTCGTCGCGGATATGGCTGTCGTACACGCCGCCGCGCGTCGCCGCCTCACGCGCCAGCGCCACGACTTCGTCGGTGGTGGCGACGCTTTGCGGGGCGTAGAACAGCCCGGTCGACAGCCCCAATGCGCCGCCGCACATGCCGCGCGCGACCAGCGATCGCATCCGTCCGAGTTCCCCCGCGGTCGGCGGGCGCCGCGCAGCACCGACGACAGCGCTGCGTACGGCACCGAAACCGACATAGGCAGCATAGTTGATCCCGACCGGCGCCGTCTTTGCACGGGCCAGCACCGCCGCCACGTCCGGGTCGCCGCCGCCATCGTTGCCGACGAACGCGGTCGTCACGCCCTGCATCAGGAACGGCAGCACCAGCCGCGTGCGCGCATCGGCGCTCGCAAGCATTCCATCGGCATGCGTGTGCGGATCGATGAAACCGGGTGCGACGATCATGCCCCGCGCCACGATCGTCCGGTTCGCCGCCATCGATCGGCCCCGACCGACGTAGACGATGCGGTCGCCGCGGATGCCGACGTCGCCGACGAACGGCGCGTCCGATCCGGTGAAGACGGTGCCGCCGCGGATCAGCAGGTCGACCCGCTCCGGCGCGGCACCCGGCATGGTCAGCGCGATCAGTGCGGCAACGCGCCTCATCGTCCCGCCGCCAGTCGTTCCTCGGTCGCGCTATAGGCGGATCGCACGCCAGGCGCTGCCGGCACGTCGGTCGCGATATAGGCGACGCCGGTGCCGGATCCCGGATCGATCCACAGCCCGGACCGCAAGCCATAAGCCTTGCCGGCATGCCCCAGCCGCTGTCCGCCATCACCGAACGGATCGTCGCGACAGCCCGGCTCCGGCGTTGCCAGAAACGCCACCGCCAGCCCGTAGCGGCAGGTGAAGCCATCCTCGCCGCTACCGTTGCGTCCATCCGACCGCCATAGGGGCTTTTGCAGCAGCGCCACCGATCGCGGCGTCAGCAGCCGGACGCCATCGACCTGTCCCTGCCCCAGCAGCAGGCGTCCGATCGTCGCCAGACCCTGCGCCGAGATCCGCAATCCTCCCTGCGGCGAGAATGTCGCTCCGTTGCGCCCCGCTCGCCAGCTGGCGAGATCGCACGACCCGTCCCGTGCGGGCGTCACCGGACAGGCGGTGGCCGCATCCATGTCCTTCACCGGCACCCCGTCGCGGTACAGCACGGCCGCACGCGCCCGCGTCCCCGGAGCGCATGCTGCCCAGTTGAAACAGGCATCCAGCTTCAGCGGCGCCAGCACCAGCCGATCCATCAAACGGTCGAACCGCTCCCCCGTCGCGCGTTCCATGACGGCCGCGATCACGGGAAAGTTGAAGTTGGTGTAGCGGAACCACGTTCCCGGCGCATGGTCGACACCCCACGCCGCCGGATCGGCGAGCACCGCTCGCATGTCGGCATCCAGCGGCAGGACATAGTCGATCCGGTCGGTCAGGCTGGACCGGTGCGACAGCAGCAGCCGCAGCGTGATCGGCACGTCCGGAAAGGCCGGGTTGCGCAACCGCCAGCCAAGCAGGCCGGATACGTCGGCATCGAGGTTCAGCCGCTTCGCCTCGACCAGCCGCAGCACGCCGATCGCGGTCACCAGCTTCGAAATCGACGCGACCCGCACCGGATCGTCCGCCCGCATCCGCCGCCCGGCAGCGATGTCCGCCATACCGGACGCCGTGGTCGAGACGATACCGGCACGGTCGAACGTCACGCGCGCGGTGGCGACCGGCTGAACGGCGGCGGCGGCTAGGAGCGTCAGCATGGCAGTTCCCGTCGTTTCGTCACAAGGAACCACGGATGCGGCGCGGATCAAAGTGGCAAAGCACCATGCAAGACAAACGACGGCCGACCCGCTAACGCCCGCGATATGCCCGCCAAGCCCTATGATGCGATCATCCTCGGTGCCGGTGCCGCCGGCTTGATGTGCGCTGCCGTCGCCGGTCAGCGCGGTCGGCGTGTGCTGTTGGTCGACCACGCCGACGAAGCGGGCAAGAAGATCGTCATTTCCGGCGGCGGTCGATGCAACTTCACCAACATCCACACTGCGCCGGACCGTTATCTATCCGCCAACCCGCATTTCGCGAAATCCGCCCTCGGCCGCTACACCGCCGCGGATTTTGTCGCTCTGGTCGAGCGCCACGGCATTCGCTGGCACGAAAAGACGCTGGGCCAGTTGTTCTGCGACGGCTCGGCGCGACAGATCGTCGCGATGCTGCTCGGCGAATGCGAGATGGGCCGCGTCGAGCTCGCGCTGTCGTCGCCGATCGGCGATGTCGGCCACGACGGTAATGCCTACACCGTCGCCCTCCCCGGCCGGACCGTGATCGCGCCGCGGCTGGTGATCGCCACTGGCGGCCCTTCGATCCCCAGGATGGGCGCCACCGGCTTCGCCTACGACCTCGCGCGCCGGTTCGGGCTGAAGGTGGTCGAGCCGCGCCCCGCGCTGGTGCCGCTGACGCTGGGCGGCGATGAAACGCTGTTCCGCACCTTGTCTGGAGTCGCGGCCGAGGTGGTGGCGAAGGCGGGCAAGGCCAGCTTCCGCGAAGCCGCGCTGTTCACCCATCGCGGCCTGTCCGGCCCGGCGATCCTGCAGGTCTCCAGCTATTGGCGCGCGCGCGAACCGATCGCTATCGACTTCGTGCCCGACGCCGCCGCCGACTGGCTGCTCCGGTCCAAGCGCGCCAACCCCCGCACCACCTTGCGCCGCGCGCTGGCCGCGACGCTGCCCGATCGCCTCGCCGAGGCGCTGGCCGAACGACTGGAGATGAACACCGAACTCGCCAACACGCCCGACCGCCGGCTCGATGACGCCGCCCGCCGGTTGTCGGCCTGGCGCTTCACCCCCAACGGCAGCGAAGGCTATGCCAAGGCGGAGGTCACTGCGGGCGGCATCAGCACCGCCGACCTGTCATCGCAGACGCTGGAGGCGCGCAAGCTTCCGGGACTGCACGCGATCGGTGAAGCGGTCGACGTCACCGGCTGGCTCGGTGGCTACAATTTCCAATGGGCGTGGGCGAGCGGCTGGGCCGCCGCTCAGGCGTTATGAATCGCCGGTCATCGCCCGCAACTGCACGGCGTAACCGGCCGCGAGTTGCGCAAACGCGCGTTTCAGCGTAGAAGCCTTCGCGCGGCCTCGCTCGGCCTCGGCTTCGCGGATTAGGCGACGCAGGGTCTCTGGGGTCACGGTCACGGCCATGATGCGCGGGTACAAGCGCCACATTGCGCCCGTATTGCCGCCCGCACCTGGCCCGCGACTGACACTCGCGACATCGTTGTCCCTGCCGCGTTCCCGCCTTGGCGTTTAGCCTTGGCTTCGGGGGCGCCGCTCCCATTTAGGTTCACTATGCCCTTCTCCTCCCTGCCTCCCGTCCTCGCCGAGGCGCTCGTCGCCCGCGGCTATGAAGCCCCCACCGCCGTCCAGGCATCCGTCATCGAACCCGAAGCCGTGGGCCGCGACCTCGTCGTCTCGGCGCAGACCGGCTCGGGCAAGACCGTCGCCTTCGGCCTCGCCATGGCGGGCGAACTCATGGCGGACGGCACCCTGCCCCCGCCCGGCCTGCCGCTCGCGCTCATTATCGCCCCGACCCGCGAACTCGCGTTGCAGGTCAGCCGCGAACTGATGTGGCTCTACAAGGGCGCACACGCCCGCATCGCCACCTGCGTCGGCGGCATGGACGCCAGCAAGGAGCGCCGCTCGCTCAGCCACGGCGCGCATATCGTCGTCGGCACTCCGGGCCGCCTGCGCGACCATCTCGAACGCGGCGCGCTCGACCTGACCGCGTTGCGCGTCGCTGTCCTCGACGAAGCGGACGAAATGCTCGACATGGGCTTCCGCGAAGACCTGGAGGGCATCCTCGACGCCTCGCCTTCCGAACGCCGCACGCTGATGTTCTCTGCGACGATGCCGCGTCCGATCGTCGCGCTCGCCAAGCGCTACCAGCGCGATGCGTTGCGTATCTCGACCGTCGGTGAAGACCGCGGCCACGGCGACATCGCCTATCAGGCGGTCACCGTCGCCCCTGCCGACATCGAACATGCCGTCATCAACCTGCTTCGCTTCCACGAAGCGGAAACGGCGATGCTGTTCTGCGCCACCCGCGACAACGTCCGCCACCTGCACGCCAGTCTCGTCGAGCGTGGTTTCGCTGCGGTCGCGCTGTCCGGCGAGCATAGCCAGAACGAGCGCAACGCGGCGCTTCAGGCCCTTCGCGACCGCCGCGCCCGCGTCTGCGTCGCCACCGACGTCGCCGCCCGTGGTATCGATCTGCCGTCGCTCAGCCTCGTCGTCCATGTCGAGATGCCGCGCGATGCCGAGACGTTGCAGCATCGCTCGGGCCGTACCGGTCGCGCCGGCAAGAAGGGCACGGCGGTGCTCATCGTGCCGTATCCGCGCCGCCGCCGCGTCGACATGATGCTGAAGCAGGCGAAGATCGCCTGCGACTGGATTCCCGCCCCCTCGGCCGACGACATCCGCAAGCAGGATCGCGAGCGCCTCATCACCACGCTCCTCGCGCCGATCGAGTTCGACGACGAGGATCGCGAGCTGGCCACCCGCCTGATGGCGGAGAAGTCGGCGGAGGATATCGCCGCCGCGCTCGTCCACGCCCATCGCGCGCTGATGCCACAAGCGGAAGACCTGCTCGATTCGGCTAACAGCGGTGCCCCGCAGCAGACCGACCGCACCCAGGGCCATCGCCCAGGTTTCGAGGACACCGTCTGGTTCCAGATGGACATCGGCCGCCGCCAGAACGCCGACCCGCGCTGGCTGCTGCCGCTGATCTGCCGCCGCGGCCACATCACCAAGGCCGAGATCGGCGCGATCCGCATCAACCCGAACGACACGATCTTCGAAGTGCCGCGCACCGTCGCCGATCGCGTCCTCGCCAGCGTCCAGCGCACCGCGAACCCGGAAAATGACGAGGGCAGCCTGAAAATAGTCCCCTTCACCAACAACCCCCGCGAAGCCGGCGGCAGCGGCGGCGCCCCCCGCGGCCCGCGCGCTCCGCGCGACAACGCTGCACGCCCGCCCCGCACCGGCGGCGCACCGGTCCGGCATCAGGCGAAGCCCTACCGCAAGGGTCCGCGCGGCTGATGCCGATGGGCGTCCGTATCCTCGTCGATGCGGACGCCTGTCCGGTGAAGGACGAAATCTACAAGGTCGCCTGGCGCCGAGAGGTGCCGGTGACCATCGTCAGCAACAGCCACTTCCGCGTACCGGTCCACCCGCTGGTGACGCGCGTGGTGGTGAGCGACAGCTTCGACGCCGCCGACGACTGGATCGCCGAACAGGCCGATGCGCAGGCAGTGGTCATCACCGCCGACATCCTGCTCGCCGACCGCGCGCTGAAAGCCGGCGCGACGGTACTGAGCCCGACGGGCAAACCCTTCACGGCGGCATCGATCGGCGGAGCTATCGCGACGCGGGCAATCATGGCCGATTTGCGGGCGGGCGGGGATCAGCTTAGCGGGCCGAAGCCGTTTGCGGCAGCGGACCGGAGCCGGTTCTTGCAGGCGCTGGATACTGCGCTGGTGAAGTTGATGCGCTAACCGTCACCGTGGGAAGAACCAAGGGTAAGCGTCGGCAAAGATGAGGTCCCACGTCGGCATGGCATGGCCGCTGACGACTTCCCGAAATCGCGTTTCGGCTCCGGCGGCTTTCGCGGCATTCACGACGGCGATCGTCGTCTTACGAAAGTCCGTTTCGTAAATTCCGGCACCGGCAAACACGCGACTTGCGCCGAGCTTGCCGGCCGAGGATGCGGCGGATGCAGCGCCGGCTGACATGACTAACACATTGCCGAATAGCTGCGGGAAACGCGCGGCCATGGTTGCTGCCCACACGCCGCCGTTCGAATAGCCCCCGATCACGCGATCCTTGCGACGACGCGATACCGGATAATGCGCTTCGACCTAGGGCATGACCTCTTCTGTTACGAAGCGCAGGTGACGCTCGTACGGACTGTCGGGACCCGACGGACCGAACTGCGCAACATATTCGGGGCCGCGGCGATCACAGGCCATGCCTTTACAATTCGGCGTGTCTGGCGCTGCATCGATGCCGACCAGTATCGCCGGCCGCGTACGACCGTCTCGCACAAGCGCCGCGGCAATGTCCGCAAACGCCCGCGACGCACCGTCTGCCAGGTAGAACACCGGCAACCTGACCTTTGGCGGCGTTCCGGACGGAACGTAGACGGTCAAACGACGTGTCTCACTCAAATGTCTGGACGACACATCATAGGTTGTGATCGTCGTAGGATCGTTCACCCGCGCCGGCGCTTTATCGGCATCCGGACCGCGATAGGTCTCGACCGGCTGGTTACCGGTTGGCGTCGTTGAAATCTGAAGGATTGCTTCACGCAGGCGCGGCACCCGTATCGAAACCATCGCCAACCCACTGTTCGGAATGGGTTCGAGACCGGTCTGAAGCGAACAGCACGACAAGATCCAGGGCTCACTGGTCGGCCGCGCAACCATGGTCAAGCGATCACCCTCGATCCACCATACATACTCGCGCGCGGCCAGCCGACGAGCGGCTTCGGCTGCGGTCAACTTACTGGGAACAGTACAAGGAGATGAAATCCTGGCGTCTGCCTGCACGCACGACGTATAGGAAGATCACATCGATGGCGGCCGCTGAACATCAGTCAACAGCAACGGAAGCAAAGCAAGCAGCATTACGCATAACGAACATGCTGCTGCACCTTCGTCAAACGATACATTTTTCTACTGCGATTACTGTAAGATGAAACTTCGCAGCATGCTGGTTCGCGAAGAGCGCCGCGGCAAAGCCGCGTCGTCGATCGACACGGGCGAGGATGACCTCGCCCGGTCGTCGGCGGGCTGGCGCTGATCCTTGGCTAAGCGGCTCCACCGCTTAGCCTTGGGCGCTACGCATCATCCCCCATCCTGAGCGCGGCAATAAACGCCTCCTGCGGGATGCTGACACTGCCGTATTCGCGCATCTTCGCCTTGCCCTTCTTCTGCTTTTCCAGCAGCTTCTTCTTGCGGCTGGCGTCGCCGCCGTAGCATTTTGCGGTCACGTCCTTGCGCATCGCGCTTATCGTTTCGCGCGCGATCACCTTGCCGCCGATCGCCGCCTGGATCGGGATCTTGAACAGGTGGCGCGGGATCAGTTCCTTCAGCCGCTCGACCATGCCGCGGCCGCGGACTTCGGCGGTGCCGCGGTGGACGATCATGCTCAGCGCATCGACCGGCTCTTCGTTGACCAGGATGCTCATCTTGACGAGGTCGCCCTCGCGATAGCCGATCTGGGTATAGTCGAAGCTCGCATAGCCCTTCGACAGCGACTTCAGCCGGTCGTAGAAGTCGAACACCACCTCGTTGAGCGGCAGTTCGTACGTCGCCTGCGCCCGCCCGCCGACGTAGGTCAGATTCTGCTGGATGCCACGCCGGTCCTGGCACAGCTTCAGGATGCTGCCGAGATATTCGTCCGGCACGTAGATCGTCGCGTTGATCCACGGTTCGCTGATCGTCTTGATCTTGTTGACGTCCGGCATGTCGGCGGGATTGTGCAGGTCGATCTGCGTGATGCCCGCCGGATCGGGATGCGTCAGTTCGATCTGATAGACCACCGACGGCGCGGTGGTGATCAGGTCGAGGTCGTATTCGCGCGTCAGCCGCTCCTGGATGATCTCCAGATGCAGCAGCCCCAGGAACCCGCAGCGGAAGCCGAAACCCAGCGCCGCCGACGTCTCCATCTCGAACGAGAAGCTGGCATCGTTCAGCCGCAGCTTCGAAATCGACTCACGAAGCTTCTCGAAGTCGTTGGCATCGACCGGGAACAGACCGCAGAACACCACCGGCTGGACTTCCTTGAAGCCTGCCAGCGCTTCCTTGGCAGGCCGCTTGGTGTCGGTCAGCGTGTCGCCGACCCGCGCCTGCGCGACGTCCTTGATCTGCGCGGTGATGAAGCCGATCTCGCCCGGCCCAAGGTCGGTGAGCTGCTCGATCTTCGGCCGGAAACAGCCGACGCGGTCGACCAGATGCGTCGTGCCCGCCTGCATGAAGCTGACCTGCTGGCCCTTCTTCAGCACGCCCTCCATCACCCGGACGAGGATGACGACGCCCAGATACGGGTCGTACCAGCTATCGACCAGCATCGCCTTCAGCGGCGCATCGGCATCGCCCTTGGGCGGCGGGATGCGCGTGACGATCGCCTCCAGGATCTCGTCGATGCCGATCCCCGACTTGGCGCTGGCGAGCACCGCCTGCGACGCGTCGATGCCGATGACATCCTCGATCTCCTTCCGTACCATCTCGGGCTCGGCGGCGGGCAGGTCGATCTTGTTGATGACGGGCACGATCTCATGGTCGTGCTCGATCGATTGATAGACGTTTGCGAGCGTCTGCGCCTCGACGCCCTGCGCCGCGTCGACCACCAGCAGCGCGCCCTCGCACGCCGCCAGCGACCGCGACACCTCGTACGCAAAATCGACATGCCCCGGCGTGTCCATCAGGTTCAGCGTATAGGTGACGCCGTCCTTCGCCGGATAGGACAGGCGCACCGTCTGCGCCTTGATCGTGATCCCGCGCTCCTTCTCGATATCCATGTTGTCGAGCACCTGGCTCGACATCTCACGGTCGGTCAGGCCACCCGTCCGTTGGATCAGGCGATCGGCGAGCGTCGACTTGCCATGGTCGATATGCGCGATGATGGAAAAGTTACGGATGGTCGAAAGCGGGGTCGTCATCCGCCGCCCCTAGCAGGGTGTCGGCGGCTTGCCAAAGGGGCATGGCACAGCTGGAAAGAAGCTCCGGACCGGATTTAGTCCGTTTCGAACAGAATTAGCGGGTCCTTTACCAAAGTGCGGCAATGTCCCCCTCGGACGCTCTCCCTTGAGGGCCGGGAGGAACAATGAAGAACCTATCCTTACTCAGCAAGCTGCTGCTCGCCTTCGGATGTTGCATGGCCATCATGCTCGGTCTCAGTGGCATCGCCGTGAACAAGCTGTCCGTGATGAACGACAGCATTGCCGCGTTCGCCGACAACCGACTGCCCAAGGCGAAGGCGCTGGGTCAGTTGGAAGCGAGCTTCAACAGCTATCGCACCGCAATGTATCGCCATATCGCGTCGGCTACACCGGCAGCAATTTCAGAAGCCGACCGCAAGGTGATCGATACGCGTGGCGCGGTTACAAAGGCTGCGACGGACCTGCAGGGGCTGGTAAGCGCGCCGGATGCCAGGCAAGCGACGGCGCGGATCCAGCGCATCCTGCCGGAGATCTTCCGCCGCGACGAAGCGGTCCTTTCACTGTCGCGCAGCAACCAGAACGAGGCGGCCACCGCGGCGCTGCTGGCCATCCGTGGTCAGAGCGAACGGCTGATGAGCGAGGTCGGCGATCTGAACACGCTGTTCGTCGAGCAGGAAAAGACGGCGCGTGCCGAAGCGGACAGCAGCTATGCCGCGGCCAAGATCATGATCGGTATCGCCGTGCTGCTGGCCATCGCGATCATCGTGGCGGCCAACATGATGATGGTTCGGCTGGTTTCGCGTCCGCTGAACCGCATGACCGGGATCATCGGTGCGCTCGCCGCCGGCAAGCTCGACACCGAGATTCCACAGGAGGATCGGAGCGACGAAATCGGCAAGCTCGCCGGATCGATCACCGTCCTGCGCGGCGAACTGAGGCTTGCGGATCAGGCCAAGCACGAACAGACCGACGCGGTGCAGAACGTGGCCGCCGGCCTGTCGGCTTTGGCGAAGGGCGATCTGACAGCGCGGATCGAGGCCGACCTGCCGGGATCGTTCGCAAAGCTGAAGAGCGACTTCAACCACGCAATGTCGGCGGTCCAGACCGCGCTGGAGGCGGTCACTGCGAGCGCCAACGGCATTACCGGTGGCGCCAGCGACATTCGCCAGGCATCCGACGACCTGTCGCGCCGGACCGAGCAACAGGCCGCGAGCCTGGAGGAAACCGCCGCTGCGATGGACGAGATCACCTCGACGGTCCGTACCACCGCTGCAGGGGCGCTGACCGTCAACACGGCGGTCAAGGATGCGCGCGTCGCCGCCGAGGCATCGGGCGATATCGTCAAGCGCGCGGTGGAGGCAATGCGGGGCATCGAGCATGCTTCCGCAGAGATCGGCGAGATCATCTCGGTGATCGACGGGATCGCGTTCCAGACCAACCTGCTCGCACTCAATGCCGGCGTCGAGGCCGCGCGCGCTGGCGATGCAGGACGAGGATTCGCAGTCGTCGCGTCCGAAGTGCGAGCGCTCGCCCAACGATCGGCGGAGGCGGCAAAGGACGTCAAGACGCGTATCACCGCCTCGTCGCAGCAGGTCGATGCCGGCGTCGACCTCGTCACGGAAACCGGTCAGGCGTTGTCACGGATCATCGGTCGCATCGGCGAGATTAGCACGCTGGTCGAGGAGATCGCACTCTCCGCCGAACGCCAGGCGACAGGTCTGCATCAGGTCAACACCGCAGTGGCCGAGATGGACAGCGTCACGCAGCAGAACGCCGCGATGGTCGAGGAGGCGACAGCCGCCGCCCGCAGCCTGTCCAACGAAGCCGATGCGATGGCGCGGGAAGTACGACGCTTCAAGCTGAAGAACGACGATACCGTATCGCCACAGGCCACCCGCCCCGCTCCGGTTCGCACGCCCCCGCCGCGCGGTGGGACGTCCCGCCCTCGCCTCGTCAGCGGCAATGCGGCGCTGGCCGTCGACGACTGGTCCGAGTTCTGAATTATACGCCGGACGGTCCTTCCCCGTCCGGCGTACACATCCGTGCGGTTTTCAGTCGCGGGTCAGCGTCTCGATGGCCTTCAACACATTGAAATAGCGGCTGGCGCCCTCGCCGCCGATCAGCGCCCATCGCACGCCGCGCTCCTCCAGGATTGTCTGGCTCAGGGCGAAGAACCGCCGCCGCTCCGCTTCGGACCCGAACATGCGCGTGCCGTCCTCCACCCACGGCAGATCGATGTCGAACAGCAGGTATAGATCGGCAGTGTTGGTCCAGGTCGAAAACCACACGTCGCGATGACCGAACATCATGTCCGCCCATACGGCAGTCATCAGCGGATCGGTATCGAGGATGACCGGGTAATGCCGCTCATCGAGCGCAGCGCGGACCCTGGCATCATGCCCTTTACCGATCTCGACGAGGTCGGCCATCGTCAGGTCGGTGCCGAACGCCTCGCAATAGGTACGACCGAATTCGGCAACGCACGGCACGCCGCCGAAATGCTGCGCCAGCCGCGGCGCCATCACCGACTTGCCGGTACTTTCCGGCCCATGCAGACAAATCGAGCGCGGCCTCATGCCGTCGTCATCCGCCGTGATGCGCGCCGCCAGCCGACCAATCCCTGTACCGATAACGCAAGCAGCACGACGTAGAGCGCGCAGGTAAACCACAATCCCTTGGCCGCGTAGAGCGGGATGCTCGCGACATCGACGGCGATCCACACCCACCAGCTTTCGATTGCACGCCGCGCCTGCATCAGCTGCGCAGCGACCGATGCGATCGCAATCCCGGCATCCCACCACGGATAGGAGGCGTCGGTATAGCGGTGCATCAGCGCGCCCCACGCAAGACAGGCTGCCATCCCGCCGACCAGCCACATCGCCCGCGTTCCTGCGTCCAGCTGCTCGACCACCACCTCGCCCGCCTCTGCCCGGCTGCGCGCCCAATTGGCCAGCCATACAGGTTGGCGGCGAAGAAGAACCCCTGCAGCAGGGCGTCGCTATATAGCCGAGCGCCTGCGAACACCCAGCCGTAGATCGCCACCGCCACCAGAGCGACGGGAAAGTTCCACACGTTACGCTGCGTGACGAGCGCGACGTTCACCACGACCAGCGCGGCGGCAAGGGCTTCGACGAAATTCATCGGGCGGGTGCCTATGATGCTGCAGGCGGCTGCCGCAAGCCCGATGTTGCCGGACATCGCTGCCCGATCGGAAAACCGACATGGCCGCCAGCCGTTTCGTGCATTTTAGGCTTGATAGGTCGGCATCACGCGTCTAGGCGCTCCCACCTGCAATGTGTCGGGGCGTGGCGCAGTCTGGTAGCGCACTGGTCTCGGGGTCCAGGGGTCGTAGGTTCGAATCCTATCGCCCCGACCATTGCAGCGGTTCGGGCACGGGTGCCGAACCTTCCCCGATCTCGATAATCCATGATCGGTCCTGTTATCGCTACGCACGACAAGGGGGCCGAACGTCAGGCGTCCGGCCCCCTTGTGGCGTCGATCAATCGAGAGGTCGTCAGGCGGCGCGAGCGACCTGCGTGATCGAAGCGTCGTTAGCGACGCGGCGCGCGCGCTTGGCGAGCATCGGCGCGGCGATGCGCTGCCCGGCTTCGAACTGGCGGCGATAGGACACGATTGCGGCGATCAGGCTGAACATCGAGTAACTCCTGGGGACGAATGTGCTGCGATGCAGCATTGCGTTGCCATATGTTGCCGGACCGTAAGTGCGGCAATTGCAATGATCCCAACGAAGAATGCAGAATCTGCAATCGCACGCTACTCTCGTCATCTAGAACGCATTTTTTGCTGATTCCGCTGAACACGGCTCTTCTGCCCTTCCCCGGCCGGGGCGGGCCCCCGTGGCGTTGATGCGCCTGATCGCGGGTATCGCTCCGCCAAAGATATGGGCGACCAAGCTCCGATCTGAGATCCGCAAATGTTCAGAGTGGCGCAAGACGACAGAACCCCCGCCCTACCAACGAATATCGATCCACGCGGATCTCGTATCCGGCGCATTCTTGTTCCGACTGCGCCCGGACACAGCGCACGTTCGGTCCAATCCGCTAATCGGCGGCCGCGACCCAGTCCGCGAGCGTCATCTCACCCGTCCCCCGCGTTTCAGCCTTCATGCTGTTGCGCATGATCTCGATCGCCCAGCGCGTGCGCTCACCGTGATTGCCCGCGACTGCATCGCACGGCACCCACAGATCATATTGCCGCATATGCGCATCCGCGGCGGTGAACAGCACGCAGATATCCGCCGCCACCCCTGCGAGCACCAGCCTGCTGACGCCCAGTTGCGGTAGAAGCACCGGAAGGTTCGTCGCGTAAAAGCCCGAAAACTGCGGCTTGATGATGAAATAGTCGCTCTCGCGCGGACGCAACGCCTCGGTCAGCGCGCGGCCGGGGCCATCCTTCGCCAGTGTCTCCTCGATCAGGCGGTTGCGCTCGGAATGCCATTGTCCGTCGTTGTCGTTGACGTAGATCACCGGCACGCCGGCCGCGTCCGCCGCATCGCGCAGTGTCAGGATCGGCGCGATCGTTGCCTCTGCCGGTTCACGCATCGTCTCCCCGCCCTCGAACGCGAGTGCGTTGACCATGTCGATGATGACGAGGGCAGTCTTGCCCGGCGCGGCGTCGGATTGCTGATCGGCCATGCTTGCGACGTAACAGATTGCGAACGTTGACGCCTTGATCTGGGATGCGATTGGAACGAAACGGGGACATGGCCGACGGCGACCCGCCCCAGCGCAAGATCATCCATATCGACATGGACGCTTTCTACGCATCGGTAGAACAGCGCGACGATCCCGCTCTCCGCGGCAAGCCTGTCGCGGTAGGCGGCTCGCGAGCCCGTGGCGTCGTCGCGGCGGCGAGTTACGAGGCACGCGCGCACGGCGTCCGCTCGGCGATGCCCTCGGTCACTGCGATCCGCCGCTGCCCCGCACTCGTCTTCGTGCCGCCACGCTTTGATGTTTACCGCGCCGTTTCGCAACAGATTCGTGCCGTCTTCGCCGATTATACCGACGCGATCGAGCCGCTGTCGCTCGATGAAGCCTATCTGGATGTTACCGAAGATCGCCATGCGCTCGGATCGGCCAAGGCGATCGCCGAACAGATCCGTGCTCGCATCCGCACGGATACCGGCCTAACCGCGTCAGCCGGGGTCAGCTACAACAAGTTCATCGCCAAACTCGCCTCCGACCAGAACAAGCCCGATGGCATCTGCGTCATTCCCCCGCACAAGGGCGCTGCCTTCGTAGCCTCGCTGCCGGTGAAGCGATTCCACGGCGTCGGACCGGTGACCGCCAGAAAGATGGAATCGCTCGGCATCCTGTCGGGTGCGGATCTGCGCGACCGCCCCTTCGCGTTCCTGCAGGCACATTTCGGCTCCTATGCCGATTATCTCTACGGCGCCGCGCGTGGGATCGATCATCGCCCGGTCCGCGCCGATCGGCCGTCAAAATCGGTCGGTGCCGAACGGACGTTCGAGACCAACCTGTCCGATCCCGCGGACCTGCAGGTCGCGCTCGCACGCGTCGCCGATGCCGCCTGGGTCCGCATCGACCGTTCCAATGCGCGCGGCAGGACGATCACATTGAAGCTACGCCACGCCGACTTCCGGACCATCACCCGGGCGCGGTCGCTGGCAGCGCCGGTAACGGATCGAGCTGCGTTCCTCGACATCGGCCTGGACCTGCTCGCGGCGCAACTGCCGATCCCCGACGGTGTCCGTCTGCTCGGGCTGACGCTGTCGGGCATATCAGGCGACCCGCCGGAAGAAGAGGCGCAACCCAGCCTGCCGCTATGAGCGTCCGGTTCCCCGACGATGGCCAGAGTCCGGCCCAGAAGACAGACGTGGTGAGGGTTAACGCGTCGCCACTCGACGCGTTAACGATCATCGTTTACGCTTCCTTCACCAATTCGGGTGGGGGAATGACGGTCGAGCCCTGGTTCATCGTGGCGATGGCGCTTAGCCTAGCAGGGTACGGCATCTATCTCGCCGGCCTGAGGCGCCATCTGCTCGAGCCGAGCCGCGCGTCCTGGCTTATCTGGGCCGTCGCGACCGGGGTGGAGGCGGCGACGTATCTCGCCGTCAACCCTGGCGAGCCCCAGGGGCTCGTATTTGCCGCTTCCGCCGTCGCCTGCATCATCGTGACGCTGGCGATGTGGCGCCGGTCGCGCTGGACCAGCCCGTCGCCGACCGAGACGATCTGCATGGCGGCGAGCTTCGCCGCAATCGTCCTGTGGCTGCTGCTGAAAGAGACGTTCTGGGCGCATATGCTCGTGGTCGCTGCGGTACCGCTGGGGTTCTGGCCGACCTGGGCCAGCGTATGGGAAGATCGCGCCCGCGAACGCTCGCCCGCATGGGGCCTGTGGACGCTGGGCGATCTCGCGACGCTGATAGTCGCCACACGCAGCAGCGGATCGGGGATCGGCGAATATGCCTATGTCATGGTCGAACTGCTCTGCCACGCCAGCGTCTGGTTGATGGTCGGTCTTGCGACACTCAACCCGCTGCGTTCGTTCGGGCGGCGCGAGGGAGGCCTGCGGGTCCTCGACGCCTATTTGCCCGCCAACCCGTTCGCTGTCGACGAAACGCATCTCGGCAAGGCGGTGTTCGCGGCCCAGGATTTTGCCGAAGGGCAGACGATCGTGCGCTTCTCGGGCCGGACCGTACCGGCATCGCGCCTGCCGACCGGGCTCAGCGGGGCTGCGGATCGCTTCCTCCAGATCGCGCGCGACCGCTATATGGGACCGTCAGGTCGGATCGACGATCTGATCAACCATAGCTGCTCGCCCAACGCCGGGCTGCGCTTTACCGATACCGGGGTCTTCCTCACCGCGCTGCGTGCGATCGTGCCCGGCGAGGAAATCGCCTGGGATTATTCCACCACGCTCGCCGATCCCGACTGGTCGATGATCTGCGCCTGCGGCAGCTCGCAATGCCGCGGCGTCATCCGTGCCTTCGCCGCGCTGCCGCCCGAGATCCAGGACCGCTACCGCGCCAGCGATCTGGTAGCGCCCTATCTCCGCGAACCCGCGAAGAACCAGGCCGCCTGATCCAGCTAGTCCCCCCCCCCCCCCCCGGAGGGGGAAGGGTGAACGTCATCGCCCGCCAGCAGGCAGGTTCGTCTCCAGATACCGTGTCATCAGTGAAAACAGGTGCAGGCTGGTCCCCGGCTTTTCGTAGATGCCATGCGTGCGGTCCGGATAGGCCATCATCGTGAACGGCTTGTTCGCCGCGATTAGTCGATCTTCCAGAACCTCCATATTCTGGTAGTGAACGTTGTCGTCGCCGGTACCGTGGATCACCAGCAGGTTGCCCTTCAGCCCATCGGCATAGGTGATCGGGGAGCCGGCCTTGAACCCGGCAGCATTGTCCGACGGCAGACCCATATACCGTTCCTGATAGACGGTGTCGTATAGCGACTGATCCGCCACCGCCGCCACTGCAATCCCCGTCCTGAACAGGTCCGGGAAGCGGAACATTGCGTGCAGCGTACTGGAACCACCGCCGCTCCAGCCCCAGATGCCGATCCGTTCGGGATCCATATAGGATCGCTGGGTCAGCAGCTTGCGCACGCCCGCGGCATAATCTTCCGGTCCGATCACGCCCAGCTGACGATAGATGCTCTTGCGCCAGTCGCGTCCCCGCGGGGTCGCCGTGCCACGCGGATCGATGCTCGCCACGATATAGCCGCGCTCCGCCAGCATCCGGTGCCACAGCGCAGTATTGCCTCCCCAAGCATCCGCCACCGTCTGCCCCCACGGCTCGCCATAGACGTGGAACAGCACCGGATACCGTTTCGCCGGATCGAAACCCGCCGGCTTGATGATCGACGCGTCCACCGACACGCCCTTGCCGAGATCGATCCGCGTGAACTCGGTAGCGGCCAGCGGCTCTTTGGCGATCACGTCCTGTAACGCCGCATTGCGGGCGAGCACCCTCACCGGGTTTTGCGTCGTAAGGTCGATCATGTCCGTCACCGGCGCGCGATCCGCAGCCGATACGGTATGTCGCGCCCAATGCGCACCCGGCGCAATATCATAGCCGTGCGTCCCCGCCTGCCCCGCTGGCGTCACTCGCTCGACCCGCGGCTTGCCGGTCAGCGATGCGCGATAGAGATAGCGCTGCGTCGGATTGTCGGGTGACGCGATGAACCAGGCCCAGCCGCCCGCCTCATCCACCTGCAACAGGTCGACGACGTCGAACTTGCCCGGCGTGCGCAGGTCCACGCGCTTGCCGTCGGCAGAAACGAGATAGAGGTGCCGCCAGCCGTCCCGCTCGCTCAGCCATGTGAACCGTCGCCCGCGATCCAGCCACGTCGGGTCGACGTTCGCCTCGACCCACGCCGCGTCGCGCTCGACGAACAGCTTGGTCGTCGCGCCCGTCGCCGGATCGGCCCGCAGCACCTAATAAGTGTTCTGCAAGCGGTTGGCATATTGCAGGAACAATTGTCCGCTGTCCGGCGCCCAACTCATCTGCGGCACGTAGTTCTGGCGTGGGTCGCCAGCCAGCTTTACCCATTGTGTCGCGCCGCTTGCCACATCGACGCTGCCGACGCGCACCGCCGAATTGGTCGTGCCCACCTTGGGATATTGCAGCGGGATCGGCTTCGAATATTGGCCGACGGTGTTGGTGATCATGTAGAAGGTGCCGATGCCCGACGTATCGAACCGCCAGAAGGCGATCCGTTTCGAATCCGGGCTCCATTTCCACGCCTTGCGCAGGTAGAATTCCTCTTCGTACACCCAGTCGCCGAGGCCGTTGACGATTAGCTCGCTGCCATCGCTGGTCAGCCGCCGCGCGGTACCGCCTGCGACCGGCTCGACATAAAGGTCGTTGCTCCTCACATACGCGATCCGACTGCCGTCAGGCGAGAACTCGGCATACATCAGGCTCGATGCGGGCGCGTCGCCGCCGATCCGGCGCAGCGTCTTGCTCGCCACGTCGAACAGCCAGTAATCGCCCAGTGCCCTCGTCCGCCGGAACCGCACACCGTTGTTGAAGATCAACAGCTTGCCGCCATCCGCCGACCATGCGTAGCTCTGGATGGCGATCGGCTTCCCGGTTTCCTTCACGATCAGATCGCGAGCCGATACGAGCACCGCCCGCGTGTTGCCTGCCACGTCGTAACGGACGAGGTCGCTGCCGCCTGCGACATCCTTCGATCCCTCGATCGCGGTATACCCCCTGCCGTCGCGCGTCCATTCACCGCCCTCGACCCCTTCGCCCCGGGTCGCACTCTTGCCGAAGATACGATCAAGCGTCAGCGGCATGGATTGCGCGGCGAGCGGCGCCGGAGTGAGCATGGTGGCGAGGCAGGCGAAAATCAGGGCGTTGCGCATCGTCTTGAAGGTCCCGAACTGTTCAGGCAAAGGTGTAACGCGGCGTTTCGGCATCGTATACGCCCGAGGCACCGTCCGATCCCCTTGCCCTTGCATCGCTTTCCCGGTAGGGGCGCGCACTTCCACGCTTATGGCTGGATGCTTGCGGGAGGGTGCCCTGCGCCCGTCTGGACCGCTAAACTTGAAACGAGAGTGACATGGCAAAAAAGATCACAGGTTACATCAACCTGCAGGTTCCTGCAGGCGACGCGAAGCCCGCCCCGCCGATCGGCCCGGCGCTGGGTCAGCGCGGCGTGAACATCATGGAATTCTGCAAGGCGTTCAACGCGCAGACGACCGACATGGACAAGGGGACGCCGCTCCCCACCAAGATTACCGTCTATGCCGACCGTTCGTTCTCGTTCGAGATCAAGACGCCGCCGGCATCGTTCCTCATCAAGAAGGCCGCCGGCCTGAAGTCGGGCTCGAAGGAGCCGGGTAAGGTCGTCGCAGGCAAGATCGCGCGCAGCAAGCTCGCCGAGATCGCCCAGACCAAGATGAAGGACCTGAACGCCAACGACATCGAGGCTGCGACCAAGATCATCGAAGGCTCCGCCCGCGCGATGGGCCTCGAAGTGACGGAGGGCTGATAAGATGGCCAAGCAGACCAAGAAGCGTAAGTCGAACGCGATCAACCCCGAGACGCTGCACGGCGTCGATCAGGCGATCAGCCTCGCCAAGCAGAACGCCACCGCCAAGTTCGACGAGACCATCGAGGTCGCGCTGAACCTGGGCGTCGATCCGCGCCACGCCGACCAGATGGTCCGCGGCGTCGTGACGCTGCCCGCCGGCACCGGCAAGACCGTTCGCGTCGGCGTGTTCGCCCGCGGTGCGAAGGCCGAGGAAGCCCTTGCGGCGGGTGCGGACGTCGTCGGCGCCGAAGACCTGATGGAAACCATCCAGGGCGGCACCATCGACTTCGATCGCTGCATCGCGACCCCGGACATGATGGGCGTCGTCGGTCGCCTCGGTAAGGTGCTGGGTCCCAAGGGCCTGATGCCGAACCCGAAGCTCGGCACCGTCACCATGAACGTCGCCGAAGCGGTCAAGGCTGCCAAGGGCGGCCAGGTCGAGTATCGCGTCGAAAAGGCCGGCATCATCCACTCCGGCATCGGCAAGGCATCGTTCACGCAGGAAGACCTGCGTCGTAACTTCGACGCGCTGGTTGACGCCGTGGTGCGTGCCAAGCCATCGGGCGCCAAGGGCAAGTATGTCCGCAAGGTCGCCGTCAGCTCGACGATGGGTCCTGGCATCCGCGTCGACACTGCCGAGGTCGCCGGCGCGTAAGCGCTTCGATCTAAAGGTAAAAACGAAAAGGGCCGGGATCGCTCCCGGCCCTTTTTGCGTAGGCGTAGCGGATGACCCGGACCGGCGCCGGTCAGTCGCCTTTTGCGACGCTCGCGCTGCCGTCGAGATGTGCGCCGATCGCGGCAAAGGGTCGCGACAGGATATTGCCGACCTGATGCGCGACGAACAGCGCAGCGCTGCCGATCGCGATGGTTAAGACGGCGAACTGGAATGCGGCGGAAAAACGCCGGCTCCGCGCTTCTCGCTCACCAATCGAGGGCCGTCTTCGCCCGGCGACGCGGCGATCCGCGCCCATCTCGCCCGCCGTCGCATCCGGCTTGAGAGCCGGCGGCCTCGCCGAGACCACGCCATCCACATCGATCGGGTCTTGGGTACGCACCCCAAAATACGATCCACTCTGCCACACGACGCGCCCAACGATAATATGGTGGACGCGACGGATCTCGATCACCGTTCCCGGCCGACACACCGTTTCCGACGTTGCCAACAACCCGCGGGACGACATGTTGTGGATCAGGACATCGCCCCAATCTGCGCCACACCGCATACGGGCGCGCACCAGCACCTTGCGACGTGCCTCGCGCGTTTTCACCGCCCTGCTATCCGGCCGGGTGGCATCCTCGATCCCCTGCTGATCTCCCGATTCGTCATCACGATCGTCGATAACAGATAAACGTTAATGGTCGACATCCGACGCAAACAAGATCGTCAGGCTATTCGAGACACTTGAAGTTCACGAGTTCCGGTTGCGAGCGGCAGCGGAAAGCATGTTTCCGCTGCCGCTCACCTCTTCACAATCCGACGATGCCGCCATCGGTTTTGGTGATGACGATCGTCGCAGAGCGCGGGCGACCGGTGCCCGTCCCCGTCGCTTGGCTTTGTGGCCAGTTGCTGGTGATGTTGGTCGGGCCACCGCCCTCGCCGGGATGCTGGATGTTGACGAACAGCGTGCGACCATCCGGCGTCGAGTCGATGCCGGTGATCTCACAGAACTTCGGCCCGACGAGGAACCGCTTCAGCGCGGCACCGGGCGCCTTGCCGATGCGCGTCGTCTGCGACCCCGCCGCGCCGTTCAGGCTGTTGGTGATGGTCCGCGTACCGCCATCGCCGACGGTGCCGGGGATCGCCGCCAGCATCATGCAGTTGGTGACGTCGGTAAAGGCGCCATCATCGGTCTGGATCCACAACAGCGGCGTGCCCTGCCCCGCGACGTTGCTGGGCCGGGCGAACCACAGACCGTCCGGCGACGAAAAATCGTTGGTGGCGTCCAGGTTGGACAGGTTGATGTTCGCAGGGTTGAGATCGCTACCCGCACCGAAGGCGTAGATGTCCCATGTGAAGGTCAACGATTCACTGCTGTCGCCGGTTTCACGCAGGCGAAAGACGTGACCGTTGGGATTGCCGTTCGATGCGCCCCCGGTGGTCTTGGGATCGCTGTACGCGCGTGGGTTGGCCGCATCGGTGGTGGCGACGGTCCGCGACGAATTATTGGTCAGCGTCAGGTACATCTCGCCGCTGACCGGATTGACCGCGGTCCATTCCGGGCGGTCCATGCGGGTCGCGCCGAGCACATCGCCGGCAAGACGGGCATGGGTGAGCACGTCGGCCTGATCGGCAAAGGCGTAGGTCGCATTACCGGCCGTGAGCGGCGCGGTACCGAAGGTCAGCGGCATCCATTGGCCGCTGCCATCGGCGTTCATCTTCGCTACGTAAAGCGTACCGCTATCGAGATATTTGTCGCCGATCGCGAGGCGGTTGGCCGCCGTCGAATCCGCAGCCGCCCATGGCGTGGCGGACACGAACTTGTAGACATATTCGTTCTGTGCGTCGTCGCCCATGTAGAAGGCGGGGCGGACGCCGGCGATGATCCGGCCGGGGACGACACCTTCGTGGTTCATACGGCCGAGCGCGGTGCGCTTCCGCGGGGTCGAGGCGGCGTCGAACGGGTCGATCTCGACGATCCAGCCATATTGATTGGGCTCGTTGCGGAAATCGGCGGTGCCGCTTGCCGGCTGCGTCGGGTCGACCGTCGCATTGAACTTGGCGATGCGGGTGTCGCCCGCTGCCGGGGCCGCTGCCGTCGCCCAATCGTAATTGCCCCGACGGATCGTATCGCCGCTGCCCATACCGAGGCCATAGCGGTTGAAGGCGACCACCGACCGGGCGCCCAGCGCCGTCGTCCGCCGTGCATTGTCGCCGGCCTCACGCCGGTAGTACCCCGCCCAGTTTTCCTCGGCAGTGCAATAGGTCATCCACGGCATGGTGCCGTTAGCGCAATTGTTGATCGTGCCGCGGCCTGCGCGGCCGGTCGGCGAGAAGGCGGTGAACAGCAGGGTATTGCCGGCGACCGGACCGGAGAAGCTCATCTGCGTGAACGGTGTAATGCGGCGGTTGAGACTGCCGGTCGGGATATAGCTCCAGCCGCTGGTCCCGCGCGTAATCTCGATCACACTGACGCCGTGCGCCTCGATCTCCTTCAGCACCTCGGCGGTCGGACGGACACCGGCAACGGTCGTGGGACCGTTTGGGTGCAGATAGCTTTCGGTGATATTTTCGTGGTTCATTACCAGCAGGCCGCGACTGCTGTTATTGGCGTCCGGCGCGGTGCCGGTGGCGGCAAGGCCGAAAAAGCTCATCCCGTCATGGTGATCGCCGGCGCGCGCCGAGAAGGTCGTGTCCGTCCCGTCGTTGGCATAAGCGCCGACGGTGCCGTTGATCGGATCGCCCAGGCGATACAGCACGGTGACCTGATAGCCCGAGGGAACCGCGACTACGTCGGCGAGGCTCTTCGGCACCGCCGTGAAGTCGAGGGTCGCAGGCGTCACGGTGACGCTGGTGTCCGCGACCGAGGTGATGCCATCCGACGACGTGCTGCTGAAGCGGAAGCCGAGCATCGTCGAGGCGGTGACCGCGGGTGCGGTGAAGCTGGCCGTCGGGCTCGCGCCATTGGCGAGCGTGACGATCGGACCGCTCGTCTGCGTCCAGCCGGCCGACGCCGAATTGCCACTGGTGACGGTGCCGCTCAACGTCACCGTCTTGCCCGTCGATGTGGTGATCGACGATCCGGCGGTGACGGTGGTCGCGCGTCGCTCGTCATCCTTGTCGCAGGCGGCCAGCATCGTGCTGCCGAACACGGCCGCGGTCATCGCAGACAGGCCGCCGCGCATCGTCTGGCGCCGCGAATAGCGCGATGCGATCAGATCGCCAATGTGCGGATTGGCCGTGGTGTTGGTATCGACGTCACCATCGTCATAGCCGATCGTCGGCTGGTTCAGCATCGTCATGAGATATCCCCCGGATTTCGCGGCAGCGTGCCGCCGATTCCGGTGCTTTGCCGGGGAAAAGCGGCAAACCGATTGCGTGGGGATGACGGCGACGTGAAAGCAGAATGACGGAATGAAGACGGTCCGCGCATGGAACCACAAACAATCGTTCTACCTTCCCCGAAAGACCAACAGGTGCCGGGAATTGACTTATTCCCGCTTCCCGCTATGAGCGCACTCTTGCCGGTGGGTTCGCCCGTCGTGCATCCGTCCGAGACAGCAGGTGCCGCGGAATATGCCGCAGCTTAATGTCCTGCCGAGACGGGGACAGGAATTTACGAACGGAACGCGCCTGCGCGTCCCGGTCTGCCGCCCTTCACGGGTGCCTTCCCCATCGATGGACAACCCCGGCGGGGTTTTCCCCACCGGTTTGTAACCGGGCACGGCGTTCGCGCTGTGTTCAAAACGTGGAGAATGGCATGGATCGTGCTCAAAAGGCCGCGGCCGTTGCCGAGTTGAATCGCACCTTTTCCGAAGTCGGCGTGGTAGTCGTTACCCGCAACAACGGAATGACGGTTGCCCAGTCCACCCGACTGCGCAACGCGATGCGGGATGCCGGCGCGACCTACAAGGTCTCGAAGAACAAGCTTGCCAAGATCGCACTGGATGGCACCGATTACGGTTCGGTGGGCGACATGCTCACGGGTCCCGTCGGCCTCGCCACCTCGATCGATCCGGTCGCCGCAGCCAAGGTTGCGGTGGAATTCGCGAAGACGAACGACAAGTTCGAAATCGTGGGTGGATCGATGGGTGCGACCCCTCTCGACCTCGCTGGCGTGCAAGCGCTCGCTACCCTGCCCTCGCTGGATGAACTCCGGGCGAAGATCGTCGGCCTCATCGTTGCTCCGGCAACGAAGCTCGCGACCATCACCCAGGCTCCCGCGGCGCAGATCGCGCGCGTGCTGTCGGCTTATGCCGAGAAGGAAGCCGCCTGAATTTCAGGCGCTTTTGGATAAGCGAATTTTCAACTGACACTTTGGGGCGTTCGCCCCGACATATGAAGGAAGTATCATGGCAGACCTGAACGCGCTCGTTGAGAGCCTGAGCGAACTGACCGTCCTCGAAGCAGCCGAGCTGTCGAAGCTGCTCGAAGAGAAGTGGGGCGTTTCGGCCGCAGCAGCGGTTGCAGCACCGGCAGCTGGCGGCGGCGCAGCCGCTCCGGCAGCTGAAGAGCAGACCGAATTCGACGTCATCCTGACCGGCGACGGTGGCAAGAAGATCAACGTCATCAAGGAAGTCCGCGCGATCACCGGCCTGGGCCTGACCGAAGCGAAGGCTCTCGTCGAGGGCGCGCCGAAGGCCGTCAAGGAAGGCGTGAACAAGGACGAGGCCACAAAGGTCAAGGCGCAGCTGGAAGCAGCCGGCGCGACCGTCGAGCTGAAGTAAGCCGCAGCGGGGGGCGAAGTAGCCGGCAAGCCGGCCCGGCGACTTACCCCCGCAAGGCCGGCCGGCGCGGCGAAAAGCCGCGTCCGACGTCATGGGCTTTGCCCATGACCACCAAGCCAGCCGAAGCGACAAGGAAAAGGGCGGCTCCCGCAAGGGAAGCCGCCCTTTTTCGTTCCTGCCGGTGGAGCGGTGATCCGTGACCGGAGCGTAGCGAGCGATCGTACTGCTCATCACCACGATCGTCATTGGAAGCGTAGCGAAGCAACCCAGAGCCGGATCAGGACGCGCTGGATTGCTTCGCTACGCTTCCAATGACGGAAGTGCAGCTAACGTCTCAACCGATCCGCAGACATAATCGACCCCTATCGCACAACCCCCGCAGCATAGGCCCGCGCACCGATCGCCTCGAACATCCGCGCCGGCTGGTCCAGCCACAGCGGCGACAGCTTCGCGCTATCGACCCGCTCCACGCCGACCGCGAACGCCTGCGCGACCTGTCCCGACATTCCACCCGCATCGTACAGCACGTTGATCGCCACGACCGGCACGAACATCGGTCGCCCGCCCGCCTCCAGCGGCTGTATCTCGGCGCGTGACAGCGCGACGACCAGCCGCACCCGGCGTTCCTCGCCCGGTGCCAGCACGAAGGGCGGCGTGACGGGCCGGCCTACCGGCTGGGCGAACAGCGGACCGACGTCGTCAGGAGGGCCGGCGGCGGCCCCCATCAGCAAAGCACCGACGCGAACCGCACCGGCGGGAACAGTGCCCTCATTGCGGAGCAGAAGTTCCGCCTCGACCGTCGCGCTCAACAGGTTGAGGCCGGCGCGACGCGGGTGGAGCACCATCATGACCTGCGCACGTTCTGTCGGCACCGGGAGCGGATCGAGCATCGTCGGCTCGGTCGCAGCCTGCGGAGTTGGCTGTAGCACCCCGACCAGCGGTGACGCCGCTACGGCATTCGGAGCGACACGCCCGTCTTCGATCATCGGGTGGTCAGGCGCCTTACGGCGACGCCTCCAGACGATCCCCGCGATCAGCGCTGCAAGGCCCCCGCACCCGGCGATCCATGCACCCCATCCGCTGGACGAAGACGGCGCAGGCCCCTCCAGGGCCGGCATCGTCGATGCCGCAGCCGGAGACGGCGCGGCAGGGATAGGCGCAGCAGCAGCGGATGGTGTCGCGTTCACCGTCCGCGTCGCACTCGGCACGGGCGTTGAAGTCACACGCGGCGTCGGGGTCGGGGTCGGCGTGACACGGGCCGTCGGTGTCGCCATCGCGCGCGGGGTCGGACGCGCGACCGGCGTGGCGCGGGGTGTAGGCGTGACGGCGGGCGTCGGCGTCGGAGCGGGCGTGTCATCCGGCACCGGCGTCGCCTGCGGCGTCGACCGCGATGACGGCAGGCTGAAGTTGTCGAGCCCCGGTATGGTCTGCGGCGGCGGCGCGCTCGTCGTCTGCGCTCGGACCGCCAGCGGCGATACGCCCGCCAAAAGCCCCGCCACCAGCAAGGCGATCGCGCCAGACTGTGCGCGCCGCGGATTGTTCATGGAATTCGATCTCACCTAAAACCTTGTGCCCGCTCCTTAGTGAACCGCAGCCGACCGCCACCTGCGCTGCGACGAAGCGCCCCGGACGGCGGATGGAGCGAAGCGAGCGATTGGACGCCTGTTGGCGCCTCCCCCTTTGACAGCGTCCAACACCGCGCCTATATCCGCGCCTCACCACAGCTTTCGGGACATGATGCGCCGTCGCGCAGTGCATCGTACGAATAGGGAGCTGCGGTTCATAGACGCCAAGGGCCGACGCAGTATAATGCGATCGGCTTTTTTGCGTCGCTGCTCGCGTCTCGCTCCGGAGGTTTCCGGGCACGATATTCCGGCCGAACCCAGGCAACTGGCAGGCCACGACTGAGGGCATAACGATCATGGCCACCAAGGCGATCCAGGGCAGCACCGCCAAGCGGCGCATCCGCAAGATCTTCGGGGACATCCACGAAGTCATCCAGATGCCGAACCTGATCGAGGTTCAGCGCGAAAGCTACGAGCAGTTCCTGCGCTCGGACAAGAGCACCGGCCACGTGTCGGGCCTCGAAAAGACGCTGCGCAGCGTCTTCCCGATCCAGGATTTCGCCGGCACCGCGTATCTCGACTTCGACGATTACGTCTTGGAACCGCCGAAGTTCGACGTCGAGGAATGCCGCCAGCGGGGCATCACCTATGCCGCGCCGATGCGCGTCACGCTGCGCCTGACTGCGTTCGAGGTCGATCCGGATACTGAGGCCAAGTCGGTCATCGATATCAAGGAGCAGGACGTCTACATGGGCGACATGCCCCTGATGACGGGCAACGGCACCTTCTTCATTAACGGCACCGAGCGCGTGATCGTGTCGCAGATGCACCGTTCGCCGGGCGTGCTGTTCGACCATGACCGTGGCAAGACCCACGCGTCGGGCAAATACCTCTTCGCCGCGCGCGTCATTCCGTATCGCGGCTCGTGGCTCGACTTCGAATTCGACGCCAAGGACATCGTCAACGTCCGTATCGATCGCAAGCGCAAGCTGCCGGTGACGGCACTGCTCTATGCGCTGGGCATGACCAGCGAGGATATCCTCAACTACTTCTACAACCGCGTGACGTATGTGCGTGGTCAGGGTGGCTGGATCATCCCGTTTGCCGCGGAAAACTGGCGCGGTGTGAAGCCGTTGTTCGACATCGTCGACGCATCGTCGGGCGAGGTCGTGTTCGCGGCGCAGCAGAAGATCAGCCCGCGCGCCGCCAACAAGGCGGCCAAGGACGGCCTGACGCAGCTGTTGATCCCGACCGAGGAAATCTTCGGCCGCTATTCGGCCTACGACCTCATCAACGAGACGACGGGCGAGATCTACGTCGAGGCCGGTGACGAAATCGGTCCCGACAATCTCGAGGCGCTCGACAAGGCCGGCATCGACACGATCGAGCTGCTCGACATCGACCACGTCTCGACCGGCGCGTGGATTCGCAACACGCTGAAGGCCGACAAGGCCGAAGAGCGCGAGCAGGCGCTGTCCGATATCTATCGCGTGATGCGCCCCGGCGAGCCGCCGACGCTGGAAACCGCGGAAGCGCTGTTCTCGGGCCTGTTCTTCGATCCGGACCGCTACGACCTGTCGGCGGTGGGCCGCGTCAAGCTGAACATGCGTCTCGACCTCGATGCCGAGGATACCGTCACTACGCTGCGCAGCGAGGACATCCTTGCCGTCATCAAGACGCTGGTCGGCCTGAAGGACGGCAAGGGCGAGATCGACGACATCGACAACCTCGGCAACCGCCGCGTGCGTTCGGTGGGCGAGCTGCTGGAAAACCAGTATCGCGTCGGCCTGCTCCGCATGGAGCGCGCCGTGAAGGAGCGCATGTCGTCGGTCGACGTGTCCACCGTGATGCCGAACGATCTGATCAACGCCAAGCCGGCGGTGGCCGCGGTGCGTGAATTCTTCGGTTCGTCGCAGCTGTCGCAGTTCATGGATCAGACCAACCCGCTGTCCGAAGTGACGCACAAGCGTCGTGTTTCGGCGCTCGGGCCGGGTGGTCTGACGCGTGAGCGTGCAGGCTTCGAAGTCCGCGACGTTCATCCGACGCACTATGGCCGCATCTGCCCGATCGAGACGCCGGAAGGCCCGAACATCGGTCTGATCAACAGCCTCGCGTCGTTCAGCCGCGTCAACAAATACGGCTTCATCGAGACGCCGTACCGCAAGGTCGTCGACCACAAGGTCACCGACGACGTCGTCTATCTGTCGGCGATGGAAGAGGCCAAGCACACGATCGCGCAGGCATCGGCCGAACTGAACGGCGATGGTGGCTTTGCCGAGGAACTGGTGTCGTCGCGTCAGGCGGGCGAATTCCTGATGGCGCTGCCCGACAACGTCACGCTGATGGACGTCAGCCCCAAGCAGCTCGTCTCGGTCGCCGCATCGCTCATTCCTTTCCTGGAAAACGATGACGCCAACCGCGCGCTGATGGGTTCGAACATGCAGCGTCAGGCCGTGCCGCTGGTGAAGGCGGAAGCGCCCTTCGTCGGCACCGGCATGGAAGAGACCGTGGCGCGCGATTCGGGCGCCGCGATCGGAGCGAAGCGCGCCGGTATCGTCGATCAGGTCGACGCCAGCCGTATCGTCATCCGTGCCACCGGCGAGGTCGATTCGACCAAGTCGGGCGTCGACATCTACACGCTGATGAAGTTCCAGCGTTCGAACCAGTCGACCTGCATCAACCAGCGTCCGCTGGTGAAGGTGGGCGACGTGGTCAACGCCGGCGACGTCATCGCCGACGGTCCCTCGACCGAGTTCGGCGAGCTGGCGCTGGGCCGCAACGCGCTCGTCGCGTTCATGCCCTGGAACGGCTACAACTACGAGGATTCGATCCTCATCAGCGAGCGGATCGTGAAGGACGACGTGTTCACGTCGATCCACATCGACGAGTTCGAGGTGATGGCCCGCGACACCAAGCTCGGGCCGGAAGACATCACGCGCGACATCCCCAACGTCGGCGAGGAAGCGCTGCGCAACCTCGACGAGGCGGGCATCGTCTACGTCGGTGCCGAGGTCGAGCCGGGCGATATCCTCGTCGGCAAGATCACGCCGAAGGGCGAAAGCCCGATGACGCCGGAGGAGAAGCTGCTCCGCGCCATCTTCGGTGAAAAGGCGTCGGACGTGCGCGACACCTCGCTGCGCCTGCCCCCGGGCGTTGCCGGTACGATCGTCGACGTGCGCGTCTTCAATCGCCACGGCATCGACAAGGACGAGCGCGCGATGGCGATCGAGCGCGAGGAGATCGAGCGCCTGAAGAAGGATTCGGACGACGAGCGCACCATCCTGAACCGTGCCACATGGTCGCGCCTGCGCGAAATGCTGCTCGATCAGGTCGCCACTGCCGTGCCGAAGGGCCTAAAGAAGGGCTCGACGATCGACATGGACCTGCTCGACAGCGTCGACCGCCACGAATGGTGGAAGTTCGCGGTTGCCGACGACAAGGTCCAGGGCGACCTGGAAGCCGTCAAGCAGCAGTATGACGAAGCCGCCAAGCGGATCACGGACAAGTTCCACGATCGTCGCGAGAAGCTGGAGCGTGGCGACGAGCTGCCGCCGGGCGTGCTCAAGATGGTCAAGGTCTTCGTCGCGGTGAAGCGCAAGCTGCAGCCGGGCGACAAGATGGCCGGCCGTCACGGCAACAAGGGCGTCATCAGCCGCATCCTGCCGGCGGAGGACATGCCGTTCCTCGCCGACGGTACGCCGGTCGATCTCGTACTCAACCCGCTGGGCGTGCCGTCGCGCATGAACGTCGGTCAGATCTTCGAAACGCACCTCGGCTGGGCGGCCCGCAATCTGGGCATGCAGGTCGCGGCGGCGCTCGACGATTGGCGCGACGCCAACCCGGATGCCAAGGCGGGCGAGATGCCGGACGCGGTCAAGGAGCGGCTGGTCGAGGTCTATGGCGATCACTACGCCGAGGACATCCAGAGCCGCGATCCGGACGAGATCGTCGAGCTGGTGCACAACATCCGCACCGGCATCCCGATGGGCACCCCGGTGTTCGACGGCGCACGCGAGAGCGACGTGTCGGCGATGCTGGAGCTGGCGGGCCTCGACACGTCGGGCCAGTCGGAGCTGTTCGACGGACGCACGGGCGACAAGTTCGACCGCAAGGTGACGGTGGGCATCATCTACATGCTCAAGCTGCACCACCTCGTGGACGACAAGATCCACGCGCGTTCGATCGGGCCGTACTCGCTGGTCACCCAGCAGCCGCTGGGTGGTAAGGCACAGTTCGGCGGCCAGCGCTTCGGCGAGATGGAGGTCTGGGCGCTCCAGGCCTATGGCGCGGCGTACACCTTGCAGGAAATGCTGACGGTGAAGTCGGACGACGTCGTCGGCCGCACCAAGGTCTACGAGGCGATCGTCAAGGGCGACGACACGTTCGAGGCCGGCATCCCGGAGAGCTTCAACGTGCTCGTCAAGGAAATGCGCAGCCTGGGTCTCAACGTCGATCTCAAGACCATGCAGGACGTGGACGACGAGGGCGGCATCGCGATCGCGGCGGAGTAAGCCATACGTCCCCTTTCCCCCCCGTGGGAGAGGGGCAAGCCGCGGAACGCGGCGCGGGGTGAGGGGAAGTGCGGGACGACCGCCGCATCCCCCTCACCTTCCCACTGCCTTCGGCAGCGGGCCCCTTCCTCTCCCACAAGGGGAGAGGAGACAGATTTTAAGAGGACAGGTTCATGAACGAACTGACCAATTTCGCCAATCCGATCGCGAAGCCGGAAACCTTCGACCAGATCCAGATCGGCATCGCATCGCCCGACAAGATCCGCTCGTGGTCGTTCGGCGAGATCAAGAAGCCCGAGACCATCAACTATCGCACGTTCAAGCCCGAGCGTGACGGCCTGTTCTGCGCGCGCATCTTCGGTCCGATCAAGGATTACGAGTGCCTGTGCGGCAAGTACAAGCGTATGAAGTACAAGGGCATCGTCTGCGAGAAGTGCGGTGTCGAGGTCACGGTGTCGAAGGTCCGCCGCGAGCGGATGGGCCATATCGAACTTGCTGCGCCGGTCGCGCACATCTGGTTCCTGAAGTCGCTGCCCTCGCGCATCGGCCTGCTGCTCGACATGCAGTTGAAGCAGCTCGAGCGCGTGCTGTACTTCGAGGCGTATATCGTCATCGAGCCGGGCCTGACCCCGCTCGAGAAGTTCCAGCTGATGACCGAGGACGAACTCCTCGAGGCGCAGGACCAGTACGGTGAGGACGCGTTCTCGGCCGGTATCGGTGCCGAGGCCGTGCGCATCATGCTCGAAAGCCTCGACCTCGAAGGCGAGAAGGTTGCGCTGCTCGAAGAGCTGGCGACGACCAAGTCGGAGCTGAAGCCCAAGAAGATCATCAAGCGGCTGAAGGTCGTCGAGAGTTTCCTGGAATCGGGCAACCGTCCCGAATGGATGATCCTCGAAGTCGTGCCGGTCATCCCGCCCGAGCTGCGCCCGCTGGTGCCGCTGGACGGCGGCCGTTTCGCGACGTCGGATCTGAACGACCTGTACCGCCGCGTCATCAACCGCAACAACCGCCTGAAGCGGCTGATGGAGCTGCGCGCGCCGGACATCATCGTCCGCAACGAAAAGCGCATGTTGCAGGAGGCGGTCGACGCCCTGTTCGATAACGGCCGTCGCGGTCGCACCATCACGGGCGCCAACAAGCGTCCGCTGAAGTCGCTGTCCGACATGCTGAAGGGCAAGCAGGGCCGCTTCCGCCAGAATCTTCTGGGCAAGCGCGTCGACTATTCGGGTCGTTCGGTCATCGTGACCGGGCCTGAACTGAAGTTGCACCAGTGCGGCCTGCCGAAGAAGATGGCGCTCGAACTGTTCAAGCCGTTCATCTACGCGCGCCTCGACGCCAAGGGTCTGTCGATGACCCTGAAGCAGGCAAAGAAGTGGGTCGAGAAGGAGCGCAAGGAAGTCTGGGACATCCTGGACGAGGTGATCCGCGAGCATCCGGTGATGCTGAACCGCGCACCGACGCTCCACCGTCTCGGCATCCAGGCGTTCGAGCCGGTGCTGATCGAGGGCAAGGCGATCCAGTTGCACCCGCTGGTCTGCTCCGCGTTCAACGCCGACTTCGACGGCGACCAGATGGCCGTGCACGTCCCCCTGAGCCTCGAGGCCCAGCTGGAAGCGCGCGTCCTGATGATGTCGACGAACAACATCCTGTCGCCGGCGAACGGCAAGCCGATCATCGTGCCGTCGCAGGACATGGTGCTGGGCCTGTATTACCTGTCGATGATGAAGGAAGGCGAGCCGGGCGAAGGCATGCTCCTGGGCGACATGGCCGAGGTGCATCAGGCGCTCAACGCCGGGGCGGTGACGCTCCACACCAAGATCATCAGCCGCGTTCCGCAGACCGACGAGGCCGGCAAGCAGTACCTCAAGCGCTACGAGACGACTCCGGGCCGCATGCTGCTCGGCGAGACGCTCCCGCACAGCCACAAGGTGCCGTTCGAGACGGTCAATCGCCTGCTCACCAAGAAGGACGTGGGCGACGTGATCGACGAGGTCTATCGTCACACCGGCCAGAAGGAGACCGTGCTGTTCGCCGACGCGATCATGGCACTGGGCTTCCGTCACGCGTTCCGCGCCGGCATCTCGTTCGGCAAGGACGACATGATCATCGCGCCGGACAAGGACAAGCTGGTCGACGAAACGCGCGATCAGGTGAAGGACTTCGAGCAGCAGTATCAGGATGGCCTGATCACGCAGCAGGAGAAGTACAACAAGGTGATCGACGCCTGGTCGCGTTGCGGCGATCAGGTCGCGAACTCGATGATGAACGAGATCAAGGCTGTCCGTCATTACGAAGACGGCCCGATGAAGGGCCGCGAGAAGGACATCAACTCGATCTACATGATGGCGCACTCCGGCGCCCGTGGTTCGCAGGCGCAGATCAAGCAGCTCGCCGGCATGCGCGGGCTGATGGCCAAGCCGTCGGGCGAGATCATCGAGACGCCGATCATCTCGAACTTCAAGGAAGGCCTGACCGTCCTCGAATACTTCAACTCCACCCACGGTGCTCGTAAGGGCCTCGCGGATACGGCGTTGAAGACGGCGAACTCGGGCTACCTCACCCGCCGCCTCGTCGACGTGTCGCAGGATTGCGTCATCGTCGAGGAGGATTGCGGCACCGAGCGCGCGCTGGAGATGAAGGCGATCGTGCAGGGCGGTTCGACGATCGCCTCGCTCGGCGAGCGCATCCTCGGCCGTACGACGGCGGAGAACGTGGTCGACGCCAAGACCGGCGAGGTCATCATCCCGACCGGCACGCTGCTGGACGAGGCGATGATCGTGCAGATCGAGAAGACCGGCATCCAAGGGATGAAGATCCGCTCGCCGCTGGTCTGCGAGAGCAAGATCGGCGTCTGCGGCAAGTGCTACGGGCGCGATCTCGCCCGCGGCACGCCGGTCAACATCGGTGAAGCGGTCGGCGTCATCGCCGCCCAGTCGATCGGCGAACCGGGTACGCAGCTAACGATGCGTACGTTCCACATCGGTGGCGCGGCGCAGCTCAACGAGCAGTCGAACCTGGAAGCGCCGGTCGACGGCACCGCGGTGTTCAAGGACCTGCGCCTGATCGTCGACCAGCGTGGTCGCCGCGTGACTCTGTCGCGTTCGGGTGAAATCGTGATCGTCGACATGGACGGCCGCGAACTCTCGACGCACCGCATCCCGTATGGCGCCTATGTGCTGTTCGACGACGGTCACGTCCTGACCAAGGGCGATCGCATGGCCGAGTGGGACCCGTTCACCATGCCGGTGATCACGGAGAACTCGGGTATCGTGAAGTACGTCGATCTGACCGAGGGCAAGACGCTCACCGAGCAGACCGACGAAGCGACCGGTATCGCCCAGCGCGTCGTCATCGAATACCGCACCTCGACCAAGTCGAAGGAGGATCTGCGTCCGCGCCTGACCCTCACCACGACCGAGGACGGCGAAGCGGCCCGCTACATGCTGACCACCGGTGCGGTGTTGTCGGTCGACGACAATGCCCAGGTGCAGGCCGGCGACGTTCTCGCCCGTGTCAGCCGCGAGTCCGCCAAGACCCGCGACATCACCGGCGGTCTGCCGCGCGTCGCCGAATTGTTCGAAGCGCGCATCCCCAAGGAAGCGGCGATCATCGCCAAGGTTTCCGGCCGGGTCGTGTTCGGCAAGGACTATAAGGCGAAGCGCAAGATCGGCATCCAGCCCGAGGACGGCGGCGATGTCGTCGAGTATCTGGTGCCGAAGTCGAAGGTGATCGACGTTCAGGAAGGCGACTACGTCAAGCGTGGCGACAATCTGATCGGCGGTTCGCCGAACCCGCATGACATTCTGGAAACGATGGGGATCGAGCCGCTGGCCGAATATCTCGTCAGCGAAATCCAGGAAGTCTATCGACTGCAGGGCGTGAAGATCAACGACAAGCACATCGAGACGATCGTTCGTCAGATGCTGCAGAAGGTCGAGATCACCGACGGCGGCGACACTACGCTGCTGAAGGGCGAACAGGTCGATCGCGAGGAAATGGACGCGACCAACGAGAAGCTGGGCGCGAACGAAGCACCGGCACACGGCAAGCCCGTCCTGCTCGGCATCACCAAGGCGTCGCTGCAAACCCGCAGCTTCATCTCGGCGGCGTCGTTCCAGGAGACCACCCGCGTCCTCACCGAGGCGGCGGTCCAGGGCAAGCAGGACACGCTGATGGGCCTGAAGGAGAACGTGATCGTCGGTCGCCTGATCCCGGCGGGCACGGGTGCGGGCATGAACCGCCTGCGCGTCGCGGCCTCGTCGCGTGACGCGGCGCTCCGTGCGCAGCAGCGTTCGCTGGCGGCAGCGATCGTCGCGCCGGCCTCGGCCGCCGAACTCCGCGCCGCCGAGGCGCTGCGTTCGAAGCGCGAAGACACCGGCACGGGTCCCGACCCGCTCGCCGAGGTCACGCCCTCGGGCGACGGCAGCGACGAGGCTGCCGGCGAATATCTGAACCAGGAGTGATCCTCCGGGTTCGGGTTACAACCTGACCGAATGAAGGAGCCGCCGTCCGGGCAACCGGGCGGCGGTTTTTTCATGGCCAACCCGTTGCAACTACGCACTTTAACGTATGTTAGAATATTAACTCGTGTGGCAATGACCGTGCATCGCGCTAGCCACAGGATGAAGACCGCCATGTTTCCCGTTTCACAGGTCGTTGATGACGATGCGACAAGCTTGCGCCGGATCCATACCCTGCTGACGGAAGCCTGCGCCATCGCCGACCGGCTGGGTCTCGATCTGGCGGCGATCCGGATCGACGAAGCACGCACGATCGCAAGCGATCGTTTGATTACGTTGCGCGCGTAGCCAGACGGCGCGTCGCGCCGAAATTCCGATCCGCCCTCCGCCGCTACATTTCGATCACCGCGACCGGCGATCGTACGATCAATCGACGTGCAGCGCCGGGTTCACCATGCTGCAGACCTGAGCAATGAATGCGATGCGAAGCGCCTGGGACAATGAGTTGGCGTCGAGTTTGTCCATTAGGTTGGCGCGGTGTATTTCTACGGTGCGGGCGGAAATCGAGAGACGGCGCGCGATTTCCTTGTTCGACCAGCCGCGCGTCAGCCCTTCCAGCACCTCGCGCTCACGCGTGCTGAGCATGTTGAGCGCAGCATTGACGCGGCGCATCGTCGCCGCGCGGCGCTGCGCCTGCTTCAGCCGGTGGCGGGCGGTCGCGAGGGCGGCGAACAGGCGATCCTCGTCGACCGGCTTGGCGATGTAATCGATCGCCCCGCGACGCATGGCCGCGACGGCCGAGTGGATATCGGCGTGCCCCGTCACGATCACGCAGGGCATGCCGATGTCGGGCGCCGCCAGCCGTTCCTGCAACGCGGCGACATCGACGCCGCCGACGAACGGGTCCATCACGACACATCCCGGCACGGCCGTACCGCAATCGCGCGCGAAGTCGTCGATGGTCGTCCAGCCCTGTATCGCGATCGATCGGTCGGTGAGCGCATCGGCGATCTGCCGCGACGCCGCGGCATCCTGATCGACGATATGAACCAGCAAGGCCTCGTCCGCAGCGACAGCCAGTCGCCCTGCCATGTTCATCGCCGTGCATCCCCTTTTTATCGCCGCCATCATAATGCGCTCTCAACCTTCGGAAAAGAACGGACTATTGACGCACCCGTCCGGCTTTGAGACGCCGGGAGTCCGGACGGCTGCAGATCAGACGCGGGCAGATCAGACGCGGGGATGCTCGGGATCTTCGCTGATCGCCCGTTGCGGTTCGCGGCCCATCGTGCGTGCGATCGTTTCGAACTTGCCATCGGCGAGACGGATCTCGTTGAAGGCAGGGCGTGAATTGCGCACGCGCTTCGACAAGGTCCCCGCCCCGATCATGCGTATCGTCCGGCCGCTGCGCTCAACCGGTACGTCGAACGGATCGTGGACGTGGCCGGACAGCACGGCATGCGCCCCCGCCTCCGCCAGCGCCGTCATCGCGCTGTCGCCATGGCGGGTCTTCGCCGTCCCCTTGGTGCCGCCCTCGACCAACGGATGGTGAGCGGCGACGAAGATCAGATTGCCGCGGGGCGCCTGCGCGATCATCGCAAGGGCCCGCCGCAGCGAACCGGGGCTGACCCTGCCCTTCGACCAGTTCCAGCGCCACTGCGCCCGCGCCGTCGTCTTCAACGGCACGATGGTGACGCCGGGCAGGTCCAGTTCCGCCTCGATCATCTTCTCGATCGCGACGTAGCGCTGGTAGGGCGCGAACAACCGGCGGAACGGGTCCCAGTAATACGGGATGTCGTGATTGCCGACCTCCAGCGTCACCGGCACGCCGAGGCTGCGCAGCCAGTCGCCGCCGCATTCGAATTCGCGGCGGGTGGCGCGCATCGTCAGGTCGCCGGTCATGATGACCGCATCCGGTTTTTCCTCCGCCACCCGTTCGCCGAACCAGGCGATCGCCTCAGGATCTTCCGCACCAAAATGAACGTCGCTGACGTGAAACAATGTGATCATGGGTGCCCGAACGCTGGGGATGACGGAAAGCTGCTAGGCGGTGTCAGACGAGTTCGGCAAGGCTGCCCGGTTCGTGCATCGGGCAACCATTGAACGACCGGCGGAAATCGGCGGAAAAGCGATAGGTGTCGCGGCGGGCGCGATTGACGTTGCCGAGTGGCCGATGCGCCTCGATCCCGTGCCAGATGCTGTAGGACAGGGCATCGTCGGTACGCGCCGTCGTTTCGTCGTCCCAGCCGATCTGCGGCGGCACGTCGAGCGTCGCGACCGTCACGAACGGGCTGGCCGCGCGATCCCATTCCACCCGCGGATCCTCGATCGGCATCGCGTCCAGATCGGTGTTGAGCTGCACGCGCACGTCCCACGATCCGCCATGCGCGATCAACGCCTTTCGCACCGCCGCGCGGATCGCATCGGGATCGTCGACGGTGTCGATCGTCGCTCCGGCAAGCCGGGTGAGTGCCGGCGCGACCGGGAATACCGCGACCTTCGCCATATAGTCGCCGTACCGGTACGGCGTCTGGGTGAAATAGGTCTCGCCGAGCGGATGGACGTGCGGTGCGCCGCCGAGTTGCTGGAGCGTCGCCGAGGGCTGGCCGATCGCCTCCAGCCCGGCCTCCACCGTGCGCAGGACCTTCGACAACACGACCTTGCCCGTTTCGGCGCGGTCGGTGGTCTTCGCCAGCAGCTTGAGGTTCTTGAGGAACGATGCCGCATCGGGCGCAGTGAATACCGGCCCATTCACCATGATGAAGTCCTGGGTCGTATCGGCTTCCGACCCGGGAAGCCGCTCGCCTTCGACACCGAGGATCTTCAACGCCAATCCGCGCGGCAGACCGATGCTGTCGGGCAGGATATCGCCGGCGTTGGTCGACAGCCGCAGCACCGCTTCGTAGGAGCCGCCTCGCGCGAAGATGCCCTGTGCCAGCTCCGGCGGCAGATCGTCCGCCACGGTCAGCGTTCCGCGCGCGATGCCATGCGCCTTGGCATGGACGGATCGCACGGCGTGGCCGTAATCCGTGGACGTGGTTTCCAAGATTTCGCGAAACGCCGCGTTGAGGGCATCGATCGTGCCGGCCTCGTCGTCGGCGAGGCGTTCGACGGCGGGGGTGTAGCGGACGGGTGTTCTGGCGAGCATCACGAATATGTCCCGGTTGTTTCCGCGCCAACCCCCGGATCCACGCCGACGTTCCAGTGCCCTTGACGTGCTGATCCATGTCAATCACCCTCGGATTGTATTGGGGGACAGGCAGGCCCATGCTCCCCGGACCAGTATCAAGAGTGACGATGGCGATCCCGAGTACGACAGACATCAACGCGCCCGGGCTCGACCTGACCGCGTGCGATCGAGAGCCGATCCATATCCCCGGCGCCATCCAGCCCCACGGGCTGCTGCTCGTCGCCGAGGCGGAGGGTGCGCATCGGGTGGTGGCCGGTGCGGGCGACATCGAGGGCAAGCTGGCCGCCGAGTGGCTCGGGCGCCCGCTGGGCGAGCTGTTGCAGCAGGATATCGCGCGGTTGCTCAACACGCTGCCGGGCGGGCCGAACGCCAGCGTCCCCTTGCCGGTGACCGGGATCGACGACCGCTTCACCGCGACGATGCACCGTGCCGGGCGGCACCTGATGGTCGAGCTGGAGCCGTTGCCGTCCGATCCGATGACCGCCGCGACGATGCTGGCATGGCTGGACGCGGTCGCCACCAGCTTCGAGCGCGCTACCGACCGGCAGACGCTGTACGATCGTGCCGCGACGGCATTTCGCACGCTCACCGGGTTCGACCGGGTAATGGTCTATCGCTTCCTGGACGACGATGCCGGCCGCGTGGTGGCCGAGGATCGCGACCCGACGCTCGACACGTTCCTGAACCATCATTTCCCCGCGTCCGACATCCCGAAGCAGGCGCGCGCGCTGTATATCCGTAACCGGACCCGGTCGATCCCGACCGTGGATTATGACCCCGCCCCGCTGCGGCCCGCCGGTTTTGCCGGCTGCGACCTCAGCGACGTGGCGTTGCGCCACGTCTCGCCGATCCATCTGCAATATCTTCGCAACATGGGTGTCGAGGCGTCCGCATCGATCTCGATCGTCAAGGACGGGTTGCTGTGGGGGCTGATCGCCTGCCACCACAACACGCCGCGCGCCCTGGCGCCGGAGGTGCGCGGTGCCGCCGCGACGCTGGCGAGTGGCCTTGCCCGGCAGATCCGCGCCAAGGAGGAAGCGGCGGCCTATCGCGAGCGGCTCGCCCTGCGTGCCGCCGAGGATAGCGTCGTTCCCCGTCTGAACAGCGAAGAACCGCTACGCGACGCGATCATCGCCGTGAAGACCGAATTGCGCGAGATGCTGCACGCCGATGGCTTCGCGATGGTGGCGGGCGATCAGGTCGAGGCGACCGGCCGGTGTCCGGCCGATGGCGTCCTGATCGCGATCGCGCGCCAGGTTCGTGAACGCGGCAACGAACCGCTCGCCACCCACGAACTGGCGAAGCTGTTCCCCGCCGCCGCCGAACACCACAGGCTGGCGAGCGGACTGCTCGCTCTGCCGCTGCACGACGAGGACGCGACGTTGCTGTGGCTGCGCGCCGAGACGGTCGAAACGATCGAATGGGCGGGCAACCCGCACAAGGCGGTGCAGATCGCCCCCAACGAGACGCTGACCCCGCGAGCATCGTTCGCAAGCTTTACGGAAACCGTGCGCGGCCGGTCGCATCCATGGACTCTGGAAGAGGTGGAGGCGGCGCACCGGCTGCGTCGTCGCTTCCACGAAGCGCGCCAGCATCTTCAGGTTCGCATCCTCAATCGCGAATTGAGCCGGACGCTGGTCGAAAAGGATGCGCTGCTCGTCCAGAAGGACGTGCTGATGAAGGAAGTGAACCATCGCGTGCAGAACAGCCTGCAGCTGGTCGCCTCGTTCCTGCGGTTGCAGGCGAAGACTGCCGGCGCCGGTATCGTCGCGGATCAGCTGGCGGAGGCGCAGGCCCGCCTCGCCGCGGTCGCGCTCGTCCATCGCCGGCTGTATCGCGACGATCAGGTCGAGAGCATCGATCTGTCGCGCTACGTCGATGAGTTGATCGCCGACATGCGCACGTCGCTCGGCACCGACTGGGGTCGTCACATCCGGCTCGACCTGGCGCCCGTTCTGGTGCCGACCGACCGTGCGGTGAACATCGGCCTGATCCTGACCGAACTGGTCATCAACGCCACCAAATATGCCTATGACGGCGCACCCGGGCCGGTCGCCATTGCACTGGAACAGCATGGCGGCAAGCTGCGGCTGATCGTCGCGGACGACGGGCGCGGCAAGAACGGCGACATGGCGGGCAGCGGCGGCTTCGGCAGTCGCATGATGGACGCGATGGTCCAGCGCCTGTCCGGCACGATCGAATATAGCGAAAACCATCCCGGTCTGCGCGCGATCGTGACGGCACCGATCGCCGAGACGTGATCGGCGTGACGTGGCATGATGTCGTTACGCTGCCGGTTCGTCGCTCATAAAGACTTCATCGTCCTTTGATACACACGGTCCGGACGCAAGGTGTTCAGGACGAGCGACGATGATCTTCCCCAATATTGCCAATGCCATCGCGCCCGAACGATGCGATTCGACACTGGCCGGACCGCAGGTCGCATGAACGCGCTCGCTGCACCGGCGCATTCGCGCCTTGCCCGATTGTCGTCCTGGCTGGGCGGTCATCAGAATAGACCCCCGGTCCATGCCGACGCGCATGACGACACGCGCGATCGCAATCGTCAGCTGTTCTGCCGGATCGGTGCGTTCCTGGAGACGCACGATCTGGCGCCGACCACGGAGCATTACGATCTGGCCCGCCGCTACGTGTCGGGTGACGATATCGCGCTGCGGCTGGAGGTGGACCGGCACCTGACGTCGCAGCCGCGGATCGATGCCCGCTTCGTGCGCAGCCTGACCAGCGCGCGACCCGACGCCGCGCTGCATCCCGAGGGGATCGCCGCGATGGCCGACGCGCTGGCCGTCATGCTGGCGGACAGCGAGACCACCGTTCATCAGAGCCATGCCTCGGCCCGCGACTATCACAGCGCGCTCAGTGCCGAAGCCGATGCCGCGCACGGCGAGACGGGCGCCACCATGGTTCGCCTGCTGGGCATCACCACCGAAGCGATCGCGCGGACCCGCGATCTTGCCACACGGCTGGAGGCGACGCATCGCGAGACCCGCGCGCTGCGCGTCAATCTGGAACAGGCGCGGCAGGCGGCGGACGAGGATCACCTCACCGGCCTTGCCAACCGCCGCTGTTTCGATGGCAGGCTGCACGCCGCAAACGCATGCGAGGACGATAGCGGCAGCCATTGCGTCGCGCTTTGCGACATCGACGATTTCAAGGCGATCAACGACCGCCACGGCCATGATACGGGCGATCGGGTGCTGAAACTCGTCGCGCGCCAACTGACGACGGATCTGGGCAGGACGGTGCTGGTCGCGCGGCATGGCGGCGAGGAGTTCGCCTGCCTGTTCGAACGCTGTTCCCCCGCGACGGCGCACGAGAAGCTCGACGATGTCCGCGAGCGGCTCGGCGCGCGCACGCTCGTCGATCAATCGACCGGGCGTGGCATCGGCAACCTCAGCTTTTCCGCCGGAATCGCGGTGCTCGGCGACGATCCCAGTGCGGCGATGCGGGCGGCCGACGCCGCGCTCTACGCCGCCAAGCGCGCCGGCAAGAATCGCGTGGTGCTGGCGCCGGCCTGATCGGTCGACGCGGGTGTCGGCGGAAGCAGGGCGAGGATGCGTCGGACTAGGCGATCACCGCAGCCCGGGCGTACAGGGCGAAGCATGCGCGGGCGCCGGCCAGCGCGGCATCCTGCCATGCCTGCCCCTGCCCAGCCGCGTGCGTATCGAGCGTCGTCAACAGCCTGCGCCATTCGCCGGGCAGGTGATGCGCCGCGAGGTAGGCGGACGGCAGGCCGGCCGGTACGCTGCGCGCCAGCAACTGCCCGCCGAGCCGCGATCCCTCGATCACGTACAGGGCACCCCAGCGCTCTGCGGCTGCGCCCGGCTGGAAGGGAAGCGGCGCCGGTATCGGCGCATCCAGCGCGTGCAGGTCCGCCGCCAACAACGCCGTCCGTGATCGCCATGGCGGCAGGTCCGACGCTTCGGCGAGTGCCAGCTCCACCGCCGGCAATGCCCGTGCGTGCGCGGTCAGGAACGACCGGTAACCCGCCGGGCGATCGAGCGCGAAACCACCGTAATGCGCGTCGACCATCTCGTGATCCGCGGCGGTCGCCTGACGAAGTGTACGGACGAAAGACATGCCCCGTCCCCTGCCCTGCGCGCGCCGGGCTGTCGAGGCCGGGACCGGATCGCCGGTGCGCAAACGCAGGTCAGGCGGCGTCGCGCGACCCTGCCGGCATCAAGTGCCTTGCCGCGATGGCCGTGAGTCATGCTATCGTCATGCAAGCTTGCCATGGGCAGTCTCCGTTCCGCCGGATCCACGTCGTGATCCGTCCCGGTACGGTGGATCGTCCAGATTCGGCTTGCGTGCCGTCGCGGCCGGCCCCATGCGCGCCGCGCCATTATTGAAAGGTCCCTTATGGTTGCCTGGTTCCAGGCGCTGATGCCGAAGCAAGGTCGTTTCTTCGAACAGTTCGAGGCGCATGCCGCCACGCTGGTCGCGGGCGCCGACGCCTTGCAGAAGCTGTTCAGCGGCGACGGCGCGATCGCGCAGCACATCGCCGAGATCGTGGATCGCGAGCACGAGGCCGATGATATCACCCGCGACGTCCTGCAGGACGTGCGCCGCGTGTTCGTGACCCCCTTCGACCGGTCGGCGATCACCGACCTGATCGGGGTCATGGACGATTCGATCGACCAGATGAACCAGACCGCGAACACCATCGCCCTGTACGAGGTGACCGAGTTCGCACCCGACATGCGTGAGATGGTCGGTCTGGTCGTCGAGGCGGCGCGCGTTACCGCGGAAGCGATCCCCCTCCTCCGCAAGCTCGACCAGAATGCCGCGCGCCTGCACGACCTCACCGAACGGCTGGTCAAGCTGGAGGGGCGTGCGGACGAGCATCACGCCCGCGGCTTGAAGGCGCTGTTCAAGGCGTGCGGCACCGACAATCCGATGCGCTTCATCGTCGAGCGCGAAATCTACAGCCATCTGGAGCGGACGGCCGACCGGTTCGAGGACATCGCGAACGAGATCCAGGGTCTCGTGATCGATCACGCCTAGGCCATGACCATCTCCTTCACGCTGCTGGTCGCGCTGATCGGCGTGGCGCTGCTGTTCGATTTCCTGAACGGCCTGCACGACGCCGCCAATTCGATCGCGACCGTGGTATCCACCCGCGTCCTGAAGCCGCACCACGCAGTGCTCTGGGCCGCCTTCTTCAACTTCATCGCGTTTGCGGTGTTCGGCCTGCATGTCGCGCAGACGGTGGGCAAGGGTATCGTCGACGCGCAGATCATCGATCCGCAGGTGATCTTCGGCGCGCTGATGGGCGCGATCGCGTGGAATGTCATCACCTGGCGCTACGGCATTCCGTCCAGTTCCAGCCACGCGCTGATCGGCGGCCTGCTCGGTGCCGGTATATCGAAGGCGGGCTTTTCCAGCGTCGTCTGGGTCGGCGTCGGCAAGACCGTCGCCGCGATCTTCCTGTCGCCCACCGTCGGGCTGGTCCTCGCCCTGCTGCTGGTGCTGGTCGTCGCGTGGAGTTCGCTGAAGCTGACGCCAATGGGCGTCGACAAGCGCTTCCGCAAGCTCCAGCTCGTCTCCGCCGCGCTCTACAGCCTGGGCCACGGCGGCAACGACGCGCAGAAGACGATGGGGATCATCACCGTCCTGCTCTATTCGCAGGGCATGCTCGGCGGCGAATTCCACGTACCCTTCTGGGTCGTGCTCTCCTGCCAGGCGGCGATGGCGCTCGGCACGATGTCGGGCGGATGGAAGATCGTCCACACGATGGGGTCGAAGATCACCCGCCTCACCCCGGCGCAGGGCTTCTGCGCCGAGACGGGCGGCGCGATCACGCTGTTCATGGCGACGATGGGCGGCATTCCCGTGTCCTCGACGCACACCATCACCGGCGCGATCGTCGGCGTCGGCTCCGCCCGCCGGCTCAGCGCCGTCCGCTGGAACATCGCCAGCCGGATCGTCGTCGCCTGGGTGGTCACGCTCCCCGCCGCCGGGCTGATCGGTGCGGCGTTCTACGAACTGGCGGCGCTGCTGTCCGCCTGACGATCGGGACGAGGGAGCCTGTGCGCGGCTTCCTCGTTCGGTCCGTAACGACAGGAAAGCCGCCATCATGCCTATCGAACTGACCCTGCTCGGCGCATCGACCGTCCTGCTGTTCGCGCATGTCATGATCCAGGGGCAGACCGCCACCCGCGATCGCGGCCTCGACTGGAACGCCGGTCCGCGCGACGGCGCCGCACAACCGCTCGGCACGCTCGCCGGCCGGGCCGCCCGCGCGCTGGCGAACTTTCAGGAAACCTATCCGGCGTTCATCGCGCTGACGCTCGCGCTCGCCATGACCGGGCAGACCGGCGGCAGCGGCGCGGCCGGCGCGATCCTCTGGTTCGCCGCCCGCTTCGCCTACATCCCGCTCTACCTGTTCGGCGTGCGCTATCTCCGCAGCCTTGCCTGGCTCGCGTCGATCCTGGGACTGTTGTTGATGCTGGTCCGTTTCTTCTGACCAGATCGTGGCGCGGGTACAGACGTACGCTCCTGAGACCGGACGTGGTGCCCCCTGCTCTATCCCATGCGTCTGCCATGGAGCCGGGCCGTCATGTGCTTTCGGTGTCCGTTGCACTCAGGCCGGTGGAGCGGGTCGTTCTAAATCAATGACTTACAGGAGCCGGTAAGTGCTTGCTGCCGCCGGACCCGTTCACGTCGATACTCCACCAACCGCATAGGCATTGAATTCGTGCTGGTGTCGTGTATCGCCACAACACCATAACAAGGGTTGTTCCAAGATGAAGAAGATCGTTCTGTTCGCTGCCGCCACCGGCCTGCTCTCGCTCGCCGCCTGCAACACCAGCCCGCGCGAGCAGGCTGCCGACAACGTGGAAGCGAACTCCGAGGCCGTTGCCGACAACCTCGAAGACGCTGCGGACAACACCAGCAACGCAGCTGCCGAAGCCGCTCTCGAGAACACCGCCGACGCCGTTCGCGCGACCGGCCAGAACCAGGCGGACGATCTGCGCACGAACGACGCCGACACCAATCTTAAGAATGGTATCTGATTCCGGCAGCGTCTAGGGACCGTCCCAGGCGCTCCCAAGCACCTAGATTGAAGGGCATCCAGGGCGACCTGGGTGCCCTTTTTCGCGTGCGAAGCGCCAGAGGAAATACGCGGCCGGCCTATATCCCTGAAGGCACGGGCGTGAAGGCGGCGTGTCGGGCCACGCCCATATGTCGGACATTCAGGACACCCATCCGGCAAACCAAGATCAGACATTGCGGGCCATGGCCAGCGGGTGCAGACTTACGCGATGAACGTTCGCCCTATACTGCTTGGCCTCGCGCTTACGGGCTGCGTGTCATCCTCATCCGAAAGGATCATAGATCAAATAGAACAAACGGTGCACATGCCTTCGGGCGCGAAAGAGTTGAAAATGTATAGGCGATATTATTACCGCGACAATCGCGCTGTAGTCGGCACGTACGTGCTATCCGGCAAGCCCGGCCACGAGTGGCGGACTAAGGACAAGATGATAATGGTCCTCGACGGCGGATGCGCCGTGGTCAATGTAGTCTTCTCGATCAAAGACAACCGCGTGACTTATACGGCTTGCAACGGCGTCGCTTAGGCGGCCCACATGCCCGAAAGCCGCCCGTCCGCTAACCACCCAATAGCGGACATAGTCGCCATCCCGTAAGGGGATTGGAGCAGGTTCGCAGGAGAAACCGTGGAGCGGGTGAAGGGAACACGGCGTAAGCGTACGTTTCTAAAGGCGAACGTTTAAGCGACTGGCGGGTGGTGCGCCACGCCACCGGCGCCCTCCTCGTCCGGCGTTTCGAAGAGCGTTTTACCGCGACGCTCGTAATGGCAATCAAGCTCCCGAAGTATGTTCAAATTATAAAATTGCTTTGGGGTCCCCGCCTTCTTCTCCGGGTCTGGGTAGCGGTTGTAGCAGTATCTCTCGTCCTTTTTCAGCCGCTTCATAATGTCATGGAAGGTGCCGTTCTGGCTGAAGTCAATGTAGCGCGCGCTTAACCTAGCGAGCAGTTCGCGATAAGAGGTGTTGAACCCGGCAGGCAGTTTATCACCGTCGATCGTCACCGTCAGATCGGGATCATCCCGAACCAATGCGGCGGTCACTGCCGCGTTCTCGCGATTCTTCACAACATCGAAGTTCACACGGATAGATACGGAGAAATCGGAGGATTCAGCACGTGCACGTGCCTGCAGTTCTTCCATGTACGCTAGGAAGCGGGTCACTGCCTCCGGCTGTTTATGCGCGACCGACTCGACTTGCTTGTGATCGAGGTCGAAGGTGATCGGCATAGATGCGATGTTCAGGTCGCTAAAGCTAACGTTGAACCACTCCTGCGCTGCTAAAACGTAGTTTCGGACGGATGCCAATGCAATTTCGGTGAGGCTCTTTCTGAGTGCCGCATCATGAACTACAAAGTGCGTAGCATTATCGCGTATGCCGACCAGAGCCTCTATGTTTGCAATGCAATTTTGGTCAATCCGATGCTGGGCGAAACCCGCGACAAGGTTGTACGCCCGTTCAAGGCCAATTGTGAGAGGCGTACCGGAGCGATTTCGTTTGTACTCTTTTAGTTTGCTCGCTTCTCCGTCCTTCTTACGTCTAGGCTGCAACTCCCAGAGCGAGGATACCTTACCGCCCCGTTCCCGAACGATCCGAGCCTTTAGGAGCAGCTCCCAAGCGTTGATCATGAGGATCGCGAACGTCTCCTCACGATACATTGTCGAAGCACGATTATAGGTTTCAACAGCGCTGATGCAGGCCTCGCGCGATTTCATCACCAGCTGCATGTACTTTGATGTTGGCACGCCTCTCCCTTTTCAGGAGCAGGCTAACTGACATAGCGTGAGTCGGACAAGACTACGGATCGAAAGGCTGCGCGTGATTCCCGCCCTTATGTCCTCAATCGGGAATGCGCTTACCTGCCCGCCTCAAACATTCCCGGTTTTCTGCGAACCTGCGGTGTCCAACCTGCCCGGATTGGGCCACGGCAACCCGCCGCGTCCGGCCCCGATGTCCAGCTTCCTGCCCCCTGTGATGTCAACACACGGCCTATCTATGAATGACGCGGAAAACCGTCACTTTCCCGATCTGCGAAACCCCGAAATACCGTGAACAAACGGGGAAATGCAGTGACTTTCACCGGAGCAACACCGGAGCCGCTAGAGGAGCCGATGAGGCCGCGGCACATAGTCGCGGATGATCAACTCGCCCGCCACCTGCGCCGCACCGGACGCGATCGTGTAGGTCACGTCGACGTGCTCCATCTCGAACGCGGCGAACGTGTCACGCGCTCCTGGCGTGTCGTTGATCGACAGGATGAAGTGACCCTCGATCGCCGCCAGCTGCTGCGCGAGGCGCTCGAAGTCAGATCTCGCGAAAACGCCCGGTCCATAATCACCCTCACAGTTCCAATAGGGCGGATCGAGATAGAAAAGCGTGTCCGGACCGTCGTAGCGCGTAATGACCTCGCTGTAGGGTAGCTGCTCGATCACCACCCCCGAGAGGCGCTCGTGAACGTCCTCCAGCATAGGCGCCAGCTTCATAACGTCGAACCGTGCCGGCGCGTCCCGGCTCACTCCGAAACTGCGCCCATGAACTTTACCACCGAAGGCCAGCCGCTGAAGGTACAGGAAACGGGCAGCCCGCTCCAAGTCTGTTAACGTCGATGGCTCCACCTTGATCAGCCGTTCGAACTCCGCGCGGCTCGTGATCTGCCACTTCAGCACGTCCATGAACGCTTGGTAATGACGTTGAAGTATGCGGTAGAGGCAGGAGACGTCGCCCGAGATGTCGTTCATGACCTCCACCGTCGGCCGCCGCGGCCGGCGCAGGAAAACTCCGCCCATGCCGACGAACGGCTCCACGTATGTGCGGTGTGGCGTTTCCCCGATCAGATCGCATAACCGCGCGGACAGATTGCGCTTTCCACCAATATAGGGCGCGACCGGGCTGACCGGTCGCACATAGCTTAGATTCGACTCCATCGATGTTTGCTCACAAAGGAGCCCCGCCTGTTGCGCAGGTGCGGGGCGTTTGCGGCTAGGCCAGCCGCGCGTGACGGATCTACGGTCCGTCGGTTGCCGTGTTGACGCACGGCACCCCCGCTCGGCCATTCGCCGGCGGACGTGTTCGAATACCAGTTACTCAGCGTCCAAAGCTACTCGCTCCGTCCAGTGGATCAGAGCATTGCCTCGAATGCTCTTACGGGCATAGTTGATCCATCACAGCGCGGGCCGGGAATGCTGTGCGCGAACATTCGGGGGTACGTGATGACAGAAACGCCGATGCGAGCAAATACAGGCAGCCTGCTAGACGGCATCCCTAAATCCGTCTTGCAAGCCATCTACCACACAGTAACTGGAAAAGTAGAGAATCAAACAACTACACTCCGATCTAATGTGGAAATTAGACGAGATGACATAGTGCGGCTTTTTGGCATGCTTCAACAGCAGTTAGAACATTATGAAGCTGTTGCCGATCCCGCAGTTACAGTAATAGTAAGGGACAGCAATGATCGGTCGCTGACATACAGCTCGTGGGAGCGCTTCCAGACTTTGGAGGTAGAATCACTTTCTGTCACGTCCGAGATGATCATAAAGGTTGAATTCCTAATACAGATCATAAATACGCCCGCGCCTCAACGGTGTATAATAACGATCGACTTGGATTCTGGCCTGCCTGTACTATCCAATGACAAACCTATGGCGATTGGGTTTCTCGACTGGTTTTCAGAATTTGCGAGCGACTGGCCTGCGGCAAAAGTGTCGATCGACTTTGTGGACTTCTTGGTCGCAAGGAATCTTCAAGCCGGGGTAACAGAATGGTTCAACGGCTTACGAAAGGCGGAAACACCGCCATTTAGCAAGTCGCTACAACCCATCTTAAAATTAATGCGATTATTTATACCGCAGATGGGCCGCATTGGCTTCGCCGCCTTCATCATGACCTACCTTGCAATCGCTGAATCGCCTCTGCGGTTGATATCCCTAGTTCAAGCTGGATGTTTGGGTCTGGTCCTATGGAGTATCACCAACGCATATTCCAGCAGTCTATCAAACTACATTGGTGGCAGAATTGCGCTTAGCCTTATGCCGGGCGTCATTCTCCTAACCGAAGGAGATCAGCGCGCCTACGATGCAGCGAAGAAAAGAATGAAGGGCGTGGGTAGCAGTCTTGCCTATTACGTATTGGCATTGTCAATTCAGATCGCCCTCAATGTTGCGGCGAGTTACATCTATGAAATTTCAAAACAACTAAGCCGACGACCATGAACATCCTTAATCTGACGCTCGAAGCTGCGCCCATTCGATCGCTGGGTCAGCCGGGTCCGAGTTCTGACCGGGGATCAACATTCGTGCTTTTACGCGGGTAACGGGCGTCTAACCGACCCGAATGGCCGCACCGCGGCCCGCGGTGTCCCGAGACCGACGTCTAACCGGAATTGACCGTTCAACCTTCGTCTACATGTGGCGTGGCATAAAGCCGGATGACCCGCCCCGATCGTGACCAACGACAGAAACCCTTCGATCCTGACGCTTGGCAGCGATCGGCGCGGCTGACGCTATGGGAGCGGGTCAAACGCTGGTGGCGGATCATACGCACGGGCTTCTGACACTTGCCAGCAGGGCGGATTAGCCCGTTGACGAGGAGAGCGGGTTGATGGCCGCCGACCTGTCCGCGATCATCAACGCCGTCGAGGCCTTCGGCGAGGACGTAGTTGTAGGCGATCCGGAAGGCGGCTGATCGCGCCGATCCTCGCCTGCCTATTTGAGAACAGACGCGGAACATCTATATAGCCGGAGCACATCGATTCTCCGGAGACACCCCATGGACATGCCCGATCGCTACGCCGAGACAGTCATCCCGTTCGGGACATGGCTCCTGCAACAGAAGGGGCGCAGCGGCTTCGTCGGACAGCTTGCGACCAGCGCGGATGCCGACCGAACCGTCCCACGTAGCGGCGACGTCGAAGCCGCTCGCAAGTGGCTCCAGGGCAGCCGCGCCAGCGGTGACGATTGGGAAGCGCTAGAGGACGCGGAGAGCGCGTGGCTGGCGTCGTGCTGACCGGCACGGCCCGGCCGCGCCTCGGCGAGCCAGATCCCCGCATTGCGCTAGCGACCGTGATCGACGCCGGCCGGGATAGCTACGCCGCCCTGTCGCGTATGCTCGATCGGCCGGATCGCTACCTGCGCCGCTTCGTCGTTGAGGGCATCCCGTTGGCGCTACGTCCCGACGAGCACCGCCGGCTCGCCGATTATTTCGGACTGAGCGAGCGCCAGCTTGGCATCCGCGATCTGTGGGCGCACGGCGCATGAATGCCGTTTCACGCGATCAGCTACGCACGAACATCTGGGTCGCGCTGTCTGTGCTGAAGCCGTACCAAAAGCGTGCTCTCGGCCTCGATATCGAGCGGATCAGGAGCGAGGTGACCGATGATCTGGTGCAGCGGATCATGGGCCGCCCGGAAAGCGAGACGGTGATGCTTCGTCCGGATCTAGTCGGACCCTCCCACTCGCCGCATCATGGCAGGTGGGACGAAGACGAACCTCACCCGCATCCTGAGCTGGTGCGTCGCTGATGGTACGCTGCCGCCTTTGCACTAGCAACGACGACGAGGCTCTCAACGAGCACCTCGCTGAGAAGCTGTGGGATAGTAGAATCGCGAGGATTGAGGAGCCGATCCCGTGGAGCGAAGCGGGCGCAACATGGCAGGCCGCATTCCGCGAACTTGCCGTCGCCGCTCGTCAGGCGCTGGCACAACCCTAATCCGGGTGGCAACTTGGCGGGGCGATGCCGGTAGACAGAACGGCTGACACGCACCGCCTCTCCTGCTTTACGGCTCCGGCGCGAACGTTGCCGCGTTCGACTGCCCCGATCGCCTCCCCCAGCCGCTCCATCGCTTCCGCCAGCCAGCCCCGGTCGACCGCCACCAACTCGCCCGACAGCTTGCCGGTGATCGGCTTCAGTCGTTCAACCCGCGTCAGATCAGGGGAGAGCGTCGGCAGCATCGGCCGCTCGATTCGCGCGAGCGATGTCGGCGTTGAGCGTGTCGCGCATGCGCTCGACAGGAGCGGCAGGCAGAGGATCGCCGGCAGCAGCAGGCGGAACAGTGTCGATCGCATCGCGCAAATCCTTGATGGTCGCGGCAACGGCCGCGGTGGAGAGAGCATCGGCACGGCTGACGCGCCGGCTGATGGATTCGGAGACGACGGCCGCCTGCCGCTCATCGGATCGGGCTTCGACGATCCGCTCACCTCGATCGTGCTCGGCAGCGGCGGTCACCTCGGCGCGGCCGGCGCGGCGGCCGGCGCGGCTGGTAGCGTAGAACGCCGCGACGATTGCCAGCACGATCAACAGACCGATGATGATCCGCACGCGGGTCATGCCCCCAGTCCCCGAACGCAGATCGCCCGCTCGCGCGCGCGTCGATTGACTAGACCCTGCACCACGCGGCCGCCGGCCTTGTTGAAGAGCGGAAAGCGGTCGCAGCCTGCCCGCCACTGCCTTACGTTCCACAGTCGGGCGATGCTCGACTTGCACACGCCGGCAGCGCCGATGTTGTAGGACAGTGACACAGCCGCGATCAGCTGGTCGGGGCGGCCGTGGATCGTCGGAATGCAGCGGATGATCGGCTCGGCATGCGCGATCAGTTCCTCTTCCAGCATGGCGTTGCACTGTGCCGCGGTAAACCGCATCCCCATCCTTACGCCTTTGGTGATGCCGTCGCAGGCGGTCGGCACCTTCACGATGTCGAGATAGGCATCGAGGTATTGCTTGCCGGCGACATGCTGGATTGCGATCGACTGATCCGCCTGCACCGTGGCCTGCACCGTGCGCCCGCTTTCCTCTTTCGGCACGAGGACGAACAGCGCAGCCGCCGCGACGACCGAGCCGATCACACCGGCCAGCGTCTTCTTCGCCGGCTTCTTACTGGGCGTTGCCATCGACTTACTGGGCGTTGCCATCGACCGCCTCCTGCACCTTCGCAGCCGCCTTCGGCTGAGGGATAAGCCGCGCGACCAGCGCTGCGAGGAACAGCAGGAAGGGGATCGCCTTGCCCACCTGTTCGGGCACGAGTGCCTGCACATCGTCCGGCAACGCATTCCACGCCTGCAACAAGGCATCAGGAGTGAGCGCAGCCCACCCCATCAGCACGGCCCCGATCGCGGACAAGCGAACGGACCAGAGGCGCCATGACTGGCGCCAACCGTCGATCAGTTTCATGATGTCTCCTGTTATGGCGGCTACCGGCCGACCGCGGTCAGTGGCCCCGGCGGGACCAGAAGAATTGCCGCGCCTGCTGCCGGCGCAGCTTGGCGCTCTCCACGGACGATTCCGCGCTAATCACCAATCGCTCCAGATCCTGTTTCGGTGGAGGCGGCGGAAAGGCGCGGCGCAGAGCCGGTTCGATAAATTCCGTCCGAACCCATCGACGGTTGGCGAGCAGCCGCTCGGCCGGGGCGATCGCCAGCACCAGCGCGCCGATCAGCATGACGATCATCCCACCGTCGATCATGGCGCCTTGCCCTTCGGCTCTGCCATCATCTCCAGCTTCACCTCGATACGGGCGAGGCGTAGATCAAGCTGCTGAAGCATTTCGGTGCGGGTCTTCGCATCGGTGCGTGCGTCCGCCTCCAGCTGGTCGATGCGCTTGGTGTGATCCTTCAGTGTGGCGAGATAGCCGCCGCTCATCTGCACGACGCCTGCAATGACGATGATGAGCGAGATTACCGGCACGAACGGCGCCCACCAAGGCGGGGGATTGACCGGCGCGGTCACGCCTGACCACACCCCGCGGCCGAGCCGGCCGCGTAGATGTTCTTACTCATGGTCCTGATCCTCAGCCGTGCTGCACGTCAACCCACGGCCGACCCTCGCGGATCGCCCACACCTTGCCGAGGCGGCGTCGGTACTGGTCGAAGGTGATGTCCGCCTCCGCTATCGCCCACACGGTTATGCCGCCGTCAGCGGTGTTCGTGGCGACTAGGTAATCACCCACCGCGTAATCACCGGCGATGTTGACCGGCACCTGCCCGGCGAAGGCGATACGATCGACGCTCTGACGGGCCTTTTCCAGATCGGCTTCCCATGCCGGCAGGTCGACCTCGTATGCCGCCTTCGCCGCCTCCCATCCCTCGTGCGCTTCCCCGTGCGCGGCGAGGAGGCCGGGGAATGCCGCCACGGCATCGTTGTAGGCGGCATGCTCGCTCACCAGTGCGTCCTGCGCGGCGCTGGCAGCGAAGAACGCGGCGGCCCGCGCCGTGAAGCTTTCGTCGTCCTCGCCGTCCTCACGCGGAGTAAGGACCGGCTCGGGAGGCAGGGAAGCGGGTGCGATCGGCGCGACGGGTGCGACCGGCGCTGCGCCGGGTGCTTCGGGCTTCGGTGGCAGATGATCCGCCCAGCTGTCACCGCCGACGTATGCGGGATCGGTCGACTTCACGACGAAACTCTTTGCCGCCGCCCAACTCTTCGTCAGTCTGCCAGTGGCGTCGACACCACAAACATCGCCCTTGGCGATCAGGCCGCAGCCGTCTGCCTTCACCATATACTCGGCATAGTCGGCGCCGCTGGCGTTGACCGTGCCAGCCGCGTTGATCGAACGACCATTGTTGACCCTGCCGACCCACATCGCAGAGGCAGTGCCCGACCAACCTTCCGCATCACACGCCAGAAAAACGGCTGATGCTGCGCCGGTTGTATCGCTCCTAACGGTGAGTACCGCGTTGCCGGTCGGCGTGGCCTTATTGATCGTGTGTCCGCTATAACTTGCCGTTGCCGTGCCGAGGAGAAAGTTGCCGAAAATGTCGAAGCGCGCATATTCGGCGCCCGCGGTTCCAGACCATACATGCTGGATGTTGTTCACCGCGTCTTTCGTCATCTGATAGCCGTTGGTTTTTCCGTCCACGCCGAAAATGACGACATTGCCCGCGTAGGGGCCATTTCCTACGACGCACCGAATACCGGATGCGGCGGTGCCCTCGTAGACGTCCAGTTTGGCGGTAGGCGCTACCAGCCCGATGCCGACCTTTCCGCCGCTAGGCTGAAGGTTGAGGTTGTAAGCCGTCGGATTGCCATCGACACGCTGTGCCTGGATCCACGTATCGCCATTGCTGCCATAGCTGCCGATCAGCAGGCCGTAGATTTGCGAGATACCGAAGAATGCGCTGGACGGCGGCATCGATCCAAGTGTCGGAGCGATCACGCCAACGCCGTCAGCCTGCGCCGCTGTAAGCCTTCCGATGACCGTGGCCCCGAAATCGCCAAAATACGTCCGGTCCACACCTCCGGTCGTCAACGCAACTACGTTGCTATTGGAACGCCGCATGCCGGTGTCCTGATCCGCCGTGAAGCGGATGCCGGGTGCCGCAACAGTCCCATCGCCGAACATCCCCAGCCCAACCGTATCGAGCATGCCGCCATACGTGTTCTTGAAACCGGAGAACGCCAACGCGAGATCGCGCGCAAAGCTCGCCGTCGGCGCGATCTTGTAGCTTTGCCCGCCACCGCCCGGCCCCTGATACGGCTCGGCGAGCGTCAGCTGGGTCGCCGATACGATCGCCGCGACCTCGTACGACCCCCGATCCGGTCCGATGAAGATCTCGCCGATCTTCACGTTCGAAACGAAGTCGGTGCCGGCGCCGATGACGGTGGCAGAGCCATTCGTCACCGCAACCGTGCCGTTGCGATACCATGCCATAATCTTGCTCCAGTAGAAGACGCATGCGCGTCAGGCGGTCAGGCGTTGACCCATTCGAAGATCGCCGAGCCGGTCCAGTCGGATGAGATGCCGCTGCTGGGCGGCCCGGTGCGGGTGCTGGTGACGATGATGTTGCCGAGGCCGGTGCCCGGGTTCGGGAACAGCTGGCCCGACAGGGCGAGCACGCCGTCCTCGATCGCGCCGGTGGCCGGGTCGATCGAGCACGGCGCTTCCGCGATCAGCTGCGGGCCTGAGCCGTAGTTGACGAAGAACGCGAGCCGCCACGTGCCGGCGACGCCCCCGCCACCGTTGGTCGCGGACGCGCTGGTGATCCGACCCGTAATCCGGAACCTGCCGTTCGGTGGGAAACCGGCGGACACGGTGGCGATCGTCGTGGTCGCGTTGCCGCTGCTCGACGTCGAGCCGTTCAACCCCACCTGCTTGATCCGGTTGGGACCGCTCACCGACGCCTCGATATTGGCACCGCCGATGTATGACTGACCATCAGCCGCCTGCGCCCAGCGGCTGTTGGCGATCGTCTCCTGCCCCAGCGGGATGGTGGCGAGACCGAACCACTCGGCGAGGTCGCTGTTCGCGCCAAATATGGCGCCGCCCCGCTTCTCATAGGCACCGGCGCGGAAGATGATGCGGCCGGTCCCCATCTTGAGGTCGGTGTTGATGAGGTTGAGGCTACCCGGCCCATCCTGCGATCCGATCAGCTTGTAGCCGACCAGGTTGCCGTTGATGTCGATCGCCATCGTACGGGTGCCGGTGATCTTGCCGGTCGCCTCGACGATCGCCTCGATCTTCTCCTCGATCGTCACCCCGTTGCCGTTGAGGCGTGCGGTCACCTGCCGGATTGCCTCCGCTCGCGCTTCGTTGTCGTTCGCCTGCACCCGGACAAGGTCGGTGACCCGCGCGTCGACATTGAAGATGCGCTGATTGTTGGCGCTGTCGCCGGCCTCCCGCGCGGCGTTCGCATCGGCGATGCCCTGCGCATTGAGGCTGTCGCCAGCGACGATCGCCCGACCGTTGCTGTCGAGGCCCGCCTGAAGGCGCTCCTCGCCAGCTGCCCGGCTTTGCTCGGCCGCGGCTGCAACCTCGACGGCCTTGGTCGTTATGGTGGCCCGTACCTCCGTCAGGGATTGCGCGCTGGCTTCCCGGTCGCTCGCCACTGCTTCACCCAGCGAGGTCAGTTCGGCGCGGGTTTTGGCAAGGCCGGTGGCGGGATCGTTCACCTTCGCTGTCAGCTGCCCGAGGTCGCGCGCCGTGCCGCCGTTCGCGTCGGCCGCCGTCTTTCGGTCGCGGGCGATCGTGGCGCCGGTGACTTGCTCACCCGTCACAGGATCGAGCAGCCGCGCATCCATCAGGTCGAGGCGCTGGACGACCACGCGGTTCTGCTCGGCGGTCAGTTCCGCCAGCGCGACGATCCGGGCGCTGGTGGCGCGCAAGCCCGTTGCCGCATCGTTGAAGGCCGCTTCCAGTGCATCCTGCCGGCTGGTGAAAGCTCGCTGTGCATCAGCAACTACCTTCGACGTGGTGACGATCGCCGCCTCGGCCGAGCCGATGCGGGCAAGCAGCACCTGCTGCATGACCGCTTGGGACAGCTGCCCTGCGACAAGCGTGGTCGTGAAGTCGGTCTGGATCTGCACCAGCTGCATCGCGCGGGTCTGGTTCGACACTTCCCCGGCCGCGAGCGTGCGCAGCAGCGCCTCGGCATCGTCCTCGTCGGCGCTGACCACCTGACGGATCGTCATCTGCGTGGCTGCGATCCCCCGGCCTGCGGCGATCGACGCGATGTCTAGCCGGCCGATCGACGCAGCCTGATCGTCCAGCGCCACCCCCTGCGCATCGATACGCTCGGTCAGGGCTGCATCGGCTTCGACCATCGCCCTGCGGTTGCTCACGACAGTCGCCAGCGTCGCAGCCAGCCCGGTGTTCGGATCGTACAGCTCGGCAGTGATCTGTTCGAACTGGTCGACGAACGCGGCGTCCCGATCGGCCGCAGCCTTCAGCCCAGCTACCAGCGCGGCCTGCGTCGCCGGCAGCCCGGTCACCGCATCGTTGACCACCGCATCGATGGTGTCGATCCGTTCGCCCAGCGCCTCGTCCGCATCGGCGCTGGCACGCTCGACGGCGTTGATCCGGACGCGGGTTGCCGCAAGGCCGGTGATCGGGTTGGCAAAGCCGACCTCCAGCGCGTTGAGCCGATCGCCGTAGGCGCCCGTCGTATCCGCCAGCACCTTCGACGTGGTGACGATCGCCGCCTCGGCTGCGCCCATGCGGGCAAGGATCGCCTGACTGGCAGCGGCCGATGCCGCCCGATCCGCGACCAGCGTGGTCGTGAACTCGGTCTGGATTTGGACCAGCTGCATCGCGCGCGCCTGCGCTGCCTGCTCCCCGTTCGCCAGCGCGCGCAACATGGCCTCGTCGCTGTCGTCGGCCGCACCGATGACCTGCCGGATCGTCATCTGCGTCGACGCGATCCCACCGGCCGCGTCGATCGAGGCGGTTCGGAGATCGCCGATTGCGGCGGACTGGTCGCCCAGCGTCACACCTTGCGCATCGATGCGCCGCGTCATGGCATTGTCGCGGGTGATGCTCGCCTGCGATTCGGCGAGCATCGTCGCCGTGGTCTGGTCGATCCGCACCGACAGCGCGGTGCGCGCCAAGGCCTCGGTCGTGAAGCCGTCAACCATCCGCGTCGACAGTTCCTGCCGCGCCTGGGCGATCTGCGTCACCTGATAACGGGCGGCGTCTTCGCCGGCCGCCAATGTCCGCAGCAGCGCGTCTGCCGTGTCCTCGGCAACGGCGCGTGCCTGCTGGACGGATACGACGAAGCCGGCGGTGTCCGGCAGCGACGTCAACGTCTGCTCGATCTCGCTGGTGCGCAGGCCGATCTGGTCGACGACGTCGGCATTCGCCTTCAGGGCGATCTGCCCCTTCATCGCGTCTACGTCGATCTCGGTAGCGCGGGTGCGCGTCGTCAGGGCGGTGAGTTCGGCGACCGAGGCCTTCAGGGTCACCGCCGCGTTGAGGCCGTCGATCCGGCTTTCCGCCTGCGTCAGACGGGCAATGATCGGCTCCAGCTCGGCGACCTGCGACGGGTCGAGCACCGCGAGTGCGATAAGCTCGTTGACCTGATTGACCGAAGCCTTGGTCGAAACGACGCTCTTCACCGCGTCGATCGCGATCTCGGCCGTCGACGTGCGATCCTTCAGCTGATCGACGGCGAAGATGCGGACCACACCGGTCGCCGGATCGACGACGATGCCGGCATCGCGCAGCACGTCGCGGGTGCGCGCGCTTTCCAGCAAGGTGCGCAGCAGCGCTTCCTCGATCCGGCCGACCGCCTCATCGGCCCCGCGCTGGGCGGCGGCCTGATCGGCGACGACACCGTCGAGCGCGTCCAGCGCTGGCGTCAGCCGCTGCTCGGCCAGCTTCAGTGCCGAGATCTCCGCTTCGGCCGGCGCCACCCGATCGACCAGCGCGCCGATCGCGACGTCGGCTTCGACGCGGGCATCCTTCAGCGCGGATATGTCGGTGGTGATCGGGTCGAGCCGCGCCTCGATCGATACGATCTTGTCAGTGGCCGCGACGATCTGTTGCGCCGGCCGACCACCAACAGCGTTCGTGTCCTTGGCGATATTATCACCCGTCACGTCCGCATTGTTCGCCGGCTTGGTGCCGTCGGGATCAGCGATATCACCCCAATTCACCCCGGCGCCGAGCGGCGCGACCTTTGCTGCGACGCTGAGCCCTTCGATCGAAAGAGCCAGCTTGCTGACCGTCTCGCCCACCTCGATCGAGAAATCTTTGAAAAAGCCGTAGATGGTCAGGCAATCCAGACCGGTCTGCCCGATCCAGAGCGACGGCCGCGCTCGCACTGCCGCAATCCGGTTCGCAACGACATCAAGCGAGGACGTGGCGATCAGCGCCTTGGCTGACATGCGCTTGGCGAACGCCCGCTGGACGATCGTCACCTCGCCGAAATCATCAACCTCCTTACGGCTGTAGTCGGTGATCCCGGCCGTGGGCGAAGCCTCTGTGATGCCGAGCGATACGAGGCGGCCGGCCAGCAGCGTACCCACAGATACACCGCCTGCGCCGGTGATCGTTACCCGGATCGCGGCGCCGCTACCGGGCAAGTCGAGGAACGTCAGCGCGCCACCGGCAATAGCCATCGTCCGATCGTAGCTGCCGCAGCGAACTCGCACGGCCGCGCCGACGACATCGAGCAGCGCCAAGCCCGTGCTGGCACCTGCGTTCAGTGTCACGTCGATTGAGCCGGCCGATCGGGTCACCGACCCGAGCGCCTGATCAAACATCGCCCAACGATTGGTAGGCCCCACGTCCAGCCACTTACCCGACGCCGCGGCCGGATCGTTGCCGAGATTACCGGCAACCATGCTCTCGTAGACACGGTGCGTCGTTGCGAGGATGACCCGCGCGCCGGCAGGATAGCTGATGCCGCTCGCCCAGCCGGGATGATCGACTTCGTCAACGTTGCTCGCGGCCAGCACCGCATCCGATACGTCGATCGGCTGCAATAGCTGGAGCGTTGACGGCAGGCCTTCCGGCGCTGGATCAAGGCCCGGATCAACGAAGGCCTCGCCATCCGCCAGCCCTTCGACGGTCAGCGTACAGTAGGCGAGCGGCGGCACCGCCAGATCAATGGCGAAATCCTTATAAAACCCGCGGAATGCCAGACTAGCGAACCGGTCATCGGCAACCCACATCGCTGGCGTCGCGCGCAGATCGGCGAGTCCTGCCTGAAGCACGTCGACGCTCTCGAACGGCACGCCCAGGCGCACAGACATGCGCCTCGCGAAGCCTCGTTCGACCACGGTTGTCACCCCGAAATCATCGGTGACCCGACGGCTATAGTCGATGATCCCGATCGTAGGCGAAGTCTCGGTCGTGCCGAGATAAACCGACGTGCCGCTATCGAGAACGATCCTCATGCGGCACTCGCTACGGCAATGGCCTCGCCACCGCTCGCTGCGGTGACATCCTCAAGCCGCCGTGCAGTTCGGCCGGTGTTCCCGGCCGTAGCGGCATGGCCGGCATTGTTGTCGAGACGCAGTTGTTCGATCTTGTCCGTTAACTCGCGAATGCGGTCTACCGTGTCAGCCGCGGCGGTGGGAGCCGGAACGACAGCTTTAGTGTTGGCCGTATCGAGGACCATGGCCGTCGTAGATACCGGTGCCGTCTTGGTGACGGCCCCGACGACCCCATAGGTTGCTTCTAGCGCCGCGGCCGTCTGCGCCTGCACGCGCGCCAGTTCCTGCCGACTGGTCGCCACGTCGGCCGCGGCCTTGAGCAACGCCTGACTGAGTGCTGGCAGGCTCTTGGCCGCGTCCAGATCACCACCACGCGCGGCCGCATTGGCAGCGTTGAACTGACCCATCAGCGAGGCGAAGCTGTTCCCCCCGCCCGCGTCGGTCAGCCCACGAATACGCTTCACCTCGTCAAGGATGCTGTCGCCAGCACTCGACCAAGCGTCGGCCAGTTCCTTCGCGGCCGCAGCGGCCGCCTGCGCGTCCTGCACCGCATAGATTTGCTCCTGAAGGCCACGGTTGCTGGCGTCGAGCTTGGCGAGTTCCAGCGCACGGAGGGCAGCGGTATCGCCGCGCAATTCGAGCAGCTGCCGCTCCAAATCCTGCCGCTCGGCTGCGACGTCGGCCGCGCTCTTGGCACCGGACAGGGCGGATTGCAGGCTAGCGAATGCAGGCGCCAGCTGGAGCAACGTCGCGTAAGTGGCCTGTCCGGAGGTCGTGGTGAGGTCCTGTGCCTCGACCAGCTGCCGGAAGCTCGCCAATGTGCCGGGCATGACCAGACCCACGCTCGCGAACACACGCTGCATCTGGGCAGCCTGCGCGGCCGACTGCTCGGCCTTGGTGTAGTAGCTGGCGAAGTAGGCATCGACGGCGCTGGTCAGATCGCCGACGCTGTCGAACTGGTCGGCCAGCCCAAGCTTAGCGTCGGTCGACATCGCCTGCGCGCTGTTGCCGAGCAGATCGAGCGAGGTCGACACCGCCTCCAGCGTCGAGCCGACCCGCACCAAAGTTTCGAATGCGCCCTCGCCTGCCTTCTGGAATCGCGCAATGCCGGGGAACGCCGCTTCGGCCATACCGTCGGCCGCTGCGCCGAAAACGGCCTCCAGCTTCTCCTGTATCTGGTTCCCGGTCAGCCCTTGCAGGTCGATCTTGCCGATGTTGACGACGAAGCCGTTCAACCGCGCCTCGACAGCGCTGGCCGCCTCGCCCAGCGGATCGGCCGCCTGAGCGATCGAGGTGGCGAAGCTGCGCAGGATCAGCCCGAACTGATTTTCGAGGCCCACGTCCGCGGCAGCATATTGCGTCGAGTATTTGGTGCTGGTCGTGATCCCGAACAGCTTCTTCTTTTTCTGAACGTCCGAATAGGTCGATGCGTCGAAGCCGCCGGACATGATATCGCCGATCGACTGAGCGCCGGCATAGAGGCCGCTGCCGACGAGGGTCGTCTTGGTGCCGAACAGCGAGGCCAGCGCCCCGCCGAACACCGGCACGATTGCCTTTAACACCGACCCGACAGCGTTCGTCTTGAAGCCTTCGGTGACCCCGACCGAGGCGTCGATATTGCCCGATCGCACCAACACCGATGCCAACCCGCCGATCTGATTGTCGATCGACCGAAGCGAGCCTGCCATTTCGCGGGCGAACACGCTGGTCACGGTGTCGACGTCGCGCAGCTGGTCGATCGACCGCTTGAGGCTTTCGCTTTTGGCATCGGCGTCGCCCAAGACGGTGCCGGTCCCGGTGTTCGACGCGGGCAGCGTGTTCTTGCTCGATCCGAAACCGCCCGCAATGCTGACGCCGATCGATGCCAGCGCCGCCACTGTGGCGGCGCCTGCGGCGATGTTGAGCGGGAACGGCAGGCTCTTGATGGCATTGACGACCGCTTCGGTCGCGCCGGCCGCGGTGCGCGCGACGCTGTTGGCGATCTTGCTGCCAGTCTCGATCGCGTCGGTAGCAATGGCGCGGGCGGAAAGCGCGAATTGCACCAGACGGAACGCCTTTTCGGCACCGGCCAGCATCTGATAGCCCGACGATCCTTCCTTGAAGAACCCCTTAGCCGCCGATGCCATGTCACCGAACGCTGCAACCTGCGCACCCGACGATGCGAGCGCGAACCGGGCATTTTCCCGGTCCCGACCCGCCTGTGACGTAGCCGCCTTCATTGCCGCCTCATGGGTCACGCGGGCGCGCTCCTGCTGCGCGCGATAGTCGGCGAAGATCGACGTCATGTCGCCCAGCGCACGGCCGGCGTCGCCGAAAGCGTCTGCCATGCCGCTCGCGGCCGACGAGACGTTCTGCGCGATCAGGTCCCAGCGATCGGCGTTGAAGGTCAGCGCATCGTTCAGATCGCGGGTCGCCGCAGCGGTGCGCTCGGTCTCGTCCGCGATCTGCACCTGCTGATCGACGTAACGCTGCCGCAGCGCCGGGTCGCGGAATTTGGCCTCCGCCTCCTGCGTCGCACGGATGGTCGCGAGGGCATGCACACGCTCGGCATCCGTAGCACCGACGAGACGCAGTTCCTCGCGGAGTTCGGCCAGGCGGTTGGCGCCACTGGTCATGTCCGTGTCGAACTGGCGGCGTTCCTCGGCAACGGCGAGCCGCTCGCGCTCCGCACGCTGATCGGCAAGCGCCTTGGTGGCGCGGGTCGCGCCGTCAACCAGCCCACGCTGCTGCGCCGCCTCGATAGCGGCGAGCAACGGCAGATCGGCGATCTGATCCTGAACGATCTGCGATGCCCGCTCGGCCGGCACCAACCCGGCCGACACCATGGCGTTGATCCGTTCCTGCGCGATGGCCTGATCCCGCACGCTGGCGGTCGCTTTTGCCGCGTCCGACACGCGCTCAGCTATTGCCAGCTGCACCTCACGCGACACGGCCGCCTCGACATCACCGCGTTGCTTGATGGCCCGGCTCTCGGCCTTGACGCGCGCCTCGGCCACGAGCGCCGCTGCGCCCGACACACCGTAGGCGTCCGCGAGGGCATAGAGGTTCCGAATTTGCGCCTCGATCGCCTGCGCATCGCGCGCGAGCGCCTCGGCGTGCCGATCAGGCTTGTCTTTCTTGTCGGTCCGGTCCTCGACGATCTTGTCGCGCTGCTTCTTCAACCGCTTTTCAGCACTGCCGATGATGTTCTTCTCGATGTCATCACCGACGCCCTTCATCCACGCCCGTGCGGCCTTGGTCTCGGCAGCGACATTCTTCCCGAAGGCCGCGCCAGCTTTCTGGCCCGCGCCGGCATAGGCGGCGACCGCAGCGTCGATGCCCGGCGTATCGATCTTCACCCGGTCGATCTGGCCGAACAGATCGGTGCCGATCAGCGCGTTGGCGCCTTTCGCCAGTGCATTGACGCGGTCGATCGCGCCATTGATCATCGCCTCGATCGCCACGACGGTGGACTTGGCCGACCGGCTGACGACGTCGCCGATCGCCGCAGGCAGCAGACCCCATACCTCTACGATGCCCTTGTAGCCCCCGACGAAGTACCCGTAGATGTCAGCAACGAACCCGGCGACCTGCTGAGCATCGTTCGGGCCGAACAAGTAATCGACCAGCTTCTTGCCCTTGCCCTTGGTTTCGAGCCGGTCGTTGAGCGTCTTCCAGATGCCGCCCATAACGTCACCTGCAGTGATGCTGACGTCTTTTAGCTCCTTCATTTCCTTTTTGGTCAGGCCGAGACCCTCCGCGTACTTCTTCATGTTCGCGGTCTTTTCGAGTTCCTTGTTCCAGCGGTAGAAGGCAACGCCGGCAACGGACGCCATGGCGATCAACGGTAGGCCAGCGACGATGAGGCCGCCGATCTGGCGCGCGAAGCCTTTCATGCCGCCCTCTGCACCCTGCGCGACCTGAACAATCTGGCCAATCTGGGTGCCGAAAATCTGCATCGGCGATGCGCCCGACATGGCCATGGTGGCGACGTCGTTCACCTGAAACGATAGCTGCTGCATGGTGTGACCAGCACGCTTGCTTGACCGTTCGGCCTCGTCATGCGCCGAAGCGGTCTGTCGCATACGCTGCGCGAGCACGTCCTGCTGCCTGATATACTCGGCCTGCGGCGTGACACCGGCATTGTAGAGGCGCGTCGACTCCGCGATCTCGGCATTCAACCGACTGGTCGCGGCATACAGCGGATCGGTCGATGCGCGCAGCCGCTCCAGCGACGCGACATCGGCCACCTGCGCGGCGTGGGATGCCTGCACCATGGCCGCGAGCCGGGCATGTTCGTCGGCATGCCGGCGCGCGGCAGCCGCGGCGAGGCTGGTGGCGCGGGCCTCATCCTCGGCCGCCTTCGCGGCAAGGGCGCTGAACGACGCGCCGGCATCCGTCGCGCGGGGCCGATCCTGCCCGTTGGTGCGATCGAGCGCCGCCTGCAAACGAGCGCGCTCCATCAGCTGGGCGTTGACCAGATCGAGCGCGCTCGCCTGTTCGCGGGCCGAAGCGGCTGCCGCGGCCATGTCGGCTGCCAGCCGATCTTCCGCTAATGCGGACTTAGCCGCAGAGAGGGTGCGAGCCGCGGACAGGAGATCGTCGGCCAACCCGTTCACGCCTAGATCGGTCGCTTTGAGTGCAAGCGCCTCGACCTTCATATCGCGCAGTTCCTCGCGCGTTTTTCCTACCGCTGCAGCCTCGCGGATCATCGCCGCGACAAGCTTATCGACCTCTTTCTCAGTCCGATTGATCTCGCGAGTGGTCGCGGCTGCTTCACGGGATGCCGAGGGGCCGAGGATCGACATGCCGGCGGTGCGGCCGACCTTTTGCGCCAACGCGTCGGCTGCAACGCCCGCGCCTGCCATGGCTGAGCCAACGGCCGTCAGATCGCGTGCAGCCGCGTCGGCGAACGCGGACACGCTCTTGCTGGCGCCGGCCAGCTTGACCATGCCCGACGTGCCGCCCTCGATCCGATTGGCGTTGGCGAGGATTTTACCCTCTGCCGAGTCCATCACGGCCAGCAGCTGTGCCACCTGACTGAAGGAATCGGTCGGATCGATGGTGAAATCGACACCTAGACCAGCACCGTCGTCATCGTCGAACATGGCGGCACTCCCTCGATTGACGGCCGTCGGGCCGGTTGATGGTCAACCGAGCAGCTTCATCAGCTCGGCTTCTTCGTTTTCACGCTCGCGTGCAGTCGGGACCGCGTGCCAAGGTGGCGGACAGGTCTCATCCTCCGCACGGCGCCCTTCGGCGACGTAGGCGGCGGACAGGCGACGCAGCAGCCGCGACTCCCATGGCTGGAGCGGCAAGGCGCACCGGGACGCCCAGGCATCGATTGCAAGCCAGCTGATCGGCCCGACACCCATCCCCATCGCCTCCGTCAGGCCGATCTCGATCAGCCAGTCGGTGATATGCGGCGCCGGGTTTGGCGGCATACGGGGTGCGATTTTTCGCCGCTTCATGTCGTCGATGCGGCTGAGCCGGGGGGCTTCCGTCTCAGCCTTGGCGCGCTTGGTGCCGGGTGGCGGCTTCGGTGTGGCATGGAGCCACGCCAGCTGCCGCACCCAGAGCGTCAGCCCGCGGTCGACGCGGCGCTGAAGTTTCCCCAGTCGCCGACGAACTTCGACACCTGCTTGGCGATGAAGCCCAGCCGCTGGTCGCTATAGACGGCGCGATACAGGTCCTCGCCGGTGAGCGATGGCGAGTCCTCGGCCGCACCATCCGGACGGTAGTCGAAATTCTCGAAGCTGACCGTGATCGACGCGAGGTCCTCCGCAACGGCCTTCGCACGCTCTTCGGGGGACGCGGCGACGACCTTGCCGTCGTTATCGTCCATGCGCTTGAGCGCGCGGGTGGACTGGCGCGATTCGACGACGCCATAGGCGGCGGAACCGGGGCCGTGGACGTGAATGCGGATCGGCTGCTTGCGCGCTGGATCGGCGAACAGCAGTTCGCCGCTGGCGCTCTTGAGGTGCAGGGCAGCGGTCGTAGCGACCGCCAGAGTGGCGATATTGAACATGGTGTGATCCTCGCGGGGGATGGCGCACCGACCCGCCCCGCTAACCCGCGACGAGCGGGGCGAGCCGATGCAAGAGAATGCCGGCGTCGCGGGCGCCGGGAGGGGGTGGATCAGGCGACGGGGTCGCGGACGATCTTGGTGCAGATTTCGACGGTGGGCGTCGCCATCATCACCGGGTCGGCGCCCTCGACGGTTTCCGGCCAGCCGAACACGCGGCCCTGAAAGTAACGCTTGGCGCCGCTCTGGTAGGTCACGCGAACCGAATACAGTGCGTTCGTCTCGTCGTCGGCCGCGGTACGGAACAGCATCTGTCCGACGTCGGCTTCGTCGAGCGCGAACTTGGGCTGGAGCGAGCCATAGTCGGCGCTGCCTTTCAGCTTCTGTTTCGGCCCTTTCAGCGGCTGGAACTCGGTTTTGACGAACGTCGCACCGATGGTGCCGATGCCTTCGCAGTTGCCGGCCTCGGTGTAGGTCAGGGCGGCGAAGCCCGCCTTGTCCTGCGTGGCGGGGGCGGCAACCGAAATTGCGATTGCCGAACCCGCTCCGGTCTGAAGAACCATGTGCGTACTCCTGTTCTATGAGCCGGTGTTGACCGGCGGGTCAGTCCTGTCGCGGGCAGGAAAGGGGGATCAGGCGGGCTTGCCGCCCTGAGTCTTGTTGCCCGACGCGGCAACGTCGGCCTTTTCAGCGTCCGGCTCGGCCGCACAGCCTGCGGCGATGTAATTCGCCTTGCCCGGTTCGGCCGTCACGTCCTCGCCTTGCTTGAACTGCTTTCCGATCCCGGCGTCGGTAAAATCGCGGGTGGCAATGATCTTCTTTTCGGTGGTCGACATCGTGGCACTCCTCACGCTGGCGCGTCGAAACTGACGCGGAAATCTTGGGTCTGTTCGAAACTGTTGCCGGGGCCGAGGACACTGGGACCGCGGCCGGCCGTACGAACCGACACGCGCAGGCAGCCGGCCAGATCGCCCGTCTTGCCGTGGCAGGCGGCCCGGATCGTGGCGATTGCCGCCTTGCGGTCGCGGACGCTTTCGGCGCGGACGGTCACGGCGATACGCTCGCTGCTGCGGATCAGCGCACCCACTTTCAGCGGCTGGCGATCGGTGCTGCTGACGGTGCGCAGCAGAACCGCCGTCAGCGCCACGCCGTCGGGAAGGCGATCCTCTTTCAGGCCGCCGCGAGCAGCAATGGCGACCATCGTCGGATCGGCCAGCAGCAGTTCGGTGACGATTCCCGTGCCGCTCACGTCTCGTCCCCTTCGTCGTTGCCGATGATGCCTGCGCGGCGAACCCGCGAGTTGATGTACGATTGCGCCGCGGCGACCGCTTCGGTCCGTTTGACATCGAGCGCCGGCCGCATGAACGGATGTGCCGTGGCGCCGGGATGATAGACCGACGGGCCAACCGCCTTGCCGTTGATGACAAGCGTCGCGTGCAGCGCGCTGTCGCCATCCTTGATCCGGCTGTTGACCCGACGGGTCGTGAGACCCTGCCGCTTGCCGTCATCGACGGTGATGAAGTGCGGGTCGGTCCCGTATTCCAGCCACCGCCCGACATAGGAACCCGGGCCATCCAGCAGCACGCGCGCGACGACCAGCCCCTCGCGCTTTTTCGACCGGACCTTCACCGCGTCGGCGATCAGCACCTTGGCGCCCCCGCCGACCTCCGCGAGACGTCCGCCGAGCAGCACTTTCGCTTCTCCGGCAATCACCTTCGCGCCGGTACGCGCGGCGCCGGGCAGGACCCGCTTGACGAGCTGCTGCGGCAGCTGTTCCATGCGACGACGCCAACCGGCACCGCCCCGTCGTTTGGCCATCAGGCCGAATTGCCCGCGGTTGAATAATCTTCGACCATGAACTCGATCCCGACCTTGGCGCCAAGTTCCGCGGGGCCGGCGACGATCTGCATCACCCGATCGCCCCGAACGAAACGCATGTCAGGCGTGATATCGGTCCGGTAACGCATGCGGACGCGTGCCGGGCGGGTGGCGATGTTTACACCCTCTGCCAGCTTTTCACTGCGGCTCGGCAGGACATCCTCGATATTCGCCCATACCTTGCGGACGAATTTCCAGCTGCCCGACCCCGCGCCGTCAGGCGCCGTGTCAGGCACCGGCGCCTCGACCGTGATACGCTTGTTGAGCGATCCCGCCGGCAGGACCGCCATCACGCGTAAAGCCGGTACGGCGTCACCAGATTGGTGACAGCCGCGGTGATGGCGACCGGCGCGTCGACGTCGCGATTGCGCATCGCATTGCCGACCATGAGCAGGACTGCGTCCCTGATCGGACCCGGCACCACACCATAGCCTGCGCGATACCGAACGGTCAGCGCGTCCTCGCGCACCAGCATGCCCGTCCAGACGGGCGTACCGGCCGAATAGAGGACGTCGCCGACCTGATCGTAATCGTCGACGTCGGCCTGCCGGCGCTGCCGGTCACCGCCAAGCCAGGACACCGCCTCGATCTCGATCACTGGCGGGCATGGCAGCTGCAATCGGTACGGATCATCGAAGGCCGAGAAATGGGCTTCCAGCACCTGTTCACCAAGGCAGCGACCCAGCCAGCCGTCAGGCCCGTCCAACTGTGCCGTCGCCGAGGCGATCATCGCCTCGACATCGTCGCGATCGTCGTCGTCACCATCCAATTTCAGCCGGGTGACCGCATCTTCGTAGGAGATGAACGGCACGGGAGGTGTAACGACGACGACACGCATCGTTTCAGCCCTCGTTGCGCTTTGCGTCGGCACGCTCGACGCGGGCGGCGCGGATGGCGGTGACGATGGCCCCCTTGAGCGTCTTGCCCGAAAGATCGACTTCTTCGTGTTCGGCGATCTTCTTCAGCTGGTCGACCGTCTGCTGATCGAGGTCGTCGGCATCGTCGCTCGCCCCGCCGCCTGACTGGCCGCTGCCCGAACCCTCGCCACGATCGTTGTCATCGGCCTCGATCGTAGCCCGACGTTCGCGATGGCTCTCGATACCGTCGCGCAGATCATCGTCGGAAGCCTTGGCGATCGTCTGCCGAGCGATGCCGAACGCGATATTTTCGAGATGCTCGCGGCTGAGCGTGCCGAGGGGCAGATCGCCAAGGCCGTCGAGCGGATCGACCTCTTCATCCCCGAGACAGCCGGCATTCGTCAGGCGCACCCGCTGCTTTTCGCTGGCGGGCATGAACGTGTCGCCGGGCATGAACCGCTTGCCGCTGGTCTCGTCGACCAGTTCGGCGGTTACTTGATAATGCTTCATGACGCTCTCCTGTGGCGACCGGCGGGGGCGTCAGACCCCGCCGGCACGGTGTCCGGGTCGATGGTGAGAGGCGGATCAGCCGGGCGGATTGGGCGTCGGGATGAAGCGACCGTCGCCCAGCAACGCCAGTGCAGCGATGGACGCCGCGGCATTATTGCCGGTCGGCGTGATCTTGAGCCGGACGTATTGCTTGGCGCCGGTGTAGCCGATCTTGCGCGCCTTGCCGTCCGCGCCCTGATCGAAGCTGGCGTTCGCGAGGCTGCCGGTCAGGTTGGCGACCGGAACCGCCGCGGCGTCGGACAGATCGGCCTTGTCGCCATGCTCGACGGTGACGGCGAACGTCGCGGCAGCAGCTGCCAGCGTCCCGATCAGGATCAGGAACGCGAGGCTCTCGTAGCCCGCCTTGTCGATGATCGTGGACGTCAGCGGTGTGTTGTCGGTGGTCGGCGCGGCCGGCGCGATGGCGACGACCGGGTGGATGATGTTGGAAAGGTCACGCATCGGTGATGATCCTCATGGTGTGAGGCTGGGGGGATGCGGGCGACGATCTGCCGCCCGCGCAGGACCGGTCAGATCAGGCCGGGACGTCGAGGGCGACGAACGGCGACACCTGATAGCCGTTCTCTTCCTCGATCGGCTTGGTCAGCCACGGCGTGCCGTCGACGTTCCAGAAGATCTTGATGACCGTCTTGTTGCTGGTGAACTTGACGTGTTCGGAAGCGGCGACGAACGGACCGGCGCCATCCTTGACCAGATAATAGTTCCAGTCGGCGAGCAGCAGATCGCCGCGGTTGCCGATGTTCGGTGCGCGGTTGTTCCAGCGAACCGGGTAGCCGAGCAAGGTGCCGGCGAAACCGGTCTTGGCTGCGCCCTCGGCGGTGCTGGCGACCCAGATGTAGTGACCGGCGGGATCGGTCATGGTGCGCAGCTGCGGCAGTACCGACTGCGGGATCGACCATACCGGTGAGGTATCGCCGCGCATCAGGCATACCGCCTCCATGGCGACCAAATCATCGTAGGTGACGCGGTTCGCCAGCTTGCGATTAACGAACTTCGTCGCACCGGCGTTGAGGGCGCCCAGCGGCTGACTGATGCCGTTGCCGCGCAGGAACGCCCAATCCTCGGCCGCGGCCACGCCGGCACGCATCTGGGTTTCGAGGAAGGTCGTCGCGCCCGACCAGTTGCGAAGCAGCTTGTCGGTGACGGTGATGAAACCGGCGATCTCATGCGGGGTGAGGGTGACTTCGCGCAGCTTCGCGTCGGTTTCCGGCTTCTCGTCGCCCTCGCCGATCCACTTGAAGGTCATACCGCCGAACTGGCTGCCGGGGCCGCTACCGGTCTGATCCAGCGCCCCCATGGTCAGCGCCGCGTCGGGCTGGTCACCGGCCGCGATGATCGTCGCGCGCGGGCGCACGAGGGCCGACTGCGGCGGCACGCTCATGATGGTATCGCGGAACTCGGTCGGGATCATGAAACCGCCCGACGGACCGTTGTCCATCCGCATTTCGGCGCTCATCTCGCCGGTCGCGTCCTCGGCGGTGCCGATATCCTCGACGAACGCGAGACGCTGATCGTTCGGGCGGAAGCGCACCGCCGACATGAATTCGCCGAGGCTCTCGAAGCTGGTGCGCGCCTCCGGGCCGCGCTGCGGACGCTGGCCACGAGCGAGCGAACCCGTGCTGGCGTCGAGCGAGGCATTCGCCGCGGCCACGTCGGCGACCCGATCGATACGGGTCTGCAAGCTGCCGGCCTCGACCTGAAGCGCGTCATAACGCGACGTCTCGTCGGCGGTCAGTTCGCGATCCTCGCCCTCGGCCGCATCGATCAGCGCCTGCATGGAGGCGATGGCGGTGGCGCGGCGGGTACGCAGCGCCGCCAGCGACGCTTGCGGATCGGGCCGATTACCGTGGCCGTCGGGCGCGCGCATGTAGCGGCCGCGCTGCCGCTCGATCGCGGACATGGGGCCGATCAGGACCGCGGCGGACGCTGCGGCCAGAAGCATGGTCTTGGACATGAATGTTCTGCCTTTGGTTTTGCAGGGTGCCGGACACGTTCGACCGCCGCCTGCGCCGGCGCGCAGACGGGGCTGTTTCCACCGCCGAAGCGGGCAGATCAGATCAGGGCGAGTGCCTGTGCGCGGCGGTTCCGCTCTGGCGCACCGCCCCGCGGCGCGTCAGGGCCGGCGCCGAAGCGTGCCAGCGTCTCGCGCATAGTGGCGATCCGGTCGGCCATGCCTTCCCGGACAGCCGCCGCGGCGCCGAGCATGCGCCCTTGACCAAAGCCGTCGCGAACTTTGGATGCGGCAACGCCGCGTCCGGCCGCGACCCGGTCGACGAACATGCCGTAATAATCGTCGATGCGGCTTTGCATGTAGGCGCGGGTATCGTCGCTGAGCGGACCGAGCAGGCCTTCGCCCTTGAACTTGCCGGCCGCGATGATCTCGCGCGCGATGCCCTCTTTTGCCATCGCCGCGGTTAGATCGTCATACGCGGTGCGTACACCGATCGCGCCAGCCTGCGACGACGGGGTCATCACGATTTCGTCGGCCGAGCAGCCGACCCAGTAGCCGGCGCTGGCAAGGTTGCCGTTCACCTGCACGATGATCGGCTTCTTACCCTTCACCGCAGCGACGGTTGCGGACGCTTCGTCAACGCCCAGCACGTTGCCGCCGGGCGTGTCAGCATCGACGATAATGGCCTTCACGCTGGCGTCATCGGCCATTTGATCGATCTGCGCCGCAAACGTCTCGGCCGTGGTGCCGCCGCTGGTCGAACTGTTCGGCACGATGCTCGCACGCGGCGAGATCACGCCACGTAACGGGACGATCGCGACGGCACCTTCGCGCCGGGCAACCGCCGCGGCGGTCTGCGGTGAGATACGTGCTTCGATTTCCTCGGCCGTAAACTTGATCCCTTCCGCCTGCATGGTGAGCAGGCCGACGATCGCGAGCAGCTTGGATTCCTCCATTGCCCAATATTCCGAAGCGAAGGCGGCGAGGATGTACGGATACTTCATTGCGCAGGCTCCGGAGGTCGCACGATGGGGTTCGGCTCGGGCGGGTTGATCGCGCGGCCGATCGGCTGGACGTTGTTGGACACGAAGCTGACGTCGCCATCGGCGCCGATGCCGTCCATGTCTTCGAGGCCGAGGACTTGGTTCACCGTCATGCCGAGTTCGAACATGCCTTTGTAGAAGGCGGCGCGGGCGGCCATGTCGCCGCGCAGCAGCGCCTTCATGTTGAAATGGACGTAGAGACCCCTTTCCCGCTCCGCTTCGGTGAACAGCTTCCAGTTCATCTCCTGCTCCCAGGCATCGACCCACGGGCCGATCGTCTGCTGCACGAAGCCGATCATCAGCTGCTCGACGCCGGTCCCCCAGCTGGTCGATTTCTCGTGGCTCTGGAGCAACACCAGCGGAACGTCGTAGATGCGCGCGACCTCTGCGATCTGGAACTCGCGGCTGCCGAGGAACTGCGCATCCTCTGGCGGGATCATCGTCTGGACGAACTTCATGCCCTCTTCGAGCACCTTCACCCGGTGCGCGTTGTCGAGGCCGCCCTGTTCCTGCAACCGCGCACCGGGATTGTCCGCCGCCACCTTCTCGCCGGGCCTGCCGCCCCTGCTGAGATTGCCCTGCGCGTTCGCGCTCAACCGGCCGGGGTGCATCAGGAACCCGCCGGATTTCGCGTCGTTGCCGAAGAACTTCGCGCCGAATTTCTCCATGGCGAGGCCCATGCCGATCGCCTGCCGGAACAGCGCGACTTGGCTCAAACCGACATAGCCGTCGCGGCTGAGGTCCATCACGTGCAGGACGTCGGCCTGATCCAGTTTGAAGCCGTTGCCGTCGATCGTCGTCCGGTATTTCAGCGCGTCGCCATCTCGCATCGGTGCGGTCGCATTCGGCAGCAGCGGCCACAGCCCGATCGCCTCGCCGCGGCCGTTGCGCTCGATCTCCTGATAGGCATTCCCCCACATGAGGGCGTGCGCCTGACTGGTCTTACGCAAGGTCCGCGAGGACATGAAGTCGTTCGGACGCAGGCCGATCCGCTGCGCCATTGGATGCTCGGTCACCGGCGAACTGCCGCTGCCGCTGGGGTTCTTCTGCCGGATCGACAGGGGAAAGTAGGCGAAGGGGTTCGAAATACGGTTGATGCAGGCGTAGACCGCCGGCAGCGTCACCGCAGAATAGTGGTTTACATCAACACCGGCGTCGGATTTGCCACCGCCGATCCAGCGCATCCAGCCGCCTTCACGCTGCCCACCATGCGCGCCCACGTCGCCAACTGATCGAGGCGGCCCGAACAGGGCGGCGCCAATGTCATGCCACCGCCCCATTCTAGACCTCTTGCAAATCGATTTCGAGCAAACCCCGGTCTTCGTAGACCGAGCCGGGGTCCTCATCGGCCGCCGTGGCGACCGCGAGGCACATGACGGCAGCAACGATGCCGTCAATCTTTTCCGCCGACCGCTTCTTGGCCGGCGAATAGTTCAGGTTTTCATCGAACCGCACGACGGCGTTTTTCGCCATCCAGCGTAACACCGGTTGGCCGCCGTGATCCATCTGGCCAGCGTAGACCATGCGTTCGAACGTCTTGGTTGGCTCGCCCAGCGACTGGATGCCTTGCCGAACAGATATCATCATATCCGGCTCGATGCCGTCCGCCTGAAGGTCGGCGACCAGCTTCATCGCATTCCACGGGTCGTAACCGAAGCCGAGGACTTCGAACTGTTCGAATGCGTCGAGCAGCCGGCGCCGGACATAGTTCTGGTCGACGAAATTGCCGGGTGTCGTCTCAATCGCGCCGGCAGCAAGCCACTTATCGTAGGGTACGCGGTCGGCGCGGACGCGCTCGGCCAGCGTATCTTCCGGCACCCAGAAGGCCGGGATGATCGTCCAGGCGGTTTCGTCGCCCTCCGGCGGAAACATCAGTAGCAAGGCGGTCACGTCGACGGTGGATGAGACGTCGGCCGCCGCATAACAGCGGCGCCCCTTCATCCGATCCCAAGCCGTGCGCCAAGCTTCCTTGCCGCTCTTGCAGGCGTCGTAGGCCTTCATGTTCAGCCAGCGAACGACAACATCCACCCACTGATTGAGATGGTAGCACTTGAAGTGCGCCTGCGCCCGCGGGTTGTCCTTTGCGATGGCCGCTTCGCGTCGCAGAAATTGTAACGTCGGTGACAGGCCAAGCGATGGGTTCGCCACCGCCCAGACTGCCTCGTCATCCCACGATGCATCCTCTGGCGCGGCGAACACGACGACCAGCGTCGTCGGGTCCGACACCCGGCCTTCGACGATCGCGAGGCTTTCGTCCCAGAGTTCGACGCCGGTGGCGTTCGTCTTCAGGCCGGCGGTCGACGCATAGAGTTCGATCGGCTGGAGACGCGCACCGGTGCCCTGCCGCAATGTGTTTTCCACGGTGCGGCTGCGCCACTCGTGCATTTCGTCGCCCGCGATCACGGTCGGCGATTTGCCGTGCTTGCCCTCTTCCGACCCGGTGATGACCTCGAACAGCGACGCCGACGGCTTGAGGTAGATCGATTTCTTGTGCGCTTGGCACTCCCGCGCAAGCTCGGGAGCCTGCGCGATCATCGACTTCATCTTGTTGAAGATCGTGAACGCCTGCTTTTCGTCGCGGGCGAACACGTAACCTTGACCCCCGACCACCGAATCTAGCGCCCAGAACAGGAGCGACAGGGCCGAGAGGAACTCGGACTTGCCGTTCTTGCGCGGCACCCACAGCAGCAGCCGCCGGAATATGCGAACATGCTCCTCGATCGGCAGGCCCGTATCGGGGTCGAGAACCTCGATCGGTGCCTTCCAGCCGACGAGCAGGCGGACGATGATCTCCTGCCATGGCACGAGCCGGAACGGCTTGCCCGCGAACCGATCCTCGGTCAGCCGGAACACCTGCGGCCAGAGGTCGACCACCGCATCTGCCTTGGCGTGGTCGAACCACGCGCCCGGCACCGCGGCCGCGCGATCCCAAGCGAGCCGCGCCCACTCGTAGATTGGCTCGTCCGCGTGGCGGATCAGCCACTGCGGCAGGTCCGCATCCCAGCCGCCCGTCTTGTCCGCCACCTCAGTTGGGTCGAAGCGGCGGCCTCGAATCCATGCGGCCGAGTGAACCGATCAACGAACTGGGAGCCTCCGGCTCCGCGGCCTTCGGCTGATCTGTCCGCGGCGTAGCGTGGTCGAACAGACCGGGGTTCTGTGCGGCGGCAACCGCCTGATCACGGAACAGGGAATACTCGTCGGACGGCGTCAGGCCGAAACGCTCCGACAGCTTCATCACCATGTCGAAGGCGCGGTCGCGGATCGATACGATCGGGCGCGTGCGCTCCATCATTCCACCGGCCACCGTCTTCACCTTTTGGGTGTGGCCATTCCGGGTCACGTCCTCATTCGCGACGACCCATTCGGCGAAGTAGACGCAGAACAGCGCAAACATCGGCCGGTGATGCGGCTGAAGCCGGTGCGTCGACCGCAGCCGGGGCGCCAGATCACGCCACACGGCGACGGCCGCGGCCGAGCCATGCTCGATGATCGCAGGTGCCGCCAGCGGATCACCGCCAACCGGCGGCTGCGCGAGCAGATCGGCGACGCGGTTGGCTTCGTCGATCCGCTTTTGCACCGCCGACTTGCGCCGGCCGGGGTTTCCCATGCTCGCTTGAAGGCCCGGAGCGTCGGGCTTGCGTCCACGCATCGCGCACCTCCCTTAAAAAAACATTCCCGCCAATTCCGCGCCGAAATTCATGCCGTTACGGAGCGGTCCAGAGGGCGACCCCCCCGAACTTTCGACCACCCCCCCTATCCGGTCAGGTCTGGACCGGCAGGCCGAGACGTCGCGCCAGCGCGGCCATGTCGCCACGCCCGCTGCGCTCCAGCCGTTGCTTCGGTCCGTCGTGGCAGGCCTTGCAGCTGCTGACCCACCATTCGGCAGCCCAGAACACCGCCCGATTGCCGCGATGCGGATGGTAGTGGTCGACCAGCGTCGCGGCCGTCACCATCGGGCGGCCGTCCCACGCACCGACCTCGCAATACCGGCACAGCGGATGCGCGATCAGATGCGCCTTGGCAGCACGCTGCCAGTCCGCATCATAGCCGCGCGCCGATGCCGAGCCTCGCTGTCGGTCGACCTCACGCCGGGCATCCGCACCATGGGTGCGACCGCGAGGACGAAACGTCGGCGGCCGGACCGGCATAGGCAGCGATCCAAAGCACGACGGGCGGCGAGACCGAAGTCGCGCCGCCCGTCGGGAGGTTCAGGGAGGATGTTCAACGGAACGTCGGGGGATGCACGTTTCGCCGAACGTATCGGTAATTAGGGCCACAGACCCCTAGAGACCGAATTGTTTATTTGACCCCTAGAGCATTCGAGGGGTTGACCGCCTCTAGGCGCGCAAACCCGCCATTTTCCTGCCGATCAAGCCGTTGTGCGATGCGCGTGATCGAACGGCTCCACCGCTTGGCAAGCGTGTCGGGATGGCCGCCCCACCCGATCTTGCGCGCGATACGACCCCACGGCAGCTGCGCCTCTTCATTGCGATGGAGGATTTGCAACACGACGCCGACCAGCCGACGGTGCGCCGGGTCGACCCACTCGACCCAACCGAGCGCCTCATTCATGCGATCGACCTCGGCGGTACGCAGGCCGGGCAGCTTCCCCACCGCATCGCGATCATAGTCGTCGCTGTCGATCTGGTAGAGTGCCCAACGGTCCTGCCGGCTGATCTGCCCCTGCTCATAGATCGCGCTGGCCTGCACGTCCCGCAGCCAACCCGCCTCCCGGTCGGGCATCCGCCACAGGAACCCCCAGGCCTCCACCAATCGCTCCACCACCCGATCAAAGGTCCAATCTGAAGTATTATCCATTTCTTCTCTCTTACGGATAGTCTGACAGTATAGGCATTATCGCGCATGCACATGCACATATATGGAAAGGTCTTTGCGCAGCTATCCGTACTGTCCGTACTATCCGTAACTCACGGTTTTCCGGGGGTTACGGGTACGGACGGTCTACGGACAGCCGGACAGTTGCTATCCGCTCATCATTCTATATTTCATCTTGACCTTCCCTCCCGTTTGCGCCTTGCGATCCGCCGCGCCTTCTAAGTACGGATAGTCTCGCTCAACTGTCCGTAGACTATCCGTTCCGTCGCCTGATCCGACGTGACCGGAGGTGCCTCACGGAATATCATCGAACGGGTCATAGCCGCCGTCGTCCGCCGTGAGGGGCGCGCTGGCACCGGTATCGCCGGCCGGGGTCAACGGCGCGTCGGTGGCCCGCAATCGGGCACCACGGCGCCGCTTCAGGCCCTTGCCGTCCTTCGGCCCCAGCAGGATTTGCCGGTCGCCCAGCGCGCGGCCGAACGCCGTGCTGTTCATCATGTCCCGATCGCCGACGCCCTCGGCCTCGCACCACGCCTTGTAGTCATTGTAGAGGGAGCTTGAGAGCGTCAGGACGTTCGGGTCCGAAATGTCGACGCGGCCAGCCATCCACTCGCCGAAAGGGTTTGCCGAACGGCGATACTCCTCGACGGCCTCGGCCACGGATTGCGGCTGCACGAGGCGTCCAACCTCCAGCCACTGGCGCAGGCCTTCCAGCATCCAGTTGAGAATGCCGGGACCTTCGGAGATCAAGCGCTGCTCGACGCCCTTGTCGATCGCGGTGCCCTTGAATTGGTGCGGGAACAGGATGATGACGATGCGCCGCCAGATGCCGTCGTCGTCACCCGAGATGCGCGGACGGCTGTTGCACTCCATGAACAGCTTGCCGCGCGCCTTAAACTCGAAGGCGTCGCCGTAGTTGGCACGCGCCTGAATTGGTGATCCGCCGGTGAATTGCTTGATGCGCTGCTCGTCTATCGCCGAACCGCGTTTCGGTTCCTGCGTACAGACCAGTCGCGTATCTCCGGCAAGCCGGACAAGATCGGGCGTGGCGTCTGCCCCCGATCGCTGCCCGGCTGCCATGAAGGTCTGCACATCGGCCGCGACGCCATAGCCGCCCATCAACTCGCGCAGGATGTTCATCGTGGTCGACTTGCCGTCGCCGCCCTTGCCCTGAAGCATGAACATGCATTGCTCGACCGTCAGTCCGGACAGCGCATAGCCGATCACCTGCTGAAAATAGGCCCGCACATCCGGGTCAGGCAGCACCGTGGCCAGATGCGCGAGCCACCCCGGCGCTTCCGCCTTCGGGTCGTAATCGCACGTCATGGCGCGCGTCAGATGGTCGGCCGGGTCGTGCGGTGCATCGACGATCCGCCAGCGTTCGCCCTGCGGCGCTTCCTTGTTCCGACGGAACCGAAGGGTGCGATTGGCGGTGTTGACGACCAGCAGATCGCTGTCGAAATCGTCCATTCGCCGGTTGAGTTCGTCGAGCGTTTGCGCCTGGGCGAGCATGGCCGTGGCTTTGCTGGCATTGCCGGTCTGCACCGCATGCTTGTGCAGGTTGATGACCCTGTCCTGCCGGCGCTCGGTCGTGCACCACTCGCCGAAGCGGGTTTTTAGTTCTTCGTCAGGCACCTCGGCCAGCGCGCCGATCTCGTCGCGAATGCCGCGCGCGACCTCGTGCGTCTTGAGCATCGCCAACCGCTGCCCGTCCTCGGCCGACCAGCGGTGGCCGTTGTAGGCGACCCAGCCCCATTCGCGGACGTGCACCAACTTGCCCCCGGCGTGCGCCACGAGGCGCTCCGCGTTGCCGAGGTCCGACAATTCGCGCCAGCATAGCGCCAGCGGATCGACCGTCACCATCAGGACGGCCCGCTTCACGACTTCCCCCACTGCCATGTTCCCTTACTGGATCGACGTCGCGCGACTGGCGGCGACCGATGCGAGTGTTTCCTGATATGCCTTCTCCTTCGCCGTCAGCTTCCGCCCCTTGGGAGGCGGCAGCGCGACGGGCGCGGGCAGTTCGATTGCAAAATCCGGGTCTTCGATGCTCAGCGCATGGCGGTAGACCGTCCGCGTGGCCTCACGTTCGAACCGCTTGTCGCGGTCAGCCGCCCGGTCGGCGATGCACCCCCGGATTTCGGAGGGCATCAAGCCGATATCCTTGGCAAATTTCATGACGTCACGAACGGTCTGATTGATATCGTCCCGATCCGCGAAAAGGCTCTCCAGCCGTTCCACGATTTGCTCAAGGTGTGAGGCTTTGCCGTCGGCCGACCTCGTCGGCTTGATTACACCCTGCGCCTCGGCAGCGGCCCGAACCGTCCTCCGCGCGCCATCCAGCCCTAGCGCGGCCACCAGCTGCGCCGCCAGTGCCGCCTGTTCAGGCCCGATCGTCAGTGGCGGCACCGTCACCGTCTCACGCGGAGCATCGCTAGGCGGGTTCGCAATGGCCGGCGCGTCATCGGCCGCCGGCACCGCGCTGCTCGGCCGGTCATACTTGCCGGCGTTTCGCTCCCATGCCGGCACATCAGGGGTCAGGACGACGCTCGACCCCGGCATGGTCGCCGAGGGAGGGCGCAACACCTCACGTCGGCCGATATGGTCGGGGCGGCTGACATAGCCCTCCCCTTCCATACGCTCGATCATGCGAGCCGCAGAATTGTAGCCAATGCGCAGCTGCCGCTGGAGCCAGCCGGTCGACGCCTTCTGATGCTCCAGCACCAATGCGGCCGCGCGCTGATACAACGCTTCATCATCGGTCATGCGGCCCTCCCCAGATCGTTGAAGTCCATGCCGGCGGGCGCGCGATAGGTACGCACCGGTGCCGCCCCGACCCGCCGCCACGCCTGCGCAGCTAGAGTCGCGCAAATTTCCGCGCGCTTGAGGCCGTCGATCCGCACTTTGTCGCGGAGACCCCGCCGCGCCAGCTGACACCGCATCGTCACCGGGCGCATGTCCGCATCGATCAGCAGGTGGACCTCGCCGGCATTGGCAATGGTGAAGGGCGGTGATTCAGGATCGCTCCGCAGATTCCACAGTGGCACCACACCTTCGTCGTCGCGCAGCGCTCGCCCTTGAAGGTTGTCCAGGCTGAGCAGCGCCAGCGGCCGGGCGGGCAATGGGAGGTCAGCCGCGTAGGACAGCACCGTCTCGACGCCCTCGCCTGCCACAGTAACCGGGGGGCCGACGCGATCGGTTTCGCCGAGAAAGCACGCAGCGCGCCGCGCCTGCCCCCACATCTTGCGCGACGGCCGCGGCTTCCCGTCCGGCAGCGTGCCAAACTCCGCTTTCCGTCGACCATCACGCGACAGGTAGGTCGCGTGGATGCCAACGATCGGGCCACTTTCGGACGTCCGAAGCGGCGCAATCATCGCGGGCGCATGGATCACGGCAAGCGGGCCGCGGTCGATCCGCCATGAGGCGGCCGGACAACGCGACATGAAGAACAGACGCTCGATCGCGCATGAAACGCGCGCGACCTCGATACCGCGGGCGGCGAGCCACGCTTCGACGATGGTGCCGGGTGCCGGCACCATGTTGTCGATGATGTGTGCGGCAACGATCCCGCTCTCGACGACTTCCGACGGCTGCTCGATCCGCTGCCGCCGCGGCCGCTCCTGCACCACGCGATCAGCGTCACCGGCCAGCACGCGAGCGGCAGCGACGCGATCGGCATGGCCGCCCAGTTCCAGTTCGAGCGCAACGGCGTCGCCTGTCTCCCCGCAGGAGAAACAATGCCAGATCGGTCCTTGCTCGTCGGCGAGGAAGGCATCGCCGCTCTGGCAGATCGGGCAGGTGCCGCGCGACCGCTTCGTGCCAGATTTGCGCAGCTTGGCACCATGCGCGCGTGCAACATCAGCTGGCGACACCTTCCGTGCGCGGTCAAACAGGCGTTCAGGTTCGAAGTTCATGGCAGATCAGGCGCACATCACCAGCAGGCCGCTGTCGATGTTGCCGCGCGCAACGTGGAACGTCAGCACGAGCACGTCGGGATTATCCTCCCAGCGCTGCCCTTCTGCTGTGTGCAGCAGCGACCATAGCTTCTCGTATGATCGTTCGGCATGGCGACCGCCGGGTTCTTCTATGCCGACCGCAGTAAGGCTGTGAGGCCAAATCCCCGGGACATAGTAGAACGGCGGGTCGGCGCTCTCCATCTCCACACCTTCTGCGGCCGCATCCTCTGCGGTGATCACCTGCAACGGCTCGATCCGTGTTGCGGTGATCGTTAGCGTAAGGCGCGACGCCCAGCGCGGCATGTGCATACCCTGCCGGTGCTTGCCCCACTTCCACTCGCCCAACGGGCAGTCGACAGGCTCTCCATCGGCAACATATGCGATGCGGGAAGCGTCCGTGGTGAACTGCCGTGGGGCGTAGTCGTCCATCCTTGCCCGACCGCGCCAATGCTCTCTCACGTACAGGCGGTCGCCGACGCTGCATCGCCGAAGCGGCGAGGAAGCAAGGCGTCGCGTTTGGGTTTTTCGACCGGCAAGCAGCGCCTGCACCATCGGCTTGGAGAAGATGATCGGACGATCGATAGCACCACTGGTCACAGCGGACCGCCCGGCGTCGCGCGTCCGCTGATCGTGCAGACCCTCCGCATGCCCGGCCCGTTATCCTCCATGCTGATCAACCTCGCGGCGCGCAGCAGCCGGATGCGATAGGCCACCTGCGCGGCCGTCAACTCGATCTGGCGACCAACTTCCGCGTTCGTGGGACAAGGGAGGCCGAGACGGACATGCCGACGCAGGATGCGCAGCACCGCCGCCTCTTCGGTTTCAGCCACCGAATCGACGACGATCGGCGTGGCAACCGCGCCGACCAGCATGGCGCGCTTCACCATGTACCATTCACGGTCGTTGTTCGGCCGACGACGATCGTGCAGCCGCACTTCGCCCTCGTTGAACAGTTCGCGGGCGCGCACCCACGCCGCGCGATCCCGCGGGGGCGACAGCCCCCAGGCATAAACCAGTTCTGCCCCGACATCGGCCGACGCGACCCAGTGTTCGACGTCGTCGACATCGATCGCATGCGCGACGGGTCGGAGTGCGGACGATCCCGCCAACTTAGCCATGATTCTTCCCCCGGTGCCGGCTTACGCGGCGTGCTGAATAGTGACGGCATCGAGCCACCGGCCGAGCGGCTCCTGACGCCAGTGGTGACGCTGGATGCCGCCCTGCGTCGCGCGAGCGACGTCAGCGACCAGTTCCTCTCCCGGCACAATTTCGCCGTTGACCAGCCGCTGGAGGGTGGTGACCGGGACCTGCATGCTGCGGCACGCGAGCGGCAGGCTGCCGCGATAGGCGGCAGTGATACGACGGGCGAGCAGGCGTGCGCCCTCGTTCGGCACCACGGCCGGCAGATGAAGCTTCATCATTTCGGGTTCCCTTCGGTTTGACGGGCGAGCGCCCGCATTTGAACGGCGACGCGGATCACGTCGTCCAACTGGCTGACGCACGCAGCCGCATCGCCCTCGCACCAGTGGCGATCGGCAAGCCCGGTGCAGACGGTGGCGGTCACCTCTGCGAATTCGCTATGAAGCCTCGACATGCTTGCCAGCAGGCTTTCGTCCGTTGCCGGCGCCTCGGGTTCGGCGACGAACGTGCCGCCCATCATTTGGCAAAGCAGCTGCGTCACGGGATGCGAACCGGCGACCCGTTCGAGGTCGGCCACTACGTCGATCGGCGCAAAGAAATCAGCTTCGGCGGCCGCAAGGGATCGGTAGCGTGCGATCGTCGGGCGGCTGACACGCGAGATATTCGCAGCATCGGCATCGTCGCCGACCAGCCGCACCAATTCGCCAAAAGCGATCTTGAGGCGCCGACCACGCGCCATGTCTGCGGGAGAGTTAAGCATCCACGCAACTCGCGCCTGAGCGGTGAGAACAAGCGTCCAAACTTCTCGGTGACGGGCTGCCGTCACCCGGCATAGGTAGCAGTGCGACGCCGTGCTGACTTGCCAGCGTTTCGACGTCTAGGTTGGGGAACTCTGCAATGGCGATGCGGCGCAGATGATTAAGCCGGGAATCGGTGACGCGCCGCGTCCGCATGTTATTCACGGTCGAGACCGGGGCGTGCATCAACTTGGCAACGACGGTCGTACCGCCCATCGCGTCGATCAGAGCTGCGGGAAACGTGTCCATGAAGCGTCACATGCTATAATAGCAACTCTGCCGCAAGCGAAATCATGCCACAGTAGCAATTGCTATAATGGTAGCCATACTGTTCATCGGCGCATGGCCTACGAAGCGATAAAAGAGCAGATGGAGGAAGCGGGACACCGCCAGTCCGCGCTTGCCAACCTCTTGGGGGTCAACCCCACGGCTATCTCGAAAGCGTTCTCGGGGAAGCGGCTATTTACGGCTGTGGAAATGGACAAAATACGAGCTTGGCTTGGGCCGTCGGTAGACGTCGGCGGCTCAGCAGTAGGCACGATCCCAGTGCTTTCTACGGTAGCAGCTGGCAATTGGCGGGAAGCCGCGACCAATAGCCGCAGCAAGATGTATAAGCCCGACCCGGCGATCCCGGATCGTGCAATCGCCTTTGATGTAGAAGGCGACTCGATGGACTTGTTCGTACCTGATGGTGGCCGGATCATATTCGACCCAGAGGATCGCGATCTGTGGCCGCGCCGCTTTTACGTCGTGCAGAACAGCGAGGGAGAAACGACTTTCAAGCGGTTCTTTGCGGACCCGGCAAGGCTTGAGCCTTGCTCGTCTAATCCTGTGCACAAACCTATCATACTAGGCGGTGACGAGCCTTTCATCATCGTAGGCCGTGTAATCTGGCAGGCCTCGCGAATGCCGGATTGAAGCGGCTGCGCTCAGCCTCCCACACGTCGTAGTCCATCCACTCGGCCGCAACCTCAATGCCCCCAGGCACGGTGACGTAGAAGGTCATCCACTCATCGTAGGAGCCGAGTTTCTGCGCCTCTAGATCTCGATAAACCTCACGGCGAGTGTCCCGCCACAGACCGCAAGGCTCACCGAAGCACGTCGCTCGATACCACTTCATCAATACGCTCGCCACGTCGACTCCACGATTCGATCTGCGGTTAAATGGAACGAAGGAAGAACAAACATCAATCCTGAAAACGCATAATGCTATAATAGCAATAAAAGCGTTGACGCTGCACATGCTATTATAGCAATACCCGTTTGGGCATCCCGCCCGGATGGGAGCACACCGTGCCGCTTTCACATCTCCCCAGCCGCAATCAGGCTAACGCGTCGCTCACGCGCTTCTACGAGCAGCTCGGCCATCGTCCGCCTGCATCGCGCTTCGATGCGACGCCGCGCCTGTCGGGACAGCCGACCCACGCACAACTAAGCAAGACGGTCCGCCGCTTGCGGAGGGCCGATCCGCTGCCGATCCGCCTTCGCATCGCACGGCGCCGGGTGCTCAGTGGCGCTGACAGGCTGTTCAACGCCACCTGCACGGTCACTGTCTTCGGTATCGTCGGTTACGTCATCCTGCCGGCGGCCTTCACGGCCGCGACGAGGTGGCAGTGGTGATCGGCGATACCGACCCCCGCACGATCGCTTCGCGTCTGTCTGTCGGGCAGCGACGCACGATCAAAGCGCTGGACCGCGACTTTTGCATCCTTGGCTGCGCCGAGGCCGCCGCCAAGCGGCTGGAGCGCAACGTCCCGGCTCGGCCCGCGCTGGTCATCAGTCGCCCGGGCATCGCCAGCCGCGAGTTCGCCCTCAACGCGCTCGGCGCTGCCGTGCAGGCGGTGCTGCCATGACAGCCCCGAAACGGTACGAGGCGCTGATTGATCGCCACGCCCCGCGCCGCAAGGAGATCGCCCGCCTCGACGCGCTCAGCCGCGAACGCGCACTGACCGATGACGAGAGCAGGCGGTTGGAGCAGCTGCTGTACCGCGAACGGTACGTCGAGTTTCGCCAAGAGCGGAGGGCCGCCTGATGAGCGCATCTTGCAAGCCCTTGGAACTCGCCACTCCGCTGCCGCCCTTCGTTCTGCCGACCCAGGCAGAGTATCGGGCGGCCGCGCGGATCGTGGACAGTCAGCCTGTGCTCGCCGCCTTTGCGTCGTGTGAATGGGATTGCCTCCATGACGACGGCCAAGTTTGGATTGCCGCCATCGTGCGCGAGGCGTTCGCTGAAGGCGCCCGGCATCCAAGGCCGATCCCCGGTGACATGATCGCCGATGTCTTTGGCTTCGTCGTCGACATGGCGAAGCGCTTCCGTCGGCGGACCAGTCGCCGGTTCCTCGGCATCCGCATCAACACCATGACGCGGACCGAGGCGATGGCCCATGCACTCGCGACCTACGATGCCACGCTCGACATGATCGGCGTTCCGTTCGGTCACCCAGATCACCAATGGGATCGCGCGACCGCGCACGAACTCGTCGACGTCGAACTTCAGCAGTGGGAGGCGTAACGATGGTCGAGGCTGGCTCCCCGATGTCGAACTGGCGCAAGCGGATGATCGCAGGCCTTGGCCCGGGCATTCGAGGACTGACCGCCTTTCGGCAGCAGCAGCGCATGAGCATGTACCAGTCGGGGCTGTCCGATGCCGCAATCGCTGCGCAGGAGGGCGTCACTAAAAACGCCATAGCGGCATGGCGGGCAAGGCGGCAGTTGCCCCCACACGACCACCACCTATCGCGCCTTACCCCCGCTGCCGAAGCACGCAGGCGATCGCTGTTTGCGACCGAAATGGGTGATCGGGAAGTTGCAAAGAAGCTGGGCAAGAGCCGAGGGGCCGTCCGCGACTGGCGCGTCAGTCGAGGTATACCACCCAAGGAAGTGCGACGGCGTACAGATGGCGAAATCGGCCTTATCTGTTCGATCAGCCTAGATGATCTTGGCAGCTTCGGCCGCTCGCGTTACGAGACAATCGCCGATAGCAGCTGGTCCAGCTGGCTAGAAGAGATGGGCGCCACCGTATGGTAGCTCCCCAATATGCCGCTCCTCAGCATCGCCACCTGTGCGCTCGCGCGGCGGTGACGCTGCTGCGCACGCGTGAGGAAGGCTATCCGGCTCGCATCGAGGCGCAGAAGATCACTGCGGACGATGCCGAGCGCGGCATCCACCTCGCACGGTGCATCGTCGAGCAGTGGCGCTGGATCATGGACAAGGCACGGCCGCCCTGCCCTGAGTTTAACGAACGCACCGATCGGTTCGGAGCGTACAACTTCGAACTCGCGGCCGAGATCACGCGCGCGGCCGAGCGGCAACTCGCCATCGCCAAGCGGAAGCCGGCCGACGAAGCCGCCGCGCAGCTGGCCGACCTGTTCGGGGCGCTGGCTTGGCACCAGCGGACGCATGCCGGCGCCGCGTGGATCGTCCACATCGTCGATGTCGAGCGATCGGCCGCCGGCAAGGCGCTCGCGAGAGCAGCATGAAGCACGACCCGATCTTTATTGAGTTCGTCCGCGCTCTTGCGCGCGCGCAGGCGAACCGGGACTATGACGAGCGCAGAGCCAAAGGAAACGACCGTGCGGACCGTCATCTACGCCCGCTTCAGCAGCCAGCTACAAAATAGCCGGTCGATAGACGATCAGGTCGCGGTGTGCCGTGACCGCGCCACCCGTGAGGGCTGGCCAATTGTCGACATTTTCACCGATTATGCTATCAGCGGTGCCGCCGGCATCGGCGAGGCCCAGCGCCCCGGCTTGGCGGCGTTGCTTACGGCTGTCGAGGGCGGCGGCATCGATCAGGTGCTCACTGAATCAACAGATCGCATCGCGCGTCATGAAGGCGACAGCTTCGCAATCCGCGAACGACTGGCCTATGTCGGCACCCGCCTCTTCACCTTGAGCGACGGCGAGGTGACGCAGCTTACCGGCACCATCAAGGGCCTCATGGATGCGCAGTTTCGCAAGGAACTGGGCGCAAAGATCAAACGTGGCCAGCGCGGCACCGTATCGGCGGGCCGCAGCCCCGCTGGCCTTGCCTATGGCTATCGCACCGCGAACAAAATCGATGCCAACGGCCGCCCGATCCGCGGACTGCGCGAGATCGATGAGGAACAGGCCTCGATCGTCAGCCGCATCTTTCGCGAGTTCGCGGAGGGCAAGAGCGCCCGCACCATCGCCGGCCGGCTCGCGGCTGAGGGCATCCCCGGCCCGCGCGGGTCACACTGGCGGGCGTCGACCATCCAGGGCGACGCCAAACGCGGCAACGGCATCCTGCTCAACCGGCTTTACGTTGGCGAAATCGTGCACAACCGGACCAGCAAGATCGTCGAGCCGATGACGCGCAAGGTTCGCATCCGAACCAACCCGCCGGCCGAGTGGCAGGTCGAGCAGGTGCCACATCTTCGCATTCTGGACGACTCCACATGGCACGCGGCGCAAGAACGCCGTGCATCGTATCAGGGCATTCGCCCGACAAAGTGCGTCCGCCCGCGCCGCATGCTGTCCGGGCTTGGCGTATGCGGCGTATGCGGCAGCAGCTGGATCGTCATCTCCGGCGAGAAATGGGGATGCGCCCGCTACACCAACGACGGCTCTTGCTCGAACAACAGGAAGGTCATGACCAGCACCTTCGAAGCGCGGGTGATCGCCGGGATGAGCGAGCAGATGCTCGATCCCGACGTCGTGGCCGTCTACGTGAAGGAATATCACGAGCATTACGCGCGACGCGCCAGCGATAACCGCCGGGAGCGCGCCAAGCTGGAGAAACGGCTGGCCGACGCCACAGTGAAGATCGATCGTCTGGTCGCCGCCATCGCCGCCGGGGCGGGCGAATTCGCCGAGATCAAGGATGCGATGCAGAAGGCTCGATCTGACCGGGAGGCGGCGGCAGAGCATCTCCAGGACATCGATGCCGATCCCGTTATCGCGCTGCACCCGACGATCGCGGCGGACTACCGCCGCAATGTCGACGACCTCAACGCCAAGCTCGCCGACCCCTATACCCGCGACGAAGCTATCCCGACGCTGCGCAAGATGATCGATCGGATCGTGCTGACGCCTGCCGAAACCGGCCGAGGTGTGGATATCGCTGTGGAGGGACGCCTCGCGGCGATGCTCGCGTTGTCAGGCGCTATGCTGCCTGCACGTGAACGTACTGTTGTGGTGGAGCGGGTGAAGGGAATCGAACCCTCGTCGTAAGCTTGGGAAGCTTCTGCTCTGCCATTGAGCTACACCCGCGTGGTCGCGGTGTCCGGCGGGTAAACGGAGCGGTGCGGGGATGCAAGGGGGTTGCGCGTCATGCCGGCATCAGCAGGTGCAGCGTATCATCCTTGACCCACACGGCGGCACGCAGGCCGGTCGCGAGCCGGTCGTCGTCCACCAGTGTGCGATCGGCGATCACGACGCGCAGCCGATCGCCGTGGCGGGTCGTCGCACCGATATTGCCGGCGCCTCCCAGAGCGTCGATCACGGCATCGGGTACGCTCGTCATCGTGGTCGCCGTAGTCGCCGGCGCCGCGGGGGGCATCGCGGGCGGCGCGGTGCCATCCGATGTCATCGCCGCCCGCATCTCCATCGCGAGACCGTCGGCGATCCCGCCCACGATCACCTGCACGGATGTTGCCGAAGGGCGCAGCACGCCGCGTGCGCCAAGCTGTCGCAATCGCGGCTCGTCGATCGCCTGGGCATCCACGACGGCAAGGCGCAATCGTGTGGTGCAGGCGTCGATCGCACGCAGATTGGCCGGCCCACCGAGTGCCGCGACGAAGGCGGCGGCTTTCGCATCGGCGGCGACGACCGGTGCCGGGGCGGCGGCGACGTCGAGCGCCTCGCGGCCGGGCGTCGGCAGATCGAAGCGCACGATCGCCCAGCGAAACAGGCCGTAATAGATCGCCGCATAGGTCGCGCCGATCGGGATCAGCATCAGCGGCCGGGTCGCCTTGCCGTAGTTCAGGACATAGTCGAACAGCCCAGCGGAAAAGCCGTAGCCGAGCTTCACGCCCAGCGCGTTCATCAGCGCCTCCGACACGCCGGTCAGCAGCGCGTGGATCGCGTACAGCACGGGCGCGAGGAACATGAAGCTGAACTCGATGGGTTCGGTCACCCCGGTCAGGAACGATGTCAGCGCGAGGCTGAACAGCATGCCGCCGACCGCCTTGCGACGATCGGGCGCGGCGGCGTGATACATGGCGAGGCAGGCGGCGGGCAGGCCGAACATCATGACGGGGAAGAATCCGCTCATGAAGCCGCCGGCGGTCGGATCGCCGGCGAAGAACCGCGTCAGATCTCCCGTCTTGCCCTGATAATCGCCGACAACGAAATAGGCGACGTTGTTGAGGATGTGATGCAGCCCGGTCACGAGCAGCAACCGGTTGAGCACGCCGAACGCGAACAGCCCGAAGCCACCGGCGGCGACCACGCCTGCGCTGAGCGCGTCCATGCCGGCGTTGATCGGTCCGTAACTGAGCCCGAGCACCAGCGCGATGGCAAGGCCGGCAACCCCGGCGATGATCGGCACGAACCGCCGCCCGCCGAAGAAGGCGAGATAATCGGGCAGCTTCAGTGTCGCGAACCGGTTGTAGAAGCCCCCCCCGACGAGGCCGGAGACGATGCCGACCGGCACCTCCAGCCGATCGATCGCCGCCGCCTTCCATGCCGTCGACACCCCCGCCACCAGCGATTGCGGGACATCGGCGAGGGTGGCGGCGGGTATATCAAGGAAGACTTGCGCACCGTTGATCGCGACGAGATAGCAGACGACGCCCGCCATCGCCGCTGCACCGTTGCCGTCGCGGGCGAAACCGGTCGCGACGCCCACCGCGAACAACAGGCCGAGGTTGGCGAACATCGCGTCCCCGGCTGCGCTGAGAAAGGCGATATCGAGCAGATCGGGCTGTCCCAGCCGGAGCAGCAGTCCGGCGATCGGCAGCACCGCGATCGGCAGCATCAGCGCCCGACCGAGCGGCTGGAGGAAGGTCATGGGCGACCAGCGCTGCATCGTCATCGGCCGATCTCCTGTGCAAACGTTCGGGCCAGCGTGCGGACCTCCGCGGCGGTCGCGGCGGCGAGAACGGCCGCGGCGTGATCCTCGGCATCGCACAGGCGCAGGGTGGCGATCAGCGCCCTGGTGGCGGGGATGCGAGCCGGCGGCACCGACAAGGTGCGGATGCCCAGCCCGATCAGGATTGGGACCGCCAGCGGGTCGGCCGCGAGGCCGCCGCAGACGCTGACGGGCACGCCGACGACCGACGCGCCGCGACAACAGTTCTGGATCAGCCGCAGCACGCCGGGGTGCAAACCGTCGATCCCGGCCGCGACCGCAGGATTGCCGCGATCCATCGCAAGGACATATTGCGTCAGGTCGTTGCTGCCGATCGACAGGAAATCGGCGTGGCGGGCGATCAGGTCCGCAGTGACTGCCGCCGCGGGGGTCTCGATCATCGCGCCCAGCGGCACGGGCCCGATCCCCATCTCGTCACGCAAACGGTCGAGCATCGTGCGTACCGCGATCATCTCGTCGATGTTGGCGACCATCGGCACCATGATCCGGCAGCGACCGATGTCCGGCACCGACAGGATCGCGCGCAGCTGCGTCTCGAGCACCTCCGGCCGGGCCAGCGCGACGCGGATGCCACGCAGGCCGAGCGCCGGATTTTCCTCGGCCGGGATCGCCAGATAGGGCGCAGGCTTGTCGCCGCCGATATCGAGCAAACGGATGACCATCGGCCGGTCCGGCAGCGCTGCAAGTATGGCACGATAGTCGGCCGCCTGTTCGTCCACGTTCGGAGCGGTCGCCCGCTCCAGAAACAGGAATTCGGTCCGCAGCAGCCCGCACCCTTCCGCGCCCGCCGTCGCCGCGCTTTCGGCATCGGCGATCGATCCCAGATTGGCGTAGACGGCGATCGATCCCCCCCCGGCCATCATCGCCGGCTGATCGCCCGCGGCGCGCGCCCGTGCTTCGGCGGCTTCCCGAAGCGCGATCGCCGCGCGTGCGATATCAAGGCGCTCCGCGGGTGGATCGATCATCAAGGTTCCGCCATCCGCATCGAGGATGAGCGTCGTTCCATCGGCCACGTCGTCGATGGCCGCGCCGAGCGCGACGACCATCGGCACGCCCATGCCTGCGGCGAGGATCGCGACGTGCGATGTCGGCCCACCCCCGGCCACGGCGAAGCCCGCTACCCGTCCAGCCTCGATCGTCGCGAGTTGCGACGGCAGCAGGTCGTCGGCCAGGACGATCGCGCCCTGCGGGATCGACAGCAACGCGGCCTTCGTACCCATGATCGCGTGCACCACGCGGAGCGCCACGTCGCGGATATCGTCGGCGCGCTCGACGATGCGGGCGTTGCCGGAGGCGCGCAGCTGGGCCGCCTGCGTTTCCGCAGCGGTCATGATCGCCGCTGCCGCAGACATGCCATCGGCAAGAGCGACATCGGCATGGGCGCGCAGGTCCGGATCGTCGAGGATCGCGCGATGCGCCGTCAGCACGCCGCCGAGCAGGCCGGCGGCGGAGGCTTCAGACAGCGTGGTCGATGCCGCCACCAAGCCGGCGGCAAGCCGATCCCGTTCGATGGCCACCCCCTCGCCGGACGTCGGCACATCGGGCGTGGCGACGCGCAGCCAGCACGCCGGTCCGATCGCGAGCCCGGGCGCCGCGGACACACCGGCCAATGCGCCTGCGTCGACGATCGCAGGCATGACCGGCGGGCGGGCGGCGACGGGCACGGCCTGCGGTGCAGCATCCGTATCGATGCGCAGCAATGCGACGATCGCTTCGATCGCCTGTCCGGCGCCGGCGCCGCGCGCCTCCAGTGTCACCGCGGCGCCGTGGGCGAGGCCCAGCGACAGCAAGCCGACGGGACTGGCTGCGGATGCGGAGCGGTCGCCATGGCGGACGGTCACCTCGGCACCGCTGGCGCGTACGGCGGCGACGATCCGCGCGGCGGGGCGAGCGTGCAGGCCATGCGCCAGCGCGACGATCGCGTCACGGACGATCATCTCGCCGGTCACGGCTTTCGCTTCCATGTCGCCGCGGCCGACCAGCCGGGCGACCGGCGCACCGATCGCGATCAATCCTTCGGGTGCCACATCGGTCAGCGCTGCCCCGCCCTCGATCAGGATGACCGGCGTCACCGCCGCCGTCGCAGTCCGTACGATCAGATCGAGATCGAAGCGGATCAGAGCCTCGCCGGCCCGTACACGCGCGCCCACGGCCACCAGCGGCGTGAACCCGCGGCCATTCATCGCTACGGTATCGATCCCGACGTGCAGCAGCAGCGAAACGCCGTCGCCGACATCCAGCGTCACCGCGTGACCCGCGGCATGCACGGTCAGTACGATTGCATCGCAGGGGGCATGCAGCGTATCGCCGGTCGGATCGATCGCCAGCCCGGGTCCCATCATGCCCCCGGCAAAGACGGGATCGGGCACCGCCGTCAGCGGCAGGACCCATCCCGCGAGCGGCGCCACCAGCTGTACGTCCGTCATTTGCCGCAGTCCCCCGGTCACCATCACGTCAGTCTATCGACCGCTCGATAGTATACAATACCTATTGCATACCATTTTAGGGCATTCGTCGATCAGCGCGTTATCGTGACCGGTCGGACGATCCCGGAAGGCTCGCCCGGCACTGGTTGCACGATCAGCACCAGCGTGCGCTCCCCGGCCGCGGCAGGCAACGCCGCCTCGATCGACCCGACCGCGGGCGCGCTCTTCGTTGCCAGCCGGCGCCCGTCGACCCACAGCTCTGCACGACCGGCGACCCCGGCGAACATGATCTTGCCGCCTTGCGCGGCGATCGCCCGCATCGGGGTGACCCGCGCGCGATAGACCTGCCAGCCTGCACCCGTTTCTGCCGGGGTGGCCGTACCGCTGCGGACGAAGGCCCAGCTGTTGTTGTCGCCATCCGCCGGTGCGAACGTCGCCTCCGGCCGGTTTGGCAGCAACGGCGATCGCCGCCATCCGTCGACGGCCTGCACCGCCACCGCCGTCGCAACCTGCGCTCGGGGCGGTCGGGCCGTACGATCGATGCGCAGCGTAGCGGGCGCCAGCCCCGCCGCGGTCGCTCGCAGCACGATCGTTGCGCGCGGGCCCGCAGCCGCCTGTACGATCGCCTGCGCCAGTCCGTTGAACAACGACCGGGCATCACCCTTTTCCGGCTCGTGGCTGTTGGGGTCGCTATTGCCGAGACCGATGATAGCGGCGCCCTGTACGGTGAAACGCACCGGCAAGTTGGCGGTCGGTACGTGCCGCCCGCGCGCATCGACTGCGTCGACCGTGACCGGCTGGACGTCCTCGCCATCGCCCGCCATCACGCGCCGTGCCGGCGTCAGCCGCAATGCCACCGGCGGACCCGCCGTTTCATGCCCTGCCCGCGCCACTTCGCGTCCGCCGCGATAGGCGATCGCCTCCAGCGTGCCCGGCGCGTACGGCACGGTGAAGCCGTTCCCCATCAACCGGTCGACCGCCGCATCGCCGACGATACGTCCGTTCAGTTTCAGGACGATCCGTTCCGCGTTGCTCGTTATCAGCACCGGCACCGCCTGCCCCTCCCGGCCCGGCCACGTCCAGTGCGGCGCGATGCCGACGACCGGCACGTCGTCGATCCAGCCTGCACGGTGGATGTCATACGCGGTCTTGCGGAACCCGCAAAGGTCGAGGATGCCGAAGAAGCTGGAGATGGTCGGCCACGCGTGCGGCGTCGGTTCGCCATGATAGTCGAACCCGGTCCATACGAACCCGCCCGCAACGAACGGCCGCTTCGCGATCTTTGCCCAGCCGTTGCGATGCGTCTCGCCCCAGCCGGCGGCATCATCGTCCATCGAGGATATGACATGCGTCGCGCTGTCGGTCCTGTATGCGCCGCGCGTCATGAACGCACTGGTATCTTCCGAACTGGTGATCGGCTTGCGGGGGTTGAGCGCGTGGAATTTGTCGTAGTCGCCCGGATAATAATTGAAGCCGACGACATCGACCACGCTCGATACGTTTTCCGGATTGAAGAACGACCCGTTCATCGCTGCGGTCACCGGCCGACCGTCGTCCAGCCGCTTCACCACCGCCGCCATCCGCCGCACCATCTGCACGCCTGCCGACGTTCCCTGCATCGGCTCTTCGTTGAAGACCGACCACAGGATCACGCTCGGGTGATTGCGGTCGCGCCGTACCAGCCATTCCAGTTGCGCCATATAATCGGGCGCGGGATTGAAGTTCCGGTTCTCGTCCATGACGAGGAACCCCATCCGGTCGCACAGGTCGAGGAATGCGGTGGCCGGTGCGTTGTGCGAACAGCGGATCGCGTTGCAGCCCAGCTCCTTCAGCCGTTCCAGCCGCCATTGCAGCAACGCATCCGGCACCGCCGCGCCCACCCCGGCATGGTCCAGATGGACGCACACGCCCTTCAGCTTCACCGGAAAACCGTTGACGAGCAGACCTTTGTCGGCGTCGAAGTGGATCGTACGGAACCCGACCTCCACCCGCCGCGCATCGACGCTTGCCCCATCCCGCTCCAGCGAAACCGCCACCGTATAGAGTGTCGGTATCTCGACCGACCAGCGCTTCGGCGCAGCGACCTCGATGGTCGCCCGCAACGTCGCCGTGTCCAGCGGTGGCACCACCACCGGCTCGCTGCGCACCGTCGCCACCGTCCGCCCGTCCGGATCGATCAGGCTGGCCACCGCGACCACACTGACCGCCGCAGCCTCGATCGAACGCGCGGTCACCGTCACCGGGACGAACCAACCGACATCGCTCACACGCGGATCGCAATGTACGCCATCGGTGACGATCGAGACCGGCGACCGTTTGGCGAGCCAGGCATGGCGGTACAGGCCCGCGCCTTCGTACCACCAGCCCTCCATCGCATCGGCATCGACGCGGATCGCGACGACGTTGGTCCGGTCGCCGAAGCGGGCAAAGGGAGTTATGTCGATGTAGACGCTGTTGTAGCCGGACCAATTGTGCGCAACGATACTGCCATTGACCCAGATGGTAGCGTTGGTCGCGATCCCGTCGAACTGCAGCTCGAGATATTTGCCGCGGGCCGCATCCTCGAGGCGAAAGGTGCGCCGATACCAGCCGATCCCGCGCGGTCGATAGCCTTGCGACGGATTGGCGCTTTCGACGAACGGCTGGAAACTCGCCCAGTCGTGCGGCAGCGTGACGCCCGGCCAGTCGCTGTCGTCATGGTCCATCGCCGCCGCACCACGCGCGTTGCCTGCCTTGGCCCGCAGATACGTTTCCTCGTGCGTTGTCGACGGCGGCACGATCACGTCGCCCTCGTGGAACAGCCAGCCGGTGTCGAAGCCGATCCGCGATGGATCGGTCACCGGCAGCGGATCGGGCAGCGCCTGCCCCGGTGCGGGCATCGGCAGCGCGCCGTAGGTGGAACCACTCGCCGCAAGCAGGGGGCCCGGCAACCCCAACGCCAGACCGGCACCGGCGGAACCCAGAAGCTGCCGCCGGTCGATCGTCATGCCTGTATTCCCCCGATACATGTCGCGACCGGGATCATCGCCGCGGTCAATCGCACCCAGTCCGCCCGCAGGCCGGCGGCGAGCGTGCCCCGCTCCGCCGCCAGCCCCAGATATTCGGCAGGATTGCCTGCCGCCATACGCGCCGCGACCGCCGGTTCGACGCCGAGCATCCCCATCGCGTTCGCCACCGCCGCCGCCATGTCGAGGTCCGATCCGGCCAGCGTGCCATCCTCGTAGGAACAGATGCCGTCGCGGACGCGGATCTGGCGGCCCTGCAGCACGAAGTCCTTGGTCTCCGCGCCCACCGACGACATCGCATCGGTGACCAGCATCATCCGATCGACCCCGCGCGCGCGCAGGGCGATGCGCAGCACCGCGGGCGCGACATGCACACCATCGACGATCAGCCCGCACCACGGCCGCGGATCGTCGAGCGCCGCACCGACCAGCCCCGGCGTCCGCTGCACCATCGGCGGCATCGCATTGAACAGATGGGTTATCCCCGACAGACCGGCATCGAACGCCGCCAATGCGGCGTCGTACGTCGCCTCGCTATGTCCGGCGCTCACCCGCACGCCCGCCCGCGCCAGCCGTGCGATATCGTCGAGATGCGCCAGCTCGGGTGCCAGCGTCACCATCACCACGCCGCGTCGCGGCCGGGCGAGCAACGCGACCATCGACTCGTCGAGCAGGCGGAAGCGGCCGGCATCGTGGATGCCCTTGCGCGCGACGTTCAGGAACGGCCCCTCGATATGCACGCCGACGACGCCCGGCACGCCCGCCGCGATCGCATCATCCACGGCGTCGAGCGCCAGCGCGATCCGGTCCGGCGAGTCGCTGATCAGCGTCGGCAACAGCGCCGTCGTGCCGTAGCGCGCATGCGCCGCGGTGATCGCCGCGATGCCGTCCACGCTGGTCTCGTCGTTGAACAGCACCCCGCCGCCGCCGTTGACCTGCGTATCGACGAAGCCGGGCATTACCCAGCCGCCCTCCAGATCGATCGCGTCGCCCGCATCCTCGTCCAGCGGCCGGATGCTCGCGATGCGCGAACCGGTGACGACGATCTCCGCGCCGCGCCACACCTCTCCGGCCACGACGACGTGACCGTTGGCGAACCGATGCGCCTCGCTCATAGCGTCCGTGTCACCTTCGCGAGGTGCGGCGGCGTGTCGGGGTCGAGCCCGCGCCGTCGCGACAAGGCTTCCGCAAGGCCATAGAAGCTCGCCAGCATCAGGATCGGCTGCACCGCCGGATGCGCCGTCAATGCCGGCAGCACCGCGCGATCGTCACCGGCATGCGCCGCGAGCACCGCGGCACCGCGCCCGGCAAAGGTATCGACCACCGCCATCACGTCGTCACCCGCCGCATCGCTGGTCGCGAGCGCCAGCACCGGAAAGCCTTCGCCGACGATGGCCATCGGTCCGTGCCGCACCTCGGCAGCGCTGAACGGCTCCGCCTGCACCTGGCACGTCTCCTTCAGCTTCAGCGCACATTCCTGCGCGACGCCGAAGCCATAGCCACGGCCGATCACGAACATCTGCGTCGCATCGGCGAGCGGTTCGACGCCGGCGCTCCAGTCGAGCATGACCGCTTCGTCCAGCTGCGCCGGCAATGCCTCGACCGCCGCCTGCAACGCCGCATCGCCCGACCATGCGGCCACGATCGCCGCCAGTCCGGCCATCGCCGCGATGCACGACTTGGTCGCCGCGACCGATCGCTCCGGCCCGGCGCTCAGCGCCAGCAGCGTGTCCGCCATATCGGCCAGCGGCGACGTCTCGTCGTTGACCAGCGCCACAACCTCGGCACCCGCCCTGGCATGTGCCTCGACCGTGGCGAGCAGGTCGGGGCTGCGGCCCGATTGCGAGATGGCGATGCACAGCGCCCGGCGGGTGGACACCGGGGCGTCGAACAGCGACACCACCGACGGCGCCGCGGAGGCCACCGGCACGCCGACCATCGTCTCGATCAGATATTTGCCATACATCGCCGCATGATCCGACGATCCGCGGGCGCAGGTGACGACCACGTCGGGCGCGCCGGCCCGCAGCCGCGCGCCAAGCGCGTGCAGCGCCGCGCCGTTCCGCTCCAGCAATCGCGCGACGGTGGCGCCCGCTTCCAGTGTCTCGGCACGCATCAGCGTGTCCGTCGTGGTCTCGATGGTCACTGGCCCCCCTTGGCGGTATTCAGGTATCGGCGAGCTCGGCCACGAAATCGTAGCTGTCGCCGCGGTAATAGGATCGGGTGAATTCGACCGCGCGCCCGTCGCGCAGGAAGCCGCGCCGCTCGATCAGCAAGCCCGGCGAACCCGGATCGACGCCGAGCATCCGCGCGTGATCTCCGCCGAACGGCACCGCGCGCAGACGCTGCAACGCACGTACCGGGCGATGCCCCGCATCGGTCAGCGCGGCGTAGAGCGAGGTATCGACCGCCTCCAGCGACGGCAGGCAGAAACCCGCGATCGTCGACAGCTCGAGCGCCATCGGCACCTCGTCGGCGAAGCGCAGCCGCTGGAACCGGTATACCGGCGCGCTCGGCGATAACGCCAGCGCCATCGATTCCTCGGGGCTGACCGTGCCCATGTTGCGCGAGATCCATGCGCTGCTCGGCACTCGGCCGCGTGCGATCATGTCCTCGGTGAACGACGACAGCTTACTGAAATTCTTCTCGACGCGGCCGGCAACGAAGGTGCCCGCGCCGCGACGCCGGGTCAGCAGACCCTCTTCGACCAGCCCCTCGATCGCCTTGCGCACGGTGATGCGCGACACGCCATAATCCACCGCGAGATCACGCTCGGCGGGAATCGCATCGCCGCGCGTGATCACCTCGCCACCGATCGCGTCGCGGATGAGCTGTTGCAGCTGCAAATAGAGCGGCGAGGGATTGTCGGTACGGAATCGCCCTACCCTGCTCACGAAACTCATCGTCGACTCCCTCGCCTGCCAGACGCATCGTTACCGGCAAGGTAACCGGTGCCACGCGCAGCAGAACAGCGCCAGTGGGGCCATGGGACACCACGCCCTACAATTGTCCTAGATTGGACTTGTCGTCAATCGCTCGCCGCAGCGCAGCGACGATCGCTTCGCTGGTCTGACGTGGCGCAGGACCAAAGCCGAGGGGATCGTCGCCGATATCATCGGGCGTCGTGCCGGCCGATCCGTGCACCGCCGTCACCCCGGTTGCCGCGATCAGATCGACGACGTTTCCCGGGCTGATTCCCGCTCCGGCCATGACGGTCAGGCGCCCATGCGCGCGCGCGACCATCTGCGCAATCGTCGCCGCCCCGGACGGCGCATCGCGTGCCCCGCCGGATGTCAGGATATGGTCGAAACCGAGATCCACCGCCTGCTCCACTGCCATCACGCGATCGTCGAGCACATCGATCGCCCGGTGCAGGGTCAGTGCGGGTCGCCTCTCACCGAGTGTGGCGATCCAGTCGCGCAGTGCATCGATGGCCAAGCTGCCATGGTCGGTGACGCCGAATACAAGCCCCTGCACGCCGGCGGCGACCAGCGCCCGCGCTTCCGCCGCCGCCATCGCCAGGTCATCGGCATCATAGTCGAAACCGCCCGGCCGGGGCCGCACCATCGCGCGCACCGGCACCCCCGCCGGCCTCGCCAGGTCGAGCACCGCTGCGACCAGACCGGCCGAAGGGGTCAGCCCCCCCAGCGCCAACGCCGAGCATAGTTCGAGTCGATCGCAACCTCCGGCGATGGCCGCCGCCGCACCTGCCGGTGATTCGACACAAATCTCGAGGGTAATCAGTCCGGGCATGATGGTTGCCTCAAAAAGGTTGGGCGCGGGGCAGACGAGTGATCCACACACCATCCGATCGCGAGAGGAGACTTACAAGACAGAAGCTTACCTCTCGCCCCCTTTGGTACTCATCAAAATACAATTATGACAATTTTTTTATAGGCCATTGGGCTTGCATTGGTTATACGTATGCACATTGGAGGATAAGCAGGAGCCGGATTACGGCCCGCGCCCTCCATCTGCCGCCGGCCTCGCGGCAGCTTCGGGTTGGGGGGAACATGCGACCGGGCATGTTCCGGAAAAGGAATGTCCTATGCGCCTGCGTCACGCGATCCTCGTCACCACCGCTCTGGCCGGTTTCGCCCGCGCCGCCCATGCGCAGGATGCCCCGACCACCACCGCGCCCAGTGGCAGCGACGCCGCCCAGGCCGATGCGGCGGGTGCGGACGGTGACATCGTCGTCACCGGTTATCGCGGATCCCTGCGCAACGCGATCAACGTCAAGCGTAACGCCAACGCAGTCGTCGATGTCATCACCGCGGAAGACGTCGGCAAGTTCCCCGATCGCAACGTCGCCGAATCGCTGTCGCACATCCCCGGCGTCAGCATCGACCGTCGCTTCGGCGAGGGCGAAAAGGTCGCCATTCTCGGCACCGACCCGGCGCTCAACCGCATGCTGCTCGACGGCCACGCGCTCGCCTCGGCCGACTGGGGCGGCAACGACAACGATCCGTCGAGCCGCACCTTCAACTATTCGCTGCTCGCGCCCGAGCTCGTCGACCGGCTGGAAGTCTACAAGTCGCCCGAACCGCGCATCGAGGAGGGCAGCATCGGCGGCACCGTCATCGTCCGCACGCGTCGGCCGCTCGACCTGCCGGCCAATTCGATATTCGCTTCCGGCGGTTATTCGTACAACGACCGATCGGACAAGGGGAACATCCGCGGCTCCGGCCTTTACAGCTGGAAGAACGCGGCCGAGACGTTCGGCATCCTCGCCGCCGTCACCTATGACAAGCAGAACCTGACCCGCGCCGGTGTCGAGTTCTTCGGCTACGACAATGCCGCACCGAATGCGAACGGCACCTATAACAGCCCCTTCGTCAACCGCGCCGCCAACGGCACGCTCAGCCTGAAGAGCCCGGGAGCGACGATCAACGGCGGCACGATCGCCGACCTGTACAGGGCGGCATCGCCGTTCGGCATCAACTACGCCTATTTCCAGCAGCAGCGCGAGCGCAAGAGCCTGTCGGGTACGGTGCAGTTCCGCCCGTCCAGCGACCTGACCTTCACGCTCAACGGTCTGCACATCGACGGCAATTACAACAACTACAGCCAGTCGATGTACACCATTCCCGGCGCATGGACCGGTGACAAGTTGCAATCGGCGACGATCAGCAACGGCGTCGTCACCGCCGCCAGCTTCGGCGCGGCGACCAGCCAGAGCGCGCAGCTCGACACGCTCGTGCGCCGTACCAAGCTGAAAACCGATAACATCAATCTGTTCGCCGACTGGGAAGGCGATAACGGCGCGAAGATCGGCTTCGCCGGCGGCTGGTCGAAAGCGACCGGCGGCCGCAACCCGGAATACCTTTTCAACGTGCAAACCAAGCTGCCGTTCAGCTACGCTTTCAGCAACAACAGCGCCGACGTGAACTTCACCGGCGATCTGACCAATCCGGCGAACTATTTCACCAACCCCAACAACAATCCGGCGCAGATCGAAGGGCGCCCGGTCATCGTTGCCGGGACGCAGCTGAATGCGGCGCAGATCGGCGGGCTCGATTACAGCGTCACCACCGACCGCGACATCTTCGGCAGTTACGATGCGACGATCCCGGTGAACTTCGGTCCCTTCAAGGAAATCCTGCTCGGCAGCCGCGTCACCGACCACGTCAACCGCATCGATGCGCGCGGCGTGAACACCTATCTGCAACGCTCGCTGACCGGTGCGCAACTCGGCGTCACCACGCTGGTCACCCCCGACGGGACGTTCAGCGGCAGCGGCGGCAACGGCAATGCGACCAAATACCTCAACCTGCCCGAACAGTCGGTCATCGACATTCTCGCGAACGCCATCAACAGCCCGTTGGTCAGCAAGGTCGGCGCGTCGACGAAGGTCAAGGAAACCGTCGCCGCCAGCTACGCGCAGGCGAATTTCGATCAGGGCGGCCTGCGCGGCAACATCGGCGGACGTCTGGTCTATACCCGCGACGTATCCAATTACGCGCTGTCTCTGACGACGATCGCCAACCCTAACCCGGTCCCCACGCCGACCCGCACGGTGACCGATTACCTGAAGTTCCTGCCGAGCGTGAACATCGCGTACGAGATCAGCCCACAGTTCGTCGTCCGCGGCGCCGTCGCCAAGGTGATCTCGCGGCCCCGCTATCAGGATCTTGCCGCATCGGTGTCGCAGAACGACGTGACTAACGATGCGGGCGGCGGCAACCCGAACCTGAAACCGTACGAATCGACCAATTACGAACTGACTGCGGAATGGTATCCGCGCGCCGGTTCGCTGGTCGCCGTCGAGCTGTTCCGCCGCGAGATCAGCAACTACATCATCAACACGATCGCGCCGGCGCAGCTGTTCAATTCGCTGCGAGCGCGCCTCGAAACCTACAACGTCTCGCAGCCGATCAACGGCGGCAAGGCGAAGGTCAACGGTGCGCTGATCTCCGCCCAGAGTGAAATCTGGGGCGGTTTCGGACTTCAGGCGAACTATACGTATCAGGACAGCACGACGTCCTCGGTCGATGCGACCGGCGCGACGCTCAACCTGCCCTATCTGTCGAAGCACAATGTCAATGTGATCCCGTACTTCGAGAGCGGGCCGTTCCAGGCGCGACTGAGCTACAATTACCGTACCGCCTATTTCCGTACGATCGGCCGTCTCAACTCGCGCGAGATGGTGGCACCGTACAGCCAGCTGGACGCATCCGCCTCGCTCAACCTGACGAAGGGCATCATCCTCAGCGTCAACGCGCAGAACCTGCTGGACGAGACGTATCTGCAGTACAACGCAACGAGGGATCGTCCGACCGCCTTCTACAAGAACGGCCGCACCTTCTCTGCGGCGCTATCGTTCCGGATGTAGGTTCGACGTTCACACACTTTGGTTCCCCGCAGAGCGCGCGCTCCCCTTGCGCGCTCCGGCCCTCGTCCCCGGCCGCTGCTCTGGCAGCGCCGGAGTCTTTTTTTTGTGCAGCCATAGACGGCGGTGGATCGCTGATCCAAGATACCTTCAATACCAAAACAGAACCAAGGGGCTGGCATGACGCGCACCGTCACACTCGGGACCATCATGGGGGGCGTGGCGCTCGCCCTGCTCCCGTCCGCCCCCGCGATCGCCCGGACCGAACCCAACCCCGCACAGGCGGCTCTTCCGCTCCTGCCCCTGCCGCAATCGATCGAGCGTACCACTGGTAGCTTCACCGTCCCGCAAGGCGCTGCCATCGTCGCGGCGGACGCGGGCGGAGCCGAGGCCGCCGCACTGCTCATCGCGCACGTCAAGGTGCAACGCGGCCTCACGCTCGTTCCCGGCAACACCGGCGCGATCCGCTTCGTTCGCGATGCCGCCATTACCGGCGACGAGGCCTACCGGCTCACGGTTACGCCGCAGGGGATCATCATAGCAGCGTCCGGGAACCGCGGCTTCGTCCATGGTGCGATGACACTGGCGCAATTGCTCAGCCCTGATGCGGCGTTCGGCAAGCCGGTCCTGGTGCCGGGGCTCTCCATCACCGACGCGCCGCGCTTCGCCTGGCGCGGGCTGATGATCGATCCCGCGCGGCATTTCCTCCCCATGCCGGCCCTCCGCGCGATCGTCGACCAGATGGCGTCGGTGAAGCTGAACACACTCCATCTGCACCTGACCGACGATCAGGGCTGGCGGGTCGAGATCAAGAAATACCCGAAGCTCACAGAAATCGGCGGCTGGCGCCTGCCGCCATGGACCGGCGGCGCGCAACCAACGCAGAAGGTCGGCGGCTTCTACACCCAGGCCGAATTGAAGCAGCTCGTTTCCTACGCCGGCGCACGCGGCATCACCATCGTTCCCGAGGTCGACCTGCCCGGCCATGCGCAGGCGCTGGTCGCCGCCTATCCCGAACTCGGCATCCTCGGTGATCGGCCGGCGGTGAGCAACAACTGGGGCATCATGCCCTATCTGTTCAATCCGGGGCCGAAGGGCATCGCCTTCGTCAAGGACGTGCTCGACGAGCTGATGGCGATCTTCCCCGGCACCTACATCCATCTCGGGGGCGATGAGGCGGTGAAGGACCAGTGGCAGCGCAGCCCGCAGGTGCAGGCGCAGATGAACGCGCTGGGCATCAAGGACGAGAACGGCCTGCAAAGCTGGATGATCGACCAGTTCGGCACCTATCTTCAGTCGAAGGGGCGTCGCCTGATCGGTTGGGACGAAATCCTGGAGGGTGGCCTGCCCGCCTCCGCCTCGGTCATGTCGTGGCGCGGCGAACAGGGTGCGGTCGACGCCGCCAAGCAAGGCCACGATGTCGTCCTGTCGCCCGGCAATCCCTTGTATCTGAACGGCCTGCAAAGCCGCCGCGGCGACGAACCGCCCGGTCGGCTCGACGTGGTGACGCTGGAGCAGGTCTACGCCTACGACCCACTGCCCGCGGCGATCCCGGCGGACAAGGCGCATCATGTGCTCGGCGCGCAGGCGAACCTGTGGAGCGAGTACATCGTCACGCCCGATCAGCTGCAGCACCTGATCTTCCCGCGCGCCGGTGCGGTGGCGGAGATCACGTGGTCGGCGAAGGCCGGCGTGGCGAAGGGAACGCGCGACTTCGCCGGCTTCCTGCCGCGCATCCAGCGTCAGGCGGATCGCTGGACGCGGGGCGGCATGCATGTCGCCGACAGCGCCTTTGCGGTCGATTTCGCGATCGACGGCACGCGCGGCGATGCGCTGCGGCGGAACAGCGTACCGCTCAAGCTGACGACGCAGGCATCCTATGGTACGATCCGCTACACCACCGACGGCAGCGCGCCGACGGTCCGGTCGACGCCCTATATCCGGCCACTCGCGCTGAAGCCGGGGACGATGGTGAAGGCGGTCGCGTTCGATGCGACGGGTCTGGCGACCGCCGCTCCCCGCAGCTTCGACACCGGTCGCGCCGCCCTGCTGGCGCGCACGAGTTCGGACATGACCGCCTGCCCGGGCGGGACGCTAGGGCTGCGCGTGCCGATGACATCTAACGCGGAGGCGAACGCACCGGTCTTCAACGTCAATCTGTTCGATACCTGCACCCTCTATCCGGATGCGCCGCTCGACGTGGCGCGCGGCTATAGCGTCGACGTCGTTCGCCTCGCCCGCCATTACGGCCTCGCTCACGAGGCCCGCATGGTCCGGGAGCATTACAACGTGTCCGACCACGGCGAACTTCTCGTTCAGGTCGGCTGCATCGCCGCCGCCAAGGCGCTGGCGGCCGGAGATAAGACCGCGCATCCGGTCGCGGTCGGGGCATTCCCGCTGCCCGACCCCCGCACCGCCCCGCAGCGGTTCAGCTTCAGCGGCAAGCTGCCGAAAATGGCCGGCGATCAAGACGTGTGCTTCCAGTTCACCTCGCCGGCAGCCGATCCGTTCTACACCGTCGCACAGGTGCAATTGACGGAAGCCGTGCGATGACCGGCCGCCTGCGTACGAGCGCCGTGCTGCTGCTGCTCACCGCCTCCCCCCTCGCCGCGCGCGACACGATCCCGCTCGACGGGGGCTGGCAGGTGCGCATCGACCCCGCCGATACCGCCGCGACAAAGGCTCACCCGCGTGAGGCGAAGTGGTTTACGGCGCAGGTGCCCGGCAGCGTCCAGCAGGACCTGATCAGGGCGAAGCGCGTGCCCGATCCGTTCATCGGCACCAACGAAGGCGCGATCCAATGGGCGGGCCTGTCGGCATGGCAGTTCCGCAAGACGCTGACCGTCACGCGGGCGATGCTGGCCCACCGGTTCACCTCGCCGGCAGCCGATCCGTTCTACACCGTCGCACAGGTGCAATTGACGGAAGCCGTGCGATGACCGGCCGCCTGCGTACGAGCGCCGTGCTGCTGCTCACCGCCTCCCCCCTCGCCGCGCGCGACACGATCCCGCTCGACGGGGGCTGGCAGGTCCGCATCGACCCCGCCGATACCGCCGCGACAAAGGCTCACCCGCGTGAGGCGAAGTGGTTTACGGCGCAGGTGCCCGGCAGCGTCCAGCAGGACCTGATCCGGGCGAAGCGCGTGCCCAATCCGTTCATCGGCACCAACGAAGGCGCGATCCAATGGGCGGGCCTGTCGGCATGGCAGTTCCGCAAGACGCTGACCGTCACGCGGGCGATGCTGGCCCACCGGCATCTGGACCTCGTATTCGACGGCCTCGACACCTTCGCAACGGTCACCGTCAACGGCCGGCCGCTGCTGAAGGCGGATAACGCCCATCGTCGCTGGCGCGCCGATGCGAAGGCGCTGCTGCGCGAGGGACGCAACGAGGTGCTGGTCGGCATCGCCTCGCCGATCAGGACGCTCCAGCCGATGGTGCTGAAGGAGAAGAACCCGCTCCCCGGCGAGTATGACAGCGCGTACGGTGACGAGCCGAAGGGGGTGCAGACCAGCCCCTATATCCGAAAACCCAAATACCAATATGGTTGGGACTGGGGTCCCCGCATCGTCACCAGCGGTATCTGGCGCCCCGCGCGGCTGGAAGCATGGGACGCCGCCCGTCTGGATCACGTCCACATCGCGCAGGACGCGCTGAACGACGCGGAGGCTCGCCTGACCGCGCATGCCACGATCGTCGCCAATGTCGCAGGGACGGTTACGCTTACCGCCACGGTCACCGCGCCCGACGGCACCCGCCAGTCGATCGAGCGCAGCGTCACGCTCGCCCCCGGCAGCAACCCGGTCACCATCCCGCTGACCATCGCCCGCCCGCAACGCTGGCAACCGGTCGGCTATGGCGCACAGCCGCTCTACACCGTCGCCACCACGCTGGACGGCGACACGCAGACGCGCACGATCGGCCTGCGGACCGTCAGCCTCGACCGCAAGGATGGCGCGTTCGGCCTGATCGTCAACGGCATTCCGATCTTCGCCAAGGGCGCGAACGTCATTCCGTTCGACAGCTTCCCCGCCCGCGTCGATCCCGCCGAGCCGGAGAGCCTGCTGAAGGCCGCGCGCGACGCCAACATGAACATGGTCCGCATCTGGGGCGGCGGCTATTACCTCGACGACGCCTTCTACGCCGCTGCCGACCGCATGGGGGTGATGGTGTGGCAGGACTTCATGTTCGGCGGATCGGTGACGCCCCCCGACGCCGCCTTCCGCGCCAGCGTGGCGGCGGAAGCGGACGAACAGGTCGCGCGGCTGGGCGATCATCCCTCGATCGTGATCTGGGCCGGCAACAACGAAGTGCTGTCCGGCTGGGAAAACTGGTCCGATCGCAAGGCGTTCAAGACCGCGGTCGGCCCCAACGAGCAGGAGCGCATCGGTACGGGCATGGCGGTGTTGTTCGACCGCGTCCTGCGCGGCGCGGTCACCGCCAACAGTCCGGGCACGCCCTACATGCCCGGATCGCCGTCGACCGACTACGAGGCACCGACCGACACCGATGCCAACGGCGACCGCCATTTCTGGGACGTCTGGTCGGGCAGCAAGCCGGTCGAGAATTATCTCGACAGCTGTCCGCGCTTCATGAGCGAATACGGCTTCCAGTCGATGCCGACGATGGCCACCATCCGTGGTTTCGCCGGAAAGGGCGCGCTCGATCCCGACAGCCCAGTGATGAAGGCGCATCAGAAATTCCTGGCCGGCGAAGGCAATGCCCGCCTGCGCCTGTACCTCGACCAGCGGCTGCGCCCGGCGAAGGGTTTCGCCGACTTCGTCTATCTGACGCAGGTCAATCAGGCGCAGGCGATCGGCCTCGCCGCGCGTCACCACCGCGCCTGCCGCCCGGTGACGATGGGCTCGCTGTTCTGGCAGTTGAACGACGTCTGGCCATCGATCAGCTGGTCGAGCATCGACCATCTCGGTCAATGGAAGCTGCTGCAATATGAGGCGAAGCGTGCCTTCGCCCCACAGGCGATCGTCGCCGAGCATCGCGGCGATGCGACCCGCGTCGTGCTGGTGTCCGACGCCACCACGCCCATCGCAGCCAAATGGCGCATCACCGTCCGCGACATGACCGGCGCGACGCTCGGCACGAGAGAGGCGGACGTCACCCTCGCTCCGCTCAGCGCGGCAACGGTCGCCACGATCCCCGACGCCGACCTGTTCGGATCGGCCGATCCGGCGAAGAGCTATGCCGTCGCCGAACTGCTGATCGACGACCGCTCGATCAGCCGGGCCATGATCGAGCGTTTGCTGCCCAAGGACATGGCGTATCCCGATCCTGCCCTCACCCTCCGCCGCAGCGGCGACAAGGCCACGATCACCGCAAAGAACCTCGCCCGCGCGGTGATGATCGACATGGGCGACCAGCCGGGACAGGCGAGCGACAGCGGCTTCGACCTGCTGCCGGGCGAGAGCGTCACGGTGACGCTAACCGGCAAGCAGATGCCGATCTTGCGGACGCTGGCGCGATGATCCTCCAGCGCCAGCCTGCCTCAGCCTGCGGCGGCTTTGGTCTCCTCCACGCTGGCAGACGGACCGGTCCGATCCGGCAAGCCCTCTGTTCTTCTCTCCGCGCCTCCGCGCCTTCTTGCGAACACATCTTCCCTTTTCGCGTCGTCGCGTCTTCGCGTGACGCCGCCCTTCTTCCAAGCACCACGCCAGAACAGGGACCGACCGCATGATCCCCGCCCTCCTCCTGCTCGCGCAGGCAGCAGATCCGGTCACCGCCGCGATCGCCGCGATGTCGCCCGAGCAGAAGGCCGCGCAGCTGCAAAGCACCGCGCCCGCGGACGCGCAGGCCGGCCTGCCTGCCTACGACTGGTGGAACGAAGGGCTGCACGGCCTCGCCCGCAACGGCCACGCCACCGTATTCCCGCAGGCGATCGGCCTCGCCGCGACGTGGGATGTCGACCTGATCGAGCGCGTCGGTACGGTCGTCTCGACCGAGGCGCGTGCGAAATTCAACGCACAGCCCGCCGGCGCCGACCGCCGTATCTATCAGGGCCTCACCATCTGGTCGCCCAACATCAACATCTTCCGTGATCCGCGCTGGGGCCGCGGGCAGGAAACCTATGGCGAGGACCCGTATCTCACAGGCAAGCTCGGCGTCGCGTTCGTCCAGGGCCTGCAAGGTCCCGACCCGCTGCATCCGCGCGTCATCGCCACCCCCAAGCACCTCGCCGTCCACAGCGGCCCGGAAGCCGGTCGCGACGGCTTCGACGTCGATCCAAGCCCCCGCGATCTGGAGGCGACCTACCTCCCCGCGTTCCGCCGTGTCGTGACCGAGGGCAAGGCGCTGTCGCTGATGTGCGCCTACAACAGCATCCACGGCGTCCCCGCCTGCGCGTCGTCCGCGCTGATGAACGATCGCATCCGCGGCGCGTGGGGCTTCACCGGCTTTACCGTGTCGGATTGCGACGCGGTGTCGAACATTCACGCCTTTCACCATTACACCCTCGATGCCGCCGGTGCCGCCGCCGCCGGGATCAAGGGCGGCACCGACCTCAATTGCGGCACCGCCTATGCCGCCCTGCCGCAGGCGCTGGCCAAGGGCCTGGTCAGCCAGACCGAGGTCGACACCGCGCTCACCCGCGCGTTGCGCGCGCGGCAAGCGCTCGGCATCGCGTTCGGCGCGACCAGCCCGTGGTCGCGGATCAAGGCCGCGGAGGTCGCCACCCCCGCGCATCGCGCCACCGCGCTGGAGGCCGGTCGAAAATCGATTGTCCTGCTCCAGAACAACGCCGGTCGCCTGCCGCTGAAGCCGGGCGCGCGGATCGCGGTGATCGGCGCCGATGCCGATGATCTCGGCGTGCTGCAGGGCAATTACCACGGCACCGCAAGGAACCCCGTCACCCCGCTCGACGGCATCCGCGCGCGCTTCGGCCCTGCCAACGTGACCTATGCGCAAGGGTCGCTGCTCGCCGACGGAGCGGCGGTCGTCGTGCCAGAGACCGCGCTGCGCAGCGACGGCAAGCCCGGCCTTCGCGGCACCTACACCGCGAACGGCGCACCGCTCGTCCGTCAGGACCGGCGCATCGACCTCGATCTCAACCGTGCCCCGCCCGCGCCCGGTTTTCCCGCCACCGGCTACACCGCGCACTGGACGGGCGAGTTCGCCCCCCCCGGTCCCGGTCGGTACCGCCTGATCCTCGACCAGTCGCCATGCTGGAAGGATTGCACCGTTCACGATCGCGCGCGCCTGACACTCGGCGGCAAGGTGCTGCACGACGGCGACCTGCCGAAAGGGCGCGTCGAGCTGATGGTCGACAGCGACGGCAGCCCGCAGGCCATCGACCTGCGACTGGAACACCGGTCCGAGGACGAAAGCTTCCGCCTGCTCTGGATTCCGCCTGCCGAACCTTTGCTTGCGCAGGCGGTCGCCGCCGCGAACGCTGCCGATGTCGCGGTCGTCGTCGCCGGCCTCTCCCCCGATCTCGAGGGCGAGGCCTTGTCGGTACAGGTTCCCGGCTTCGTCGGCGGCGATCGCACCGACATCGCCCTGCCGCTGCCGCAGCAGCGCCTGCTCGACGCGCTGAAGGCTACGGGCAAGCCGATCGTGCTGGTCCTGACCAGCGGCAGCGCGGTGTCGGTCGATCCTGCATCCGCCGACGCGATCCTCGCCAACTGGTACTCGGGCGAAAGCGGCGGCGCCGCGCTTGCCGACGTGCTGTCGGGCGTCGTCAACCCCGCCGGTCGCCTGCCGGTGACGCTGTACAAGGCGACCACCGACCTGCCCGCCTTCGTCGATTACGGGATGAAGGAGCGGACTTATCGCTATTTCACCGGCACGCCATTGTGGGGGTTCGGCCACGGCCTGAGCTACACCAGCTTCACCTACGCACAACCACGCGGGGCCACGAGCGTCCCGGCTGGTGCGAACCTGACGGTGGAGACGACGCTCACCAACACCGGGTCGCGCGACGGCGAAGAGGTGGTGCAGGCCTATCTCGTGCCCCCCGCGCCCGCCGGACGTCCCGGTTTCACCGACCCGGTGCTGCAACGCCAGCTTGTCGGCTTCCAGCGTATCGCGGTGAAGCGTGGTCGGTCGGCGAAGGTCGCCTTCACCCTCGATCCGCGCAGCATGAGCATCGTCGATCGCGACGGCCGACGCCACGTCGTGCCCGGCGCATACCGGCTGTACGTCGGCGGTGGTCAGCCCGGCGATGGCGCCGGCCAGTGGTTCGATTTCGCCGTGACGGGCGCGGATATGGAGTTGCCGAAGTGAGTCGCCGATCCGACCCGCTGTTCCAACGCACGCAGGAACACGCCACGCCCCTCGACCGCCGCCACTTCCTCGCCGCCACCGCCGCGCTTGCGGCATCGGCGGCGACCCCCGCGTTCGCCGCACCGCGACTCCCCACGAAGCGTCCTGCCCCCGCAGACCGCCGCTTCACCAGCCCGGCGGTCGAACGCGAACTCGCGCGCGTCTCGTCGCAGATCGGCGATCCGAAGCTCCGCTGGATGTTCGGCAATTGCTACCCGAACACGCTCGACACCACCGTCAAACTGACGACGCTGAACGGCCAGCCCGACGCCTTCGTCATCACCGGCGACATTCCCTGCCTGTGGCTGCGCGATTCCTCGGCACAGGTGAAGCCTTACCTTCACCTCGCAAAGGACGCGCCGGAGCTGCGCCGCCTGTTCCACGGCCTGATCGCGCGCCAGTCACGCTGCATCCTGATCGATCCCTACGCCAACGCCTTCATGGAAGACCCGACGGCGAAGTCGAACCTCGAATGGTCGCAGGCGGACGAGACGCTGATGAAGCCGGGTGTCGCCGAGCGGAAGTGGGAGATCGATTCCCTCTGCTATCCGATGCGCCTGGCCCACGGATACTGGCGGGCGACGGGCGACGCGACACCGTTCGACGGGACATGGGCGCAGGCCGCACGCGCCAGCATCGCCACCTTCCGCGAACAACAGCGGAAAAACGGCCCCGGCCCCTACAGCTTCCGCCGCACCGCCAACCAGCCGACCGAAACACTGCTGTGGGGTCACGGCGCACCGACGAGACCGGTCGGCCTGATCCATTCCGGCTTCCGACCCTCGGACGATGCCTGCCTCTATCCCTTCCTGATCCCCAGCAACCTGTTCGCCGTCACCGCCCTGCGCGAACTCGCGATCGTCGCCGGCGAAGCCCGCAAGGACGCCGCACTCGCGCAGCAGGCGATCGACCTTGCCGCAGAGGTCGACGCGGCGCTGAGGCAATATGGCACGATGCGCCTGCGCGATGGCCGCGAGGTCTGGGCCTATGAGGTCGACGGCTTCGGCAACGCGCTGTTCATGGACGACGCCAATGTGCCCAGCCTCTCCGGCCTCGCCTATCTCGGCTGCGTCGCCCCCGCCGACCCGCTGTGGCAGCGCACGCAGGCCGCAGCGTGGAGCGACGCCAATCCGTATTTCTTCAAGGGCACGGCCGGTGAGGGCATCGGCGGACCCCATGTGGGCCTTGGCCAGATCTGGCCGATGTCGCTGACCATCCGCGCGCTGTCGTCGTCCGACGATGCGACGATCCGCGCCTGCCTGAAGACGCTGCGCGATACCGATGGCGGCACGGGGTTCATCCACGAAAGTTTCGATCAGGACGATCCCGCGAAGTTCACGCGGGCATGGTTCGCCTGGGCCAACGGCCTGTTCGGCGAACTGATCGTCCATCTTGCCCGCACCCGCCCCGCTTTGCTGAAGGCGACGCTATGATCTCCCGCCGTACCCTGCTCGCCGGCACGGCCGCCGTCGGCCTGCCGCTTCCCGCCTTCGCCGCGACGCCGGCACCAGCCAAGCCCAATCTGTTCATCGGCACCGGCGGGCACGGCCACACCTACCCCGGCGCGACGCTGCCGTCCGGCATGGTGCAGCTGTCCCCGGACACCGACGTCGAGCGCTGGGACGCCTGTTCAGGCTATCATCGTACCGACACCTCGATCATGGGGTTCAGCCACACCCATCTGTCCGGCACCGGCATCGGCGACATGCTCGACGTGCTGGTGGTGCCGACCCGCGGCCCGGTCCAGTTGCTCCCCGGCCCGCTCGACAATCCCGACGCCGGTTACCGGCAGCGCTTCAGCGCGGAGTTCGCCGAGCCCGGCTATTACCGCGTCGCGCTGGAAAGCGGCGTCCGCGCCGAACTGACCGTCACGGAGCGCACCGGCTATCACCGCTACACCTTCGCCAGGGGCGCAGGGCATATCCTGATCGACCTGTCGCACCTGATCCTCGACAAGACCGACCAGTCGCCGCTGATCACCGATGCCAGCCTGACGCTCGATCGGGACGGCACGCTGACCGGCAGCCGCACCGTCCACCGCTGGGCGAAGGGCCGCCGCATCCACTTCGCGATGCAATTGTCCCGCCAGCCAGATCGCGTGGCCTTCTACGGCGACGAGGATGCGGAACAGCCGGCGGGGACGCGCGGCGTGAAGGGCAATCGGGTGAAGGTCGTCCTGCACTATGACGACGCGGGCGCCGCACCGGTCCTGATCCGTTGCGGCATTTCCGCCGTCGATGTCGCCGGCGCGCGCGCGAACCTCGCCGCCGAGGCGACGACCTGGGACTTCGACGCCGTCCGCCGCGCCGCGCAACGCCGCTGGACACAGGAACTGGGGGCGATTTCGGTCGAGGGCGGCACGGAGGACCAGCGCACGATCCTGTCCTCCGCGCTCTACCACGCACTGCTCGCCCCGACGCTCTTCTCCGACATCGACGGGCGCTACGTCGGGCTGGACAGACAGATTCATAATGTGCCGAAGGGCGACGCCGCCTATAGCAGCCTGTCCCTGTGGGACACGTACCGCGCGCTTCACCCGCTGCTGACGATCGTCGCGCCCGCCAAGGCGCAAAGCATCGTCGCGGACATCATCCGTCAGACGCAGCAGAGCCCCTATGGCCCGCCGGTCTGGCCGCTCCAAGGTGTGGAGACCGGCACGATGATCGGCTGGCACGACGTCTCCGTCCTCGCCGAGGCGCAGGCGAAGGGCATCCGCGCCGACTATGCCGCGGCGTGGCCCGGTATCGCGAAACGCTCGTTCGACTTCACCGCACCCGACCTCGACAACAGCAAGGGCCGCGACCTGTACGACGCGATGGGCTACGTCCCGGCGGACAAGTGGTTCGAAAGCGTCAGCCGGACGCAGGAATATGCCTATGACGACTGGGCCTCGGCCCACCTCGCCCGCGCCGCCGGCAGGACCGCGGAGGCCGACCGCCTGCTCAAGCGATCGGGCAATTGGCGCAACGTCATCGACGGCAAGGCGGGCTTCGCCAAGCCGAAATTTGCCAACGGCCAATGGTGGACGCCCTACGACCCGATCCAGCTCGGCCATATGCCCAAGCCGTGGTGGCGCGATTATACCGAGGCGAACGGATGGCAGGCCACTTTCCTCAACCAGCACGACGTCTATGGCCTGATCGCGCACATGGGCGGCGATGCGGCGTTCGAAGGGCGGCTGGATGCGCTATTCACGGCGCCCTCAACGCTGCCGGACAACGCCCCGCCGGACATCAGCGGCCTCGTCGGACAGTACGCCCACGGCAACGAGCCCAACCACCACGTCGCCTATCTCTACGCCTACACCGGCGCGGCGTGGAAGACGCAGGCGATGATCCGGCGGCTATGCACCGAGATGTACAAAAACGACCCCGACGGCATCATAGGCAACGACGATTGCGGCCAGATGAGCGCGTGGTTCGTGTTGTCGTCGCTCGGCTTCTACCCGGTCGATCCGGTCGAGGCGGTGTACGTCTTCGGATCACCGCTGTTCGAGCGCGCGACGATCACGCTGCCGGCGGGCAAACGGCTGGTGATCGACGCCCCCGGCAATCGGCCCGATACGCCATACGTGCGCAGCGTCCTGCGCAACGGCCGCCCGTGGACGAAGAACTGGATCAGCCACGCCGACCTGATGCAGGGCGGCACGCTGACCTTCACGGTGAGCGCGACACCGGTGAAGAGCTACGGCGCGGCGAAGCCGGATCGTCCGCCGTCGCGTGGGCGCGGGGCGACGTGAGTCCGCTTCGACCCACCGAGCGGCTCCTGCCCTCACCCTTCCGGCGCTGCGCGCCTCCCTCCCTCTCCCATCGGGAGAGGGAAAAGACGCAGAAGGCGGCGCAGGGTGAGGACAGGAGCGAACGGCTTATGATCCTTCCGTTATCCGTCCCGAGCCGCGGCCGGGACAACATGTGGACAATCCAATGATCGCCCTCACCCGCCGCACCCTGATCGCTTCAGGCGTCGCCTCAGGTCTCGCAGCCGGCGCACACCCCGCCATCGCCGCCACCACCGCAGCCCCCAAACCGTGGGGCGCCACCCCCTCCGCCCGCCAGCTCGCCTGGCACATGCGCGAACGCTACGCCTTCATCCATTTCTCGATCAACACCTTCACCGACCGCGAATGGGGCTACGGCGACGAGAGCCCGACGCTGTTCAACCCCACCGACTTCTCCGCCGACCAGATCGTCGCCGCGGCGAAGGCCGGCGGCATGACCGGCATCGTCCTCACCGCGAAGCATCACGACGGCTTCTGCCTCTGGCCGACGCAGCTCACCGAGCACTGCATCCGCAACAGCCCCTACAAACAGGGCAAGGGCGACATCGTCCGCGAGATGGAACAGGCCGCCCGCCGCGCTGGTCTCGCCTTCGGCCTCTACCTGTCGCCCTGGGATCGCAACCACCCGGAATACGGCCGCCCCGCCTACATCGATTACTACCGCAAGCAGATCGTCGAACTCTGCACGCGCTACGGCGAATTGTTCGAATTCTGGTTCGACGGCGCGAACGGCGGCGACGGCTATTATGGAGGCGCGCGCGAGACGCGCACCATCGACGCGCCGAAATATTACGACTGGCCCTCGATCATCGCGCTCGTCCACCAGCATCAGCCGATGGCGTGCACCTTCGATCCTTTGGGTGCCGACATCCGCTGGGTCGGGAACGAGGACGGCGTGGCCGGCGATCCGTGCTGGCCGACGATGCCGGATCACTCCTATGTCCAGTCGGAGGGCAATAGCGGCGTCCGCGGCGCGCCCTTGTGGTGGCCGGCCGAAACCAACACCTCGATCCGCCCCGGCTGGTTCTACCACCCTGACGAGGATGCGAAGGTGAAAAGCCCCGCCCGGCTGATCCGCTTCTTCGACGAATCGGTCGCGCGCGGCACCAACATGCACCTCAACCTGCCGCCCGACCGGCGCGGCCGCATCCCCGACCACGACGTCGCTGTGCTGAAGAGCTTCGGCGACGCCATTACGGCAAGCTTCGCGAGCGATCTGGCCAAAGGCGCGGTCGCCAGCGCCACCGCCACCCGGGGCGCGGCCTTCGCACCCGCCAAAGTGCTCGACGGCAACCGCGAGACCTATTGGTCGACACCGGACCGCGAGAACACCCCGACGCTGACGCTCGACCTGCCGCCGAACCGCCGCTTCGACCTGATCCGCTTGCGCGAATACCTGCCGCTCGGAGTCCGCGTCACCCGCTTTGCGGTCGAGGCGGAAGTCGCGGGTCGCTGGCAGCGGCTCGCGACGAAGGAGTGCATCGGTGCGCAGCGGATCATCCGTCTTGATACGCCGATCGCCGCGCGCCGCGTCCAGCTGGTGATCCTCGACGCACCCGCTTGCCCGGCGATCAGCGAATTCGCCCTCTTCCTCGGCGTCGCGCCGGTGCCAGTCGCCGCTCCGCGCAGCAACGACGCCGCGATCCTCTCGCCTCGCGACTGGACGGTCGTGACCGCAAGCGCGCCCGGTGCCGAGGTGCTGTTGGACGGCGACGGTTCGTCGATATGGAGCCAGCCGGCGCCCACCGCGACGCCGGCCAGCGTCACGCTCGACCTCGGCAAGGCGCAGATCGTCGCCGGCTTCAGCCTCACCCCCTGGCGTCATCCCGACCGGCAGAGCGCCCCGCCGCGCGACTATCGCGCCGAAACCAGTATCGACGGCAGGTCCTGGAGCCCTGCGGCAGAAGGCGAGTTCCAGAACATCGCCTACGCTCTTGCAACACAGCGCATTCCATTCACTACGCCGCGATCGCTGCGGTATCTTCGCCTGACCTTCCCGGCCACGGCGATCCCGGCTGCAAAGCTTGCCATCGCCGATGTCGGAGCCTTCGCTCGTTAACCCATATTTGGATTGACCCCGCCCCCCTGCTCGGCTCCACTGCCGCGCAGGGGGATAGCGATGACAGACGATCAGGCAGAGGGCGCGCGCGCGTTCCGCTTCACCGGCACGTGGCAGGACTATGCGCCGATCGCATTCACCAACCTGCTGCTGACGATCGTCACACTCGGCATCTACACCTTCTGGGCCCGCGCGCGGACACGGCGGTATCTATGGAGTCGTACGCGCTTCATCGACGACCGACTGGAATGGACGGGCACCGGGCTGGAACTGTTCATCGGCTACGTCATCGCGTTCTTCCTGTTCATCGTGCCGTTCGGCGTCATCAATCTCGTCCTGCAGGGCGTCATGATGCGCGGGCATCAGGGCGCGGCAGGGCTGATGGTCTTCGTCATCTATCTCGCCATCCTCTTTCTGTTCGGCGTCGCCCGCTTCCGCGCGCTCCGCTACCGGCTCAGCCGCACGTTCTGGCACGGCATCCGCGGTGGCAGCGACCGGCAGGGCGTCGCCTATGGCTGGAGCTACTTCTGGAAGACGCTGCTGTCGTTCATCACCGTGTACCTGATGACGCCCTGGTCGATGGCGCGGCTGTGGAACGAGCGCTGGAACGCGATGAGCTTCGGCTCACTGCCGTTTCGCGCACAGGCGCGCTGGCAGCCGGTGTTCGGTCGCTTCCTGCTGTTCTACGTCGCACCGGTTGTGCTGGCGATCGGTGTGGGCGTGCTGTTCGCCGTTATGATGGGGGCGGGTATGGCATCCGGGATGCGCGCCGACACCCCGCCGACCACGGGGATGATCGTGACAATCGTGATCGCGGCCATCGCCTTCTACGTCTTCTTCTTCGGCGTCCTCGGTCTGGTCGCGATGATCTTCTATGCCGCCTTCTTCCGCGAGGCGATCGGCGCGACATCGCTCGGCAAGCTCGAATTCGGCTTCGGCGCGTCGACCAAAGACTGGATCCTGCTCTATCTCGGCAACGTCGGGCTGGTGATCGTCACGCTCGGCATCGGCGCGATTTTCATTCCCTATCGCAACTGGGCGTTCTTCATTCGCCACATGGCCGCCTATGGCGAGGTCGAGGTCGATACCCTCGGTCAGTCGCGCACCCGCGAACCGGGTCAGGGCGAGGGACTCCTCGATGCCTTCGATGTCGGTGCCTTCTGAATTGAGCGTCCCGGTCTGGCATTATGACGGCACCACCGCGGTGCGGCGGCAGGTATCGCTCGTCGCGAACGACGACGGCTTTTGGCTCGATGGCGAGCATCATGCCTTCGCCGACCTGACGCCGGGGGACGGCGACGGCGCTGCGACGACCTTCGGGCTGCAAGGGCGCCCCGGCTGGCGGATCGGTTTCGAAGGTCCGGTGCCAGCGGATATCGCCGCGCGTTTGCCCGGCGTCCATCGCTACGGGCGTTGGGTCGACCGGCTCGGCCTGTGGCGCGCGGCGGCGATCTTCGCCGTGGTCGCCGCCGTCGCCGTGTTGCTCGTGCTGCGCACCCCGGCACTCGTCGCGCGGATGATCCCCGCGTCCGTCGAACAGCGGATCGGCGAGGTGATGGAGGGCGATTTCGGCCGCAAGGGGTGCGAGGATCCCGCCGGTCGCGCCGCGCTGGCAACGCTCGTGCGCCGCATCGATCCCGATGGCGACCGGATCGACGTCCACGTCGTCAAGCTGCCGATGGTCAATGCGGTCACCCTGCCGGGCGGACGCATCGTGATCTTCGACGGGTTGCTGCAATCGGCGGCGTCGCCGGACGAGGTCGCCGGCGTGATCGGTCACGAGATCGGCCACGTCCGCCACCGTGACGTGATGGAAGCACTGCTGCGCCAGATGGGGCTGGCCGCGCTGCTGGGCGGGATGGAGGGGCATGTCGGCGCCTACACTAACGCCATGTTCGCTACTGCCTACTCCCGCGATGCGGAGCGCCGCGCCGATGGCGATGCGATCCGCCTGCTGTCGGCCGCACGCCTGTCGCCGCTACCGACCGCAGCGTTCTTCGATCGGCTCGGCAAGGGTTCCGGCCATGCCGAGCGGATGTTCGCCTATCTGGCCAGCCATCCGGTTTCGACCGACCGCGCGAAGCGGTTCCGGAGCAGCATCGCGTCGGGCGCAGCCTACACCCCCGCGCTCGGTGCGCGGCAATGGTCCGACCTCCGCGGCATCTGCAAGGGGGAGACGGACCGCATCGAATGGCGTTTCTGACGCATGGATGATGCCCTCCACATCCTTGGATCCATTGGCTAAGGGTTATCCATGACCGACACCCCCCGCCCCCGCCTCGCCTATCATCAGACACCGGGCACCGGTCCGACGATCGTCTTCCTGCCCGGATATGCGTCCGATATGAACGGCACAAAGGCGCTGGCGCTGGAAGCATGGGCGCGCGAGACCGGCCGTGGCTTCGTCCGGTTTGACTACGGCGGCTGCGGGCATAGCGAAGGCGTATTCGAGGAGCAGACGCTCACCGGCTGGCGCGACGACGTGCTGGCGATGCTCGATCAGGTCGCGACCGGGCCGGTGGTGCTGGTCGGATCGTCGCTGGGCGGCTGGCTGATGTTGCTCGCTGCCAAGGCCCGCCCCGATCGCGTCGTCGGTCTCGTCGGCATCGCCCCCGCGCCCGATTTCACGGACTGGGGCTTTTCGACCGAGGACAAGATGGCGATCCTGACCGAGGGCCGGCTGGAACGCCCCAATCCCTACGGGCCCGAGCCGACGGTCTACACCCGCGCCTTCTTCCAGTCGGGCGAGGCGAGCCGCGTAATGTTCGGCACGATCCCGATCGATGGTCCCGTGCGGCTGGTACAGGGCCAGGCGGACCCGGACGTGCCGTGGCATCGGACCGTGCGGCTCGGCGAGATGCTTCGTTCAGCCGATGTGCAGACGCTGTTGATCAAGGACGGCGATCATCGCCTGTCGCGCGACATCGATATCGCGCTGATCGTCCGGGCGACCGAGGATGTGCTGAACCGCCTATGATCCTGCTTCTCGCCGCCGCACTTCAGGTCGCCGCACCCGCAGCAAAGCCGACCGATCCGCGCGAGGCGCGCTTCGACCGGTGCGTGGAACTGGCGAATACCGATCCTGCCGCCGCGCGCGCGGAGGCCGTTCGCTGGGGTGCGCTGGGCGGCGGCTGGTTCGCCCGGCAATGCGCAGGCTTGGCCTATACGAAGGACGGCAATTTCCCCGCCGCCTCCAGCGAGTTCGAGGCTGCCGCGAAGGCAGCCGAACTGGGCCATGACCGCCGCGCCGCCAATTACTGGGCGCAGGCCGGTAACGCGCGGCTCGCGGCCGGCGATATTCCCGGCGCGCGCTCGGCGCTCGACACCGCATTGGTCGCCGGTACGTTGCAGGGATTCGCGCTGGGTGAGGCACAGCTGGACCACGCCCGCGTCATGGTCGCCGCGAACGAGCCGGAGGCGGCACGGCGCGACATCGACCTCGCCCTTGCCACCGCCGGCGACGATCCGCTCGCGTGGCTGCTGTCGGCAACGCTGGCCCGCCGGGACGGTGATATCGTGCGGGCGAAGAAGGACGTGACGGAGGCGCTGAAGCGGTCGCCGGACGACGCCTCCGTCCAGCTTGAGGCGGGCAACGTCGCAGCGCTCGCGCGGGACGAGGCAGGTGCGCGGGCGGCCTGGGCGGAAGCCGCGCGACTGGCGCCGCAATCCCCCGCTGGCAAAAGCGCCCGCGCAGCCCTGGCGCAGTTCGTCGATGCGACTCCAACCCCCGCACCGGCGCCCGCGCCCGCAAAGGAGCGCTGAAGAACCTCCTCCTAAATATCCTCCCGGTTGGAGGCCGTGGAAGAGTAAGGCGCGAGGGTGCGGCGGGGCTAGCAGCGGCGTATCCACCCCGGCAGTGAGCAAGCGGCATCGTTACCGAATGCATCGAAGTCGACGCCAGCAACCGCCCGGATTTGATCTCCGGCGGATGAAGCCGGGACACGTGCTGGCACATCGTGCGTTGTCGTCCTACGCTTTACCGACAGGCTGTCAGGGACTTTGCATGCACTATCTCCACACCATGATCCGCGTCACCGATCCCGACGCGACCATCCGCTTCTTCGAACTGCTGGGCCTGAAAGAAGTCCGCCGGATGGAAAACGAAAAGGGCCGCTTCACGCTCATCTTCCTGGCGGCGGACGAGGACATGAACGGTCCCGGCGAACGCGCCCGTGCCGAGGTGGAACTGACCTACAATTGGGACGCCGAGGACTATGCCGGCGGCCGCAATTTCGGCCACCTCGCCTATCGCGTGGACAATATCTACGACACCTGCCAGCGGCTGATGGACGGCGGCGTCACGATCAACCGGCCGCCGCGCGACGGGCACATGGCGTTCGTGAAGACCCCCGACGGTATTTCGATCGAGCTGCTGCAAAAGGGCGAGCTGGAACCGGCCGAGCCATGGCTGTCGATGCCGAACACCGGAACCTGGTGATGGCGATCGAGATCGTCCGGGTGCCCGTGCTGACCGACAATTATGCCTGGCTGATCCACGATCCCGGCAGCGACGAAACCGTGGCGGTCGATCCCGGAGAAGCCGCGCCGGTGCAGGCGACGGCGGCGCAGCGGGGCTGGACGATAGGACAGGTGTGGACCACGCACTGGCACCCCGATCACACGGGTGGCAACGTCGCCCTCCAGGCTGCCGGCGCGCGGATTACCGGCCCTGCCGCCGAAGCCGACAGGATCCCCACGTTGGACGAGACGGTTGGCGAAGGCGACGTGGTGCGGATCGGCACCGAAGTCGCCCATGTTCTGCATGTGCCCGGCCATACCGCCGGCCACATCGCGTTCCACCTGCCCGATATCGGCGCGATCTTCACCGGCGACACGCTGTTCGCCATGGGCTGCGGTCGTCTGTTCGAGGGGACGCCGGCGGAGATGTTCGCCAATATGCAGCGTTACGCGAGGTTACCCGACGATACGCAAGTCTATTGCGGGCATGAATATACACAGGCGAACGGCCGCTTCGCCCTTGCGATCGAACCGGACAACGCTGCGCTGGCCGCAAGGATGACGGATGTCGATGCGATGCGCGAACTCGGCGAACCGACCATCCCGACGACGATCGGACTGGAGCGGGCAACCAATCCGTTCCTGCGGGCATTGACGCCGGAAGAACTCGGCGATCTGCGTCGGCGCAAGGACGAGTTTCGCGGCTGAACCGTATCCCCGCCGCGCGAAGGAGAGAATGATGACCATCAGACCATGGCTCGCCACCGCAATCGCGATTGCCCTCGCCAGCTGCGCACAGACGCCGAAGGAGCGGTTCGCCGCACAGCAGGCGGATGCAGCCGCCGCGGCGAAGCTCGAACAGGCGCTGGCGGGACTGACGCCGGGTCCGTCCAACAACTGCCTGCCGCGCTATCCGACGACGCAGGTACAGGCTTATGGCCCGACCCTCGTCTACACCGTCAGCCGCGGATTGAAGTTTCGCACCGATACCGCGGGCGGGTGCGAACGCGTCGGCCGCGGTGACATCCTCATCACGCGCCTGACCACGGGCCAGCTTTGCCGCGGCGATATTGGCACCACGGTCGACAGCGTCTCGCGCATTCTGACCGGTAGCTGCTCGTTCGGTCCGTTCGTCCGCTACAGCAAGGGGTCGTGACACCATGAGGACGCCGCTTCTGATCGCCGCCCTTGCGATGCCACTGCTGGCCGCCAAATCCGATCCGCTGGCGGGGCGCGTGGCGGGACCGGCGGCGCGCTGCATCAGCGTGTCCCAGACCAACGGTCCGTCGATCATCGACCGTAACACGATCCTGTATACCGAGGGCGCGGGAAACCGCGTGTGGAAGACGGGGCCGGTCGGGGCCTGTCCCTCGCTCGAACCGCTCAACACGCTCATCGTCGAGATCTATGGCGGTCAGTTATGCCGCAACGATCGCTTCCGCGTGCTGACGGCGGGGACAAGCATTCCCTCGGCCTATTGCCGCTTCACCGAATTCACGCCGTACACTAAGGTGAAGAAATAGCGCGCGGCAGGCCGTGCGTCACAGCACGAACCGGCTCAAATCCGTGTTCCGTGCGATCCCCGCCAGCTGCCGATCGACATAGGCGGCATCCACGATCACCGGCTCGGACCGGTCCTCGGCATCGAAACTGACGTCCTCCAGCAGCTTTTCCATGACCGTCTGCAAACGGCGCGCGCCGATGTTCTCGACCTGCCCGTTCACCTCCGCCGCGATCCGCGCGATCGCCGCGATACCATCGTCAGTGAAGCTCACTACGGCCCCCTCGGTCGCCAGCAGCGCCTTGTATTGCGCCGGCAAAGAGGCCTTGGTGTCCGACAGGATCGCGATGAAATCCTCCTCGGTCAGCCCCTTCAACTCTACCCGGATCGGCAGGCGGCCCTGCAACTCGGGCAGCAGATCGGACGGCTTGGCGACGTGGAACGCGCCGCTGGCGATGAACAGGATATGGTCCGTCTTCATCGGCCCATATTTCGTCGCCACCGTAGTCCCCTCGATTAACGGCAGCAGGTCGCGCTGCACGCCTTCGCGACTGACCGATCCGCCGCGCACGTCGCTGACCGCGATTTTGTCGATCTCGTCGAGGAAGACGATACCATTCGCTTCTGCGTCCGCCAGCGCGGTCCGGCTCACCTCGTCCTGGTCGAGCCGCTTGTCGGCCTCTTCCTCGACCAGCTTGTCCCACGCTGCGCGCACGCTGATCTTGCGACGCTTCAGCTGCTGGCCGCCGCCGAACGACTTCATCATTTCGCCGAGGTTGATCATCTGCGGTGCGCCGCCCGGCACCTCGAACGGCATGGCGGGGGCCTGTTCCAGCTCGATCTCGATCTCGGTCTGGTCGAGGTGGCCGTCGGCGAAGCGCTGCTTGAAGCTCTCGCGCGTCGCCTGGCTGCTGTCCTTGCCGACCAGAGCGTCGAGCAGGCGCTTCATCGCCGCCTCTTCCGCCTTGTCCTTCACCGCGACGCGGCGGCGTTCCTTTTCCAGCCGGATCGCTTCCTCGACGAGGTCGCGGGCGATCTGTTCTACGTCGCGGCCGACATAGCCGACCTCGGTGAACTTGGTCGCCTCGACCTTCACGAACGGCGCATCGGCCAATTTGGCGAGCCGGCGGCTGATCTCGGTCTTGCCGCAGCCCGTCGGCCCGATCATCAGGATGTTCTTGGGCGTCACTTCGTCGCGCAGATCGGCGGAAAGCTGCTGCCGCCGCCAGCGATTGCGCATCGCCACCGCAACGGCCCGCTTGGCATCGCGCTGGCCGATGATGTGGGCGTCGAGGGCGGCGACGATCGCCTTGGGAGTGAGATTCTGGTTCATGGGTTTCTTCTTGCCCCTTCTCTTCAGAGGAGGGGTAGGGGGTGGAGGACTCATGGGCGGCAGCCGTTTTGGACAGGCCCCACCCCAACCCCTCCCCTGAAGGAGAGGGGCTTTCCGGCGTTACGTGTCGCTGTCCATCAGCTCGATCGTCGTGCGATCGTTGGTGTAGACGCAGACTTCGGCAGCGATCGCCATCGCCTTGCGGCATACGGTCTCGGCATCCGCCTCGTAATCGACCAGCGCGCGGGCGGCGGCGAGCGCGTAATTGCCGCCAGATCCGATCGCGGCGACGCCATTCTCCGGCTCCAGCACGTCGCCGTTGCCGGTCAGGATCAACGTCACGTCCTTGTCGGCGACGATCATCATCGCCTCCAGATTGCGGAGGAATTTGTCGGTGCGCCAGTCCTTCGCCAGCTCGACCGCGGCACGCATCAGCTTGCCCTGATGGCGCTCCAGCTTCGCCTCGAGCCGCTCGAACAGCGTGAAGGCGTCGGCGGTCGCTCCGGCGAACCCGCCGATGACCTGTCCGTCCGCGCCGAGGCGTCGAACCTTCTTGGCATTGGGCTTCATCACGGTCTGGCCCATCGAAACCTGGCCGTCGCCGATGACGACGACCTTGCCGTTGCGCCTGACCGACAAAATGGTGGTGCCATGCCAGACCGGCATGGAATGTGGATCGTTCCCGCTCATGATGCGCGATGTAGGGTGGCGGAGGGTGGGGTGCAAAGGGGCGGGGTGAAGAAGGGGTCGTTCTCGCGGAGACGCCAAGCCGCGAAGAGGAAGAAGGTTGGTTCACGCGGAGACGCGGAGACGCGGAGACGCGGAGATCGAGATTGGCTGCGGCGCAGCCCTTCAACGCCGAAGCGGCTGCTCAGAGACGTACAGCCTGCGGCGCATCCTCTCTGCGTCTCCGCGTCTCCGCGCAAAAACCACCTTCTCAACTTCTTCTCCGCGCCTCCGCGTCTCCGCGTGAATCAACCTTCTTCACGTCCTCGCGTGAACAAGCTCTACAGCTCCACTCCCCGCGCCTTCCCCCAGGCCCGGGCGGCGGTGTATCCCAGATACCCGGTCCCGAAGAGCGCGTACAATGGCTCCGGGATCGCCGACAGATACGCCCCCATTCCCCGCGCCATCGCCGCAGCCGTCGCCGGACTGACGGCTGCGATGACGCCGATCGGGATGGACCAGAGCAGCAGCGCATACATTACGTAGAGGAATGCCGGGCGTGCGCGACTGACCCAGGGGTCCCGCGGCGTCATGCGATCCGCTCCGCGAGCCAGCCATACAGGAAGGCTTCGTTTGCCGGGCGACGTTCGGTAAGCGAGAGGTAGCGTTCGCCCTGCAACGCATCGATCGCCTTGACGAGAACCCGCTCGCCCGGCGTACCACGACGGATCAGGAAGGCATCCAGCGCGGCAAGCGTATGCGAACCGACCATCTGATCCACCGTCAGGTCCGCAAAATCGCTCGCCCCCCGGTTGAGCGCGTTGAGTGCGCGCTGGAGAAAACCGGTGGCCACCGCCGTTCCCATGTTGACGCCGGTATCGAACATCTCGGCGGCGAGCGCGGGAGCCCGCAGCGCGATCCGGTCGAAGCGCGGCGTGCGCCAATAAACCGTTTCATAGATTGCGGCGGCGACCGGCCGGGGCAGATCGCGGATCGCGCCGTGATAGCCATTGGCGCGCGCGACCGCCGTGGTTATGCCCCATCGCGTGGCCCCGCCCCGATCGGCGGGGTGATCGACATACCCCCCTTCGCGAGCGATGATCTGGTCGACAAGCGCGGCGATGGTCATGATGCGGCTCCCCTGCTGTGCAGGTCGGGGGATCATGGCATTTCCAAATAGGACAGCGAATTTTTTCGACGCCCGTCGCGTGGTTACGGATCAACGGGTTGCGTCGACGACGGGACTGTCCGCGTCCAACAGGCATGTTGCGCCCCGGCATGAGGCGCGGTATCGGGGCGCTATTCGCAAGGACCCGGTGCAAATCCGGGTGGCTATTCCGGCCGCCGATCCGCCGGACAACATGATACCGCACGCAACATCATCCCATCGCCATGACGCGATGCCGGTTCGTGCGGTCCATGCGGATTTTCTCCATGACCCTGTCCCTCTCCCGCTATCGTGCCGAATGGTACAGCGGTGCCGCCAATGCGCGCCGCGACGTGCTCGCCGGTATGGTCGGCACGTTCGCGCTAATCCCCGAAGTCATCGCCTTCTCCTTCGTCGCCGGCATCGATCCCGAAGTCGGCCTGTTCGCCTCGTTCGTCATCGGCATCGTCATCGCGGTGTTCGGCGGGCGGCCCGCGATGATTTCCGGCGCGGCCGGGTCGGTCGCACTGGTGGCGGCGGCGCTCGTTCATAGCCATGGCCTGTCCTATTTGCTCGGCGCGACGATCCTGGCGGGCGTGTTCCAGATCGTGTTCGGGCTGCTCAAGCTCGACGTGCTGATGCGCTTCGTCTCCAAGTCGGTGCGAACGGGCTTCGTCAACGCGCTGGCGATCCTGATCTTTTCGGCGCAGGTGCCGCAGATGCTGGGCGTCAGCTGGCACACCTATGCGATGATCGGGCTGGGCCTCGCGATCATCTACCTCCTGCCCCGCATCACGACCGCGATCCCCTCGCCGCTGATCTGCATCGTCGTGCTGACCGCGATCAGCATCGCCTTTCCGATGCCGTTGCATACCGTCGCCGACCTCGGGCGATTGCCGGCGTCGTTGCCGCACTTCGCTTTGCCCGCCCTGCCGGTCGAGTGGCGCACCCTCGGCATCATCGCGCCCTATGCGCTGGCGATGGCCGCGGTCGGCCTGCTCGAATCCCTCATGACCGCCAAGGTCGTCGACGAACTGACCGAGAGCAACAGCGACAAGGCGCAGGAATGCACCGGCCTTGGCCTCGCCAACGTCGCGGCGGGGATTTTCGGCGGCATCGCCGGCTGCGGCATGATCGGGCAGACCGTCGGCAACGTCCGCTATGGCGGGCGCGGGCGGCTGTCGACGCTGGTGGCGGGCGTCTTCCTGCTGGTGGTGATGGTGCCGCTACGCCCGTGGGTGGCGCAGGTGCCGGTCGCGGCGCTGGTCGCGATCATGATCATGGTATCGGCCAGCACCTTCGCCTGGGGGTCGCTACGCGATCTCGGCCGGCATCCCAAGGTGTCGGGGCTGGTGATGCTGGCGACCGTCGCGGTGACGGTGGCGACGCACGACCTGTCGATGGGCGTCGCGGTCGGCGTGCTGATGAGCGGCGTGTTCTTCGCGTTCAAGGTGACGCGGATGATGGACGTGACGGTGGGCTACGATGCCGCGACCGACACGCGAACGTACGACGTATCGGGGCAGGTGTTCTTCGCGAGTGCCGAGATCTTCGCGGACCGGTTCGACCTGCGCGACGATGCGGCACGGGTGCGGATCGACCTGACCGCGGCGCATTTGTGGGACATCACCGCAGTGGCCGCGCTGGAGGACGTTGTCTCCAAGCTGCGCGCGCATGGCATCGCCGTGGAGGTCGTCGGCCTGAACGCCGCGAGCAGCGTGCTGGTCGACCGCCATGCACCGCTGGTGCTGGGCTAAACACAAAAAAAAGCCCCTCCTCTTCAGAGGAGGGGTTGGGGTGGAGGAGTCATCGAGGGCTCACTCGGTGAGACATCACCCAACCCAACCCCTCCCCTGAAGGGGAGGGGCTCTCAGAAGAGGATCAGTACACCCGCTTCTTCGGCTTGATGTACTCCACATCATCCGTGAGCGTGTAGTCGTGGACCGGGCGATAATCGATGGCGGTCGCACCACCCACGCCGCCCCAGCCGGTGAAGGTCGTGATCGTGTGCTTCATCCAGCCGGCGTCGTCGCGATCCGGATGATCCTCGTTCACATGCGCGCCGCGCGATTCCTTGCGGTTCGCCGCCGAATCGATCGTCACCACCGCCTGCGCGACCAGATTGTCGAGCTCCAGCGTCTCGATCAGATCGGTGTTCCAGATCAGGCTGCGGTCGTTGACCTGCACGTCCGCCATCTTCTTGTAGATGCCCGACATCAGCGACTGGCCCTCGGTCAGCAGCGCGTTGTCGCGGAACACGGCGCAATGCTTCTGCATCGTCCGCTGCATCTCGCCACGGATTTCCGCGGTGGGGATGCTGCCTGACGCGTTGCGGAACTTGTCGAGGCGGGTCAGCGATAGCTCTTCCGACCCCTTGGGCAGCGGGTTATGCGTACCGTTGGGCTTGCAGATGTCGGCGATACGCTTGCCGGTCGCGCGACCGAACACCACGAGATCGATCAGCGAGTTCGAGCCGAGACGGTTTGCACCGTGGACGGAAACGCAGGCCGCCTCACCCACCGCGAACAGGCCCGGCACCACCGTGTCGGGGTTGCCATTGACGAGGTTGACGACCTCGCCGTGGAAGTTCGTCGGGATGCCGCCCATGTTGTAATGCACCGTCGGCGTGACCGGCAGCGGCTGGCGGGTCAGGTCAACACCCGCGAAGATCTTGCCGGTCTCGGTGATGCCCGGCAGCCGCTCGTGCAGCACCTTGGGATCGATATGGTCGAGGTGCAGGAAGATGTGGTCGCCGTTCTTGCCGACGCCGCGGCCTTCGCGCATTTCCATCGCCATCGACCGCGATACGACGTCGCGCGACGCGAGATCCTTCGCCGACGGGGCATAGCGCTCCATGAAGCGCTCGCCCTCGGAATTGGTCAGGTAACCGCCCTCGCCGCGCGCGCCCTCGGTGATGAGGACGCCTGCGCCGTAGATGCCGGTCGGGTGGAACTGGACGAACTCCATGTCCTGCAACGGCAGGCCGGCTCGCAGCACCATGCCGCCGCCGTCACCGGTGCAGGTGTGCGCCGAGGTCGCCGAGAAGTAGCAACGACCATAGCCGCCCGTCGCCAGCACGGTGTTGTGGCTGCGGAAGCGATGGATCGAACCATCCTCCATGCACAACGCCACGACGCCACGGCACTGGCCGTTCTCCATGATGAGATCGAGCGCAAAATATTCGACGTAGAAGTCGGCATCGTAGCGCAGCGACTGCTGGTACAATGTGTGCAGCATCGCATGGCCGGTACGGTCGGCGGCGGCACAGGTGCGCTGCGCGGGGGGACCTTCGCCCATGTTCTGCATCATGCCGCCGAACGGGCGCTGGTAGATGCGGCCCTCGTCCGTGCGGCTAAACGGCATGCCGGCATGCTCCAGCTCGTACACCGCGGCGGGTGCCTCGCGGACCATATATTCGATCGCGTCCTGGTCGCCGAGCCAGTCGGACCCCTTGACGGTGTCGAACATGTGCCAGGTCCAGTGATCCGGACCCATGTTGCCGAGCGATGCGGCGATGCCGCCCTGCGCCGCGACGGTGTGGCTGCGGGTCGGGAACACCTTGGTGATGCAGGCGGTCTTCAGCCCGTTCTGCGCGCATTCCATCACCGCGCGAAGGCCGGAGCCACCCGCGCCGACGACGACGGCATCATACGTGTGGTCGATGATCTTGTAAGCAGGGGCGCTCATGCGGCGGCTCCGAAGGCGACCTTGAGGATCGCGAAGATGGCAATCGCGGCGGTCGCGACGGTGAAGAAGTTGAGCAGCAGCATCGCGGCGACCCGCTTCTCGTCATGCTGGTAATCCTCGATCACCACCTGCAAACCCAGCCGGAAGTGATAGAAGACCGACACGATCAGCAGGATCATCGGAATCGCCGCCCAGCTGTTGCGCAACCAGCTGTGGACCGCTTCGTAATCGTACCCGGGCATGCGCGCGACGGCGAAGACGAACCAGAGCGTCAGGAACAGGTTCGACCCCGCGGTGACGCGCTGGCGCCACCAGTGATGCGCGCCTTCCTTGGCGCTACCGAGGCCGCGGACGCGGCCGATGCTGGTGCCTGAACCCATTACTTCATCCCCAGATAAAGCCAGAACGCCGCGGTCAGGACGAACCCGCCAGCGATCACGATCAGGCTGAACATCTTGTTGCGCTTCAGTTCGAATGCCGCGCCCGCATCCATGACGAGGTGGCGGACGCCGTTCAGCATGTGCGTGAAGAACGCATAGGTCATGCCGACGCCGACCAGCCAGCCGAGTACGTTCAGGTTGCCGGCATCGGTGGTGAACACGTCGCGGAACGTCGCATAGGCCTCCGCCCCCGCTGCGATCGCGGCCAGCCACCACACGAGCAGCACCGTGCCGACCGTCGCCATGCCGGACCCGGTCGCACGATGGAGGATGGACACCAGCATATGCGGCCCCCAGCTGTAGTGGAGCTTCAGGAAGCCCGAAAAGAGATGCGGGCTGCGCGGACGCGCCGGATTACGGGATGCCATGAACGGTCCTCGGGCAAAATCGAATGCATTGCCTATTAGGCCTGCCTTGCTGCGATGCAACCCATCGGCGCCACTCTAACTCCCCATTAACCACCCAGCGTTAGAACCGGCGACACAAACGTACGTCAATCGCCGGAGCCGCCCTTGTCCGACATCGCAATGCCACCGCCGGCCAGTATCGCCGCCGCGATCGACCTGAAGAGCCGCATCAAGGCTTTCGACGGAGGCGAGAACACGCTCGTCGAGCGCGCCGCCGAGCTGTGGACGATCATCGAACCCGATGCGGGCGACATCGTCGAGGCCTATTGGGCGCATTGGCGCCACGCCAATCCCGGTGCCGCCGAATGGACCCCGCTGGAGAACGAACGTCGCGTCACCGCCGGCGTCACGTATCTGCGCAACCGCTTCTGCCAGCTCGACGGCCGGCTGTGGGTCGAGTCGCTGGAGCGGGCGGTCGCCTCGGCATATCGTGCCGGTGTCTCGACGATGGAGGTACTGGCGATGTCCTGCGCCAGCGACCGCGCCGCGCTGAAGGCATTGCGCGCCCGCCTGCCCATCGATGATGCGCGCCAGCACGCGCTGACCGACGCGCTGATGCGGCTGTTCGGAATGGAAACCGAGCTGACCGTCGAATTGTTCGCCGGCTTTGCCGATTATAACGCCCGCATCGCCCGCGAACGCCTTGCATCCGAGTTTCGCGAGGGCATCGCGACCGCGGTCGAAACCGCGACCGATGAGGGTCATGCCTTGCGCGAGCAGGCCGAACGCAGCTCCGGCTCGGCGCGCGGCATGCTGGGCAAGGCGAGCGAAGTCGCTGCCGCCGCCGAACAATCCGCCGTCGCGATGCGCGAGGCCGCACAGACCGCCGCAGGCCTGATCCGCGCCATCGAGGACGCCCGTACCGAAGTGGAAGCCGCCGCCGAGATCGCCAGTCGCGCGAGCGTGCAGGCGACCAACGCGGTCGGCATGTCCGAGGCGTTGAGCGACCATGCCAAGTCGATCGAATCGATCCTGGGCCTGATCCGCGACATCGCCGGCCAGACCAATCTGCTGGCACTCAATGCGACGATCGAGGCGGCGCGCGCCGGCGACGCCGGTCGCGGCTTCGCCGTGGTGGCACAGGAGGTGAAGAGCCTCGCCAACCAGACCGCCCGTGCCACCGACGATATCGCCGCCAAGATCGCCTCGATCCAGTCGGCGACGCGATCGACCGTCGAGACCAACGCCAGCATCAAGACGACGGTGACCGAGGTACAGGAAAGCGCCGACCGCATCCGCTATGCGATGGAGGCGCAGGCGCAGACCGTCACCGCGATCACCGCAGCGGTCGACGAGACCGCCCTCGCCGCCGATTCGATGTCGAGCACGATCGCCGCGATCCGCGAGGATACCGAAACGGTCGCGGCCGAGATCGACAGCGTCGGCCGCGGTTTCGACCGGCTCGACGGACGATTGAACACCCTCAAGAACAGCGCCGGCGAATTCGTCGCAAAGGTCGCTGCGTGAGGACGGAGAGGATGACTGAATGGCACGCGCGTTGCTGTCGGAAACCGTAACGCCGGCGCGGCGCACGATCGTCGAGCACCTGGGCGAGTATGACTGGGACGGATTGATCGCGGAAGCCTGCCGCGACATCTGCACGCTGCTGGACGGAGAGGATTATCGCCAGATCGCCGATCGATTCTGGCGGCATTACCTCTCTTTGCCCGCGACCCGGCATATTCGCCATGTCTTCACGGCCGAGCGGCTGGAACGTCGCGTGCGCGAAAGCGCCCGTTATGCCTTCCTCAAATACAGTGCGCCGTTCGACGAGGCATGGGTGCGGGTCGCGATCCAGCATGCCGAACAGTCGATGCAATCCGGCGTGCCCCTGCCGACGCTGCAGGCGGCGCTGGCGCAATCGCACAGCTTCACCTTGGCGACGCTGGAGCAGCGTTGCGTCGGCGATACCCCGCGACTGATCCGGCTTTGCGACGCCGTACAGCGTACCGCGCTCGTCGAATCGGACCTGATGACCGGCCATCTCGCCACGTTGCAGGCCGAAGCGGCCCGACAGGAACGCCAGACGCGGTCCGCGGCGTTCCGCGAGAGCATCGCCACATCGATCGAAGGCGCGGCGACGCTCGGCGCGCGCATCCGCGTGCAGGCCAACGCCGCCTCCGCCTCGACCCGCGAGGTGCTGGGCAAGGCGAGCGAGGTCGCTGCCGCCGCCGAACAGTCCGCCGTCGCGATGCGCGAGGCGGCACAGACCGCCGCCGGGCTGATCCGTGCGATCGAGGACGCCCGGACCGAAGTCGATTCGGCCGCCGCCATCGCGCTGCGCGCCAGCGGCCATGCAGGCGACGCGGTGCGCGCGAGCGAAATGCTCAGCGATCACGCCCAGTCGATCGAATCGATCCTGGGCCTGATCCGGGCGATCGCCGGCCAGACCAACCTGCTGGCGCTGAACGCGACGATCGAGGCGGCACGCGCAGGCGACGCCGGCCGCGGGTTCGCCGTCGTCGCGCAGGAGGTGAAGAGCCTCGCCAACCAGACCGCCCGCGCCACCGACGACATCGCCGCCAAGATCGCCGCGATCCAGCATGCGACCCGCACGACCGTGGCGACCAACGCGAGTATCGAGGCGACCGTCGCCGAGGTACAGGAGAGTGCCGACCGCATCCGATTTGCGATGGAGGCGCAGGCCCACACCGTCACCGCGATTACTGCCGCCGTCGACCAGACCGCGCTGGCGGCGGACTCGATGTCGCATACGATCGATGCGATCCGGGCTGATACGCAGGCGGTGGCAGGCGAGATCGACAGTCTGGGCGCCGGCTTTGGCGAGGTGGGCGACCGGCTGGGCCAGTTGCGGGCATCGGCGGACAGCTTCTCGGCGAGCGTGGGCTAACCTCGATCCGCATCCGCAACGGGGAGTGGCGCGGCGAAGTTTTGAAAAAGGAGCTTCCTCCCCTCGGCAAGCCGGGGAGGATTCAGGTTGGCGCCGGCGGTGCCCCGGCTTAATGCCGCCGCCATGTCCATGCTCCTTACCGGATCGAGCCGCGGCATCGGCGCGGCGATCTTCGAAACGCTCACCGGCGCCGGCGCTGCCGTCATCGGCCACGGCACCCGTAGCGGCATCCCCGCCGATTTCGCCGACCCCGCCGCACCGCTGGCACTGTGGAAGGCCGCGCTCGATCAGGCAGGCGGAACGATCGATGTGCTGATCAACAACGCCGGCGTGTTCGAGGCCAATCCCCTCGACCGCGAGCATGACGACTGGGTCGCGGACTGGGAGCGGACGATGCGGATCAACCTGACCGCTTCCGCCGAACTCTGCCGCCTTGCCGTCCGCCACTGGCAGGAGCGCGGCACAGGCGGGCGTATCGTCAACATCGCCAGCCGCGCCGCCTATCGTGGCGACAGCCCCGCGCATTGGCATTACGCCGCCGCCAAGGCCGGCATGGTCGCGATGACCAAGACGATCGCACGCGGCTATGCGAAGGATGGAATCCTCGCCTTCGCGATCTGCCCCGGCTTCACGATGACCGGCATGGCCGACGATTACCTCGCCAGCCGCGGCGGCGACAAGTTGCTCGCCGACATCCCGCTCGGCAAGGTCGCCGATCCGCAGGAAGTGGCCGCGGTCGCCCGGTTCTGTGCGCTCGACGCGCCGGCATCGATGACGGGTGCGGTGCTCGACGTGAACGGCGCCAGCTATGTCCGCTGAATCGTGGAAGGTCACCCTGCCCTGCACCCGTGCCGAGGCGGAGGCGATCGACAGCGCGTCAGACCTTGCGATCGAGGCCGTGCTGATGACGACGGAGGAGGTCGAGGACGACGTCGAACGGTGGCGGCTCGATGCCTATATGGAGCATGAGCCCGATGCGACGATGCTCGCGCACCTCCATGCGCTGGTGCCAAGCGCCTCTGCCAACGATCCCGTCGTCGTGCGGCTTGCCGACGAGGATTGGGTCACGCTGAGCCAGTCCGGCCTCGAACCTATTCGGGAGGGACGCTTCGTGGTCCACACCAGTGCGCATCCGGCGGATGTGCCGGCAAGCGGCCGCGCTTTCCTGATCGAGGCGGGACAGGCGTTCGGCACCGGTCACCACGGCACGACCAGCGGCTGCCTGGCGATGCTCGACGCGCTGGAGGTGGCTGGCGCGCGTTTCGCCAAGGTGATCGACGTCGGCACCGGCACCGGCCTGCTCGCCTTCGCCGCGGTCGATCTCTGGCCGCAGGCGCAGGTGGTCGCCACCGATATCGATCCGGTTGCGGTGGACGTGACGCGCGAGAATGCCGCCTTGAACGCCATCGAGGACGTCGACCTGTTCGTCGCGGACGGCGCACGTCATCCGGACATCGATGCGCAGGCCCCTTTCGACCTCGTCATCGCCAACATCCTCGCTGGCCCGCTGGTGTCGATGGCGCCCGAACTCGCAGCGATCGCCGATGCGGGTGCGACGATCTTGCTCGCCGGCCTGCTGGAAACGCAGCGCGAGACGGTGGTCGCCGCCTATGCGGCCTGCGGCTGCACGCTGGACGCGATCGATCGCCGCGGCGACTGGACCGTCCTGCGCCTCACCGCCGGGGCGGAGCGATACGTCCCGACCGCGCCGTTCGATCCCAACGGCCGCGACGGCTGGGCGCTGGATCTGTAAGCCCACACCGGCCGATGGTCGTCATTCCCGCGCGGTCGGGAATGACGATCGTGAGGCGAACATTACCCCCGCGCCTTCATCCGCGCATACCGCTGCGTCCCGTGCGTCATGACCTCGTCGCCCGCGACGATCGCCGCGACCGGAATATCGTCCTGCGCCTTCAACTGCTCGTACAACGGGGCGAAATCGGTTTCGACCGTTACCCGCAACAATTCGTCGAAGCTCGGGATCACGAAGTAATTCTGCTGGAAATCGTCGATCCGGTATTCGGTCCGCATCACCCGCGCGATGTCGAACCCGATCCGGTTGGGGCTGGGATCGTCGAGCGCGAACTGGCTTTCGGCATAGCTCGACACGATGCCCGAACCATAGATCTTCAGCCCGTCGCCTTCGCGGATCAGGCCGAATTCGACGGTGTACCAGTACAGCCGCCCCAGATATTTCAGCGCATCCAGCCCCAGCGCGCGCTGACCGCCACGGCCATAGGCTTCCAGATAATCTGCGAACACCGGGTCGGCGAGCATCGGCACATGGCCGAAGACGTCGTGGAACACGTCGGGTTCCTGCAAGTAATCGAGCTGGTCGGGCCGCCGGATGAAGTTGCCCGCGACGAAGCGCCGGTTGGCCATGTGATCGAAGAACACGTCGTCCGGCACCAGCCCCGGCACCGCCACAACCTGCCACCCGGTCAGCTTCATCAGCCGTTCGGACAGCTCGGCGAAATCGGGAATGCCCGGCTTCGACAGCTTGAGCACATCCAGCCCGCGCAGATACGCCTCCGATGCGCGCCCCGGAAGCAGTTGGGATTGACGCGCGAACAGGGTATCCCAGGTCGCATGATCCTCGGCGCTGTAATGCTGCCAGTCCTGATCGATCGTCCAGTCGGTCGCGGCACCGTTGGGGGGCGTATCGAGAGCGTGCGATTCATCTGCCATGACCAGGGCCTAGCATAAGGTTTCGAATGATACCAAGTCGTGTTCCCGCCATGATCCTGCACCGCTGGCTGGGCCGCGCGGCGATGCTGCTGGCGCTGCTGCTTGGCGGATACGGGACCGCGGGGCTGATCGGCGGCGCGATCCCGGCGAACGCGGGTTGGCGGCCACCGGCGCAGGGCGTGCGCATCTACGTCGAATCAAATGGAATCCACGTCGGCATCGTCGTGCCCAAGGTTGCTGGCGGCATCGACTGGCGCGGCCTGGCGCCGGGAGCAGACCTCGCGGACCGGCGTTATGCCGGTTATGACCATCTCGCGATCGGCTGGGGCGAGCGCGCCTTCTTCCTCGACACGGCTACCTGGGCGGACTTGCGCCCACGCACCGTCCTCACCGCCGCACGCGGCAGCGATGCGACGCTCTTGCACGTCGAGCACGTCCCCGCGCCCCGACTGGCCGGTAACGTGCGCAGCATCGTATTGCGTCCGGCCGAATACCGCCGCCTCGCGGCATACATCCGGGCCAGCTTCGCGCCCTCGCGCGAGCGGCATCGGGGTTACGGCGCCAACGACGCCTTTTACGCTGGCACCGGCCATTACGACGCGATCCACACCTGCAACGCATGGGTCGGCGATGCACTGCGTCAGGCCGGCATACGCGTCGGTCGCTGGACCCCGTTTCCGGTGACGGTGCTCGGATGGTTCTAGCCCGATTGCAGGCCGGCCTCGCCCGGTGGCAGGACCGGACGCCGCCGCACGCGCGGATCGGCACCGGCTTCCTGGCGCCGCCACCACCGCCCAAGGCGTTGGCGGCAAGCGAAGTCCCGCGCGTCGCATGGATGCTGGCGACCCGCTGGCGTCATGCCGCCGCGCTGGCGGCGGTGCCGCAGGGGCGCGGCGGCGCGGTGATGATCCTGCCCGGGCTGTTCGACGCCGACGGGTCCAGCATCGTGCTGCGCCGCTTCCTCACCGGCATCGGCTATCGTGCGGAAGGCTGGGGTCTGGGCCGCAACCTCGGCATCAAGAGCGTCGGTATCGATGCCGAACGCCTGATCGCCCGGGTCGAGGCGCTGTACGCGCTGGCAGGCCCCGTCACGCTGGTCGGCGTCAGTCTGGGCGGCATCATGGCGCGGCTCGTCGCCCACCGCCGGCCGGAACTGGTCGCGCGGGTGGTGACGGTCAGCTCGCCCTACGCCGGCAGCGGCCGCGCCACCAACGTGTGGCGCGCATTCGAATGGGCGACCGGCGAGCGCGTCGACGACCCTGCCGTGATCGCCCGCAGCGAAGCGATCGCCGCGCCGCTCCCCGTTCCCTGCACCGCGATCTGGAGCCCGCGCGACGGCTTCGTCAACGGCTTCATCTGCCATGATCCGAGCGCACGGGCGGTCGAGGTGAACAGCGGCCATCTCGGCGTGCATATCCACCCCGAGGTGCTGATCGCGGTGGCGGCGGCGCTGGCGGACGATGCGGTGGTGCAGGACCGGTAGGGACGGCTCCGTCGCTCGCCCTCCAGGCCGCAGATCAATACCCCGCGCGATACCCCGAATATTCGCACGCGCGGCGGTCGTCGGGATGCTGGCGGCACTGCTTCGCCGCCTCCTTGCGCTCGCGGCCTTCCTTCGCCTCCTGCTTGCGCATCTTGCGGCCGTAGTTCCGGTCCGCCTCCTCCTGGCTCGTCGTCGTCCAGTCGACCGCCTTGCCCGCGACCTGGAACGGCGCCTTCACGATCGAGGCGGCGGTGCTGATGCAGCCGCCCGTGGCGAGCAGCAGGGGAAGACACACGAGGGGAGCGATACGCATTTACCGATGATCCTTTACCGCACGGCGGGTTTCCACGCCTGTTAGCGGGTAATCCGTGAAGAATCCGTCGATTCCAAGGCGCAGCGCGGACGCGATCTCGGCTGCGATATCGCCGTGTGCCCCCGGCGCCTCGCCGCGACGAAACCGGGACGGCAGAAAGGTATTTTCGGCACGATACGTCCACGGGTGCACCCGCAGCCCCGCCGCATGCGCGTCCGAAACCAGCGTCGTCGGCGCGTCGCCCGACCAGAGCTGCGCCTTGTCCGGCCCCAGCCCGTAGGCATAGGTCGCGATCTGACGCAGCCCGGCCGGCGTCAGCATCGCAGCATAGGACGACGCCGCACCGTCCGCCGGCCCACCCTGCCCCGCCACGAGCTGGATCAGCCGCACCGTCGTCAGCGCATGGATCCGCTTCAGGTTCGCCACCTCGAACGACTGGATGAAGACCGGCGCGTCGGCGCTGTCCCATCCCGCCGCCTTCAGCTGGTCGACCAGCAGGCCGTCGGTGGGATGGCCGATCCGCGCGAAATACGTCGGGTGCTTGGTCTCGGGATAGATGCCGACGTGCCGCCGCCTCGCCAGCGCGTTGATCTCGGCCAGCGTCGGCACTTCGAATTGCCCGTCATATCGGGTGTTGTCGGCACGCAATTGCGGCAGGCGCTCCTTCGCCCGCAACGTCTTCAGCTCGGCCAGCGTGAAGTCCTCCACGAACCAGTCGGTCAGCACCTGCCCGTCGATCGTCTTCGTCGTGCGGCGCGAGGCGAACTCCGGATGCGCCGCAACGTCGGTCGTGCCGCCGATCGCATTCTCGTGCCGCGCGACCAGCACGTCGTCCCTGGTCGGCACCAGATCGGGCTCGATGAAGTCCGCGCCCTGATCGATCGCCAGTTCATAGGCGGCCAGCGTATGTTCGGGTCGCGACCCGCTCGCGCCACGATGGGCGATGACGATCGGGGCGGACAGGGGCGCGGTCATTGCGCGATCCTGCCCGTGTCCGGCGGTCGACGCCAGCACCCCGGCAGTGAGAGCGATTCGCAAAGCGGAAACCATCATGGCCAGACGCGTTAGGGCCACGATCCTACACGGGTGAGACACCCGAACTCTGCGAGGCGGCGCATGCATTTCACCATCAACGGCCAACCTTACGAAGCCGAACCCGATATCCGCACCTCGCTGCTCGATCTGTGCCGCGAACATCTCGGCCTGACGGGCAGCAAGAAGGGGTGCGATCACGGCCAGTGCGGCGCGTGCACGATGCTGGTGAACGGTCGCCGGATCAATTCCTGCCTCAGCCTCGCGGTGATGCATCAGGACGACGAGATCACGACGATTGAGGGCCTCGGCACGCCCGACAACCTGCATTCGCTGCAATCCGCCTTCGTCCGGCATGACGGCTATCAATGCGGCTATTGCACCCCCGGCCAGATCTGCTCCGCGGTGGGCATGCTCGACGAGGTGCGGAAAGGCTGGGCGAGCCATGTGTCGAGCGACCTCGACGCGCCGAAGTTCGACGATGGCGAGATCAGCGAACGGATGAGCGGCAATCTGTGCCGTTGCGCCGCCTATCCGAACATCGTCGATGCGATCCGGGAGGTCGCGGAGGCCGAGGGCGTCGTCGATATCGCCCTTCGCCACAAGGTGGAGGCAGGGGCATGAAGACCTTCACCTACGCCAAGGCGGATAGCGCCGACACCGCCGTGCGTGACGCCCATGTCTCCGGCGCGAAATATATCGCCGGCGGCACCAACCTGCTCGACCTGATGAAATTGCAGGTCGAGACGCCGGAAAAACTGGTCGACATCAGCCGGCTTCCGCTGGGTGAGATTGAGGAACGCGAGGACGGCGGGCTGACGATCGGCGCGCTGGTGCCGAATTCCGACCTCGCTGCCGATCCGCGCGTCATCGAAAAATACGAGGTGCTGAGCCGTGCGCTGCTCGCCGGCGCGTCGGGACAGTTGCGCAACAAGGCCTCGACCGGCGGCAACCTGCTCCAGCGGACACGCTGCTACTACTTCTACGACACCGCCACGCCCTGCAACAAGCGCGAGCCCGGCACCGGCTGTTCGGCGATCGGCGGCTTCAACCGCGTGCTGGCGGTGCTCGGCACGTCGGAACATTGCATCGCGACGCACCCGAGCGACATGGCGGTGGCGATGCGCGCGCTCGATGCGACGATCATCACGCAAACGTTCGATGGCGATAAGCGCCGCATCTCGATCCACGACTTCTACCGTCTGCCCGGCGACACGCCCAATATCGAGACTGTGCTGCAACCGGGCGAACTGATCACCCATGTCGAGCTGCCCGCCCCGCCAAAGGGGAAGCAGGTATACCGCAAGGTCCGTGACCGCGCCTCCTACGCCTTCGCGCTCGTCTCGATCGCCGGCGTGGTCGGCGTCGAGGATGGCAAGATCGCCACCGCGGCCCTCGCCTTCGGCGGCCTCGCCCACATGCCGTGGCGTAACCCGGCGGTAGAGGCGGCGCTCATCGGTCAGGCGCCCTCGGACGCGGTGTTCGACGCCGCCGCCGACATCCTGCTGGCGGACGCCCGGGGCTATGGCTCGAACGACTTCAAGATCCCGCTCGCGCGGCGGGTCCTGATCGCCACCCTGCGCGATCTGACGGGAGAATAAGGCATGTTCGGCTTCGGCAGCGGCGACACTAACTCGCTCACCATGAACAAGAGCCACCCGGAAAGCCTGCTCGACACGTCGGCGCAGGACATCATCGGCAAGCCGATCGACCGGATCGACGGCCCCAAGAAGGTGTCGGGCAAGGCGACCTATGCCGCGGAATACGCGCTCGATAACGTCGCCTACGGCTTCCTCGTCCGCGCCACCGTCGGTTCGGGCAAGATCAAGACGCTCGATGCGGAGCGGGCCAGGGCGATGCCGGGCGTCATCGACGTCATCACCGATTACGCCAGCTTCATCCGCAATCCCCAGCAGGGCGGCGAAACGACCGCACCGACGCAAGGGGTCGAGACCGTCGCCTATCACGGCGAGATCATCGCGATCGTCATCGCCGAAAGCTACGAGGTCGCCCGCGACGCCGCGATGCAGGTGAAGGTCGACTACGAACCCGGCGAAGGCCGCTACAGCTTCCTCGCCCACCGCGAAGAAGCGGAAAAGCCCAAGCCGCAGCAGATCCCGCCGCACCACAGCCAGGGCGACATCGACAAGGCGATGGCGGAGGCGACGCACACGATCGACGTCACCTACACCACCCCCAGCCAGAACTCCGCCGCCATGGAACCGCACGGCAGCCTCGCGGTATGGGAAGACGGCGCGCTGACGCTGTACGGTGCATACCAGATGCCCGCGTCGGACAAGCAACAGCTCGCCAAGGCGCTCGGCGTGTCGGCGAGCAAGGTGCGCATCGTCGCGGCTTATGTCGGTGGCGGCTTCGGATCGAAGCTCGGTATCGCCCCCGAAAGCGTCGCGGCGGCGATCGCCGCCAAGCGCCTGAACCGGCCCGTGAAGGCCGTGATGGCGCGCCAACAGGTGTTCGACGCCACCGTCCGCCGCTCGAACACCGAACAGCGCATGCGTTTGGGAGCCGACGCCAACGGCAAGCTCAGCGCGATCGGCCATGAGACGATCACGTCGAACCTGCCGGGCGAGGATTTCTTCGAACCGGCCGGCATGGCGACGCACTTCCTCTACGAGGGCGAGAACCGCCTGATCACCCACGACATCGTCCGCCTCGACTGGCTGCTGTCGGGATCGATGCGTGCACCCGGAGAGGCGGTCGGCCTGATCGCGCTCGAAGGCGCGATGGACGAACTCGCTGAGGTGATCGGCATCGACCCGATCGAACTGCGCAAGCGCAACGAGCCGGCGGTCGATCCCGAAAAGAACATTCCCTATTCGTCGCGCTCGCTGATCCCCTGCCTCGACGCCGGCGCGGCGAAGTTCGGGTGGCGCAACCGCAAGCCTGCCGGCACCGATCGTCGCGGCGACTGGTTGTACGGCATCGGCGTCGCCTCAGCGGCCCGCTCGAACATGCTCCAGAAATCCGCCGCCAAGGTGTCGATCGATGGTCAGGGCAAGGCGATCGTCGAGACCGACATGACCGATATCGGCACCGGCACCTATACCATCCTTGGCCAGATCACCGCCGAGATCCTGGGCTTGCCGATCGAGGACGTCACCGTCCACCTCGGCGATACCGATGCGCCGGCGGGAGCGGGGTCGGGCGGGTCGTGGGGCGCGGCCTCGTCCGGCTCGTCGGTCTATCTCGCGTGCGAAGCGCTGCGCAAGAAGATCGCCAGGGCGATGGACGTGGATGAGGCCGGCATGACGCTGAAGGACGGCCTCGTCATCGCCGAGAACCGCAGCGTGCCGTTGCGCGAACTGGTCGGCAAGGGCATGGAAGCGACCGGCGAAATCACCGGCGGCCATCAGGAAAAGACGTTCAATCAGGCGAGCTACGGCGCGCATTTCTGCGAAGTCGCGGTCAACGCCGTCACCGGCGAGGTCCGCGTCAAGCGCATGCTCGGCGTCTTCACCGCCGGTCGCATCCTCAACGAAAAGACCGCACGGTCGCAATGCCTCGGTGGCCTGACCTTCGGCATCGGTGCGGCGCTGTCGGAAGAACTGGTCCACGATCCGCGCAACGGCAAGGTGGTGAACCGCGACCTCGCCGAATACCACATCCCGGTGAACGCGGACGTGCCGCAGCTGGAGGTCGAATTCCTGTTCGAACGCGATATCCAGGCCAACCCGCTTCACGCCAAGGGGCTCGGGGAACTGGGCATCTGCGGCGCCGCGGCGGCGGTCGGCAACGCGATCTACAACGCCACCGGCGTACGGGTGCGCGATTATCCGCTGACGCTCGACAAGCTGCTGGACGGTTTGCCGGCCATCTGACCTCTGCTCACAGGTGTGCGATCAGATTGCCCACATCCTCCGTCACCCCGGACTCGTTCCGGGGTCCACGGTGCGGCAAGGGAAGGACTGGAGGCTCCAGCGTTTCCGCTGCCGTACGGTGGACCCCGGAACAAGCCGGTGTTGACGACACATTTCTGACAAGCCGCGAGAGGCACGATCTTTGCCCGACGCCTGCACCATCCTACATTAGCCGTACCCCGCTCCGGGCAAGGACCAGATGCGCATGACCGACATGATGATGGACCGGGCGCACCGCCCCGCCGGCCTCGCGCGCGCGACGCAGAACCTGCTCGGCCAACCGATCCCCCGCGTCGAGGGGCCGGCCAAGGTCACCGGCACCGCTACCTACGCCTATGAAGCCGCACCCGACGGCACCGCCTACGCCGCCATCGTCGGCACCCCCATCGGCAGCGGGCGCGTGACCCGCATCGATACGTCCGCAGCCGAAGCCCTGTCGGGCGTCATCGCGATCATCCACGACGATCCCCGCATCGTCTCCGGCGGCAGCAACTCGCAGGCGCAGGCGCACAGCGATACCGACACCATCTTTCACTATGGCCAGCCCGTCGCGATCGTCGTTGCCGAGGATCAGGTGATTGCCCGCGAAGCCGCCGGACTGGTCGTCGTCCACACCGAACCCGGCCAGAACCGCTTCGATCGCGACGCACAACCGGTGCAGACCGATCACGGCATCGGCTTCCTTCCCGCGATCGACATCGGCGATCTCGACTCGGCGCTTGCCGATGCCGAGGTTACGCTCGACCAGAGCTACACCACCCCGGTCCATTTTCCCGCCGCGCTCGAACCGCACGCCAGTACGGTGTCGTGGGATGCCGGCAAGCTCACCGTCCGCACCAGCAATCAGGTGATCGGCTCCGCCAGCGGCACGATCGCCACCGCCCTAGGGATCGACAAGAGCAATGTCCGGGTCCTCGCCCCCTTCGTCGGCGGCGGCTTCGGCGGCAAGACCGGCGTCGGGCCGGAGGTGATCCTCGCCGCGATCGCCGCCGACCGGATCGGTCGCCCGGTCAAGGTCGCCCTGCCCCGCGCGCAGACGGCCTATCTCGTCCACCACCGCTCCGCGACGACGCAGCGGGTCCGCATCGGCGCCGACCGCAAGGGCCGCATCACCGCGTTCGCGCACGAAGGGGTCGCCGCGCAAAACGACGATGCCAGCTTCCTCGAACCCATCCCGTTCGGCTCGCTACCGCTCTATGCCGGCGCGAACCGCCGCTTCCGCACCGACCTGATCCGCCTCGATCTGCCCGCCACCGGCGCGGTGCGGGCGCCGGGCGAGGCGATCGGCACCTTCGCGGTCGAAAGCGCGATGGACGAGCTGGCAGAACGGCTCGATATCGATCCCGTCGAATTGCGGCGCATCAACGAACCCACCGTCGATCCGGTCAACGGCAAGCCCTTCTCCACCCGTCGCCTGCTCGACTGCTACGACGAGGGCGCTCGCTGCTTCGGCTGGGATGTCCGCGAAAAGCGCCGCGATGGCGAATGGCTGATCGGCCACGGCATGGCGGCTGCATTGCGCGGCAACTTCACCGTCAATGCGCAGGCGCGCGTGCGTCTGGACACCGAAGGTCGTGCGGTGGTCGAATGCGACATGACCGACATCGGCACCGGCACCTACACCATCCTCGCGCAGACAGCGGGAGAGATGCTCGGCCTGCCGGTCACATCGGTCGACGTCCGCATCGGCGACAGCGACCTGCCCGCCAGCGCCGGTTCCGGCGGGTCGTTCGGGGCGGGCAGCGCCTGTTCGGCGACGGTGCTGGCGTGCGAGGACATCATCACCGAACTCGCCCGCCGGATGAACGCCGCGCCCGAAGACCTGACGTTGCACGATGGCTGCGTCACCGCCGGCGGCCGCAGCGTCGCGCTCGCCGACCTGATTCGCGGCGACCCGATCGTCGCCACCGGCAAGACCGGTCCCGGCGCGGAAACCAAACGTACCAGCCAGGCGAGCCACGGCGCCCATTTCGTCGAGGTCGCGGTCAACGCCGTCACCGGCGAGGTCCGCGTCCGCCGCATGCTCGGCGTGTTCGACATCGGCCGCGTGCTGAATGCGAAGACCGCCGCGAACCAGCTGATCGGCGGCATGGTCTGGGGCCTGTCCTACGCACTCGGAGAGGAGGCGGTGGTCGACACCCGCAACGGCCATTTCGCCAACCCGGACTTCGGCGAATACCACGTCGCCGTCCATGCCGACGTGCCGAAGATCGAGGTGCATTTCATCGAGGAGATCGACGACAGCGCCAATCCGGTGGGAGCGAAGGGCGTCGGCGAACTCGGTATCTCGGGAGCCGGCGCGGCGGTGGCCAACGCGATCTACGATGCGTGCGGGGTACGCGTGCGCGACTTCCCGGTAACGCTGGACAAGCTGCTGGCGGGATTGCCGAACCCCTGAATCATTCCTCCCGTGCCAGAGGGAGACAAGCAACGAACGTGGTCGCTCGCGGAACCGCCCCCTCCACCATTCGCTACGCGAACGGTCCCCCTGCCTCGCTTCACGAGGGAGGACCTGGAAAGAAGAACATGGCCGAAAACGATTCCGTCCTCACCGCCGCCCGCAACTGGCGGAACGAACCCCTCGCCCTCGCGACGGTCGTCTCCACCTGGGGCTCGGCCCCCCGCCCGCGCGGCAGCCACATGCTCGTCCACGCCGACGGGCGGTTCGAAGGCTCCGTCTCCGGCGGCTGCGTCGAAAGCGACATCCTTCAGACCGCCGCGGACGTCATCGCCGGCGCGCCGTTCCAGCTCAGGAACTACGGCGTCGCCGATGCCGCGGCATGGGAAGTCGGCCTGCCCTGCGGCGGTGAGATCGCGGTGATGGTGCAGCCGGTGTCCGCGGCAGGCTTCGATCCCGAACTGTTCGATCGCATCGCCGAAGCACGCGACCACGGTCAGGCGCTCACCGTCACCACCGATCTCGCCACCGGCCACAGCGACCTGCGTCCGGTCGAAACGGGCGAGGTGTTCGTCAACCGCTACGACCCGCCGCGCCGGTTGCTGATCGTCGGCGCGGTCCAGATCGCGCAGGCGCTCGCTGCGCTGGCCACCACGCTCGGCATCGACACGACCGTCATCGACCCGCGCGCGCGCTTCCTCACCGAAGAGCGCTTTCCCGGCGTCACCCTCGACGACCGCTGGCCGGACGAGGCGATCGAGGCGCTGAAGCCCGGCCCCTCCACCGCCGTCGTCACGCTCAGCCACGATATCAAGATCGACGATCCCGCGCTGATCGCCGCGCTCGCCTTCAACGCCCCCTATGTCGGCGCGCTCGGCAGCCGCCGCAGCCACGCCGCCCGCCGCGAACGCCTCGCCGCCGCAGGGCTGTCGGCGGTTCAGATCGACCGCATCGACGCGCCGGTCGGCATCGATATCGGCGCGATCGGTCCATCGGAGATCGCGCTGTCGATCGCCGCCGCGATGGTGGGAGCGTTCCATGATCGCCGCTGAGGATTGCGTCCTCGTCCTCCTTGCCGCCGGCCGTTCGCTCCGCATGGGTGACGTCGGCAGCAAGCTGGACGAGCCGTTCCTCGGTCGCCCGCTCGGCCTGCACGTCGCGGTGGCGCTGGAGGACATACCCTTCATGGAGCGCGTCGCGGTCGTCGGTCAGGCGGATTGCGATTACGCCGCGCACGGCTTTACCATCGTCCGCAACGACGACCCTGGTCTCGGGATGGGCCGATCGGTTGCGCTCGGTGTGGACTGCGCCCGCGCACGCGGGGCGAAGGCGGTGGTCGTCGCCCTTGCCGACATGCCGCGCGTCACCGCCAGCCACATCTATACGTTGCTGGATGCCGCAGATGGCGAGGACGCCGTCGTCGCCTCCAGCGACGGCCGTTCCCCCAAGCCCCCGGCCGTGTTCGGCCGCGCGCGGTTCGACACGCTGCTGACGCTGGAGGGCGATGCCGGCGCCCGCGACATGGTCCGCGCCGGCAAGCACGTCGTGACGAACCCCGCGGAACTGATCGACGTCGACACGCCGGAGGAACTGGAGCGGTTGCGGGCGCTGGTGAACGCACCGGAGGCGTATACCCGGCGCCGTCACACCTGAAGGCGTTTCCCTATTCGTGTCGCAACGCGTCGATCGGGTTCAGTGCCGCCGCCCGCCGCGCCGGGAAATAGCCGAACACCACGCCGATCACCGCCGATATCGCAAACGCGATCAGGTTGATCTGCAGGTCGAACGTCCATGGCACCTGCATCAACGGCGACAGCGCCAGGATAACCCCCTGCGCGATGATCAGCCCGATCACGCCGCCCAGGCATGACAGCGCCACCGCCTCGACCAGAAACTGCAATAGCACCTCGCGCGCGACCGCGCCGATCGCCAGCCGGATGCCGATCTCGCGCGTCCGTTCGGTCACCGACACCAGCATGATGTTCATGATGCCGATGCCGCCGACGACCAGACTGATCGCCGCCACCGCCGCGACGATGCGGGTCAGCAGCGTGGTCGTGCCGGTCAGCGTGTCGGAGATCTGCTTGGTGTCGAAGATGTTGAAATCGTCGTCGCGCGCGCCCGTCAGATGCCGCCGCTCGCGCAGCAGATCGGTGATCGCCGCCTGCACGTTGCTCGTCTGGTAATCGGTGTCGACGCCGACCAGCATCAGGCGCACGTCGCGGTTACCGGTGAAGCGCCGCTGCACCGTCTTGATCGGCATCACCACGACATCGTCCTGATCGCCGAAGCCGCCTTGCCCGCGTGTCGTCAGCGCACCGATCACGTCGCAGCTGATATTGCCCAGCCGGATACGCGCGCCGACCGGATCGGCCCCGCGAAACAGGTTCTGGCGCACGGTATTGCCGATCAGGCACACGGCCTTCCCCGCCTCCTGCTCCGCCGGCGTCCAGTATCGCCCCAGCGCCAGCGGCCACGGCTGCACCGTCAGGAACGCGCTGGTCGTGCCGTTGATCGAGGTCGACCAGTTGGCGCCCTCGTAGATCGCCGTCGCCGAAGCGCTCGCCTGCGGCGCGACCGCAGTGACGCCCGCGACCTGCTGCGCGATCGCCTCGACGTCCTCCGGCTTGAAATTCGGCGGCTGCGGCCCGCCGCCACCACGACCGAAGCCCTGACCCGGCCGGATCTGGAGAATGTTGCTGCCGAGTGCGCTGATCTGCTGCTGCACCGCCGCCGTCGTCGCCTTGCCCAGCGTCACCATCGTGACGACCGCGCCGACGCCGATGACGATGCCCAGAATGGTGAGGAACGACCGCAACAGATGCCGCCGGATCGACCGCAACGCGAGGATGAGCGTGGTCCCGAGCATCAGGAAAGCCCCTCCTCTTCAGAGGAGGGGTTGGGGGTGGTGGGCGTCTCACCGAGACCAGCGCCAGATGACCCGGCAACCCCAACCCCTCCGTCGGAGAGAAGTGGCTTTTCCGGCTCCGGCATCTGACCCGGCCGATGCTGCGCCTCGATCCGCTCGACCAGCCCGTCCTTGAAGTGGATAACCGTCCGCGCGAACGCCGCCATGTCGGGCTCGTGCGTCACCATCAGCACGGTAATGTTGCTGTTCTGGTTGAGGTCGGTCAGCAATTCCATGATCTCGACGGACCGTTCGGAATCGAGGTTGCCGGTCGGCTCGTCCGCCAGCAGCACGTCGGGCTGCGTCACGATCGCTCGCGCGATGGCGACGCGCTGTTGCTGCCCGCCCGACAATTCGGCCGGGGTGTGATCCCACCAGCGATCCAGCCCGACCTTCGCCAGCGCCGCCATGCCCAGTTCCCGCCGGGCCTTCTTGTCCTCGCCGCGATACAGCAGCGGCAGCTCGACGTTCTCCAGCGCGCTGGTCCGGCTGAGCAGGTTGAACCCCTGAAACACGAAACCGAGATACCGTCGCCGCAGCAACGCACGCTGGTCGCGATCGAGCGTCTCGACGTGATGCCCGCGGAACAGGAACGTTCCCCCCGACGGCACGTCGAGACAGCCGAGGATGTTCATCGTCGTCGACTTGCCCGACCCCGATGGCCCCATGACCGCGACGAAATCGCCCGCCTGGATATCGAGGTCGACGCCCTTCAGCGCCTGGAACTGCGTCGCGCCCATCCCGTACACCTTGGTGACGTTGCGCATCGTGATGAGCGGCTCAGGCATGCCGGTGCTCCGGCGCACGCCGGCGCCCACGACCAGACAGACGGTCGGCCTGCATGTCCCGCAGCCGTGGACTCCTGCCTACGCCGGAGGCCATGGGCACAAGGTCGACTGGCTTACTGCCCACCGGCCGCACCCTGCCGCCGCTGACCGCCGGCTCCGCTCCGCCGCGCTCCCGCCGCGCCGTCGCTGCCGCTCGACAGCTGGCCGGTGATCACCTGTTGCCCCGGCTTCAGGTTGCCGCCCAGCACTTCGGTCATCGTCCCGTTGCTGTCGCCGGTGACGACCTGCACCGGCTGCGGCTTGCCTTCGGCATCCTTGACGTACACCGTCTGGCTCGCCCCGCGCGCCAGCTTGGCGGTTCGCTCGGGCCGGTCGCGGCGCGGACGGAAGGTCAGCGATCCGGCGATGCCGCCGCTCGATGCGCCCGCACCGGCAGCGGTCGGCTTGAACCGCAACGCCGCATTGGGCACCAGCAACACGTTCTGCCGGTCCGACGTGACGATGTCCGCGGTCGCGGTCATTCCCGGTCGCAATTGCAGCGATGGATTGGCGACGGTCAGGTCGGCGGCATAGCTCACCACCTGCCCGGTCGTCGCGGTCGTGGTCGTGGTGGAGGTCGAACTCGCCGAGCTGACCGTCAGGTTCGAACCCAGATCGACCCGCGTGATCTCCGCCGGGAACGTCCGCCCGGGAAAAGCGTCGACGGTGAAATTCGCCTTCTGCCCGACCTTGACCTCGCCGACGTCGGCCTCGTCGATCGCGACCTCCAGCTTCATCTTGCTGAGGTCCTCGGCGATCACGAACAGCGTCGGCGTGTTGAACGACGCCGCGACGGTCGCGCCCGGATCGATCTGACGCGCCAGAACGACACCGTTGACGGGCGAGCGGATGATCGCCCGCGCCCGCTGCGTCTGGCTCTGCGCCAGCGCCGCCTGCGATGCGGTGACGTTGGCCTGTGCGACCCGCAACGCCGCGACGCTGCGCTGGTAGTTCGCCCGGCCCGTCTGCAACTCGGTTCCCGACGGAACGCGGCCACCGGACAGCTTGAACACTTCTTCCAGCCGCGCCAGCTGCGCGCGGCTTTCGCCGACGGTCGCCTGCGCCTGATTCACCTGCGCCTGATTGGCCGCGATCTGCGCCTGTTGCTGGCGGATCTGATCCTCGATCTGTTCGGGATCGATCAACGCCAGCGGCTGGCCCGCCGTAACGCGGTCGTTGACGTCGACCACCACCTTGGTGACCAGCCCGGACAGCTGCGACCCCACCGTCACCTGGTTGGTCGGCGCCAGCTTGCCGGTCGCCGACACGGTCACCGTCAGATTGCCGCGCTCGGCCGCCTGCGTCGAGAAACCAGCCTCCGCCTTCGGCCCGAAACAGCTCTTCAGCAGCAACGCGAGCAGGATGACGCCGATCGCGACGAACACCCATTTCAGGTAGCGCCGCCATACCGGAACCGGCTTTACGCCCAGGAAATCGTCGATCTGTTCGTCGGCCATCAGCGGGTCTCGCCCTCGGGAGTTGGGGTTGCGCCGCGATCGGGCGCTTCGGGGATGACGCTCGCGTCCCAGCCACCGCCGAGCGCATTGTACAGCGCGATCAGCGCGGTCGCCTGATCCGACCGCGCCTGCACGAGGCCGTTCTGCGCGGACAGCAGCGCCGCCTCCTGCTGGTTGAGCGTCGTGAAATCGGTCAGGCCGCTGCGATACTGGCTGCGCGCGAGGATCGCCGACGCGCTGGCGGCGTCATAGGCGATGCGGAATTGAGTCTCGCGCTGCCGCGCCGTGTCGAGCGCGACGATGGCGTTCTCGACATCCTCCAGCGCCGTCAGCACCGTACCGCGATAGGTGGCGAGTGCGGCGTCGGTCGCCGCCTCGCTCGCGCGGACCTGACTGCGCAGCCGCCCGCCGTTGAAGATCGCCTGCGTCAACCCGGCGAACAGGCCGCCGGTGATCGCATCGCCGATGTTGCCGATACTGGTCGCATTGGTGTTGATGTTGCCGGTGATCGCCAGCGCCGGATACAGCCGCGCCTTGGCGACGCCGATCTGCGCCGTCGCCGCGGCGAGCGCCCGCTCGGCCGAACGCACGTCGGGACGCCGGCGCAACGTATCCGCCGGGATACCGACGCCGACCGTCGCCGGCCCCTTCGGGATCGGCTTCGCCGCCGCCAGCGCGCCGCGCAGCGCACCTGGCGCCTGCCCGGTCAGTACGCCCAGCCGCGCAACCGACGCGGCATATTGCTGTTCGATCTGGGGGACGGTCGCGGCCGTTTGCGCCCGTTGGCTGCGTGCCTGTTCGACATCGACCGAGGATACCAGCCCGGCCTGCACGCGAAAGCCGGCGATCTCCAGATTGTCGTCCTGTATCCCCAGACTGGCGCGCGCATTGGCGAGCTGCGCCTGATAGGCACGCGCCAGCACGTAATTGCGCGCGACCTCGCTCTCGACGGTCAGCAGCACCGTCGCATAATCGAACCCGCTCGCCTCGTATTGCGCCCGGCTGGCCTCGACCGTGCGACGGATCTCACCGAACAGTCCGACCTGGTAGCTGGCGGACAGACCGGCGGAAAAGCTGTTGGTGCCGCCCCCGCCCGTGTCGACCACCGTACCGTCCGGCAGCGTGAACGAACGCCCGCCGCCACGCAGATTTTCGTTGCGCTGATAGCCCGCCGAACCCGACAGCGTCGGCAGCAGCGACGCCCGGTTCTGCACCAGCGCCTCGCGCGCCTGCCGCAATCGTGCGATCGCCTGCGCGATATCGGGATTGGCGAGCCGCGATTGTTCGACCAGCTGACCGAGCACGGGGTCGTCGAAGTTCGACCACCAGCGCGTCAGATCCTCCGGGCTTTGCTGTGCCGGCACCGAATAGCCGTCCGGCACGCCGAGATCGGCGGCGCTGTTCGGGCGATAATCGGGACCGACGGTGCAACCGGCCAGCGCCGCGGTGGCGAAAAGAAGGGCAGGAACACGGACCATAGCCTATCATGTGCTGAGCACACCGCGCGCCGTCCAGCGATTTTATGTCGCAATTTGTCTCTTGGTCATGTCAGCGCCGACACATACCGCTTCTATCGCCCCGTGAAGGCCGGCTTCCGCTTCTGAAGGAACGCCATACCGCCCTCCAGCGAATCCGCCGATGCGCGTGCCGTCCGCTGCGCTTCCGCCTCCGCCAGCAACGCCGTCGGATAGTCGCTGTCCAGCGCCCGGCCCAGGGCCTGCCGCATCAGCCCGAGCGCGACCGTCGGCCCTGCCGCCAGCCGGGTCGCCAACGCCAGTGCTTCCGTATCGAGCGCGTCGTCCGCGACGACCTTGTGGATCATCCCCCACTCCAGCGCCTTCGCCGCCGGAACCCGCTCGCCGAGCATCATCATCTCGGCGGCCCGCGCGCGTCCGATCAGCCGCGGCAGCATCCAGGACGCGCCGCCATCGGGCACCAACCCGATATTGACGAAGGCCTGCAAAAAATAGGCCTCCGCACTAGCCACACAAAAATCCACCGCCAGTGACAGCGAGCAGCCGATTCCCGCCGCCGGGCCACGCACTGCGCTGACCACCGGGACGCCCAGTTCGGCTATGGCGGTGATCGTCGGATTATAATGCTGCGTGAGTGCGGCATACGTCGTCTCGCCCGGATCGTCGCTGCCCAGCGCGCCGCCGCCGACGTCCGCCCCCGAACAGAACGCCCGCCCCGCCCCCGCGATCAACACCGCGCGCGCGCCGTCCAGATTATCGAGAGCGGCCCGTAGTTCGTCGAACATGGCCGGCGGCGCCGCATTCAGCCGCTCGGGCCGGTTCAGCGTCAGCACCAGAACGTCGCCACGCGCCTCGGCCAGAATGTGCCGGTAGGTCATCAGACTCACCCCCGCTGTGCGCAGCGCGCCATGGTCGGGACTGCGATGATGTGGTGCACCCGACTGGATTCGAACCAGTGGCCTCTGCCTTCGGAGGGCAGCGCTCTATCCAGCTGAGCTACGGGTGCCTGGAGACGGCGCGTAGCAAAGGGTCGCACGCTACGCCAGTGGGATTATGCTACCGCATCTGCCGCAACGGACTTCGGTGGCGGCGTCTTCGGTTTGTACACACACAGGTCGGCGACGATACAACGCCAACATTCCGGCCGCCGCGCCTTGCAGACGTAACGCCCGTGCAGGATCAGCCAGTGATGCGCGTGAAGGCGAAAGGGCTGCGGCGTTGCTTTGTCGAGCGTCGTCTCGACGGCTAGCGGCGTCTTGCCGCGGGCAAGACCGGTACGGTTGCCGACGCGGAAGATATGTGTGTCCACGGCAAACGTCTCCGCACCGAACGCGACGTTCATCACGACGTTCGCCGTCTTGCGCCCTACGCCGGGCAGCCGTTCCAGCGCGGCACGATTCGCCGGAACCGCGCTGTCATGTTCCGCGATCAGCGCTTCCGACAAGGCAATGACGTTCTTCGCCTTGGTATTGAACAGCCCGATCGTCCGGATGTGCTGCTTCAGCGCGTCAAGCCCGAGCGCCACCATCTGCTCCGGTGTCTCCACCTTCGGGAACAGCGCGCGCGTCGCCTTGTTGACGCCGGCATCGGTCGCCTGCGCCGACAGCACCACGGCGACGAGCAACTGATAGGCATTGTTCGATTCGAGTTCGGTTTCCGGGTGCGGATTGGCCTCCGCCAGCCGCCGGTAGAGCTCGAAGACGTCGGCCTTCTTCACAGGTCCGTTGCCTTCACAGGCCCAGCACGTCGCCCATGCGGTAACGCCCTGCCGGCTGCCGCGCGATCCACATCGCGGCGCGTACGGCCCCCTTGGCGAAGATGCTGCGATCCTGCGCCAGATGCGCCAGCTCGATCCGCTCTCCCTCGCTGGCGAACACGACATTATGGTCGCCGATCACCGATCCGCCGCGCACCGAGGCCATACCGATCGTTCCCTCGGTCCGAGCGCCGGTCAGCCCGGCGCGGCCATCGACGCGCAGTTCGGACAGAGTCGTCCCCCGCCCTGCCGCCGCCGCTTCACCCAGCAGGATCGCGGTGCCGGACGGCGCATCCACCTTGTGCCGGTGGTGGCTCTCGACGATCTCGATATCCCAATCGGTGCCGAGCTTCGCCGCGGCGTCGCGAACCAGCTGCGCCAGCAGCGTCACCCCGAGCGAGGTGTTGCCGGTCTGGAGCACCGCGATATCCGCCGCTGCCGCATCGATTGCGGCATGCTGTGCCTGTGTCAGCCCGGTGGTGCCGATCACCAGCGGTGTACCCGCGGCGCGCGCGATAGCGAGATGCGCCTCAAGCGCCGACGGTGTCGAGAAATCGACCAGTACGTCCGCCACCCGCGCGAGCGCCGCAGGATCACCGCCCGCATCGACGCCGCCGGCCAGCCTCGCCCCCTCTGCCGCGATCTGTTCGGCGATGGCACGCCCCATGCGACCGCTGCTGCCGTAGATGCCGATCGCGGTCATGCGCGTCCTCCGACACGGCAGGAAACGGACAAGCGCTGGCGGGAGAACATCATGGGCGGCTTGTGGCATAAAGCATGCGCCGGGGACAGGCAGCGCGCGCAAGGTCCGCCAAACGTGGTGCCTTTTCCGCTGTACCGATACGGGATGGCAGCTACGCTGTACCGATGAATAGCGTCCGCAATATCGTCGTCCTGACCGGAGCAGGCATCTCCGCCGAATCCGGTATCGCCACCTTTCGGGGGCCGGGCGGGATGTGGGAGGGCCATCGCGTCGAGGACGTGTGTACGCCAGAGGCGCTGGCGCACGACCCGGCGCTGGTACACCGGTTTTACGATCTCCGTCGGGCGGCGCTGGCGACCGTCGAACCGAACGCGGCACATCATGCGCTGGCACGGCTCGACCGGGAATGGCGCGGCGAGTTGCTGATCGTCACGCAGAACGTCGACGACCTGCACGAGAGGGCAGGTACGCGCCGTCTGCTGCACATGCACGGGGCGCTGCAATCGGCGCTGTGCGCGGCATGCGAAGAACGCCGGCACTGGATGGATGCGCTGCCCGTCGGGTCGCGCTGCGATGCGTGCGGCGCAGCGGCGTTACGGCCCGATATCGTGTTCTTCGGCGAAATGCCCTATCGGATGGAGCGGATCGAAACGGCACTGGCGCAGGCCGACCTGTTCGTATCGATCGGCACGTCGGGTGCGGTCTACCCCGCGGCGGGATTCGTCCAGCTGGCGGATGCCTGCGGCGCCGATACGCTGGAGCTGAACCTAGAACGGTCGGCGGGCAGCGATAGCTTTGCCGAAACGCGCCTCGGGCGAGCCGGCGAGCTGGTGCCGGAATGGGTCGAGGCGGTGCTCGGCGCCGCCTGACGCCTATTCCACCCAGTCGAGCCCCAGATCCTTGTAGACGTCGCGATCCTCGTCCCAGCCGGGCTTGACCTTGACGTGCAGGTAGAGGTGGACCGGCCGGCCCATGATGCCCGCCAGCTCCGTCCGCGCGCGCGCACCGATCTCCTTGATACGGCTGCCGCCCTTGCCGAGTACGATCGCACGCTGCGTCGGGCGCTCGACGAGGATCTGCTGGTGGATCTCGACCGATCCGTCCTCGCGTTCGCTATACTTCTCGGTTTCCACCGTGCTTGCGTACGGCAGCTCGGCATGCAGTTGAAGATACAGCTGCTCGCGCGTCACCTCCGACGCCAGCGCGCGCTCGGTCGCGTCGGACACCTGATCCTCGGGATAATGCCATGGTCCCGTCGGCATCGCCGCGGCGAGTGCGGACTTCAGCTCTGGCAGGCCGTCGCCGGTCTGAGCCGAGACGAACCACGTATCGGCGAAGTGCATCAGCGCATTCAGCTTCTCTGCGTGGAGCAGCAGCTTCGGCTTGTCCGCGACGTCGACCTTGTTGAGGATCAAGATCTTCGGCTCGGGGCGATCCTTCAGCGCCCCGGCGATCGCGGTGACCTTGGACCCGATGCCGCCCTTGCCGTCAACGACGAGCGCGATCATGTCCGCGCCCTCGGTGCCGCTCCACGCGGCCGACACCATTGCGCGGTCGAGCCGACGCTGCGGTTCGAAGATACCGGGCGTGTCGACCAGCAGGATTTGCGCATCCCCCTCGATCGCGACGCCGAGCAGCTTGGTCCGCGTCGTCTGCGCCTTGGGGCTGACGATCGCGACCTTCTGTCCGACGAGCGCGTTCACCAGCGTGGACTTGCCGGCGTTGGGTGCACCGACGACGGCGACAAGGCCGCAATGTTGATTTTGGGTCATGGTCGCTTCTTTGGGGGGCTTGGGAGTGGAGGGCAAGGCGAGCGCTTCGCTCATCCGGTCAGCTTCGCCAGCAGCGCCTTCGCTGCCGCGGTTTCCGCTACCTGCTTGTTCGCGCCCTCGGCCGTCGCGTCGGCAAAGGTACCGATCCTGACCTGTACCTTGAACCGCGGAGCATGATGCGGCCCGCTACGGTCGATCACGAAATATTCCGGGGTGCGCCGGCCCGCCGCGGCGGCCCATTCCTGCAGGGCGGATTTCGGATGCTGCGGCGCCTTGTGGCCGCTCTGGACACGGGCACCCCAGGCCTTGCGGACGAAGCTGCGCGCGCCATCCAGGCCGGTTTCGCGATACCAGGCGCCGATCAGCGCTTCCATCACGTCACCCAGGATATTGTCGCTTTCATATGCGCCATCGTCGCGAGCCTGCTTGCCGAGGCGCAGGTAGGCTCGCACGCCCATCTCCCGCGCCACGTCGGCGCAGACCGCACCGGTGACCAGAGCATTGAGCCGCTTGGACAATTGACCCTCGGGCTCGGTGGGGAACAGCTCCCACAGCCATTCCGCCATGACGAGGCCGAGCACACGGTCGCCAAGGAATTCCAGCCGCTCGTAATTCTCGGCCGCCTGACTGCCATGCGTCAGCGCCCGTTCGTAGGGTTTCAGGTCGGCAGGCTTGCGACCGAACGTCGCGCTCAGCCAACCGGACAGATCGCTGCTCAGAAGCCCTCTCCCACGCGGCTCCAGCGAGCGGCGGTGAACCAACTGAACGGGTTGATCCACGACGCATTGCCGTCGGTGGAGAAGAAGGTCACGACCGCCTTGCCCTCGATCCGCTCCATCGGGATGTAACCCATGCCGATCGGCGCCGGGAAACGGCTGTCGGCGCTGTCGTCGCGGTTGTCGCCCATCAGGAACACGTTGCCGGCGGGTACGGTGTACAGGCCGGTGTCGTCGGCCTGCGGAATATCCGCCTGATCAAGCACCATATAGCTTTTGCCATTGGGCAAGGTCTCGCGAAACCGGGGATAGCGGCAGACGGGAGCACCGGCGGCATCGACGTCCTGGAAGCTCGCACCGCATTTTTCGGCGTCGAAATTGCCGGTCAACGGCAGGACGAAATCCGCGACGCGCTGCTTGGGAATGGCTTTCCCGTTCAGGATCACCTGACCGCGGCGCACCTGGATCGTATCGCCCGGCAGGCCGATGACGCGTTTTATCACGTCGTGATCGTCCGGCTCGGGCGACCGGAACACGACGACATCGCCGCGGGTCGGGTCACGGCCCAGAATGCGCCCGGGGATCAGTGGTACGCCATAGGGCAGCGACCAGCGCGAGTAGCCATAGTTCCACTTGGTGACGAACAGATAGTCGCCGATCAACAGTCGCGGCAGCATCGATTCCGAGGGGATCGAAAAGGGCGCGAAGATGAAGCTGCGCAAGATCAGCACCGCCAGCGCGAGCTTCACCAGGAAGCGCATCGTCTCGTTAAGTTCGGAGCGCTGCGGTTTCGGTTCGGCAGCGGCTATCGCGGGGGTCTCGTCCATAGATGCGGAGCCTTAGCGCTCCCTGCGCGTCCTGAGTAGTCGTTCCGCGCGGACCGACAGGACTTGTCCTGTAACACAGGTTCGATACGGAGCTGTCACGAACACCCCCTCCCCGAAGGATGGATATAATGAGCGACTGGACCGCGATCGAAGCCCTGCCCTCCCCGAAGCTCACCGAGCTGTTCGATCAGGACGGCGAGCGGCTGTCGAAGTTCAGCCTTGACGTGGCCGGCATCCATTTCGACTGGTCGAAGACGCATCTGACCACCGAGGCGGTAGATGCCTTCGCTGCGCTCGCCAGGGTGCAGGATCTGGCTGGCAAGCGCGATGCGATGTTTGGTGGCGAGCATGTCAACGTTACCGAGGACCGCCCGGTCGAACACACCGCCGAGCGCGGCGAAGGCAATGCCGAGAGTGTCGCGCGCGCTCGCAAGTTCCATGAACGGATGCGCTCGCTGATCGACGCAATCGAAGGCGGCGCGCTCGGCGACATCCGCCACGTGCTGCACATCGGTATCGGCGGATCGGCGCTAGGGCCGCATCTGCTGATCGACGCATTGGGGCGCGAGGATGCGCGTTACGACGTGGCGATCGTCTCCAACGTGGACGGTGTCGCGCTGGAGGATGCGATCAAGGATTTCGATCCTGCTGCGACGCTGCTGGTGCTCGCCTCCAAGACCTTCACCACCAAGGAAACGCTGCTCAATGCCCAGTCGGCGCTGCAGTGGATGACCGAACATGGCGTCGAGGACCCGTACGGCAAGGTCATCGCGCTGACCGCCGCTCCGGACAAGGCGATGGAATGGGGCGTTGACGAAACCCGCATCCTGCCGTTCGGCGAGGGGGTCGGCGGGCGCTATTCGCTCTGGTCGTCGATCGGCTTCCCCGCGGCGATCGGCCTCGGCTGGGGCGCGTTCGAGGAATTGCTGGAAGGCGCGGCGGAAATGGACCGCCATTTCCGCCTGACCGCGCTGCATGAGAATGCGCCGGCGCTCGCCGCCTTCGCCGACCTTTATTATACGCAGGTTCGCCACGCCGAGACGCGCGCGCCCTTCGCCTATGATGAACGGCTGCGCCTGCTGCCGAGTTACCTCCAGCAACTCGAGATGGAGTCGAACGGCAAGGGCGTGAAGATCGACGGCACGCCGGTCGGTCGGCTGACCGCGGCGATCACCTGGGGCGGCGTCGGCACCGACGCGCAACATGCTGTGTTCCAGCTGCTGCATCAGGGGACGCATCTGGTCCCGGTCGAGTTCATCGCAGTGATCGAACCGGGCGATACGCTGGCCGAGGATCACCACCGTGAATTGCTCATCAATGCCTTCGCGCAGGGCGCCGCGCTGATGAAGGGCAAGCAGGTCGACGACCCCGCGCGCAGCTATTCGGGCGATCGGCCGTCGTCGACGCTGCTGCTCGATGTGCTCGACCCTCGGACGCTCGGCGCATTGATCGCCTTCTACGAGCATCGCGTGTTCGTGAACGGCGTGCTGCTGGGAATCAATTCGTTTGATCAGTTCGGCGTCGAGCTGGGCAAGGAAATGGCCAAGGCCGCGGACAAGGGCGGACAATCGTTCGACCCCTCCACCGAGGATCTGATTCGCCGCGCCGGTCTGGATTGATGGCGTCGATCGGGATCCTCGTGCGTTGAGCGACGATGATCCCGATCCTGCTCGCCGCGGCGCTGGCCGCGCCATCGACGGTCGCCGACATGCGATGGCAGAAACGTGTGCTGCTACTAGCTGCGCCGACACCCGACGATCCCGGCATCGCAGCCCAACGGCAGGCGCTGGTCGGTTGGGATGCTGAGGCACTGGAACGGGATCTTGCCATCGTGACGGTGATCGGCGACCGCGTCTTTGGGTCGACCGATCCAGGGCCGAACTTGCGCGCGCGATATCGGATACCGGCAGGCCGGTTCGTTGCGATCCTGATCGGCAAGGATGGCGGCGAAAAGATGCGCGCGGCGAAGCCCATCGCGCCGCAGGTATTGGCGGAGGCAATCGATGCGATGCCGATGTGGCGCGCGGGACAGCACTGATTGCAGATCCGTCGGATGTTCGACTATGAGTATTGCCGCGGCGGAAGATACACATGCGGATCGACATCAACGATTGGCGAGTGACCGATGCCGCAGCCCGCAATGATCGCCACTTGCGCAGTCAAGGCATCACGGTCGGCAAATCGATCGATAAGCTGATCGCCAAACGCTGCATTATCGACCGACCGCCCCTACTTTACAGTGTTCGGGACTTCGATCCCGTCATTCAGCATCTCGGCCCGCGGTCGGCGATGGACCTTGCTAGCGGAGTGAATTGATGGCCGACTATGATTACGATCTCTTCGTCATTGGAGCAGGGTCGGGCGGCACCCGGGCGAGCCGCGTCGCCGCTGCGCATGGCGCTAGAGTAGCCGTGGCGGAGGAATATCGCGTCGGTGGCACCTGCGTGATCCGGGGCTGCGTGCCGAAGAAGCTGCTGATCTACGGTGCCCATTTCGCCGAAGATCTGAAGGATGCAAAGCGCTTCGGCTGGCAGGTGCCGGACCAGTGCGACTTCGACTGGAAGACGCTGCGTGACAACGTGCTGGAAGAGGTCGACCGGATCAACGGCGCCTACACCCAGACGCTGGAGAACCACGGCGTCGAGATCATCCACCAGCGCGCGACGATCACCGGTCCGCACAGCGTCCGGTTGGCGGATGGGACGGAAAAGACGGCGGAGCGTATCCTCGTCGCGGTCGGCGCGCGGCCGGCCGTCCCGCCATGTTCCGGCGCCGAACACGGCATCACCAGCAACGAAGCGTTCCATCTCGACGCCCTTCCGAAGCGGGTACTGATCGCCGGTGCCGGGTATATCGCCAACGAATTCGCCGGCATCTTTCACCAGCTCGGCGCACACGTCATCATCATGAACCGGACGCAGGACATCCTGCGCGGTTACGACCTGTCGATCCGCGATCGCCTGCTCCAGATCAGCATGATGAAGGGATTGGAATTCAAGTTCGATGCGAATTTCGAAGGCATCGACAAGGGTGAGGACGGGTGCCTCACGGTCCGTATGTCCGGCCATGAGCCGGTGACGGTGGACATGGTGATGTTCGCAACCGGCCGCGTGCCGAACACCGAGGATCTCGGACTGGAAGATGCCGGCGTGACGCTGGAAAAGGGCGCGATCGTCGTCGACGAGCATAACCGTTCCAACATCGACAGCATCTTCGCGATCGGCGATGTCACCAATCGCATCCAGCTGACGCCGATCGCGATCCGGGAGGGGCAGGCGTTCGCCGACACCTATTATGGCAACAAGCCGACGGTCGTCGATTACGCCAACATCCCGTCTGCGGTCTTCAGCCATCCGCCGCTCGCCGGCGTCGGCATGACCGAGAGCGAGGCCAAGCAGAAGCTGGGGTCGGTCAGCGTCTATTCCTCGGACTTCCGGCCGATGAAGAACGTGCTGGCCGGCCGCAACGAACGGGCGCTCTACAAGATGGTGTGCGATGGCGAGACGGGACGGATCGTCGGCCTCCACATGATCGGACCCGACGTACCGGAAATCCTGCAAGCCGCAGCGATCGCGGTGAAGGCCGGCCTGACCAAGGCGCAGTTCGACGAGACGGTCGCGCTCCACCCGACGATGGCGGAAGAACTCGTGTTGATGAAGTAAGCTTCGCCACACGACCGTCGGGCAAGCCAAGCAACCCGGGACGCCGTAAGGCGCTCCGGGTGACGACATCGGCGTTGACGGTGAGGTGGCTCGACGACCGCCGACGATCGTTTCTCAGGCTCCGACGAAGCGCCCGGGGCGGCGTTCGTTCACCGCCCTCACCCCTTCGGCGAAGTCTCCGGTCTTCTGCAGCCACGCCTGTTCCGCCAGCTCGTGATCGGTCTGACGCTGCACCAGATCGAACAGATCGCCGCGCATCGTCGCGCGGGTCGATCGGACCGCGAGCGGCGCACCGGCGGCAATCTCCTGGGCCAACGCCAGCGCCTCGGCGCGCAGGCGATCGGCGGACGCCAGCACGTCGACCAGCCCCCATTCCGCCGCCTGCTCGCCTTTGATCCGTCGCGCGGTCAGGTTCATCAGCAACGCGCGCTGGCGTCCGACGACCCGCTCCAGCACCGCCGAAATACCGAAGCCGGGATGGAAACCCAGCGCCACGAAATTGGCGACGAAGCGCGCTTCGGGCGCAGCGACGCGGAAATCGGCGACGAGCGCGAGACCCAGCCCCGCTCCCACCGCAGCCCCCTGCACCGCAGCGACTACCGGCGTCTGCACGGCGTACAATCGTGCCGCCGCCACATAGAACGGGTTACGGCTGCCGGCAGGTTGATCTTCGGCCACCGGATTGTCGCGCGCCAGATCGGCACCGGCGCAAAAGATCCGGCCATCCGACTGGAGTACGATCGCGCGCACGTCCGGATCGGCATCCGCGGCAGAGAATGCCGCCCCGATCGCCTCGATCGTCGCGAGATCGGCGAAATTGTGGGGTGGCCGCGCAAAGGTCACGATTGCGACATGGCCGTCCCGAACGACCTGGATGGACGGTGCTGAAGCGGATGGGGCGTTGCTCATCGTGACATTGTGCCGTGTCGCGGATGCACATGCCAGCCATCAAGCGTCGAAAGCACCGTTGCAGCAATATCACGGTCGTGGACAGAAGTGGCTCCGGTTCGGAACCGTAATGGTTTTCGCCGTATTGAACTGGTGTTGTCGGACACTCCACCATAAGGGAGCGGCCCTTCGACACGATAGAGGCGGACCACCGCCCGATCACACCATGGGACGGAGCGTCTTGCTCCACTCCGGGGAGGGATGAACAGGGCGCGGTGGCCGGCACCATCGCTTCCCCGACGGCCGGACGGGATATCGGCCGCAGCTCCTTTCCCCGGTCGCAGGATAACAGCTGCATTCGCCGCCGGGCGGATCGCGCAGGGGAACAGACATGAAGACCACCACGATCGTGGCGCTGCGCGCCGCACTTGCCACCACCACCGTCCTTGGCGGCATCGCGATGACCGCGCCGGTCGCGGCGCAGACCACGACCGCGCAGGTACGCGGTCAGGTTCGCGGCGCGGATGGCGCGCCCGTCGGGGCCGCAACGGTGACCGCCGTCAGCACCGCGACCAATCAGACCTTCCGCGCGACCAGTGACGCGAACGGCAGCTATACGCTGAACGGCCTGCGTCCGGGCGAATACCGCATCACGATCGCGGGTGCCGACGGGTCGGTGTTCGAGCGCGTTGTGGTGGTCGGCGTCGGCCAGTCCGCCACACTCGATGCCACGCTCGGCGCTGCACAGACCGAGACGACGACGGTACCCGGCGGAACCACAGCGGGCGATAACGGCGAGATCGTGGTCACCGGCAGCCGTCTGGTCGAGACGCGTACCAGCGAAGTCGCGACCAACGTCAGCCAGACGCAGATCCGCACGCTGCCGCAGACCGATCGCAACTTCCTGTCGTTCGCCGCGCTGGCTCCCGGCGTCCGCTACAACGACAGCGAAACCGACAAGGGCTTCAGCTCGGGCGCATCGACGGCCAGCCAGGTCAACGTGTTCGTCGACGGCATCAGTCTGAAGAACAAGCTCCGCGAGGGCGGCGTCGCCGGTCAGCAGAACAGTCGCGGCAATCCGTTCGGCCAGCTTGCCGTGCAGGAATTCCGTGTTCTGACCCAGAACTACAAGGCGGAATACGAGCAGGCCGGCGCGGCAGTCATCACCTCGGTGACCAAGTCGGGCACAAACGAATTCCATGGCGAGGTCTTCGGCCAATACACCGACAAGAAGCTGAGCGAGAAGGCCTTCCTCGACAAGCTCAACAACCGTCCCGAACCCGCGTTCGAGCGCAAGCAATACGGCATCGCGCTGGGCGGCCCGATCATCAAGGACAAGCTGTTCTTCTTCGGCACGTACGAAGGCAACGATCAGGATCGTGCCTTCAACGTCGCCTCGACCGCCTCGGCGACGCAGCGGGCGGACTTCGAACGGATCAGCGGACGTCGCCTGAACGAATTTGAAGGCGCGTTCGTCAGCCCGTTCCGCGGCGACTTCTACTTCGGCAAGCTGACCTTCACGCCGGATTCGAACCAGGTGTTCGACCTGTCGTACAGCCGTCGCTCGGAAACCGATATTCAGGGCTTCGGTGGTAACACCTCGTTCTCGGCGGCTGAGAACAAGATCAATACAGTCGATACCTATCTGTTCAAATGGACGTACACCGGCGATAACTTCGTCAACGAAGTCAACGTCAACTATCTCAACTACAAGTTCAGCCCGACCTCGTTGAACCCCGACCTGCCACAGTTCGACTACCAGGGCATCATCGTGTTCGGCGGCAAGGATTCGACCCGCCGCGAAGTCCAGCAGAGCTACACCCTCCGTGACGACGTGACGTGGACCGCGATCGACGGTCACACGATCAAGGTCGGCGGTCGCGTCGAGGTGACCGACATCGAATTCAACAACCAGTCGTTCATCCAGCCGCGCTACACCTTCACCACGGCCGGCGCGAACACGCCGAACGACCTTACCGACGACACCAACATCTCATTCCCGGCCGAAGCACGCCTTGGCCTGGGCAACGGCCGCATCTTCGGTGCGAACACCCAGCTCGGCTTCTATGCCCAGGACGATTGGGACGTCACCGATCGACTCCAGTTGAACGTCGGTGTCCGCTACGATTACGAAACGAACGGCTTCAACAATCATTACGTCACACCCGGCCGGGCCGCGGCGGCGTTGCGCTCGTTGCCCAGCACGTTCTACTTCAATCCCGAGGATTACATCACGGACGGCAACGATCGTTCGCCGTTCAAATGGGCATTCGCGCCGCGCTTTGGCTTTTCGTGGGACATCAACGACGACCAGAGCACCGTCATCTTCGGCGGCGCGGGCCGGTACTATGATCGCAACAACTTCAACAACACCGTCGACGAACTCAGCCGGACGATCAATCCGATCGGCCTGTTCCGCTTCTCGGCGACCGGCCTGCCGCGCAACGGCCAGCCGACGGTCCCGTGGAACCCGTCTTACCTGACCCGTGACGGTCTGCTGGCACTGGCGGCGACTTCGACACAGGGCCTGCCGGAACTGTTTGCGGTCAAGAACGACGCCAAGCCTCCGGTCAACGACCAGTTCAGCCTCGGCGTCCGCCAGAAGGTCGGTGTATTCCAGGCATCGGTGACCGCGTCCTACCAGCGCGGCCGCAACGGCTATACCAACCTGTTTGCGACCCGTCAGAACAACGGTCTGGGCGGTTGCTGCAACACAGCCAGCGCGATCCGCAACGGCTATGCCAACGTCATCGTCGGCTATGACGGCCTCGATACCCGGTACAAGGCGATCTACTTCACGCTCGACAAGAACTACACGCAGGCGAGCGGCTGGGGCGTCAACATCGCCTACACGCTGGGCAAGGCCGAGAAGAACGGCGGCGATCTGTTCAGCCTCGATGGTCTGACGCCGGACGGCTACGGCTGGCGCAACAGCCCGGGCGACGAACGTCACCGGGTCGTGCTGTCGTCGATCATCGACCTGCCGCTGAACTTCCAGTTCTCGACCCTGACGACGCTGGGTTCGGGTTCGGCGTATAACGTTACCGACGGAACGCGCGGCACGGATAGCGGTGCCGCTCTGCCGACCACCTTCTATCCGATCAAGAACTGCATCAAGGGCCTGTTCGCTTTCTGCGAAGTAAACCTGACCTTGGCCAACAAGACCAAGATCTTCGGCAACCACGAAGTGGAGCTGGCGCTCGACGTCCTTAACGCCTTCAACAATAAGAACTTCAGCGGATTCGATGGCTTCTTCAGCGCAAGCGATCCGCTGATCCGCACAGAGATCGGCACCAGCACGATCACCCTGCCCCGGCGCCTTCAGCTGCGCGCCGGATATCGCTTCTGACCTGCACGGGCGGCCTTTTCCCAAAGGTCGCCCGCTCCTTTCCGGTTCTGCGTAACAACATGAGGCGTTTGCGCCGATGATCGACAGACGACACCTTCTCGGCACCGGCGGGCTGGCGCTCGCCGGGGTGGTGGGCGGTTGCGCCACAACGCGAGCGCCCTCTCCTGCGTCGGCCAACGCGCCACTCGATCTGATTGCCGATCTTCAGGAACGCAGCTTCCGCTTCTTCTGGGACACCACCGATCCCGCCACAGGGTGGGCGCCCGATCGCTGGCCTACCCCCAGCTTCTCCTCGATCGCCGCGGTCGGGTTCGCGCTCACCGCCTATCCGGTTGGCGTGGTCAACGGCTGGATCACCCGCGAACAGGCCCGCGCCCGCACCCTCGCCACGCTGGAATGGTTCGCCGCCGCACCTCAGGGGTCGGGTGCCGACGATGCCAGTGGCCACAAGGGCTTCTTCTATCACTTCCTGGGCGTGACCAAGGGGTTGCGCTTCGCGCGTGCCGAACTGTCGACGATCGATACCGCGCTGCTGATCGCCGGGGTTTTGTTTGCGGGAACGTGGTTCGACGATCGCACCGATCCTGCCGAGGCGCGGATCAGGACACTTGCCGACCAATTGTATGTCGCGATCGACTGGACGTGGATCGTCCCGCGGCCGCCGTTCCTCTCGATGGGCTGGCACCCGGAAAGCGGCTTCATCCCTTCCGACTGGAATATCTATAATGAGGGGATGCTGATGTACCTCCTCGCGATCGCATCGCCGACGCACCCGCTGCCGCCCGCAACATGGGGTGCGCTGACGCAGCGTTTCGAAGCGGCGTGGACCGATCGCTGGGGCGAACCGTACCTGCATTATCCCCCCCTGTTCGTGCATCAGTACAGCCACGTCTGGATAGATTTCCGCGGCATCCAGGATCCCTTCATCAAGTCGAAGGGTATCGATTATTTCGAGAACAGCCGCCGCGCGGTGCGCAACCAGCGCGCCTATGGCATCGCCAATCCCGGCGGCTGGGTCGGCTATGACAAGGATTGCTGGGGCTGGACCGCATGCGACGGCCCCGGAGATTTCAAGCTGACGCTACGTGGCCGTCAGCGTCAATTCTTCAGCTATTCCGAACGGGGTCCGGGCACGCGCGACGACGGTACGATCGCGCCGACCGCCGCCGCCGGGTCGATCGCTTTCGAACCGGAGCTGGCCGCCACCTGTCTCCGCACGATGCACCAGCGTTACGGCGAAGGAATCTACGGCAAATACGGTTTCCTCGATTCGTTCAATCCGACGCTGACCGACGCGAACGCACCGTTGAAACACGGGCAAATCGTGACTGGCACTGGCTGGGTCGACAAGGATTATCTGGGAATCGATCAGGGTCCGATCGTCGCGATGATCGAGAACCAGCGGACCGGCCTGATCTGGAAGACGATGCAGCGCAATCCGCATCTGCGCCGCGGACTCGAGCGGGCAGGCTTTCGTGGCGGCTGGCTGGGATAACACCTCTTCCAACATTGCGGACCGCCGCCTAGAGAGGATGCATACCCGATCCTCGAAGGGCCTGCATCATGCGTGAAGCTGCGATCGTCTCCACCGCCCGCACCGCCATCGGAAAAGCGTATCGCGGCGCCTTCAATGCGACCGAAGCGCCGGTCCTGGCCGGCCATGTGATGAACGCCGCGGTCGAACGGGCGGGGATAGACCCGGCGCGGATCGACGACATCTTCTGGGGCGTCGGCAATCAATGGGGCACGACCGGCGGCAATGCCGGAAGGATGGCGGTGTTCGCCGCAGGCCTGCCGCAAAGCGTGCCGGCGTTCACGCTCGATCGCAAATGCGGGTCGGGCCTCACCTCCGTGGCATTGGCGGCGCGCACCATTATGTGCGGCGAGGCGGATGTCGCGCTCGCCGGAGGCATGGAATCGATCAGCCATACCGTGACGAAGGACGCGGCCCGCTACGTCAACCGTAGCGTTGTCGACCGGGAACCCGCCGCGTACATCCCGATGATTGAAACGGCCGAGATCGTCGCGCAACGCTACGGGATCACGCGCGCCGCTCAGGACGAATATGCCGCGATGAGCCAGCAACGCGCCGCCGCCGGACTGGCCCGCGGCGCCTTTTTCGAAGAGATCGTGCCGATCACGGTCGAGCGCGCGCTGTTCGACAAGGGTGGCAATCGCACCGGCAGCGAGACGATCACCGTGTCTGCCGACGAAGGCATCCGCGCGGATACGACTGTTGAGGGGCTTGCCGGGTTGAAGACGGTATGGGCCGGCGGTGACTTCACCGGTCCCGGCACCAGCGTCACTGCCGGCAATGCCAGTCAGTTATCCGACGGCGCGTCTGCGCAATTGCTGATGGACCGCGCGACGGCCGAGGCAGAAGGCAAGGATATCCTCGGCATCTACCGCGGCTTCCAGTCCGCGGGCTGCGGTCCGGACGAAATGGGCATCGGCCCCGTCTTCGCCGTACCGAAGCTCCTCGATCGCGCCGGACTGTCGGTGGCGGACATCGGCCTGTGGGAACTCAACGAGGCGTTCGCATCGCAATGCCTGTATTGCCGCGATACGCTGGGGATCGATCCCGACCGCTATAATGTCAACGGCGGTGCGATCGCGGTGGGGCATCCGTTTGGCATGACCGGCAGCCGCCTGATAGGCCATGCCCTGATCGAGGGCCGCAAGCGTGGCGTTCGCTATGTTGTGGTGACGATGTGCACGGCAGGGGGCATGGGAGCGGCCGGGCTGTTCGAGATCGTCTGACGCTGGATGGCGTTTATCGATACCAGCAACGGCGTGGTGTGCCCGTTTTGGACATTGTTCATATTGCTGAGGTAAGGTTCTCCTCATGCGGAGAACACAACGATTAGCCGCGATCATCGCGACCCTGTATTTCGCGGGTCCGGCCGACGCCGGGCCGGATCTGGAGCGTGATCGTATGTATGCAGCGACGGGTGCACGGCAACAGGCGTATTTCGTCGAACGGCTGAAGCGACTGGCCGCCGCCATCGACCGAAGCAGGGGACGCGGAGCCATCGCGCGCGCACCGGCTATGTTCATGCGTCAGGACCTGGATCGCGTCTGGCAGGAACTGAACAGGATACTCGCGCTCGACGGGCGGCTGCGCGCGCAGCAATATGCGAGCTGCGCCGCGATGCTATCCCGAATCGAACGCCGCCTGATCGAGGCCGGGTCGCAACGCGGCACGGCCCCGATCGCTACCGGCGTCAGTCGGCGAACAGCAGGACCGGCGTCTCCAGCTGCTTCTTGAGCGCCTGAACATAGCTGGCCGCGTCCCAGCCGTCGACAACGCGGTGGTCGCAACTGATCGACAGGTTCATCAGCTTCGCGCGCCGGATCTCGTCGCCCCGCCCCGTAAATACCGGGCGTTCCACGATCTTGTTGGGGCCGATGATGGCAACTTCCGGGCGGTTGATGACCGGAGTCGTCGCGATACCGCCGAGCGGTCCCAGAGATGTCACGGTGATCGTACCGTTTCCGAGTTCGTCCGGCTTCAGCTTGTTCGCACGCGCAGCCTCGGCCAGGCGGGTGATCTCGGTCGCGAGTTGCCAGACGTTCTTGTCCTGCGCATCGCGGATCACCGGCACGGTCAGCCCGGCGTCCGTCTGCGCCGCCATGCCGAGGTGGACGCGGCCCGATCGCGTGACCATGCCGGCCTCGTCGTCGTAGCGCGCATTGAGCATCGGGAATTCGGGCAACGTGCGGCAAATCGCGACGATCAGCAGCGGCAGCATCGTCAGCTTCGGGCGTTGGCCACGGTGATCGTTCAGGTCGGCGCGCATCGCCTCCAGCGCGGTGACGTCGATTTCATCGACGTACGTGAAGTGCGGGATGTAGCGCTTCGACGCCGCCATGTTCTCCGCGATGCGACGGCGCATGCCGATGACGCGAACCTGCTCATCGGGGCGCGCGCGCGACGCACCGGGGGACTGATAGCCCTGCCCGGCATTGTAACGCAGATACGCGTCGAGATCGGCGTGGCGCACGCGGTCGACGTCGGTCTTCACCTGGGCAAGGTCGATACCGAGGTCCTTTGCCCGCGCGCGGACTGCGGGCGATGCGAGGACATGCTCCCTCTCCCCTTGTGGCAGAGGGAGGGGGCCGCCAACGGCGGAGGAAGGGTGAGGGGGACTTTGATGGGCGGGCTCGCTTGCGCCACTCCCCCTCAGCTTCCCACTCGACTGCGCCGGGAGAGCCCCTTGCTCTGCCACAAGGGGAGAGGAGATTTTAGCCTCTTCGACCCCTGGGTTCTCCGCCTCATACTGCTGGGCGACCTCGGCCTGCTCCGGGCTGGGCGGCGCAACCACCACGTCGCCATCCTCGTCCGCCGCATCGGTTTCGATGACCACCAGCGCGGCACCGATCGCAACCTGATCGCCGACCTCGCCCGCCAGTTCCACGACTACGCCCGATACCGGCGACTCCATCTCGACCGTCGCCTTGTCCGTCATCATGTCGGCGATGTTCTGGTCTTCCTCGACGCGGTCGCCGATCGCGACGTGCCATGCGACGATCTCGGCCTCGGCGATGCCTTCGCCGATGTCGGGCAGCTTGAAGGTGAAGCGAGCCATTATGCGTCCTTCATGATCTTCTTGAGGGCCTGGCCGATGCGGACCGGCCCCGGAAAATATGCCCATTCCAGGCTGTGTGGATACGGCGTGTCATAGCCGGTGACGCGCTCGATCGGCGCTTCGAGGTGATAGAAGCAGCGCTCCTGCACCAACGCCGACAGCTCCGCGCCGAAACCGCTGGTGCGCGTCGCCTCGTGCACGATCATGCAGCGACCGGTCTTCTTTACCGACGCCTCGATCGTCTCGATATCGAGCGGCACGAGCGTGCGAAGGTCGACGATCTCGGCGTCAACGCCATGCTCGGCCATCACCGCGGTGCAGACGTGCACCATCGTGCCGTAGCAGAGCACGGTCAGCGCCTCGCCCTCTCGCACCACCGCCGCCTTGCCGAGCGGAACCTTGTAGTAACCGGTCGGTACCGCACCGGCGTCATGCTTCGACCAATTCTCGGCCGGCTTGTCCCAATAGCCGTTGAACGGGCCGTTGTAGATGCGCTTGGGTTCAAGAAACAGGACCGGATCGTTATCCTCGATCGCGGCGATCAGCAGCCCCTTGGCGTCATAGGGGGTCGCCGGGATCACCGTCTTCATGCCCGACACGTGCGTGAAGATGCCCTCGGGCGACTGCGAGTGCGTTTGCCCGCCGAAGATGCCGCCGCCGTAGGGCGAGCGGATCGTGATCGGGGAGGTGAACTCGCCTGCCGAGCGATACCGCAGGCGCGCCGCCTCGCTGACCAGCTGGTCGAGCGCAGGGTAGATATAGTCGGCGAACTGGATTTCCGGGACCGGGCGCAGGCCATAGGCACCCATGCCGATCGCAACGCCCATGATGCCCGTCTCGGTGATCGGCGTATCGAACACGCGCGTCTTGCCGTGCTTCGCCTGCAAGCCGGCGGTGGCGCGGAAGACACCGCCGAAATAGCCGACGTCCTCGCCCATCACCAGCACGTTCGGATCGCGGGTCATGCAGATGTCGAGCGCGGAGTTGATCGCCTGGATCATGTTCATGCGGGTGGTGTCGGCCGACGGTTCCGGCATGTCAGGCTGGTCCTGCATCATCGCGCCCTCGCTCACTTGCGTGCCCATGGCCGGCCGCTCGCTTCTTCTTCCGCCATCATCTGGGCCTGCTGTTCGCGCAAATGCCACGGCATCTCCTCGAACACGCCCTCGAACAGGGTATCGAGCGGCTGGTGCAGGCCGTGGCCGAGAATACCGTTCTTCTCGGCTTCCTTCTGCTCGGCCTTGACGTACTCGGCCAATTCCCTGTCCTGCGCCGCGTGGCGCTCCTCGTCCCATTCGCCAATGGTGATGAGGTGGTGCTTCAACCGCGCGACCGGATCGCCCAGCGGCCATGCCGTCGGTTCGCCGGCACTGCGATACTGGGTAGGATCGTCGGAGGTCGAATGACCCTCGGCCCGATAGGTGAAATGCTCGATCAGCGTCGGGCCGGCGTTGGTCCGCGCACGCTCGGCGGCCCACATCGTCGCGGCATAGACCGCCAGCGCATCGTTGCCGTCCACCCGCAGCCCGGCGATGCCGTAGCCGATGGCACGCGCGGCGAAGGTCGTCGCCTCGGCGCCGGCGAACCCGGAAAAGCTGGAGATCGCCCATTGGTTGTTGACGACGTTGAAGATCACCGGCGCGCGATACACCGCGGCAAAGGTGCAGGCGGAATGGAAGTCGCCCTCCGCGGTCGATCCCTCGCCGCACCACACCGCGGCAATCCGCGTGTCGCCCTTTGCGGCGGACGCCATCGCCCACCCGACGGCCTGCGGATATTGCGTGGTGAGGTTGCCCGAGATCGAGAAGAACCCGTGGTCGCGCGCCGAATACATGATCGGCAGCTGCTTGCCCTGCAACTTGTCGCCGCGGTTCGAATAGATCTGGTTCATCATCTCGACCAGCGGATAGCCGCGCGAGATCAGCAGGCCCTGCTGACGATAGGACGGGAAGCACATATCCTCGAAATCGAGCGCCTGCGCCGCGGCGATCGACACCGCCTCCTCGCCTGTCGCTTTCATGTAGAAGCTGGTCTTGCCCTGCCGCTGCGCGCGAAACATTCGCTCGTCGAAGGCACGAAGCAGCGCCATGTTGCGCAACATCCGGCGCAATACATCGGGCGACAGCTTCGGATCCCATGGCCCGACCGCCCTGCCTTCTTCGTCGAGAACACGAACCATCGTGTACGCGAGTTCGGTGAAATCGTGTGCGGAATCCGCAGTATCGGGACGTCGCGCCGAACCAGCAGGCGGCACGTCCACACCGACGAAATCGACGGCATCGCCTGGCCGGAACTTGGGTTCCGGCACGTGCAGCGTAAGCGGCTGCAAATTGGCGCGAGGATGCTCGCTGGCCACGTGTCTCTCTCCTCTACGTCCGGCGAGGGTCGCCGACGCTGTTGATTGATCCTGTTGCGCCGTTGTAATTAAATTTCAAGCGGGTTTTATGGTGCGCGGGACGTACCGAATGGAACGCAGGATGTGCAGCGACGCTCCGAGCTCCTCCCCCGCTAAAGCGAGGGAGGAATCACAGCGACCTACTCCACCGTCTGCTCGATAACGCCAAAGATCGGGTGATGCTTGTCATCCTCCGCCCAGATGCGGATCGTATCCCCCTTCTTCAGGAACGGCGTCACCGGTTTGCCTCCGGCGATCGTCTCGACCGTGCGGATTTCTGCGAGACAGGAATAACCCACGCCACCCGCTTCGATCGTCTGTCCGGCCCCGCCATCCGGTCCGCGGTTCGAAACGGTGCCAGAGCCGACGATCGTTCCGGCCCCCAGCTTCCGCGTCTTCGCCGCATGCGCGACCAGAGTGCCGAAGTCGAAGGTCATGTCCTCACCCGCCTCGGCGCGGCCGAACGGCTTGCCGTTCAGGTCGACCATCAGCCTGCGGTGCAGCTTGCCGCCCTGCCACCACTCGCCCAGCGCATCCGGCGTCACGAACACCGGCGAAAAAGCGCTCGCGGGTTTGGACTGGAAGAACCCGAAACCCTTGGCGAGTTCGCCGGGGATCAGGTTGCGCAAGGACACGTCGTTGGTCAACCCGACCAGTCGTACGGCGGCCAGCGCCTCGTCCCGGCTGGCGCCCAGGGGCACATCGCCGGTGACGACCACCACCTCGCCCTCGAGATCGCATCCCCAGGCCTCGTCGGCGAGCGGGATCGGATCGCGCGGGCCGAGGAAGCCGTCCGATCCGCCCTGGTACATCAGCGGGTCATGCCAGAACGTCTCCGGCATCTCGGCGGCGCGTGCCTGTCGCACCAGCGCGACGTGGTTCACATAGGCCGATCCATCCGCCCATTGATAGGCGCGCGGCAACGGCGCTGCCGCGTCGTGTTCGTGGAACCGTTCGCGCGGGATGACCGCATGCTCCAGATCGGTCGCGAGATTCAGCAGGTCGGGAAGCAGCCGGTCCCAATCGTCGAGCGCCGCTTGCAGGGTCGGCACGATATGGCCTGCGTCGGCATACCAGGCGAGATCGTTCGATACGACGACAAGCTTGCCGTCACGTCCATGCTTCAGGCTGGCGAGTTTCATGCAGGCATCCTCTTGTCGTTGAACTGCCTGTGTATCGGCTCCGCCACGGCCGTGCACCGGAAAAGTAACACGCGATACCTATCGCCATAACATTTGTTACTTTGTACTTGACGGGTGACGCTGGGGTCCGCAGCCTCTCCGCCAAACGGAAGATGGAGAGATCGCCATGACGCTCGACGATGTCGCGGGACGGTTCGCCTATGGCGAGGATCATGAGGCATTCCGCCAGACGGTGCGCAGTTTCCTGCGCAAGGAAGGCGTGCCGAACGTCACCGACTGGGAAGCGAACCGGCTGGTGCCCCCGTCGTTCTGGCGACAGGCGGGCGAGGTCGGCATGCTATGCCCGACGGTGCCCGAGGCATATGGCGGCCTCGGCCTCGACTTCGGCTACAACGCGATCGTCAACGAGGAGCTGACCTACAACGGCGTCCCCGCCGGCTTCACGCTGCAGTCCGACATCGTCGTCGGCTATCTCGAGCATTACGGGTCGGACGAGCAGAAGCGATACTGGCTGCCGCGCATGGTGTCGGGCGAGACGATCAGCGCGATCGCGATGACCGAGCCGGGGACGGGCAGCGACCTTCAGGCGATCCGCACCTCGGCGAAGCGCGACGGCAATCATTACGTCGTCAACGGCAGCAAGACCTACATCACCAACGGCCAGAACGCCGACCTGATCCTGGTCGTCGCCAAGACCGATCCGGCGGCACAACCCGCCTACAAAGGCATGTCGATCATCCTCGTCGAGGCGGACCGCGAAGGCTTTCGCCGCGGCCGCAAGCTCGACAAGATCGGGCAGGAGGCGGCGGACACGTCCGAATTGTTCTTCGACGACGTGCGCGTGCCGATCACCAATTGCCTCGGCGAAGAGGGCAAGGGCTTCGTCTATCTGATGAGTCAGTTGCCACAGGAACGTCTGTCGATCGCGGTCGGCGCACAGGCCTCGTCCCAGAAGGCGTTCGACGAGACGGTCGCCTTCACCAAGGATCGCAAGGCGTTCGCCGGTGTGGTCTTCGATTTCCAGAACACCCGTTTCGTCCTGGCAGAGCTCGCGGCGAAGCTTCAGGTCGGCTGGGCGCATCTCGACTGGGCGATCCGCCGCCATCTGGACGGCAAGTTGACCAACGAGGAGGGCGCCGCGGCGAAGCTGTGGCACACCGACCTGCAATGGGAGGTGATGGACGCCTGCCTCCAGCTGCATGGCGGTGCGGGATATATGAACGAATATCCGATCGCGCGGGCATGGCGCGCCGCGCGGGTCAGTCGCATTTACGGCGGCACGAACGAGATCATGAAGGAGGTGATCGGCCGCAAGCTATAGGCGGGATCGCCCGGCGAGGTCACTATGCCCGGATCGTACCGCTCCGCAATTCCCGGACGACGCTGTCCGTAGACACGCGCAGGCTACGCGCATGCTCCGACAGCCGCGCCGCCGCCTCGCGCACTTCGGCCGACAGCGTGCCGGCGGTGTTCGCCGCCGCGGCGACGTCGCCGATCCGCTCCTCGATCGTCTTCGCGCCCGCCGCCGCCTCTCGCACGCTGCGTTCGATCCGGGTCGCGGCATCGCGCTGGCCCTGCATCGCCGTCCGGATGTCCGCCGTCGCGATCGCCACGCGCGAGACCGCGGCGGATGCCTTGCCGAGATCGTTCGCGGCGGTGTCGACGCCATGTTCGACGCTGGCGATCAGCGCCGCGATCTTGTCCGTCGTGCGGCTGGTCGCGGACGCCAGTTGCTTGACCTCCCCCGCCACCACCGAAAAGCCGACGCCCGCGGCCCCGGCCCGCGCGGCCTCGATCGTCGCGTTCAACGCGAGCAGGTTCGTCTGGGCGGCGATGCCGTTGATTTCGCCGACGAAGCCGTTGATCGCACCGGCACGGACGGCGAGATCCTGCACCGCCCGATCGCCATTGGCGGCATTGTCCTGCGCGGTGACGGTCAAGGCGCTTTGCTCTTCCGCACTGCGCGCGACGCTGGCGATGGTGTTGGCGAGGTCGACCACATCCCGCTGCACGCCGCGTACCGCTTCCGCCGCCTTGGTCGCCCCTGTCGCCGCATCGTTGGCGCGACGGCCGGTATCGGCGGCGATCGCGTTGAGCGACGTCGCCGACCCCTCCAGGCGGCCGGAGGCTTCCTCCAGCGCAACGGCGACCTCGACGACCGTCGCTTCCATGCCGGCAGCAAGCGTCAGCAGCTCGGCATGACGGCGCGCCTTGATCCGGGCTTCCGCTGCATTGCGTTCGCGCCGTTCGTGCATCTCTCTCGCTTCGGCGCTGCGTGCCGCATCAAGTGCGGCAACCGCCCGCTCGCGCGCTTGCGCCGCCACGGCGCGTTCGGTATCCGCCGTCGCCGCCAGCCGCTCGCTTTCGACCCTTGCCACGTCTTGCTTCGTCAGCAGACGCAGCAGTTGCTCCGCCGCATAGCTCAGCGCGATCGTCTGCAAACCGACCGCCGCGGCATGGAATAGGACGCGGCCGGTATCGGTCTGGCCACCGGCGAACACCAACGCCGGCATCACCAGATCCAGCGTCAGATGATGCACGGCGATCAGCACCGCCGCGAGCACGATCGGCCGCCAGTCGCACAGCAGCACGAGCATCGACAGGCCCACGAAGAAGAACATATGGCCGTCCATCTGCCACGGCCCGCCCGCCAGCAATATCACCAGCAGCGCCGGAAGCAGCGCCAGCACGACGGCAATGGACAGCAATGCCGGCAGATCGGCGCGACCCTGCAGCGCCATCCGGGTAGGCAGCAGCAGGAACAGTCCGCCGATCACCGGACAGACGAGCGCGATGCCATGCCCGATCCCGATCGCCATGACGGCGAGCGCCGTGACACAGAGCCACCCGAACAGCACGAGCTTGCGCACACCGCCCGCACGCAAGGCATAGACCGAATCGACCGTCATGCCGCCGCCTCCTTCCCGCAGATCACCGCCGGCGCTCCGAGCGTCAGCACGCCCTTCGAGAGCAACGGCCATGCGAGGCTCATCAGGCGCCCGCGAACCAGCAGACTGCCCCGCGTCGGCCCGGCCGCGACGATCAAAGCGCCATGGCGCACCGCTATGTCCGCCGGGGAGCGGTCAGACCGGAGCGGTACGAGCAACAGATCGCCCTCGATCGGCGGCGCCAGGGCGAATGCGGGGACCAGCACCATCGCTGCCGCCACCTGCCATGCGGTTGCGAGCCAAGGGTATGATCGGGCGTGTCGACCGGAAAGAACCATAATGGTCACATACGGCCAGGCTGGTTTCCCGAAGGTAAACGCCGCGCCAACCAACAGCGGCTAACGGTCCGTCGACACTACATAAAAGACGGCGTCGACGTGCTGCACTGCGCTATTTCCCGCATTGTTGCGCCGCCGGTTTGCAAGACGCGTTTGCTGAATATCCGGCCGGTCGCATGCATGACGGACGGCCAAAATCCCATACGGCAGACAGCAGGATGGCTCCGATGCGAGCATCGGAGCCATCACGTTGCGTTCGGCTGTCACATGCGGTCGCTCGCCCGGGCAAGGCAGCGACCGCATGTGGCTATGCCGCGATCAGAACTTGAACTTGACCGCGCCGCGATACGCCTGGTTGCGGACGTCGTCGCGTTCGATCGTCGTGTCCGCGCTCAGCGACAGTTCGAACATGCCGCTCGAATAGGACAGCCCCGCCGCGATCTCGCCCCAGTTGCGATCCTGGCTCGTCAGCGCGAAGCCCGCCGGCGCGGTGCCGCCGAAGAAGTTCGCGGTGAACACACCCGGCTGGTTCTTGAAGTCGTGGACGAAATAGGCCGAGGCGAACGGCTTGAGCACCTGACCACCCGCGATCTGCAACCCTGCACGACCCTGATGGCTTTCCAGTTCGTACCGGTCGAACCGCAGCGCACCGTTCCCGCCGGTCTCCACCGTCGGGGTGAAGCCGACGCGGTTGATCCGGCCGGCGACGCGCGGCCCGATCTGGAAACCGCCGACGTCGAACATCTGCGCCACACCGACCTCCGCCGACACCGCGAGCGCATTGTCGCGACTGCGCAGGTTCGACGTGGTGCCGACGATCGACACGGTGCGATTGGTGCGTGCCTGGAACACGCCGCCGCTCACCTGTGCGTCGAGCACCTGACCGCTCGGGCTCTGCGCCTTGGCGAACAGCGTTCCCTGGAACAGCTCGCCACGCGCGCTCTGCGCCACGCCGCCGGTGCTGCCGTCGAGCTTGGTGTAGCCGAAGCCGAAGCCGATCACGCCATTGTCGCCGGCCTTCGCCTCGATCCCGCTGACCACATAGAAGCCGTCGAAATCGTCACGGCCACCGAATGGCCGTGCATCGCGCAGGCTGCGGCTGTCGCCGTCGACATAGCCGCCTGCGATGAAGACGTTGACGTTCTCGGGCAGCACGCCCTCGCGGACCGTGGTCGACGTCGTGTCGCTCGCGGTCGCCTGCGTCGCCGGCAGGTCGCTCGCCATCAGCGAGGCAAACTGCAACGGCTGACCGGTCATGGTCAGCGTTCCGCCCATCGTTTCGCTGGCGTCGATACCGGCGAGGTGCTGGCGATAGAAGCGCGACATATTCTCGGTCGCGACCGTGGCCATGCCGAACTTCAGCGGCGTGGTGCGCGGCGCGAAGCCTTCCAGCGTCGACTGGATCGTCGCCGCATTCTGAAGGTCAAGGATGCCGTACAGGCCGGACAGGCTGCCATAGTTCGCGGCGCGGTTACGATCGAGCAGGCCGGCGAACGCGGTCTGGATCGGCGTGGCGGCGACGACGCTGGCATAGGTGCCCGCGACGATCCGCGCCTGTACGCTGTTCGCCGAATAGACGAACTGCGGGGTCAGGATCGCGGACAAGGCGGCCGGCGACTGGAACGTGCCGGAGATGCCGCCCGCGGCGGTCAGGATGGTGTAGACGTCGTTGAAGCGGATCGTGTGTCCGGCCACCGCGGCGAAGCCGACGCGTCCACCGATGTTGGCGAGACCATCGGTGGTGCCGTTGCGGACCACGGCGATGCTGTCCGACGATCCGTTCGGACCGACATCCACCAGCACCGTGCTGGCCGATGCCAGGATCAAGTTGCCGCCGACGGTCAGCGTGCCGATCGTCCCCGTCGTCCCCGGCGCGATCATGCCCGACACGTTGGTGAGGAACGGCGCATTGAACCGGCCGGAACCGGTGATCATGCCACCCAGGTTCATGTAGTCGCCGCGGCTGTTGATGATGCCGTTGTTGTCGACGACGCCGGTCACCTGCGTGACGCCCATCAGGCTGGTCAGCGATCCGCCGGACGTGACCGCAAGCCGGGCGGTGCTGCCCGCGACGGTGAAGCGATCGATCGTCACCGCGGTGTTGAGCGTCGTCGTTCCCGCGGCCGTCAGCGAGACGTCGTAATAGCGCGCGCTCACCTTCGTCACCCGGTTCGGATCGACGTTGTTGGGGACGAAGTTGGTCGCACCGGGCAGACCGTTGGCCGGCGTCGGCGCTGGAGTTGCGACGACGGCCAACGGAGCGGCCTCGCCGGCCTGTGCGACGTTCTCTCCCCCGACCAGCAGCGATGCGTCGGCGCGCGTCGGCTGGCTGGCGTTCTCGACCCCGATCCCGGTGCCGACGATCGCAGCCGTATCGGCGTTGGTTGCCGGAACCGTGCCCGATCCCGCGACCGGCTGGCCGTTGATGAACTCGATGCCGGTCTTGAGATCCTGACAGTCACTGACCGTCGCGGTCTCGAAGCAGACCTTGCCGAACTTGTTGGCGTCCCCCGCGATGCCCGCACCCGTCAGGGTCGGCAGGCCGTTCGCCAGCTGGCCGTTGACGATCACCTGATAATTGGGATCGAGCGCCGTCACCCAGCGCGACGCGTCCGTCCACAGGCCGTCGCCGGCCTTGGTCTGCGCATAGCGATAGGGATTGTTCGCGACCACATAGTCCCAGAACAGGTAGAGCGGCTGGTAGAAGCTTTCCGTTCCGTACGAGCCGAACGGCTGCGCGGCATAGAACCGGCTGCCACCCGACAGCACGCCGATCACGACCTGCTTCGCGAACGCCCGGTCGAGGATCAGCGGGCCACCCGAATCGCCGCCTGCCGTGGTGCCCTCGTTGGGCAGCGCGTTGTCCTTGAACAGGTTGAAGTCGTACGGGCTCTTGGCGGCCGTGCCACGACGCGGATCGTCCATGTCGAGCTGGTACAGGTTCTGCGGCAGGCCGCTGGTCGAACCGAAGATGAAGGCATCGCGATCGTTGAACGATCCGAGGATACCGATCGTGTTCTCGGCGATACGGCGGCGGTAATCGACGGCCAGCGTGTCGCCGGTGGTCGTCGTCGCGGTGCCGCTGCGCCCATAACCGGTGATCGTGACGTGATAGCCGGTTCCGGTAGTGTCGCTGATCGACGCAGGGGCCGGCAGAGCGGAGAACAGCAGCGCCCAGGTCGGCACGTTCGCCGCTGGCGTATCGAGCGTCGCGATCGCGACGTCCGCCTGCAGGAAGTTCTGTGCGAGACCGAGCTTCAGCGAGTCGGCGTTATAGACGACCTGATTCACGTTATAGAGGAAATTGGAGGTGCTGGTTTTGAACTGGTTGGCGTTGGCCGCGCCGGTGGCCGTCGTCGCCAGATACCAGTCGCGCACTGCGGGCAGGTTATTCGCCTGGAAACCGAAGGCGATCGGGATGCCGCCGCCGGCGGAGCCATACTGCCACGGGTCCTGCGCGCCGGTGCCTGCGCTGTTCTCGTTGACGCAATGCGCGGCGAAGATCACGGTGCGCGGGTTGATGAGCGTGCCGGTGCAGACGCCGATGCCGTCGGCATAGGCGATCGTCATGTTGCCGACGCCGTTGACGCTGGTGCCGAGATCGAGCGACGTCGTCGACGTGCCCGGCTGGCGGATGACGATGTTCGGCTCGTTCTGCAGCGACGACAGCGGCAGCGCGCGGTTCTGCTCGACCATCGCGCCGAGGTTCGCGAGCGGCGTCAGCGTCACGCCCTGTGCGATGTTGTCGACGAACACCGGCCGCTCCGAGTGGGCGATCGTGTCCAGACCGGAGATCGAAAGCCGGCCGGTGGCCTGCGCGACATTTTCCACCGATGTCGGTGCGACCTGCGCATGCGCCATCGTCGGCAGCGCGATCAGAGCAGTGGATGCGAGAAGCGCGCGGCGCGCGGCGCCACGGATTGCGGTGTCAGCCATCGTCGTATTAAACCCCTGTTTATCCGCCGCTCTCCCAAGCGGCTTATCGGATGGCGGCGACCGTATCGGTGGGCCGATGCGTGTCAAGGCAAGAAGCCGGCCGGGCGGGCTTTCGAACCAGATCGGACCAGAGTGTTGATAGAGTGCAACACTTCATGTTGGTCGCGTAACGGCTTTCGGCATCCGTCTTGACTTTTGCCGCAGCGCAGCGCACATGGCGCTCAATCGAGGCGTCATGCAGCGTGAACGGGTCGGCCTAGCGCCAACCCCGGCTCCGCCTCGGTCGATACGCTCAGGGCTTCCCTATTCACGCGGGGTGTCAGTTTCCCCCGCCCCCTGCGAGCCGTTTCCACCCATGGATTCCGGCGCGCGGGTCAGGCCCCGTTTTGAAGGCTAACTACCCATGTCATTCGCCAACCTCGGCCTCGCCGAGCCCCTCGTCCGTGCGCTCGAAGCCAAGGGCTACACCACCCCCACCCCGATCCAGGCGCAGTCGATCCCGATCCTGCTTGAAGGCGGCGACCTGCTCGGCATCGCGCAGACCGGCACCGGCAAGACCGCCGCGTTCGTGCTGCCGTCGATTCAGCGCCTGACCGAGAACCAGAAGCGCGTGCTGCCGACGCATTGCCGCATGCTCGTCCTTGCGCCGACGCGCGAACTCGCCAGCCAGATCGCCGACAATGCGCGCGGCTACGGCCAGTTCAGCAAGCTGTCGGTCGCAACCGTGTTCGGCGGCACCAGCATCAACAAGAACCGTCAGGACCTCAGCCGCGGCGTCGACATCCTCGTCGCCACGCCGGGCCGCCTGATCGATCTGGTCGAGCAGGGCATGTGCAACCTGTCGATGATCGAGATCCTGGTGCTCGACGAAGCCGACCAGATGATGGACCTCGGCTTCATCCACGCGCTCAAGAAGATCGTGCGGATGATCCCGCGCAAGCGCCAGACCCTGTTCTTCTCGGCGACGATGCCGGTCGCGATCCGCGAGCTGGCCAACCAGTTCCTGCATGAGCCTAAGACGGTGTCGGTCGTCCCCGCATCGACCACCGCCGAGCGCGTCGACCAGTACGTCACCTTCGTCAACCAGTCGGAGAAGCAGGCGCTGCTGACGATCGTGTTGCAGGACCCGACGATCAATCGCGCATTGGTCTTCACCCGCACCAAGCACGGCGCCGACCGCGTCGTGAAGCTGCTGGCGGGCAACGGCATTCCGGCGAACGCGATCCACGGCAACAAGAGCCAGGGCCAGCGCGAGCGCGCATTGGGCGAGTTCAAGGACGGCAAGACCAAGGTGCTGGTCGCCACCGACATCGCCGCGCGCGGCATCGACGTGTCGGGCGTCAGCCACGTCATCAACTTCGAACTGCCGAACGTCGCCGAGCAATACGTCCACCGCATCGGCCGCACCGCGCGTGCGGGTGCCAGCGGCATCGCTGTCGCGTTCTGCGCGGATGACGAGCGTCCGTACCTGAAGGATATCGAGAAGCTGACCCGCCAGAAGGTTGCCGTGCAGCCGCTGCCGGAGAACTTCCAGGGACTGTCGAACGAGATCAAGGCGACCCGCGTCAAGGCGATCGGTGCCGATCCCGCCCCGCGCGCCGACCTGCCGCGCGGCCAGCGCCAGCCGGCGCGGCCGCGCGCGACGCATGCGCCGACCGCAACGCGCAACTACGCCAACGCCAGCCGTGGCGGTCAGCGTAGCGGTAGCGGCGGTGGTTCGGGTGGTGGCGGTCGCGGCCGTTCGGGCGGCGGTGGTGGTCGCGGCCAGGGCAGCGGCGCGGCGCGCTGATCCTTCTTCCCTGCTGACGCATGACGGCCCGGTGAGCTTCGCTTGCCGGGCCGTTTGCTTTGGGCTCGCAACCGACGTGAACCTCAGGCATTCTCCCGTCGAAGGAGAGCCAATATGGACGTGTCCACCACGCCGATCGCCGAACGGATCGCCCGCGTACTTGCCGGGCAGCGGATAAGCGTCAACGCCGGCGGCGACGCCGAGAGCGCCGGGGATCAGGTGGACAGCGCGTGGCGCGATTACCTGCCTGATGCGCTGGCCGTGTTGCGGACGCTACGCGAGCCGGATCAGGCAATGGCCGCGGCGGGTGATCCGGCAGTATGGGAGCGGATGGTGCTGGCAGCGATCAAGGAGTCGAAGCCGGTCAGCGTGGTTCTGTAGCTCCGCGGTCGCCCCAACGCTTCCGTCACCCCGGACTAGTTCCGGAGTGACGAAGGATGTTCGGTGGGCCTTTACGCCCAAACATCACAGTTGCCACTCACGCAACGACGCTCAGCCACTCCCCCGCATCCGCCCTCTCGCTCCGCAGCGCATTGGCCGGCGCATCGATGTCCTCGAACCCGATCGCCACGCCACAGAACAGCATCCGTCCCTCCGGCAGCCCAAGCGTCACCCCCACCGTCCCCGGAAACATCGCCCAGCATTCCTGCGGACACGTCGCCAGCCCCGCCTCCACCGCAAGCAGCATCAGCGTCTGGAGGTACATGCCGAGGTCCGACCATTGCGGCGGCCCCATTTCCCGGTCGACCGAACAGAAATACGCCGCCGGCGCCCCGAAGAAGCGGAAGTTCTCCGCGAACCAGCGCCGCCGGGCATCCCGATCCGCCCGCGGGATGCCGAGGTGGCCGTACAGCGCCTCCCCCACCTCCGAGCGCCGCGCGCGATAAGGATCATCCAGCTCTAGCGGATAGACCGCATAGCCCGGCGTCTCCGTCTCGCCGCGCATCAGCTTCGCCGCGACAATAGCCTTCAGTCGCGCCAGAGCTTCGCCGTGAACGATATGCACGTGCCACGGCTGCAGGTTGCCCCCGGACGGCGCCCGCGCCGCCGCCTCCGCCAGCCCGCGCAGCGTCGCCAGCTCGACCGGCGTATCCAGGAACCCGCGCACCGATCGCCGCGCCTGCACCGCGTCCCGCACATCCATATCGATCCCCTTGCGCTTCGCCGCCGATTACGCGACACAGCACCACAATAACAAGAGTTATGGAGAGAGGATGATGGCGGAAGCCTATATCGTCGAGGCGGTGCGGACCGCCGGCGGGCGTCGCGGCGGACGGCTTGCGGGGTGGCACCCGGCGGACATGGCAGCGGCGGTGCTCGACGCGATCATCGAACGCAGCGGCATCGATCCCGCCGCGGTCGAGGACGTCATCATGGGCTGCGTCAGCCAGGGCGGCGAGCAGGGCTTTCAGGTCGGTCGCGGCGCGGTGCTCGCCTCGAAACTGCCGACCAGCGTCCCCGCCGTCACCATCGACCGCCAATGCGGATCGAGCCAGCAGGCGATCCAGTTCGCGGCGCAGGCGGTGATGAGCGGCACGCAAGACGTCGTCATCGCCGCGGGCGTGGAGAGCATGACCCGCGTACCGATGGGATCGACCGGCGCATTGTTCGCACAGGCGGGCCTCGGCAAGGCGAAGAGCCCGCGTCAGGAGGTGCGCTTCCCCGACGTCCAGTTCAGCCAGTTCATGGGCGCGGAGATGATCGCGCGCAGATACGGCTTCGATCGCGCGGCGCTCGACGCCTATGCGCTCGAAAGCCACCGCCGCGCCGCGGCCGCCACCCAGGCCGACGTGTTTCGGGACGAGATCGTCGGGCTGGAGGTGGAGACACCCGACGGCCCGGCACTGCACGACCGTGACGAGGGCATCCGTTACGACGCCTCGCCCGAGACGATCGGCGCGGTCAAGCTGCTACAGGAGGGCGGCACGATCACCGCCGCCAACGCCAGCCAGATCTGCGACGGATCGAGCGCGGTACTGGTGGTGAGCGAGGCGGCGCTGAAGACGCACGGCCTGACCCCGCTGGCGCGCATTCACAATCTGACCGTCACCGGCGGCGATCCCGTCATCATGCTCGAGGAACCGCTGTTCGCCACTGACAAGGCGCTGCGGCGCGCCGGCATGCGGATCGAGGACATCGACCTGTACGAGGTGAACGAGGCATTCGCACCGGTGCCGCTGGCATGGTTGCAGCATATCGGGGGCGACCCCGCGCGGCTCAACGTCAACGGCGGCGCGATCGCGCTCGGCCATCCGCTTGGCGCGAGTGGCACGAAGCTGATGGCGACCCTGATCCACGCGTTGCACGCGCGCGGCGGCCGCTACGGCCTCCAGACGATGTGCGAAGGCGGCGGCATCGCCAACGTCACGATCGTCGAGCGGCTCTGACCCGCCACGTTCCTCCCCCGCAGGGGGAGGTGGCGCGGCGAAGCCGTGACGGAGGGGGAGGTAAGCGGCGACTTTCTGTATCAAGCGCGTCGCTTACCTCCCTTTCCACCATTCGGCTGACGCCGAACGGTCCCCCTCCCCCTCGCGGGGGGAGGAATGCAGAGAAAGAGGTAACCAGCATGATCATCACCGACACCACAGCCGCCATCGTCACCGGCGGTGCCTCCGGCCTCGGCGCCGCGACCGCCCGCGCGCTCGCCGCCAAGGGGGCAAAAGTCGCGATCTTCGACCTGCAATGCGAAAAGGGCGAGGCGCTCGCGGCCGAGATCGGCGGCGTCTTTTGCGAGGTCAACGTCACCAGCGACGACAGCGTCGATGCCGGCTTTGCCCGCGCTCGCGAGGCGCACGGTCAGGAATCGGTGCTGGTCTGCTGCGCCGGAACCGGCAACGCGGTGAAAACCGCCAGCCGCTCGAAAGAAGACGGCAGTATCAAGCACTTCCCTCTGGAAGCGTTCAACTGGCTCATCCAGATCAATCTCGTCGGGACGTTCCGCTGCGTCGCCAAGTCGGCGGCGGGGATGCTGACGCTGACGCCGGGCGAGCACGGCGAGCGCGGTGCGATCGTCATGACCGCCAGCGTCGCGGCGGAGGACGGCCAGATTGGTCAGGCCGCCTATTCCGCGTCGAAGGGGGGCGTCGTCGGCATGACCCTGCCGATCGCGCGCGACCTGATGAGCGAAGGCATCCGGGTGAACACGATCCTGCCCGGCATCTTCGACACACCGCTGCTGCAAGGCGCTCCGCAGCCGGTCAAGGACGGGCTCGCCGCCAGCGTCCCCTTCCCGAAGCGACTGGGCGATCCGGCGGAATATGCCCACCTCGCCTTGACGCTGATCGAAAACGGCTATTTCAACGGCGAGGATATCCGCCTCGACGGTGGGATCAGGATGGCGCCGCGCTGACGCCATCCCGAACCGGCGTTCAGTCGACGAACGCCCGCTCGATCACATACGTACCGGCCTTGGCGTTCGATCCTTCCTCGAAGCCGATCGAGTCGAGCATCGCCGCCGTTTCCCGGATCATAGCCATGCTTCCGCAAAGCATGATCCGGTCGGTTTCCGGATCGAGCTTCTTCGCACCCTGTACCGGATCGCCGAACAGCGCCGCGCTTTCGATCAGGTCGCCGATGCGGCCGGTGGTGCGGAACGGTTCGCGCGTCACCGTCGGAATATAGTGGAACTGCTGCTGTGCCTCGTCCGACACCAGCGGATCGTCCGCCAGCCGTGCCTGCAATTCGTCGTGATAGGCCAGATCGCTTACCTGCCGCACCGAATGCACCAGAATGACCTGATCGAACATGCTGTACACGTCCGGATCGCGCGCGAGGCTCAGGAACGGCGCAAGCCCGGTGCCGGTCGAGAAGAAGAACAGCCGCTTGCCGCCGACCAGAGCGTCGGTGACCAGCGTCCCCGTCGGCTTCTTGCCCATATACACTTCGTCGCCCGGCTCGATCAGTTGAAGCTTCGACGTCAGCGGCCCGTCCTCGACCTTGATCGACAGGAACTCCAGTTCCTCGGCATAATGCGGCGACGCGATCGAATAGGCGCGCATGATCGGCTTCGCACCCTCGCCCTCACCCGGCAACCCGATCATCACGAATTCGCCCGAACGGAAGCGGAAGCTCGCCGGCCGCTCGACCGCGAAGCTGAACAGCCGGTCGTTCCAATGGCGCACCCAGAGCACCTTGACGTTGGCGAACGCCTTGGTCTCGGGCAGGGTTATTGGGCTACGGACATCGGTCATCGATCAGGCGCTTCGGGTTGTTTGCGAAGGGATCGCATTATGAACCCCGCGCGCCACGGTCAACCAAAGCAAAGCTTTCTCGCCCTCCAGCGCTCCTGCGCACGCAGCAGCACACTGGTGTTCACGGTCTGTTGCCTCCACACGCGCACGCACCCATATTCACCGTCGTATGGCCATCCAGATCCGCACCAGCCTCGCCGAACCTGAAACCGGCGAGAACTTTGTCCCCCACCGCCCCGCCCGCCCCGCGAAGGTGGAGGGCGGCCGCCCGTTCAAGCTGGTGAGCGAGTACAGCCCATCGGGCGACCAGCCGACGGCCATCGCCGAACTGACCGCGACGGCGCGCGCCGGCGAAAAGGATCAGGTGCTGCTCGGCGTCACCGGATCGGGCAAGACCTTCACCATGGCCAAGGTGATCGAGGAGCTTCAGCGCCCGGCGCTGATCCTCGCCCCCAACAAGATCCTCGCGGCGCAGCTCTACGGCGAGTTCAAAAGCTTCTTCCCCGAGAATGCCGTCGAATATTTCGTCAGCTATTACGATTACTACCAGCCCGAGGCCTACGTGCCGCGGTCGGACACCTATATCGAGAAGGAATCCTCGACCAACGAATCGATCGACCGAATGCGCCATTCGGCAACGCGGTCGCTGTTGGAACGCGACGATTGCATTATCGTCGCCTCGGTCTCGTGCCTGTACGGTATCGGCTCGGTCGAAACCTATTCGGCGATGATCTTCGACCTCAAGAAAGGCACCGCCGTCGATCAGCGCGAGATCGTGCGCAAGCTGGTCGCCCTCCAATACAAGCGCAACGACGCCGCCTTCGCTCGCGGCAACTTCCGCGTGAAGGGCGACACGCTCGAAATCTTCCCGTCGCACTATGAAGACAGCGCGTGGCGGATCAGCTTCTTCGGCGACGATATCGAGGATATCACCGAATTCGATCCGCTAACCGGCAAGAAGGTCGCGAGCCTCAACAGCGTCCGCGTCTACGCCAACAGCCATTACGTCACGCCCGGCCCGACGCTCAAGCAGGCTGGCGACGCGATCAAGCACGAACTCGCCGAACGCCTCAAGGAACTGGTCGCCGAGGGTAAACTCCTCGAAGCCCAGCGCCTCGAACAGCGCACCAACTTCGACCTCGAGATGATCGCCGCCACCGGATCGTGCGCAGGCATCGAGAATTACAGCCGCTTCCTCACCGGTCGCCTGCCCGGCGAACCGCCCCCCACGCTGTTCGAATACCTGCCCGAAAACGCCGTGCTGTTCGTCGACGAAAGCCACCAGACCGTGCCGCAGATCGGCGCGATGGCGCGCGGCGATCACCGTCGCAAGATCACGCTCGCCGAATACGGCTTCCGCCTGCCGTCGTGCATCGACAACCGGCCGCTGCGCTTCAACGAATGGGACGCGATGCGCCCGCAGACGGTCAGCGTCTCGGCGACGCCCGGCAATTGGGAGATGGAGCAGACCGGCGGCGTCTTCGCCGAACAGGTCATCCGCCCCACCGGCCTGATCGACCCGCCTGTCGAGATCAAGCCGGTCGAGGAGCAGGTGCAGGACCTGATCCAGGAATGCCACAAGACCACGGCGCTCGGCTATCGCACTTTGGTGACGACGCTCACCAAGCGCATGTCCGAAGACCTCACCGAATATATGCACGAAGCGGGCATCAAGGTCCGCTACATGCACAGCGACGTCGAGACGCTGGAACGTATCGAGCTGATCCGCGACCTGCGCCTCGGCGTGTACGACGTGCTCATCGGCATCAACCTGCTGCGCGAGGGATTGGACATTCCCGAATGCGGGCTGGTCGCGATCCTCGACGCCGACAAGGAAGGCTTCCTGCGTTCCGAAACCTCGCTGATCCAGACGATCGGCCGCGCCGCACGCAACGTCGACGGCCGCGTCATCCTCTACGCCGACCGGATCACCGGCAGCATGGAGCGGGCGATGAACGAAACCGCCCGCCGCCGTGAAAAGCAGGAGGAATACAACACCCTCCACGGCATCACGCCGACGACGATCAAGCGCAACATCGGCGACATCATCGCCCACGTCAGCCAGGGCGATCAGGTCACCATCCCGATCGACGAGGACCGCCCGCACATGGTCGGTCACAATTTGCGTGCCTATATCGAGGACCTCGAGAAGAAGATGCGCAAGGCGGCATCCGACCTCGAATTCGAGGAAGCCGGCCGCCTCCGCGACGAAATCCGCCAGTTGGAGAACGAGGAACTCGGCCTCCCCGTCGACGAACAGAAAGCACCCATCATGGGCCGCAGCAACGAAGGCAAACCCGGCACCCGCAAGACCCGCTACGGCAAGGAACAGAAGATGCGGATGGGCGGACGCCGCGGACGGTAGATACAGCGATCCCGTCATCCTCCCGGCGAGGACGACGGGATCGCTGCGTCGCTTACCCCGTCGTCAGGTTCGCCGCGCTCACCCCGTAATAGCTCGCCACGCGATCGGCATAGGCTTGGTCGAACACCGGCGCGTTGTTCGACCAGCTCGGCCCGCCTTCCAATATGCGGCGGTCGATCGTCACCACGTACAGGTCGCGCACCGGGTCGAATTGCAGCAGCTCAAACGGCAACGGATAGAAGCTCTTGCCCATGCCCAGGAACCCGCCCAGGCTAAGCACCGCATGCGTCGATCGGCCCGTGCCCTTGTGCACCATCAGCGCATAGACCGATCCCACCTGATCCCCGTCCCGGCTCTCGACCTTCAACGAGTGGGCGATATTCGACTGGACGAGCAACTGGGTGGCGGCGGCGGTCTGGGTGTCGGTCGACATCGGATGCTCCTGATTGTTATGCCGGTGAACCGCCCGGCAGCTACGCCGGTTCCCTGATCCGCCGCACCATCGCGGGTTGAGGGCGACGCACCCTTCGCCCATAAGCCATGCGATGCGCCGTTCCCTTGCCCTGATCCCGATCCTTGCCGTGGCAGCCTGTGTCCCGCAGGCCGCTCCGCCGCCGCCCGCGCCCGCACCGGTGACGGTTGCCCCGCCGCCACCGCCGCCGGTCGTCAACGCCGGCAGCGACTGGCGGGACTGGCCGCTCACGCCCGGCACGTGGACGTATCGCCGCGACGATCGCGGCAGCATCGCGCTGTTCGGTGTCACAGGCAGCGACGCCCGGCTGACGCTTCGCTGCGACACGGCCGCGCGCCAGGTCTATCTGTCGGTCGCCGGCGCCGTGGCGACCCCGCTGACCGTCCGCACCACCAGCGTCACCCGTGCCGTCCCCGTCCGCCCGACCGGCGGCACCCCCGTCTACGTCGCCGCCGCGTTGCTGCCGAACGACGGACTGCTCGACGCGATGGGGTTCAGTCGCGGGCGCTTCGTCATCCAGCAGGCGGGCGGATCGACGCTGGTCGTTCCCACCTGGGCGGAGATCGAACGGGTGACCGAGGATTGCCGCGGCTGAGACTGAGGCTGAGACTGCGGCGGCGGGCAGGATCGTCCTGCAAAATGTCGTGCTTTACAAGTCTTGCATCCACACGCGGGTATGCGCACATTGCCGGTGTGGCCGGGATACCGGTCACATGGCTAACACAAGCGAAAGGAGGTGATCCGATGTCTCATGGTTCAGCAAGGGGGTCGGTTCAGTTCGTTCGGGGGACTCGCTTCTAGAATCCGCTTGATGTCTGCCGGGGGGTATCCTCCCCCAATCAACGGCATGACGAGGGTTGTAGAGGCCTCATGGTCTCCCGGGCTGGAGCTCTCCGGCCGCTGACCATGTTTGGGGGGTGTCGGGTCGCCGGGAGGCGCCCGGCACCCTCTTCTCATTTTACGGTCAGAGGAACGTCCGCGCCCGGTTCAGCACCAGGTTGCACACCTGTCCCTTCACCTGTCCGCGCAGCGTATCGAGCGACAGCGACGATCCCGCCGGCGTCTGCACCTGCCCAGCCTGTCCAGCCTCATATCCGGGCAAGGTCCGCACATCCTTCTTGCCGGTCAACCGGCCGAGCACGCCGGCCGCACCCGTTCCATTACCGGTCGCAGCGAGCAGCCTGTTCTTGACGCAATAGCTCAGCAATCCCGCAGCATTGCCCGCGCCGATCGACCCGATCTGCGGCAATCCGCCGCCCAGCAAGCTTCCCGCCTGCCCCAGCAACCCGCCGCCACGCGGCGCCGATGCCGTGGCGCCTGCAGCCGGCGTAGGGCTGGTGCCGGTCTGTGCAATGGCGACAGCCGGCGCGATCAGCAGCGCGGCGGCGAGGAACGTCTTCATGGCAGGGTCCGATCCGTCGGGAATGATCCGCATCAACCGCTCCACCGCCAACGCGTTCCCGTCATGCCGGCCGTCGCTGCGATGTCGGCGCGTCTGCCGCTCCCCGGGAAGCGAACGTGGATGCGCCGACGCCCCGCTCACGCCGGCGTCAGCAACCCCTCGCGCGCGATCTTGTCCCGCCAGACGAGCGGGGCGAGCTGGTGGACGTTCTTGCCCTCGCTATCCACCGCGACGGTCACCGGGAAATCGCTGACCTCGAATTCGTAGATCGCCTCCATCCCCAGATCCTCGAACCCGACGACCTTGCTTCCTTTGATGGCGCGGGCAACCAGATAGGCAGCGCCGCCGACCGCCATCAGATACGCCGACTTGCCCTCCGCGATCGCCTTCGTCGCATCGGGGCCGCGCTCGGCCTTGCCGACCATCGCCAGCAGGCCCTGATCCAGCATCATGCGGGTGAACTTGTCCATCCGCGTGGCGGTGGTCGGACCCGCCGGCCCGACGACCTCTTCGCCGACCGGATCGACCGGCCCAACATAATAGATCACGCGGCCCGCGAAATCGACCGGCAAGGCCTCGCCCTTTGCCAGCATGTCGGCGATCCGCTTGTGCGCCGCATCGCGCCCGGTCAGCATCTTGCCGTTGAGCAGCAGCCGGTCGCCATGCTGCCACGTCGCCACCACGTCGGGCGTCAGCGTGTCGAGGTCGACGCGGATCGCCGCCTTGTCGGGCGTCCAGTTCACCTGCGGCCATTCGCTCAGCTTCGGCGCCTCCAGATACACCGGGCCGGTCCCGTCGAGCGTGAAATGCGCATGCCGGGTCGCGGCGCAATTGGGTATCATCGCGACGGGCTTCGACGCCGCATGCGTCGGCCAGTCGAGGATCTTGACGTCGAGCACGGTCGACAGCCCGCCGAGCCCCTGCGCGCCGATGCCGAGCGCATTCACCTTGTCCATCAGCTCGATGCGTAGCGCCTCGATGTCGTTGCGCGGCCCGCGCGCCTTCAACTGGCCCATGTCGATCGCGCCCATCAGCGATTCCTTGGCGAGCAGCATCGCCTTTTCCGCGGTGCCGCCGATGCCGATGCCCAGCATGCCGGGCGGGCACCAGCCCGCGCCCATCTGCGGGATCATCTCCAGCACCCAGTCGACGATCGAATCGCTGGGGTTCATCATCTTGAACTTCGACTTGTTCTCCGACCCGCCGCCCTTCGCGGCGACGTCCACCGACACCTTCGATCCCGGCACCATCTCGACGTGCAGGACGCTCGGCGTATTGTCCTTCGTATTGCGGCGGGTGAAGGCGGGATCGGCCAGAATCGACGCGCGCAGCTTGTTCTCGGGGTGCAGGTAGGCACGGCGTACGCCCTCGTCGATCACCTGTTGCAGGCTCTCATCGCCGTCCAGCCGGCAGTCCTGTCCCCATTTGACGAAGACGGTGACGATGCCGGTGTCCTGGCAGATCGGTCGATGCCCCTCGGCGCACATCCGGCTGTTGGTCAGGATCTGCGCGATCGCGTCCTTCGCCGCCGGGCTCTGCTCCGCCTCATACGCCTCGCCGAGCGCGCGGATGTAATCCATCGGGTGGTAGTAACTGATGAATTGCAACGCGTCGGCGACGCTCTCGATCAGGTCGGCGGGGCGGATGGTCACGGTCGGCACGGGCAAGGCTCCTTCGCCGCCGCCTTTAGAACCAGCCTGCGCCGTCGCCAAGCGGCCGGCATCTGACCGTTTCACACCTTATCTCGCATTCCGTCGAAAATGTCGGGGATCGCAAAGCTTTCTCAACCATCACCGGCGTAGCAACGGATATATGCCGAAATCGGTCTCACGCTCCCTACCGGACACGGGTCTGTCCCCGGCCGCGATCCTGCGCCTGCTCGCCTTGCGCGACGATCACGACGATCCCGATGCACAGGCGCATGCCTTGCGCTTGTTCAGCGTCGCGGCGATCTGGCCGTTCGCGCTCGTGGCACAGTCGGTGGCCTGCGCCGTGCTGCTCGGCGCCGCGCTCGCGCAGTCGCACGCGCTGGCGATCGCCGAACTCGGCGGCACCATCGCCCTCGCCTTGCTCGTCGCCTGTGCCGCTTATGCCGTGCTCATGACGCCATGGTCCCGCGAATGGGCCCCGCACATCCGCACCCGCTGCCTTGCGCTCGCGGCCAGCGGCACCGCGGCTGCGCTGTCGTCGCTGCTCTGGGCCTCGACGAAGCTGCCGATGGGACCGGTCCAGCTCGGATGCTTCGTCGCCGTTGCCGGCGCGATCGGCATCACCACGATCGCCTTGCACCCGGTCCGGGCCGCGACTCTGGGCTTCGGCACCGGATTGGTGCTCATGCTGCCGATCCTGTCGGAACGGCTCCTGCCCTCGACGGTCGCCTTCGTCTTCCTCATCTGTCTGGGTATCGCCACGATCCGCCTCGCACGTCTCGATGCGCGTGCGGCGCACGCCCGTGCCGCCGAGGCGAGCGAAGGCCGGCTCGCCGCCAAGATGATCGCCGAATTCGAAGGACATGGTACCGGCTGGTTCTGGGAATCCGATCGCCAGGGGCGCCTGACCTATCTGTCGGACAAGGTCGCCGCCGATCTGCGCAGCGACGGTGACGAACCCGTCAGCCGCCTGCTGACCGATGTCTTTCGCATGGACAGCGCGGCGCCCGGCACCGAACGGACGCTCGCCTTCCATCTGTCGTCGCGCACCTCCTTCTCCGATTATACGGTCTGTGCCGCCGGCCGCCGGATCGAGAATGCGGAGACCGACCGGTGGTGGTCGATATCCGGCCGCCCCGTCGTCGACGATCTCGGCCGGTTCCAGGGTTTCATCGGATCGGGCAGCGACCTGACCGAAAAGCGCAAGTCGGATGCCGAGATCACGCGCCTCGCGCTGTTCGACGGTCTGACCGGGCTCGCCAATCGCCAGCGCATGCGGCACAGCCTCGACAAGACGCTGCTCCAGCAGCGGGTCGGCCCGTTCCGGCCGACGTCGCTGTTCCTGATGGACCTCGACCGGTTCAAGGCGGTCAACGACACATTGGGTCATCAGGCCGGCGATGCGTTGCTCAAACAGGTCGCACAGCGACTGGAACGTGTGGTCGCCGATGCCTGCGTGGTCGGTGGTCTGGTCGGACGCCTCGGCGGCGACGAATTCCAGGTACTGCTGCCCGGCATCGATAATCGCGATTCGCTGGCGACGCTGGCGAAGGAGCTGATCGGCTCGCTGTCGCAGCCCTATTTCATTGCCGGCGCATCGGTCACCATCGGCTGTTCGATCGGCATCGCCATCGCGCCGCAACATGGCGAGGACGCCGAGGAGCTGATCCGCAACGCCGATCTCGCGCTCTACGCCGCCAAGGCGGACGGACGGGGCGTGCACCGCTTCTATTCCGACGAGATGCTGGCAGGCGCCAAGAGCCGCAAGGCGCTGGAAGACGACATGCGCGACGCGCTTGGCACCGGCGGTTTCCATCTCGCCTATCAGCCCGTCGTGTCGACCCTGTCGACCGAGATCGTCGGCTATGAAGCGCTGCTCCGCTGGAATCATCCGACCCGCGGCGCGATCTCTCCCGCCGATTTCATCCCGGTCGCCGAGGAATGCGGGCTGATCGAGGCATTGGGCGAATGGGTGATGCGCACCGCCTGCGACGAGGCGATACGCTGGCCGCGCGAGGTTCGCGTCGCGGTGAACGTCTCGCCGATCCAGTTCGCCAATCCCGCCTTCCCGACCCTGGTCACCTCCGCGCTCGCGCACAGCGGCCTGCCGCCGCACCGGCTCGAACTCGAGATTACCGAGGGCGTCTTCCTCGACGAATCGGGTTCGACCGATGCGATGTTCAAGGCGCTGAAGGCGATCGGCGTCCGCCTCGCACTCGACGATTTCGGCACCGGCTATTCCAGCCTTGGCTACCTGCGCAACGCCCCGTTCGACAAGATCAAGATCGACCAGAGCTTCGTGCGCGGCGCCGCGCAGCCGGGTAACCGCAACGCAGCGATCATCCGTGCGATCGTCACGCTGGCCGATACGCTGGGCATGGAAACGACGGCCGAGGGCGTCGAGATCCAGGACGAGATCGATCTGGTCCGCGACCTGGGTTGCAGCCACATTCAAGGCTATGTCTACGGCCGCGGCGTCGTCGCGGACGAGGTGATGGTGCAACTGGGTGGCGCCGCGCAGGCCGCGCCCGTCGGCCACAAGACCAGCCGTGCGCCGCGGACCAAGATGTTGCGCTCCGCCCGCATGGCGATCGGCCGCAACGAAGGCGACGTGCGCATCCGCAACATCTCGACCAGCGGCGCGATGATCGACGGTATTGCCGTCGACGGCCATGCTGTCGGCCTCGATGTCCTGATCGAACTGGTCGAGGATCAGATGTTCAGCGCCCGGATCGCCTGGGCGAAGGACGGCAAGGCGGGGTTGCAATTCGTCGAACCGTTCAACCTCGACCGGCTCAACCATCCGCAACTCGGCCGGGTGCAGCGGCGCGCGGTCTGACCGGCGAACGCATCTGCCTCGCGGGGGCACGACAAATCCGCCGAACGCCCGGCGTCGCCGTCATTCGCCGATTGCAAAACCGTTACGCCCGCGCCACCTGCGTGCCCCGACGTCGCGTTCATCCAGGATGTATCTCATGGTCGATCGACCCGAAAGCGATGGCATCGACCCTCGCCGCACCTCATGGGGCCGGCTGGTGGGCGATCACGATCGCATCGCCCGTCAATGCGGTGCTCTCGTCGCGCTCACCCGGCGCGACGATCGTCCGGCAGAGGATGTGACCGTCGCCCTGCTCGAATTGACGGTGTCGGTGGCGGATCATCTGGGCGTCGAGGATCAGGTGATCGACATGACCACCGTCGCGATCCGCGGCGGCACCTCGCCGGATCATGCCGCGGCGATGGCCGACGAGCTGGAGGCGCTGAAGAGCGACTGGACCGCCTTCATCGTTCGCTGGAACCCGACGGCGGTCGTCGCGCAGTGGGATGCGTTCGCTGAAGATGCCGCGGCGATGCTTCCCCGCCTGGTGGCGCAGGTCAAGCGCGAGAACGAGCTGCTCTACACCGCGGCGCTGCGTCATGGCGTCATCGACGCCGGCCACGCCACCCGCCACTGATCCCGGACGGGCAGTCGCAAACACGCGCCGGCGCAACCCGTCGATATCGCGTCGAAAACGGTCACGACGGCACCGTTGGCCGTCGATCGGTGCCGGTCCGACGACACCATCAAAAAATTTTCGTTCGCCCGCTGTTCTCTTGCGCTTTGCGAAACCCGCGGAAGTCCACGCGTCGTTAGTATCGGCCCGTCGCGAGAAGCCGGACAGCGATGGAACGGCATCGTCGCTGCATCATTAACCCCTTGCCTGCCGGGCCGCTTTGCCACAATTTGTGGGGGTTGAGTTCGGGGGCGGACCCAATTGCTGGTAGAGAGCGGCGCTGATGCCCATATCGGGCTTCGGTGACGAACACGACGCGGTGACGCGATGTGCTCATTTTGTTCTCACGGCCGGGCCGCCACGGTGATAGCATGGAAATGCGCCGCCGATTCGAACACTTAGAGAACGAAGGAGCGGTTTCGATGGACTTCAGGGACACGCAGGGTGATGCAATGACCGACACGATGGAAGCGACCGCTGAGACGACCACCAGCGCCGCGACGGAAGCCGTCGGCACTGGCAGCAAGGCCGTGCGCGCGCGCCCCTACCCCGTCGAGGTCGACCACAGCCGCGACGCGCTGCTCACCGATTTCGGCAAGGAAACGCTGAACGACCGCTACTTGCTCCCTGGCGAAGGCTATCAGGACCTCTTCGTCCGCGTCGCCTCGGCCTATGCGGACGATGCCGCACACGCCCAGCGCCTGTACGACTATATCTCCAAGCTGTGGTTCATGCCCGCCACCCCCGTGCTGTCGAACGGCGGCACCGGGCGCGGCCTGCCGATCAGCTGCTACCTCAACTCGGTCCCCGACAGCCTCAACGGCATCGTCGACACCTGGAACGAGAACGTCTGGCTCGCCAGCCGCGGCGGCGGCATCGGCACCTATTGGGGCAACGTCCGCGGCATCGGCGAACCCGTCGGCCTCAACGGCAAGACCAGCGGCATCATCCCCTTCGTCCGCGTGATGGACTCGCTCACCCTCGCGATCAGCCAGGGCAGCCTGCGCCGCGGTTCGGCCGCCTGCTATCTCGACATCAGCCATCCAGAGATCGAGGAGTTCCTCGAAATCCGCAAGCCGTCGGGCGACTTCAACCGCAAGGCGCTCAACCTCCACCACGGCGTGCTCATCACCGATGCCTTCATGGAAGCGGTGCGCAACGGCGAGGAATGGCATCTGCGCAGCCCCAAGGATCAGGCGATCCGCCAGACGGTCGACGCGCGCTCGCTGTTCCAGAAGCTGGTCGAAACCCGCCTCCAGACCGGCGAACCCTATATCGTCTTCGCCGACCACGTGAATTCGAACATGCCCAAGCATCACCGCGAGCTGGGCCTCAAGGTCTCGACCTCGAACCTGTGCAGCGAGATCACGCTGCCGACCGGCGTCGACCACCTCGGCAACGATCGCACCGCGGTCTGCTGCCTGTCGTCGCTCAACCTCGAAACGTGGGACCAGTGGAAGGACGAAAAGGGCTTCATTGAGGACGTGATGCGCTTCCTCGACAACGTCCTGCAGGATTACATCGACCGCCACGAACCCGGCATGGAGCGCGCCGCCTATAGCGCCGGCCGCGAACGCTCGGTCGGGCTCGGCGTGATGGGCTTCCACTCGTTCCTCCAGGCGCGCGGCCTCCCGTTCGAGGGCGCGATGGCCAAGTCGTGGAACCTGCGTATGTTCAAGCACATCAAGAGCCAGGCGGACGAAGCGTCGATGCAGCTCGCGATCGAACGCGGCCCCTGCCCCGACGCCGCCGACACCGGCGCGATGGAGCGGTTCAGCTGCAAGATGGCGATCGCGCCCACTGCCTCGATCAGCATCATCTGCGGCGGCACCAGCGCGTGCATCGAGCCGATCCCGGCCAACATCTACACCCACAAGACGCTGTCGGGCAGCTTCTCGGTCAAGAACCCCTATCTCGAAAAGCTGCTCAACGAGAAATCGAAGAACAGCGAAGCGGTGTGGTCCTCGATCCTCGAACACGGCGGCTCGGTCCAGCACCTCGACTTCCTCTCCACGGAAGAAAAGGACTGCTACAAGACCAGCTTCGAAATCGACCAGCGCTGGCTCCTCGAACTCGCCGGCGACCGGACGCCGTACATCGACCAGGCGCAGTCGCTGAACCTGTTCATCCCCGCCGACGTCGAGAAGTGGGACCTCCTGATGCTCCACTTCCGCGCGTGGGAGCTGGGCATCAAGTCGCTTTATTACCTGCGTTCCAAGTCGGTCCAGCGCGCCGGTTTCGCCGGCTCGGGCGGGGTCGAGGCGGACAACACGATCAGCGCACCGAAGTTCGAGATCGGCGAGACGACCGACTATGACGAATGCCTCGCGTGCCAGTGAGGTGACGGGTCGGCGGTGCGTCTGACAACGGACGAGCAGGGTACATGACGCTTCCCCCTCACCCTTCCGCGCCTGCGGCGCTCCCTCCCTCTCCCACAAGGGGAGAGGGAAAAGCGGACCAAAATCCCTCTCCCCTCGTGGGAGAGGGAAGGGGCCCGCGGCCGCAGGCCGTGGGAAGGGTGAGGGGGAATGCGAACGGCCTGACCAAACGCCAGCAACTCCCGCCGCTGACCGTCACGACGTCGCGCAAGCTACGCCAGGAAACCGGTGAACCCGAACGACGCCTGTGGCGCGCGCTCCGCGAAGCCTTTCCCGACACCCGCTTTCGCCGCCAAGTTCCGTTCGGCCCCTATCATGCAGACTTCTGCGCCCATGCCTACCACCTGATCGTCGAAGTCGACGGCGACGACCACGCCACCAAGATCAAGCAAGACGCCGCCCGCACCCGCTTCCTCGCTACCGAAGGCTACCACGTGATCCGCTTCGCCAATGCCGATGTGATGGATATCATCGACGGCGTCGTGCAGGCGATCGCCGCAGCCATCGCGCATAAGCAAAAGGGCCGCCCATAATGGACAGCCCCCTCATGCGTTCGTCGGAACGGACCACCCTCTCCCACAAGGGGAGAGGGATCAGCGGATCACTCCGCCTCTTCGAACATGTCCACGGCGTTCTGCGCAGTGGCGCTCAGCCGCACCGTGTCGCCCTCGATCGCCGCAACCAGACCGGCCGGCAGGTAATGATGCTTGCCACCCGTACCGTCCTCGGTGCTCGGCGAATCGTTCTTGGTCAGCTTGATGCGCTCGCCGTCGACGTGATCGACCGTGCCGACATGCACGCCGTCCGCGCCGATGACGGTCATATGTTCCTTGATGTTGCTGTGATCGTGCATGATGTGTCTCCTGTGATGGGTTCGGGGGTGAAACGAGCCGCCCCGCATTTGGATGCATCCCCGACAGGAGCCATCCACTGATGCCGCTGCAAAGCCTCATCATGTTCATCGTCGCCGCGGTCTTCGGCCTCGTCGGCACCGGCCTGCTGCTCGCCCTCCGCAAGCCGCAGGCCCCGGCCCGCGTCTACGTCTATCGCATGGTCGGCATCATGGCCGTCAGCCTCGCCATTGTCCTCGCCTTCTCCGCCCACGCCATGTGGCAGTGGAGCGTCACCCCTTCCCCCGTTTCCTGAAATCCACCGGAGTAACCCCATGTCCCTCCTCCAAGCCTCCAAGCAGTACAAGCCATTCGAATACCCCTGGGCGTTCGAATTCTGGAAGCGTCAGCAACAGCTCCACTGGCTCCCCGAAGAGGTGCCGCTGGGCGAGGATTGCCGCGACTGGGCGCAAAAGCTCAGCGACCACGAACGCAACCTCCTCACCCAGATCTTCCGCTTCTTCACCCAGGCGGACGTCGAGGTGCAGGATTGCTACCACGAGAAATACGGCCGCGTGTTCAAGCCGACCGAGATCAAGATGATGCTGACCGCGTTCAGCAACATGGAGACGGTGCACATCGCCGCCTACAGCCATCTGCTCGACACGATCGGCATGCCCGAGAGCGAATATGGCGCCTTCCTCGAATATGCCGAGATGAAGGAAAAGCATGACTACATGGGCAGCTTCGGCGTCGACAATGACGAGGACATCGCCCGCACGCTCGCCATGTTCGGCGGCTTCACCGAAGGCGTGCAGCTCTTCGCCAGCTTCGCGATGCTGATGAACTTCCCGCGCTTTAACAAGATGAAGGGCATGGGCCAGATCGTCACCTGGTCGATCCGCGACGAGTCCCTGCATTGCGAGGGCATCATCAAGATGTTCCACACCTTCTGTCAGGAGCGCCAGTGCCTGACCAAGGCGGTGAAGGACGACATCGCCGACGTCTGCCAGACCACGATCCGGCTCGAGGACAATTTCATCGACCTCGCGTTCGAAATGGGCCCGGTCAACGGCATGACGCCCAAGGAGATCAAGAAGTACATCCGCTACATCGCCGACTGGCGGATGGGCCAGCTCGGCCTCAAGCCGATCTACATGATCGACGAACACCCGCTCCCTTGGTTGGCCCCGATGCTCAACGGCGTCGAGCATGCCAACTTCTTCGAACAGCGCGCCACCGAATATTCGAAGGCCGCGACCAAGGGCCAGTGGAACGACGTCTGGGATTCGTTCGACAAGCGCCAGAAGGCGAAGATCATCCGCCCGACCGAGCAGGACCTGGGGCTGCTGGACAGCGGCGACATGTTCTCGCGGGCTGGCGTGGCGGCGGAGTAAATACGTAACGGAGGGGTGACAGCAGGAAATAGCAACATCATGAAGCCAACCAGCCAAAGAGCTAACGAGAGTGGACTCTCACCAAAGCGGAAGCTTCTGGTGACGCCGCAGCTCGCGTTGCTGCCTCTCCGTCCCACGGCAATCATTCAATCAAACGGCGGCAAAGACCAGTCATTCTACTTTCTAGATGAGGATCGCCTGCCTATCTGGTGCAAAGCGGACAGCCAACACCGTAATGTACGGTCTAACGAGTGGATCAGCACGCAATTAGCGGAATCTCTAGAGATTAGAACCGGAGGCTGGCAATTCGTTGAGTATGATGGAGAGACTTATTTCGGATCTCCACACGTTGAATCCGCATCGCAACGTCTCGATCTATTTAGTTTCCTTCGTAGCACCGATAGGAATACTTACGGAGGAGCGAGCCTCAATCGAGGACTCTACCTCGGCTCTGTCATTTGCTTTGATTTGTTTATCAACAATGATGACAGACATTTGCGAAATTTCATTTTGAGCACAGACCAGAGCTTCCGGAGGCTGTGTGCCATTGATTTTGCGGACGCCGATCTGACCGCGCTAACGACTGACCGCTTTCCCATTGCAGGCTCCAACACAGTAAGGCTAGGAAGGGACGTCCGAGCGATTCACGGAAGCTTTATCGACGGAGCTCTAGGGACGCTGGATCGCATCGAGGGCTTAGCGCCGGATGCGTTTCACCGGATCGTTGACAGCGTGCCCGGTGATTGGCTGGACTCGATTTTGAGAGATCGCCTTAATGATGCGTGGGGTTCTTCCGGTTTTCAGAAGCGGCTGGCCAGTCTGCGAGCGATCCTGAAAAATGGCACGCTGGTATGAATTTGCCGTTGTACAGCTTGCCACGCACGCGATGCGGGATGAAAAACTGAACATTGGTCTTGTTATCATGGGCGAAACAATCGACGTTCGTCCGGGACGCAATTTAGACAAAGTTAAGGCGATATCGCACGCTATCAGCGCAGCGTCGATCAAAGAGTCTCTAAAAGCTCTCTGCGATCTTGACCTCGCCCTTCGCCATGCTTCGGAAACTAATTCCGATCGACTTCGCCGTGTAAGCAATCTTACTGGCTTGGAGTTTAGTGCCATAGGCAAATTCGAGGCGGCTTCCTCAGCCGCATATGAAGATTATGTAGCAGAACTCGTTACGAAGCTTGTCGAACCCGAGCCCACATTTCGTAAACGGCTCATGCCAAACACAAAGTTAACTGCGACACTGCGGAGCGAGTTACGAAGCCGTCGCATATTAGCGCGAGACGGAGAAGGATTATCGTCGCATCGGATAGTAGCCAACTGGAAAGTAGATGAAGGCCTTGTAGCTGACTTTGCCTTGCAAAACGGCTTGCTTCATGTGATCAAAACCGTTGATGCACAATCTGATACCATTTCATTTAAGAAGGTCGTGCAAGATATTGCGGTTTCGGCATTAGTTCTCGAAACTGCACGTGTATCTTATGGTGCCGATAAAATTCGAGGACGCATAATTTACTCTGCGAATTCTTACAATGAGTCACTTGCCTTTCCATCTCTGGAGACAGCAGCTCATCAAGGAGCGGAGCTTATCAATTGGAGCAGTGCAGAGGATAGAAAAAATCTAGTTGATACTCTTAGCGACTTAGCGGCACCACTGCCCTTACTTGACGAAATTCAGTTCAAATCAATTAATGCCAGTGTGCGAGAGATATCGAAACTCAACTAGTTACCTCACTCCACCATCCCCTCATTCCCCACAAACCCCAGCCGCGTGATCCCCGCGCGCTTCACCTCGGCCAGCACATGATCGAAGCGGTCGTAGCGCGCCTCCGGGTCGGTGCGCATCACCAGCAGCGCGGCGGGGTCCGCGCGCAGCGCCCTAAACCGCGCCGGCATCGCCGCATCCGCCAGCGCCACGCCGTCCAGCGTCACCTCGCCGCCCCGCGCCAGCACCAGCGGGTGCGTCACAGTCTCGCCCGGCGGCGCGTAGCCCTGCGGCAGGTCGACCGCCACCTTGTGCAGCACCGTCGGCAGCGTCAGGATCATCATCACCAGCAACACCAGCATCACGTCGATCAGCGGCGTGATGTTCAGCTCCGATAGCGGCTCCTCGAACGCCGGCGATCCGGCGAAACGGCGGGATGGGGAGAAGGCACGCTGGCGTGGCATCGAAACTCTCCTTGGCTATGTGATGGTATGACATCACGATCCCGCCCCGCCGTCAAGCGCGTCATCCCGTCCCCTGATCCGGCGGCAATGTGGTCCGTCTATCCTGCCGCCGCCATGCTCCCTCGCCGCGCCCCTCCCGCAGCCGCTGGACCGCCTTGCTCCGCGTCGGCGGTTCCGGTGGCTGGCCTGTGACAGCGCCGGCACACCCCCGCGCGAGGGCAGTCCGGCAAGCCCTGCCGCGATCACGATCCCGACGCCAGCGGCGCCGCCGCCGACATCGCCGATCTCCCCGCGATCGCCTGTGTCATCGTCCGACAGGATCGCTCGACGGACAACGCCATGGCAAACCACCGGACTTCGCCGTCCCCTGTCTGGCAGCCCGGATCTATGCCCGGACCGGAAGGGCGCACATCATCCCGATCCCGCCGACGACGCGACACGAACGATCGGGCCGACGTCCAGACGGGTCGCCGCGCGCGCAGCGCTCGACTTCGCCGACGTCACACCGCCGCGTCTCAGGCCCAGCCGCACCATCCGCGCCGATGGCCGCCATCGTACCGCCGCGCCAGTCCTTCCCCGACCAGCCGCTCGCCCAGCGACACGCCGTTGCGCGTCACCACCGCCAGCCGCCGGCCATAGCGGTCGTGCGGGCGCTTGTACGGCGCGATCGTCACCGGTCCGGCGTTGAGCAATTCCTGCATCCGCACCGTAGCCCGCTCGCCCAGCCGCGCCTCCCGCGCGCACCGCGGCGGGTGCGTCTCCGGCGTGTCGATATCGGCGATGCGGATCGTCTCGCCGGCGAATTTGAAGGTGTCGCCGTCCACCACGCAATCGCCATCATGCCCGCGGCGACAGCGGCCGAATTGTGCGGTGACGGCCTCGCCCGCCGTGGTGGCACGCGTCGGCGTCGGCATGGACAGTCCATCCGGCAACGGCGGCAGGTCGATGGCGCCCGCCGGCCATGTCACCCGGCCCGGATGCGGCAGCTCCACCGTCATCCCGGCAGGCAGCAGGGCGTGCCAGTCGGTCCCGCGCAACGACGGCATCGCCAGCCCCAGCATCACCCCCAGCAGGGCGATCCGCAGCTGCGCCCACCGCCCGGCACCCTGCCGCCGCCGCCCGCGACTCGACGCGCCGCCGCTGATCGCGCGTGCAAAATCAAACACATACTCCATGAGTCGGGCATGGACATAAAAAGCTGAAGGATCGATTACCGACCCGCATCGTCCTCACCGCCGTCGACGCACCGGTGCGGAAAAGTCGGCAGGCTTGTCCGCGATCCAGGCCGCGAACCGCGCGATACCGGGATGCGCCCGCAGCACCGCCGGATCGGCATAGACTCGCGCCAGCTCCGCATTGGGGATCAGCGCATGGACGGTCCGGTGACAGATCGGGTGGACCGCCGCGGTGATCCGTCCGCCCTCCGCCTTCGGCACCAGATGATGCCACTCGACTTTGGACCCCAATGGCCGCTCGCATATTGGACACGGCGGCATCGCGACCTCGCGCGCCGCCCGCTCCGCCGCCTCGATCAGCCCCGCCCTGCGCTTCACCCGTCCGACCATGACGGGGAATATAGGTGCTGCGACAGGCGCTTGCATGGAAAAGGGCGGGCCTGCCGAAGCAGACCCGCCCTCGCCTGTTGCCCTGACGGGAAACGCTTAGAAGTGCGCGACCACACCCGCCATCGGACGGAAGCTGTTCGCATCGTCGAAGGTCGAGACTTCCATGCGCAGGCGCAGGCCCGAATTGCCGGTGATGCCGCCCAGACCGATGTCCTTCGGACCGATCTCGGCGCCGACGCCATAGACCGTCGCGTGGTAATCGCGGTTCAGGTCGCCGGCGACGCCCGGAGCGAACTTGTCGAAGTTGTTCCAGCGGTAACCGACCTTGCCGTAGAACAGGCCGCTGTCACCGGCGCGGAAGCCGAAGCGACCATATGCGCCATACTGCCAGTCGATATCGCCCGACACGCCCTTGGCGACCGAACCCTCGGCACCGACGAACACCGGCCCCAGCGGCACGTTGACGCCGACGATGCCCTCGATCAGCGCGCCGTCCAGCTTGTAGCCGCGCGGCTGTGCGGGGATGCCGGCGACCGCCTCGCGATCGAACTGCTCCCAACCGCCCATCACGGCGACATACGGCTCGATGCCGAACGCGCGGGTGCCGTCGGGGGCACGCGGCGCGGTGTCGACCTGCGCATCGGTAGCGACCGTCGTGTCGGTCGTGCTGGTGGTCGACATGTCCTGCGCGAACGCGGGGACGGCAAAGGACGCTGCCGCAACGGCGGCCGCGAGGGCGAGCTTACGCATGTGTGATTACCTTGTATTGCCTCAACTCGGGCCGCGACGCCGCAGCGTCGATCAACCCAGGTCCGTCCAAACCCCGCAATTACGGCTTTGTTGCAGCGCATCGCGGCATTTGCGTGGAACCGGAAATGGTGTGGCTTCCACGCCACACTTCCTGTCACTGGGATGAACGAAGTGGCTGATTTACGTAGGTTAGTCGATCGTTGTTGCAGACTTGACGGGACGTGGTTTCATCTCGCTACTGCGAATACGCCAGTCATGCGCATGCGGATCGTCGCTCTCGATCCCATCGGCGGCCTTGTGCAAGACCACCGGCCCTTCCAGCCGGAACGGACCGCCGGACTTCAGGGAACCGGTGACGACGACAGGCACGGTGATGTACCGCTGCCCCGCCCCCGCATCCGCGTCGAAGGGCGTTCCCACGGTGGCGCGATACGTCGCATATCGCTCGAAACTCGCGGCAAAGGCCTCCCGCGTCATACCGGACGCGGCGCCGCCATCGTCCCACAGCGCCCAGGCCTCGTCATAGCGCCTCGCAGCCAGGGCATCGGTGTAGCGGCGGACGACCCCGGCGGGCGACACATTGTCCGCGCCGGCAACCGGCGTCCGCAAGGCAACCGGCGTCGTCGAAGCGGCCGGCGACGGTGCCGCGGCGGGAGCGCTGGCGTCCGGCAATGCCGCATAATTAGCAATGTCGGACTCGGCCTTGGAAGCCGCCGCCGCCACGTCGACGGTATTTCCGCCGTCGCCGCCACCGGAACAGCCACCGATGGCCAGCAACGGGATCAGCGCCAACGACGCCACGACCGGGAATAGAGCGATACGCATGTCACTGGTCCGATACACAGGAAGGCGGCACGAACGCCGCCCCCACCGCTTCGTTCCCCGCGAACCACGGGGCCGACGCCAGGCCCCGTGAGACCGGCCTACGGACGCAACGCCGTGTCGTCGCTATCCTTCATGTCCTCGTCGTCGGTTGTGCCGGCGTCGAAATCGTCCTGCGCATCGTCCTCGTCCATGTCCTCTTCGTCCATGGTGACGCTGGCATCGGTCTCGCCGACCTCCTCGGAATCCATATCGATGTCGTCGATCGACTCCTCTTCGGCGTCGTCGTCGCCCAGATCGGGGTCGAGGTCGGTCAGCACCGTTCCGTCGCTCGGGCCGTTGCGCGTCGCCTCGAGGATCTCGGCGCGCTGGCTCTCGTCATACCCTTCCTCGTCGTAGCCGTCGTCGCCCGATCCGTGGCCCATGACCTGATGTCCGCCCATTGCAACCTCCATATGTGTGGGGTGCGAACGGCGGGACCGCGACGGCGGTTCCCCCGCGACGCGTCAGGCCGAACGGAACAGGCGACCGCGCTCGGTCAGCGCCACTACCGTCAGCGCCACAACGCCGCAGATCAGGAACCCCGCAGCCAGCGGCGCGGTGCTGCCGTCGAACGCCTGACCGATGACGACGCCGATCACCGCGCCGAACGTCACGCTGGTAAAGCCCTGCACGCTCGATGCGGTGCCGGCGATCCCGCCCATGTTCTCCATCGCCATCGACGAGAAGTTCGACGTCGCGAGGCCGAAGCACCCCATCGTCAGCGCCTGCAGCACGACGAACCCCACCAGCGTTTCGTATCCGGCAAGCGCGATGGCCAGGTGGATCGCGCTCAGCACCACCAGCGCGGTGACCGCGCTGTGGCTGATCAGCCTCGTCCCCAGCCGCATCACCAGCCGCGCATTGGTCAGGTTCGCCGCCGCCATCAGCATCGCCGTAAGCGCGAACATGACCGCGAGCAGCGTCGGCCGTTCGAACGTGTCGAACATGATCTGCTGCACCGAATTCAGATAGCCGTACAACGCGCCCATCAGCGACGTCGACGCCAGCGTATAGCCCAGCGACCAGCGATCCCCCAGCGTCTGCTTCCACCCCGCCCCGATACGCGCGATCGACAGCGGCTGCTGCGCCTCGACCGCCAGCGTCTCCGGCATCCGCACATAGAACCACGTCCAGATGCCGATGCTGATCCCGGCGATCACCCAGAAGATGCCGCGCCAGTTGGCGAATAGCAGCACCGTCTGGCCGAATGCGGGGGCGAGCACGGGGACGATCATGAACACCATGAACGCGATCGACATAACACGCGCCATCGGCCGCCCGTGATAGCAGTCGCGCACCATCGCCACCGTCGCGACGCGGGTGGCGGCGACCATCGCCCCGCCGAACACGCGGGCGGCAAGCAGCAGCGTGAAGCTGGCGGAGATCGCACAGGCCACGTTGGCGATCGCATAGCCGCCGATCGCGAACAGCAGCACGGTCCGCCGGCCGAAGCGATCCGCGAGCGGTCCGTGCGCCAGCTGCGCGATGCCGAATCCCAGGACGAAGGCGGTGATGATGAACTGCCGCTGGTTCTCGGTCGCCACGCCCAGCGCACGGCCCATCGCGGGCAGCGCCGGCAGCATCGAATCGATGCCCAGTGCCGCGAGCGACATCAGCGCCGCGACCAGCGCGACGAATTCGGTGAAGCCGATCGGCGCGCCGCCCATGGCGGGCGTCGGATCGGCAGCGACGGGCGGAACGCCGGATGTCGCCGGCGCGGTGGATGCAGTTATTCGGGTCACGATGCTGTCCTGATACGCGCCGAAGCCGTCCGGCGGAACCCCGCTTGAACCCTGCGCCACACCGGCCTACGTGTATTGGAACAACAACACACGAACGGGATGACCGATGAACCGCACGCTTATGCTCGCCGCCACGCTGGCGCTGCCGCTCGCCGCCTGCGATCGCTCCGGACAGGGTACGTCGGTGTCGATCAACGCCGATGGCGGCAACGTGCTGGGTGCGGTCGATGCGCGCTCGGGTGAGGTCAAGCTGAACGTCCCGGGCTTCTCGGGGCAGATCAAGCTGCCCAAGCTCCAGCTGGACGCCTCCGATTTCGATCTCAACGGCGTGCGGCTGTATCCCGGCTCGACGATAGACAATATGGATATCACCGGCGACGGCAAAGGCGGCGGCGTCCGCATCCGCTTCACCAGCCCGGCCACGCCGGAAGATGTCCGCGGCTGGTTTCAGCAGCGGCTCGGCAAAGCGGGCTTCACCATCACGCCGTCCGATCAGGGTCTCACCGGCACGACCAATGAAGACAAGCCGTTCCGCCTCGACCTGACCGGTGATGGCGAACGGCAAGCCAAGGGAACGATCGTGCTCGGCAGCTGAGCCCGATCGACCGGGACCGGTCCGCTACAGCGCGCGGACCGCGTCCAGTACTGCGGCGGCGTGGCCGGGCACCTTGACCTTGCGCCACGATCGCACCAGCCGGCCGTCCGCCCCGAACAGGAAGGTCGCGCGCTCGATCCCCATGTACGTCTTGCCGTACATTTGCTTTTCTCCCCACACGCCGAAGGCGTCGCAGACGCTGCCATCCTCATCGCTCGCCAGACCGACGGTCAGGCCATGCTTCGCGACGAACCTGGCGTGTTTCGCCGGCGGATCCTTGCTGATCCCCGTCACGCTCGCACCGGCCGCGGCGAACGCATCGGACAGGCTGGAGAAATCCTGCGCCTCGCGCGTGCAGCCCGGCGTATCGTCCTTGGGATAGAAATAGACGACCGCCGGCATCGGCAGGTCGGTCAGGCGGACCGGCGTACCGTCGGGCATCGTCGCCGTTACCGCGGGCATCGTCATACCGTCATCCATGCGTCTCTCCCGTCATCCGGTGCCAGGCGGTTTCTACGTCGTGGCGTGTCGCGGCGAAGCCGGCAAGCACCGCGTCCCAATCGTCACGCTGCAAGGCCCTTGCGATCAACGCGCGCGTCGCCGGCGGCGGCTCGGCGGCATCCGGCGCCACCAGCCGTAATGTGACGAGCAGACGCGTCAGCAGCGCGTTCGCATCCACCAGATTCGCCGGCAGCAGATCCCGCCGTACCAGCGCGTCGATCGCCTTGCCCAGATGTGGATCGAAACCGGCCCGGTGCTGCAATTGCGCGAGATGGACGGTGAATTCCAGGTCGACGAGGCCGCCCGGCAACAGTTTGGCATCCAGCGGACCCTGCGGTGGTTTGTGCCGGGCCATCTCCGCCCGCATGTCCGCGGCTTCCGCAACCAGATCGCGCGATGGTCGCGCGCCCTGCAGCACTTCGGCGATCACCGCCGACGCTGCCACCCGCGCGGCAGGAGAACCGAAGACGGGACGGGCGCGGGTCAACGCCATATGCTCCCACGTCCAGGCCTCCTCGCGCTGATACCGGGCGAAGGACTCGAGCGATACGACCAGCGGTCCCTGCGTGCCCGACGGCCGCAGCCGCGTGTCGACGGCATAGAGCGGCCCGGCCGCGGTCGGCACCGACAGTGCCGCACTGACCCGCTGCGCCAACCGATTGTAGTATAGCGTCGCGCCCAGCGGTTTCCCGCCATCCGATTCCCGGCTGAAATCCCCCGTGAACAGATAGACGAGGTCGAGGTCGCTGGCATGCGTCAGCGCCCCTCCGCCCAGTCGTCCGTACGCGAGGATGATCAGTTCGCTGTCCGGCACACTGCCATGCACCTGCTCGAAGGCCGCAACCGTCGCCTGCGCCAGGACCTCGATCGCGGCTTCCGCGAGCCGGGCGTAGCCGGACGCCGCGTCGAGCGGGTCCGCGACCGCCGCGACGACCTGCGACCCCAGCGCGAACCGTTTTTCGCCGATGACGCGGCGGACATGATCCAGCAGCGCCTGATAATCGCGCGCCTCGCCGGTCCGCATCTCCGCCGACAGCCGGTCCACGCTGTCGAGCGGTTCGAACGCGCTGGCATCGATCAGCCAGTCGATCAGTTCCGGCCGTGTCGCCAGCGCATCGGCCAGCGGGGGCGCATGGCTCAGGATCGTCGCCAGCAGCGCGGCCAGACCGGGCCGGGCTTCCAGCAGCCGCAAGATATTGATCGCGCTCGACAGGCGCTCCAGCAGCATGTCGAGCCGCAACAGCGCCGCCGCCGGATCGGGCGCCGCGACCAGCGCCGGCATCAGCACCGGCAGCACCGCTTCCAGCGCATCGCGCGCCGCTGCGCTGCGCAACGCCGGATAACGACCCGCGCGCCACACTGCGATCCGGCCCGCCGCCGCCTCGCCGTCGTCGAAACCGATATCCGCCAGCCGCGATGCCAGGGCCTGCGCTTCGTGCGGAAAGGCCGCGGATCGGCCATCGTCCAAGGCATCGTAGATCCGCCCCGCCGTCTCGACCGGCCGGCGAAGCAGCGCGATCAGCTCGCCGCCGGCGTCCAGCCCATGCAGCTTCGCCACGTGATCCAGCGCGGCACCCGACGGCAGGACATGCGTCTGGCGATCGTCGATCATCTGCACGCGATGCTCGATCGTCCGCAACACCGTGTAGGATTCCGTCAACGCGCCGGCCTGCTCGTGGTCTATCCATCCGGCGGCCGCGAGTGCCGCGAGCGCGTCCCGGGTCGCGGGCAGGCGCAGTGCCGGATCGCGCCCGCCATGGATCAGCTGGTGTATCTGCGCGAAGAACTCGGCCTCGCGAATACCGCCCCGGCCTCGCTTCAGGTCGAACCCCGGTCCGAACGCCTGCCCGCTGGCATAATGATCGCGGATGCGCCGCGACAGATCGCGGATTTCGCCGATCGCACCGAAATCGAGGCCGCGTCGCCAGACGAACGGGCGGATCGCATCGAGGAAATACGCGCCCAGCGCCATGTCGCCCGCCGCAACGCGGGCGCGGATGAACGCCGCCCGTTCCCACGTCAGCGCCTGACTTTCGTAATAGCCGATGGCGCCACCCACCGGCAGTGCGATCGGCGTCACCTCGGGGGACGGCCGTAGTCGCAGGTCGACCCGCAGCACGTATCCATCGCCATCCCGCGCCTGCAACAATTCGACGACCCGCTTCGCGATGCGCACCGCCGCCTCTTCGGGCTCCTCGCGCGCCCGGCGGGGCAGTGTCGCCGGATCGAAGATCAGGATCGGGTCGATGTCCGAAGAATAATTGAGTTCGCGGCTGCCCTGCTTGCCCAGCGCGATGGCGGCAAAGCCGCAGGGCTCCGCGCCCGGCGTGCGTTCCTCGATCGCCGCGCGGATCGCACGATCGAGCGAGCGATCGGCGAAATCGGTCAGCGCATGCGTCACCGCCGTCAGATCGAACGTGCCGGACAGGTCGCCGATCGCCACGCTCAGCGCCAGTGCCCGGCGATCGAGGCGCAACTGCCGGCCGATCGGCATGTCGGGACGGGCGGTGCTCCACTCCAGGTCGATCACGCCGTCGGCCAGCCGTGCGGCCAGTTCCGGCTCGCGATCGATCAACAGCGCCAGAAACGGCGCATGCTGTCGTGCCCGCGACAGGGCATCGTTCATGTCCGGCAACATCCGCACCTCCGTCCGACGCATATGCGCAACATTTCCGGAAGACGGTCGTTGAGCATGGTATGACGATGGACCAGCATCACGTATCGGGAAAGGCGGAACGCGGCGACTATATCGTGCGCGGACCTCGTCCTGCGGACGCGATCGGCCACACGTTGCGCGGCATCTTCCGTGAAACGACGCTGCCTGACGACTTCACGGTATTGCTGCACCGGCTCGATCGCGTCGTGCACTGACCCGGCCGCCGCGGCGTCAATGACCGCGGCTGAGTTCGTCCACCTCGCCCATAATCGTGTCGAGAGCGGTTTTGTTCACGTCCGTCTCATGCTCGCGACGAGAGGGCAAGGACCCCTCGGTAAGAATAGTCTCCAGCGCCACCCGCCCCCGCGCCACCCGACTCTTGATCGTGCCCACCGCGACCTGACAGATTTCTGCGGCCTCTTCATAGGCGAAGCCGCCTGCACCGACGAGGATCAGCGCCTCACGCTGCGGCTGCGGCAGGTGCAACAACGCACGCTGCATGTCGCCAAGTTCGACGTGACGGTCTTGGCTGGCCGGTGCCGCAAGGATTCGATCCGCGACCAGATCGTCCCACTCACCCTTGAAGCGGGCGCGTCGCATCTGCGACAAGTACAGGTTGCGCAGGATGATGAACGTCCAGGCACGCATGTTCGTCCCAGCCTGAAAGCGCTGACGCGCCGCCCATGCCTTCAACAGCGTTTCTTGCACCAGATCGTCGGCAAGATCACGACTGCCAGACAGGGATCGACCAAAGGCCCGAAGATGGGGAATGACCTGCGCGAGCTGCTTCTTGAACTCGGGATCGGACAAGGCGACATGTTCGACGGGCTCAATCGGCGCGTCGTCGTCTTCATAGTCATCATCACGCGAAGCAGGCTGGGTCATGCAAATCCGTTCGAAGCCGGGGACATTGTTGCCGCCTCAGGCGACAAGGTAATGATCCTCTTCGGCAAATTCCAGTGAGGTGTCCGGACCGGGCCAGTTCAGCGCAGGATCAGGAACGCAAAGATCGCGATGACCAGCGCCAACGATATACCAAGTACATATCGGGTCACGCCCGGCGTCGCACCCGCACGGGCTTCGGTGGTGGTCACATGCACTGTTTCGTTCGGATCAGCCATGATCGTCAAACCCCCGAAGTCCGTTTTGGGTCCGTAACTTTTTTTCTGGATCAGGCCAGCGCGGCGGGGATCGTGGCCTGATCGAAAAACAGCGCTTGGCTTATCGCCGCCTTCACCGTCGACCGCTGGAACGGCTTGGTGATCAGGAACGTCGGCTCGGGCCGCTCGCCGGTCAGCAGGCGCTCGGGGAACGCAGTGATGAAGATTACCGGAACTTCGAATTCGGCGAGGATGTCCTTCACCGCGTCGATGCCCGAACTGTCGTCCGCCAGCTGGATGTCGGCGAGCACCAGGCCTGGCCGATCCTCCATCGCTAGCGCGACCGCTTCGTCACGGGTCACTGCGACGCCGGTAACCTCATGACCCAAGTCGCGAACGATCGTCTCGATATCCATCGCAATGATCGGCTCGTCCTCGATGATCAAAACCCGCGCCCGTGTCTGCTTCTCGATCTCGGCCAAGGCTTCGGCAACCAGCGTTTCAACCTCGCTGGTATCGACCTCAATCAGATACGCTGCGTCTTCCGGGGTGAAGCCCTCCATGGCGGTCAGTAGCAGCGCCTGACGCGACAATGGCGTCATTCGCGCGAGCCGAGCACGTGCAACCGCCTCCGTTCCTTCCGCATCGCTCTGTGAGGTCTGCTCTTCGCCGTCGACATTCGCCGACGACCAAATCCCCTGGAACATACGGTATAAGCCCAGCCGCGGATCAACGTCGCGCGGGAACTGGTCGGGGGCGGCGACAATCGCCTCCAGCGTCGCGCGGACATATTTGTCGCCCTGATGCTGGCTGCCGGTCAGGGCTCGGCCATAGCGCCGCAGGAAAGGAAGATGCGGTGCGAGTTGCTGTCCAAGCGACATGGGTGGTGTTCACTCCCTGAAATACTGAACGGACGCCTGATCTGTGCCTGCGTCCACGGCTTTGCAACGGTGTTTGTCGAAGAACCCAGCCGCCCCCTTCAGACCTGCGGAATTTTCGTGCGTCGATGGAACCAACGAACGCGACTTTGGTTTCATCGGCAATTGGATGGGCAAACCGCTTCGAAAAAAGCGGCCCCGTTTGCGTTGCGTCGATTGCCCGGTACGCGCCGGGCCACCAGGGGGACATGTTGGAATTGCCCGGCGACAAGGATAAGAAAACGTCTTCCAAGAAGTCTCCTGCAAGGGTTCAGAGCAAGGATCGCGACATGGGCGCGGCCCTGCGTTCTGCCTATCAGAGGACAATCGATGAAAGCGTTCCGGATGAAATGCTCGACCTGTTGAATAAGCTCGCCTAGCAGGGGGCATGGCCTCCACGTTAGACGCTGCCTCATCCACCCGACGCGCGGCGATGGCTCCGGTGTCGGCGTTTTCACGCCTGCCCACGGGCGCCAAGCTATTTATTACATTGAGCATCGCGCTTCTCTTGCTCGCACTCATCGCGATCGGTGCGACGCTTCAGACCGGCCGAACCGCCGATGCGGAAGCGCGGGCCAGGTTGCGCATCGCTGCCAATGAAAGTGCGCGAAGTATCGCTATCGAGTTGGTCGGCGACATGACTGCCTTGCGCGTCGCCGTGAACGCGTTGCAGGTCGATGCCGCCGACGCCCCTAGCTGCGCCCGCGCTCAGGGCGTCTTCGCGCAACAGGCAACGACAGGAACGCGCTTCTCGATCGTTGACCGCAATGGCCGGCTTTTGTGTGGCGAGGCGCTGGATAACGACGTCACCCTCGATACCAGTACCGCGGTAGGGGCAGCGGTGATACCCGATCGCGGATTGATCCTCGCGATTGCTGGCCCGCGCCGCGGTCCCAGCGCACGCGTGTTCTTCCCGCGGAATTTTCTAGCCCGGCTTGCGGCCCCCGCCAGCAGGGCCATGCCTCTCGCCAGCGCCCTGATCCATGACGACGAGACGCTGGATCTGGCGTCTATTCCCGATCTCGGCCCACTCGATCGGGTCGAGACAGTCACGAATGACCTCGGCCTCGGCGGCCTGACGCTGCGGACCAGTATCCGCAGTGCCCCTATAACCTCCTCATTCCTCGTCGCTTTGATGCTCCCGCTGCTCATGTGGGCCGCCGCGGCGGGCCTGTCGTGGTTCATCGTTGACCGGCTGCTGATCCGTCCACTGCGTCGGCTGCGCGCCAGCGTCGCTTCCTATACGCCGGGCGAGGAGATCGATCCTGGTAAGCTCGGCCCGCTACCGGCGCAGGAGATTCGTGAGCTCGGCGATACCTTCCGCGCGATCAGCCGCACCGTCGCGTTACATGAGGCAGGGCTCGCCGATGCCGTGGTGCGCCAGACGAAGCTGACGCGTGAGGTGCATCACCGCGTGAAGAACAACCTTCAGGTTATCTCCAGCCTGATCAACTTTCACGCCCGCGGGGCGCCCAGTCCCGATGCGACCGCCGCCTACGCCTCGATCCAGCGCCGCGTCGATGCGCTTGCGGTCGTGCATCGCAACCATTTCGCCGAAATGGAGGATAACCGCGGTCTCAATCTGCGATCGGTGATCGGCGAACTCGCCTCCAACATTCGCTCGACAGCGCCCGAAGGAGCAACCAGCCTGTCGATCTCGCTCGATATCGACCCCTACCTCGTCAACCAGGACGTGGCGGTCGCCGTTGCGTTTCTTGTCACCGAAACGATCGAACTCGCGATGAATTGTGATCCCGCTGCGCAAATACGCGTGGCCATCAACCCCGGCGACGATGCGAACAAGGCCAAGCTGCGCGTGGTATCCCGCGCCTTCGTCGAAAGCGAAACGCTGCAGGCACTGTTATCGACCCGCTATGGGCGAGTGATGGAAGGACTGTCCCGACAGCTTCGCGCTCCTCTCCACCACGACCCGATGGTTGGCGCATACGAGATCGCGATCGCCGTCATCGGCCGCGACTGACACCCCGGCTCTCTCAACAATTCTGGACAGGGCCGGGAACCACCGTCGGACGCCGGTGTTATGCAATACGGATCGCGACCTTATGCCCCCCCGCTATCGCGATCCACGACATAGGCCCGAAAGCATTCACCCTCCCCCCCCCGGTGATGTTTTCGGGCCTTTAACGTTGCGGCCTCCGCCCATTCCGTCGGACCCTGATCAATGAGTTGCGCAGCCGGAACGAATGTCCGTCCCGAACATTTCACAATCGGTCTATATGCCTCAGGAGGTTCTATGCGTAAGGTTCTTGGAATGGTTGTCATTGCCGGCGCGCTAATGGTCAGCGCCTGCAACACGGTCGAGGGCGTCGGCAAGGACGTCAGCTCGGCGGGGAGCACAGTCGCCAAGACCGCTGACGACGCCAAGTAAGCGCATTCTGCTGTATCAGGCTGGCAGGCCCTCGCTCGCAAGAGCGGGGGCCTTTTCATTTAAGCGAAATATGGAAGCTGGTCACACACCGGCGACAAACATTAGACAAGGCCCAGCCCGCGCAGATATCAGCATGCGCTGTCGAGTAAACTAGGCCCATCGGACCGACATCAGGCTTCAACGATGTCAGTCCCCGCCTCCTTATGCCGCTTCCGCTCTGTGAACCAGATACCGATGATCGCAACTTCGTAGAGCAAAATCAGCGGCACAGCGAGTAGCACCTGACTCATAAGGTCGGGCGGCGTCAGCACCGCCGCAATCGCAGTCGCGCCCACGATCGCGTAGCGCCGCGCGGCAATCAGCTGCGTGCGAGTAACGATCCCTGCCCGTTCCAGCAGCATCAGCAGCACCGGCAACAGGAAAGCGAGGCCGAACGCGAACAGGAATTGCATCACGAACGACAGGTAATTGCCGATCGCGGGTAACGCTTCCTGATTGACGCCGCCAACATTACCCTGAAAGCTCAACAGGAAATGCAGCGCCATCGGAATTGCCATATAATAGGCCAGTGCCGCGCCGCCGATAAACAAAACCGGGGTCGCGAGGATGAACGGCAGCAATGCGCGCTTTTCCTTCCGATACAGGCCAGGAGCGACGAATTGCCACAATTGGTTGGCGATCACCGGAAACGAGATCATCATCGCCGCAAAGAATGCGACCTTAACCTTGACGAAGAACGCCTCAAATATCTGCGTGTAGATCACCGTCTTCTGCCCCGCCGACAGCAGAGGCTGGACGAGGAACGCAAAGATATCCTCAGCAAAAAAATAGCTGACGCCGAAGGCCACCACCAGCGCGGCCATGCAATACAGCAAACGCCGCCGCAACTCGATCAGGTGATCCAACAACGGCGCCCGGCTCGCGTCAATCTCGTTTTCGATTTCCGGCTCGCTCATGAGGGAGTGCTATCAGGCCGAGCAGAGGGTTGATGGTCGGCGGCTGGAACCACCATCGTTTTTTCTACCATCGCCGGTGCGTCGATCCCGGATGATTGCTGTGCCGGCTGCGCGCCCGTGGCCGGCGCAGGCACGCCCGGCTCGGCAGCCGCAAGCGATTCGGCATCGGACGAAACCGGATGTTCCGCCATGATCCGCGCGTTCTCCGCGGCCCAGCGCTTCTCCATCTCCTCCAGTTCGGCCTCGCGTACCATGTTATCGAAGCCCTGCCGGAACGAGCGACTCACGCCACGCGCCTTGCCGACCCAATAGCCGACGACACGCATCGCCTTGGGCAGGTCTTTCGGCCCGATCACCACCAGCGCCACGATAGCGATCAGCAGGAATTCGGACGAGTCTACGCCGAACATGGGAAGCTATAGCTCTGTATCGAAGCTGGTTTAACGGTCGTCGCGAACGCGCTCGCCATCGCGATCGAAAGCGGGCTCGGCAGCCTTCTGCGCTTCGATCCGCGGCGCAGGCTTCGTCGCGGCGTCGTCGTCCTGCTCGGCCATGCCCTTCTTGAAGTTTTTCACGCCCTTGGCGACGTCGCCCATCAGGCTTGAGAATCGTCCACCACCCAGCAGCAGGATTGCGACGACGGCAAGAACGAGCAGATGGATCGGGCTGAAGCTGCCCATGGCGTATCTCCTAGAATGCCGTTCCATCTAGTCGCTCTCGCGGTCGTTTTCCACCTCCAAAGCAAGATCGACCGGGTCGAGCAGTCCAGCTGCCTTCAAATCGTCGATACCCGGTAGATCGCGGCGACTTTCCAGCCCGAAATGCGCGAGAAAATCCGGCGTCGTCGCGAACATCAGCGGCCGCCCCGGCACCTCCCGGCGTCCCGCTGGTCTCACCCATCCCGCCTCCATCAGCACGTCGAGCGTCCCCTTGCCCGTCTGTACTCCGCGGATCGACTCGATCTCCGCGCGCGTCACCGGCTCGTGATAGGCGATAATGGCCAGCGTCTCGGTCCCGGCGCGGCTCAACCGCCGCACGTCCTCGCGGTCGCGGCGCAGTAGATGCGCGAGGTCGGGGGCCGTCTCGAAATGCCACCGTTCGCCCCGGCGGACCAGCATGATCCCACGCCCCGAATAGTCGGTCCTCAGGCGCGCCAGCGTCGCGCGTACGTCGATGTCGCCCACATGGGCGCGGATACTGTCAACGCCCATCGGCTCGGCCGCCGCAAACAGCAGCGCCTCCACCGCACGTACGGCATCATCAGATGGCGTCATGTGATCGACCGGATGTAGAGGGGGGTGAAGGGGGCTTGCTGGAGTAGTTCTACGCGCCCTTGTTTGGCGAGTTCGAGTGCGGCGAGAAATGACGATGCGAGTGCCGATTTGCGCAGTCGTCCCGAGCCATCCGGCAGGAAGCTTTCCAGCGTCGACCAGTCGATCCGGGTGCCCACGAGTCGCGACACCCGCGCGAGCGCCGCCTCCAGCGTCATCACCTCGCGGTCGGCGACGACGTGCATCACCGGCCGCGTCCGCGCGCTGACCCGGCCATACGCGGCGATCAGGTCGTAGATATCCGCCTGCCACCGCGACCGCCGCACCACCCGCAGCCCTTCCGGCGCGCGTCGCATGAACACGTCGCGCCCCAGCCGGTCGCGCGCCATGAGCCGCGCCCCCGCTTCCCGCATCGCATTCAGCCGCTCCAGCCGCGATTGCAGCCGCAACGCCAGTTCTTCCGGATCCGGCTCGACCGCCGGATCGCGCGGCAGCAGCAGCGCCGATTTCAGATATGCCAGCCACGCCGCCATGACGAGATAATCGGCCGCCACCTCCAGCTTCAGCGTCTGGCGCTGGTGGATGTAGCGCAGATATTGCTCGACCAGGGCCAGGATCGACAGCTTGCGCAGGTCGACCTTCTGCGACCGCGCGAGCGTCAGCAGCAGGTCGAGCGGCCCTTCCCACCCTTCCAGGTCGAGCGTGAGTTGTTCCGGCTCAGCCATCGCCTCAGGCGAGCGCGAGCAATGCGTCGCGCCGCGCTATCAGCGCGTCGAAGTCGCCCGTGGGGGCACCGACGCTCGCCATCGCCCGGTCGAGCCGCGCCCGCGCCGCGTCGCCGATCGCACCGAGTCGCCCGGCGATCTCGACCATCTCGTCCATCCGCGCCCAGCAATCGAGCACGAGGTCGCAGCCTGCGGCGATCGCCCCCGCCGCCTTTTCGCCCGCGGTGCCGGACAGTGCCTTCATATCGATATCGTCGGTCATCAGCAGCCCGTCGAAGCCGATCGCACCGCGGATGATATCGGCGATCACCGTCGACGACAGCGTCGCCGGATGCTCGCGATCCCAAGCCTCGAAAACGATGTGCGACGTCATCCCCATCGTCGCATGCGACAGCGTGCGGAACGGCTCCAGATCGACCTCCAGCGCCGCCGCGTCCGCGGTGACCGTGGGGAGCAGATGATGGCTGTCCACCCGCGCACGTCCGTGCCCTGGCATATGCTTGACCACTCCGACGACACCGCCGGCCGCCAGTCCTTCCAGCATCGCCCGCCCGAGCGCGGCAACCTGCATCGGCTCTGCCCCGTAGGCGCGACAGGTGATCGCCTCGGTGGTGTCGGGCTGTGCGACATCGACGATCGGCGCGCAATCGACGGTGATGCCGACCTCCGCCAGCATCAGCCCGAGTGCCTGCCCGTTGGCACGCATCGCCTGGATCGCCGACATCGGTGCGGTCCGATAGAGCGCATCGAACGCCGGCCCCGCAGGGAACGCCGGCCATTCCGGTGGCCCCATCCGCGCGACGCGGCCGCCCTCCTGATCGATCAGGATCGGCAGGTCGTCGCGTCCGGCGAGTTCGCGCAGCGAATCCGTCAGCGCCCGCACCTGCGTGCGGTCGGCGATGTTGCGCTTGAACAGGATATAGCCGGCGGGCTCCGCGTCCGCGAAGAACGCACGTTCGTCGGAGGATAGCGCAAGGCCGGCGATGCCGAAGATGACGGGCTTCATGCCGAGTGGTTAGCGAGTCGAGGGAAGCGACGCTAGGGTTTGGCAAATCCTCCCCGGCACGCGGGGGGGGGTTGGGGAGAGGCAGCGCCTACGTGGCGGTGACGGTGGGGGCCTTCGCACGGTCACCGCCATGTGAAGAGCCCCCCTGACCATCCCGCGATGCCGAACACCCCTGTTTCGGGAAGACGCTAGCTGGCGACGAAGCAGCTTTCGCCCGCTACGCGCAGACGTCCGCAGATGTCGGCGGCCTGATTGGCGCTGCCCGCGTTCACCCGCAGGCGGTACAGGGTCCGCCCGCCCGTCGCGACCGACTGTACCGATTGACCCAGTGGTGCCAGATAGCTGAACCGCTTGGAGAAACCGTTCCAAGCCGCCTTGGCCGCCGCCTCGCTGGGATAGGCGCCAAGCTGCACGAGCGAACCGCTGCCCGCTGCGCCAGCGGCTGCGCCGCGCTGTACCGTCACCGGCTGCGTCGCCACCAGTCGCCCGCCGGACGCCGGCACCTGCGCCACCGCATTGCTGCCACCGCTCGCCGAAGGTCTGGCATTCGGTGCGACCCGGCGGCCCTCGATCGGCCTCTCCGGCACCGCATTCAGATCGATCGACCCGTTGCCCGCCTTGCCTGCGCTGGTGGCGATGGCGGCGTCGCCCTCGCCCTTCACCTTCAACCCGCCGGGATCGTCCGGCTTGACCTTGTAGTCACCCTCTTGCGCGGCGATCAACTGACCGTCGGCGGACTGGCGCGTCTGAAGCGCGTAGATGCCGTAGATGATCGCCGCGAGCACCGCGAGGCCGAGCACGACCATCGCAATAACCTTGCCGATCGGGGCTCCACGCTCCTCGTCCGGCTCGACGGTTTCGAGCCACGGCAGGCGGTCCTCCTCACGCAGGTCCATATCGTCCGCCATCACTTCATCTCCGAAACCGCGACAACACCCATGATGCTGAGCCCGTTACGAATAATCTGTGCGACCGCTGTCGCCAAGAACAGACGTGCACGCGTGGCATCATGATCCTCGACCACCAGGAAGCGACGATCGGGACGATCGTTACCGACGTTCCACAAAGCATGGAAAGCCGCTGCCAAGTCATAGAGATAGAACGCAATTCTATGCGGTTCACGTGCCATCGCCGCGGTCTCGACGATACGCGGGAACTGCGCCGCCAGCTTCACCAGCGCCAGCTCCTCCGTATCAAGCCGGGACAGATCCGCCGAACCGCCGACGATCCCCGCCTCCGCGGCACGCCGGTGCAGCGATGCGACGCGGGCATGCGCATACTGGACGTAGAACACCGGATTGTCCTTCGACGCCTCGACCACCTTGGCGAAGTCGAAGTCCATCTGCGCGTCCGACCGGCGCGTCAGCATGGTGAAGCGCACCACATCCTTGCCCACTTCGCGCACCACATCGGCCAGCGTCACGAAGTTGCCGGCGCGCTTGGACATCTTCACAGGCTCGCCACCGCGTAGCAGCCGCACCATCTGGACCAGCTTGACGTCGAACCGCGTCTTGCCGCCGGTCAGCGCCGCAACCGCGGCGACGATCCGCTTGACCGTCCCGGCATGATCCGCACCCCAGATGTCGATCAGCTGATCCGCCGACTGGCTTTTCTGGAAGTGATAGGCGAGATCCGCGCCGAAATAGGTCCATTGTCCGTTGGATTTCTTGATCGGCCGGTCCTGATCGTCCCCGAACTGCGACGAGCGGAACAACGGCAATTCGACCGGTTCCCAATCGTCCGGCGTTTCGCCCTTCGGCGCCTCAAGCACGCCGTCATACACCAGCCCGCGTGCGCGCAACTCGGCCTCTGCCGCCTCGGGCTTGCCCGCCGCCTGCAATTCCGCCTCGGACGAGAACAGATCGTGGTGGATGCCGAGAAGGGCGAGATCGTCCTTGATCATCACCAGCATCGCGGCGACCGCGCGGGTGCGGAACAGCGCGAGCCACTCCGCCTCGGGCGCATCGACATAGCGATCGCCGAATTCACCGGCGAGTTCCTGGCCGATGCCGACGAGATAATCGCCCGGATACAGCCCCTCGGGGATCGTGATCGTCTCGCCCAGCGCCTCGCGGTAGCGCAGGTGGGTCGAGCGCGCGAGCACATCGACCTGCCCCCCGGCGTCGTTGACGTAATATTCGCGGATCACCGTATGTCCCGCAAACTCCAGCAGGCTGGCGAGTGCGTCGCCGACGACGGCGCCGCGGCAATGGCCCATGTGCATCGGCCCGGTCGGGTTCGCCGAGACATATTCGACATTGACGCTCACGCCCTTGCCGAGCGTCGAGCGGCCGTAATCGTCGCCACCCGCCTGAATCTGCGCCAGCTCGTCCCGCCACGCCGCATCGGTCAGCCGCAGGTTGATGAAGCCCGGTCCGGCGACGCTCGCTTCGGCCACGTCGTCCAGCTTGCCCAGTTCGGTCGCCAGTGCCTCCCCCAGCGCCCGCGGATTGATCCCGGCCGGCTTGGCGAGCACCATCGCCGCATTGGTCGCAAGATCGCCATGCGTGACGTCGCGCGGCGGTTCGACCGTGACGTTCTTGCGATCCAGCCCACCCGGGAGCGTTCCGGCGGCAGTCAACGTGTCGAGGGCCGTCGCGACATGCGCGGCGAAGCGGGTGTAAAGCGTCATGAGCGTCCGTTCGGCAAAAGCGCCGCGCTCTACCGCACAACGCCGGCCGGTTCAAATCAGGCGCGCAGCAGCCCCTCGATCGCCGCGGTCCTCGCGCCGGCCGGGAACAGTGCCGCCATCGCCCGCGCCGGCTCCACCCCGAAATGGCTTGCCACCGCGCCGCCGATGAACGCATCGAGCGGCGTCGTCGGCTTCAGGTCGCGGCCCTCGTAGAGGTTCGCCGGTGCGAGACCAGGCCAGTCGCCCAGCACGCGCCCGCCCTTCACCGCACCGCCGAACAGCATCGCCGCGCTGCCGGTGCCGTGATCGGTGCCGCCGGTGCCGTTGACCGCGACCGTCCGCCCGAATTCGGTTGCGACCAGCACCAGCGTATCGTCCCACACCGGCCCCAGCCCCGCCTGTAATGCGCCGAGCATCGCATCCAGCCCCTTCAACTGCTGGGCCAGCCGCCCCCGCTGGCCGGCGTGCGTATCCCAGCCGCCGGTTTCGATCGTGGCGATCCGCGCGCCGTTGGCGGGGGCGAGCAGCCGTGCCGCCAGCGCGCCCGTCGCCGCGGCGTTGCGGCCATTGTCCTGCGCCAGATCGCTGGTCAGCTGCCGCGTCGTCAGCGCCTCGTTCCACAGGGCATGCAATTGCTGGTCGCCCTGATACAATTGCGTCACCCGCGCCAGCAGGTCGTCGGAGGCATCGGGCAACGACGAGGGCGCGTAGCTCGCCACCTCACGTCGCCCACGCAATGCCATCGGCACCGTAGCGGCGATCGCGATCGCCCTGGCATCGTCCGTCGGCACGACGCCGAGCAGCCGGTTCATCCAGCCGTCCTTCAGCTGGTACGCGCCGGTGCCGCCCGTCTCCAGCACGTTCTGCCCGTCGAAATGCGACCGGTCGCGGTACGGCGAGGCGATCGCATGCGCGAACAGCGCCTGCCTCTTGCCGTACAGCCCGGCGGCATTGGTCATCGCCGGATGCAGCGCGAACATCGCATCCAGTTTCGTGCCCGCGGTCAGGTCTTCCGCCAGCACGCCGCGAGCGCCGACGAAGGCCGGATCGCCCACCGCGCCGATCGTGCCGAGGCCGTCCGCCGCCCCGCGCTGGATGATGAACACGAACCGTTTGGCCGTCGCCGCCTTCGCGAACGCCATCCGGGGGGCGAAGGTGCCGAGCAGCCCGGCCGCGATAAAAGAGCGTCGATCCATGATCCTACCTCCGCATCATTTCGGGCGATACCAGCAACAGTGCGAGCGCCTGCCCGGGGCTTTCGGCGCGCGACAGTGCCTGCGTCGTCGCGGGCGACACCGCCGCCGGAAACAATCGCTCCGCCAGCGCCCGCGCATCCACGCTCGCGCCGGATCGCGCGGCGAACCGCTCCGCCGCCTCGACCCGGCGCATGATCGCGTCGGGGCCGGCCCAGGCGGGCGCGCTATCGTCATATCCGATCGGCTGGCCCGGCTTCCATACCGGCTGGCCGAGCTGGTTGAGCAGCCCGAATGCCGCCTGCGGCTTCACCTCCGTCAGGCCCAGCGCGCGATAGGCGGCGATCGACCAGTCCCACGGTGTGCGGAACTTGGCGGGTGCCGGCGTCCACGCTTCGGGTGACGCGATCAGCGCGCGGTACACCGTCGGGAGGTCGCCACCCGATGTCAGGAACGCCCGCTCCAGTCGCGCCACCATCGCCGGCGGTGGCGTGTCACCGGCGAAGTGCCGCGCCAGCTTGGTCGCGATATGCCGCGCCGTCGCCGGATGGACCGCCAGATCGGCCAGCACCGCGCGCGCCTGTGCCTCGCCGGCCTGCGGATATCCCTTGCCCATGATCGTCCGTGCGCCGGGCTGATGGACCGCCGCCGCGAAGACGAAGCTGCCCGGCGTCGCCGCGCCGGCCAGCCGCGCGCCCGGCCCGCCGCCGATCCCGCCGACCGTCCAGCCCGTCATCGCCCTTGCGAATTCGGTGACATCCGCCTGCGAATAGCCGGTGCGCACGCCGAGGGTGTGCAACTCCATGATCTCGCGCGCCAGATTTTCGTTCAACCCGACCTTGCGCCGCCCGCGCGCGCCGATGCGCAGGCCGAGTGGACTGTCCGGCCCCACCGACACCGCCTGATCCAGATACAACAGCATCGCCGGATGCCGCTCGACTGCGAACAGCATGTCGGCGAAGCGGCCCATCACATGCGGCCGGATCGCCTCCATCTCCAGCGTCCCCGCGAGGCCGACCAGTTCCAGCTTGTCCGCGCTGACCGCGAAATGGTTCGCCCAGAAGTGCACCAGCCGCTCGGCAAACGGCGTGTCGCTGACGATCGCCGCGTCGGTGCGGGCGCCGATCAGCGCCACGTAGCGGCCCTGCGCGATGCGACGTGCGGCCTGCCGCGCTGCCATCGCGGCATCCCTGCGCGTCGGTGTCTCCGCCATGGCGGGATCGTTCGCCGGGGCCTGCGCAGCCATCTGCATCGGCGCTTCTGCCGTGTTCGCTGCGGGGGATCGCCCCGATGCCATCTCCTGCCGGATCGTTCGCTGTTCCGCCTGCCAGGCGGCCAGATCGGCCGCGACCAGCGCACTCGTGGGCGCAGACGCCACGGCCGCAGGCGCTGGCCGGTAGCGTGCGATCTGGTCGACGAGCCAGCGGCGCGGATCGTCCGGCGCGGGTTGGTCCGGCCGCGCACCCAGCCCGAATCGATTCCATGCGATGGCAGCGTCCGACATCATCGTTGCTCCTCGTTCCTTGATGCCGTGTGCGCCTCAATTGTCGCAGAACTATGCCGGTGGACGATTGCGGCGGGTGCAATCGTATACGGATGTCTTTGCAGTTGAGGTCTATGCTGCGCTGCAATAACTGCTGGGTTCGAAAGTTGGGAAGGACCTGATCAGGCTCGACGCTTCAAATTGCGGGAGACGATCATGCGCAAGACCTTTGCTATTCTGGCCACCGTTGCAGCCACGCTCACCTCGACGATCGGCATGGCCCGCGAGGGCGAGCGGACGTTCCGGCATGAGGGGCAGACCTATGTCTACACCACCACGGTGTCCGACGGCCGTCAGGTCATCAGCGGCCGCCGCTATCCTGCCGGCGCACCCTTCCGCCTCGTGGTGCGCGGCAATCGCGTGACCGGCACGGCGGGCGGCGTCCCCGTTTCGTTCAGAACCGCCGACGCGAAGGGCGCGGTCAAGGGGACGCAGCTGGCCTCGCGTTGAACGGTACCGGACGATCGCACGACCCGGGGCAGCACCAGCCGCCCCGGGTCGTTTCGTGTCACCGCGACGGCTCCCTCGCTGGATCGGAGCCACTTGCGGGTCGGGGAGTCACCGCCGGGTACGATGTCGAGACGGGGTCGGGTCAGAACCCTTCCGGCAGATCGATCTTGCCGACCAGTTCGCGATATCGCGCGATCGCGTATCGATCGGTCATGCCTGCGATGAAATCCGCGATATGCCGGCTGCGCTCCGGTTCGGCGGCGGGAACATCCTCCGCCCATTCGTCGCTCATCGCTGCGGGATCGGCGCGATAGGCGGCGAACAACCCGCTGACGATGCCGTGCGCCACCGCCGCCGCCTCGAGTTGCCGCGGATGATGATACAGGTTCGCATACATGAAGCGCTTCAGATCGCGCTCCTCCTCGCGCATCGCGGGCGAAAAGCCGCACAAGGGCGATCCCGCGTGCCGCACGTCGTCGGCGCTCGCCACACCCGATGCGGCGACCCGCCGCGTCGTCTCCTCGATCAGGTCGTTGACCATCGTCCCGATCTGGCTGCGCACCAGCTCGCTCGCCAGCCGCTTCGGCGCGACGTCGGGGAAGCGCGCGCACGCCGCCCCCCATCCCCGCGCCACGATCGGCACCGCCAGCAACTGGTCCAGCGTCAGCAAGCCCGCGCGCAGTCCATCGTCGATATCGTGGTTGTCGTATGCGATGTCGTCCGCGATCGCCGCCACCTGCGCCTCGAGACTGGCGTGCGTCGTCAGATCGAGCGGAAAGGCCGTATCCGCGGCACGCAACGCCCAGCCGGGATGCCGCACCGGGCCATTATGCTTCGCCAGACCCTCGAGCGTTTCCCACGTCAGGTTCAGCCCATCCCAGCGGGGGTACGGCCGCTCGATGTGCGTCAGCGCGCGCAGCGTATGGCCGTTGTGATCGAAGCCCCCCGCATCGGCCAGCGCCGCCTTCAGCGCATCCTCGCCGGCATGGCCGAACGGCGGATGGCCGATATCGTGCGCCAGACACAGCGCCTCGGTCAGGTCCTCGTTCAGCCCCAGCACCCGCGCGATCGTCCGGCCGATCTGTGCGACCTCCAGACTATGGGTCAGGCGAACGCGGAAATGATCGCCATCCGGCGCCATGAACACCTGCGTCTTGTGCCGCAGCCGGCGGAAGCTGATCGAATGGATGATCCGGTCGCGATCGCGCTGGAAATCATCGCGTGGCCCACGCACGGCGATCGGTGCGGTGCCGGTCTGCTCCTCGTACAACCGGCCTCTGCTCCGGGCCGGATCGGAGGCCCAGGGCGCGCGGGACGTCACTTCGCGGGCAACTTCGTCACCGCCTGCCCGGCATCGCTGGTGAAGGTGAACGCCGACACGCCTTCCCTGGCAAGCTGGTTGACGAACGCTCGCGCCTCGGCGTCCGTCCTGAACGGACCGGTCAGGACGCGGTTGGTCGCGCGCAAGGGCGTCGACCAGCCACCGCGGCTGCCGAATACCGCCGGCGCCTTCGCCTTCACCGCGGCATAGGCCTTGGGCAGATCGCCGGCATAGGCACCGCCCGCCACCTGTACCCAGACCCGCGCCGGGTTGGCGCGCGCCGCCTTCTTCTCCTCCGCTGCAGCCTTCGCCTCGGCCAGCTTCTTTTCGTCCGCCAGTTTTTTGGCCGCGAGCGCCTTCTTGTCCGCCACTGCCTTGCGATCGGCAGCGCGTTTATCGGCTGCGGCCTTCGCCACGAGCGCCTTCTCGGCCGCCGCGTCGCGCTCTTCCTTGGCCTTCGCCTCGGCGATCACGCGCGCAGCCGTTTCGGGCGGCGGTACTGCGGCAGTTGCCGTTGGCGCGGGCCGGGCGGGTTCGGCGACGCCGAGCTCCGCCGCCGGGATCGAGAGACCCGCGACGATCCGCGCCAGAACCGAATCGGCCTCGGCCCGCGACGGCGGCGCGGTGAACGCCGGTGCCGGTGCCGGTGCCGGTGCTGGCGGCGCGACTTCGACGACGGCGGACGCGGATCGGGTACGGAGCGCCGCCATGTTCGTAGCCGCATTCGTCGGCGACGCCGCGGCAACCCCGGTTGCCTTCCCGGGTACCGCCACGACGGTCGCCGCCGTTTCGACTGCGGGTTGGGTCGGCGGCGTCGTGAAGCCCGGTGCGATCGTCCGCGACGTGACCGCCGGGGCCGGCGCGGCCGCCGATCCGGCCGAGCCGACCGGTGCCGCAGCAACCCGCGTCGTCGCCGCCACCTGCGTCGATGGAGGCGTCGACGCAGGTGGCGACACAGACGATGCTGCCGGTGTCGACGCCGCTGCCGCCGCCAGATTGGCCGCACGCGCAGCCTCACCGGGCCGGGCGGCAGCCGCCGGCTGTGTCGCCGTCGGCAGCACCGCCGAGGTCGCCGGCGCGCTCGTGACGATATCGGTACGGGGGGTCGCCGTCAGTGGCGCGCTTCGCGTTTCCGTCGGTAACGGCTGGACCCTGGCCAGCGCCGCGGTCGCATCCTGATAGGTCGGGCGCACCGCGGCGACCGGCACGCTCTGCCGCCCCGGCCGCAAGGTGGCCGCCGGTTGCACGATCGTGTTCGACGCCAATGCAACCCCGGCATCACGTCCGCCCTCACGACCACGCCGGTCGCGTCCGCGCCGATTGCGATCTTTCCGGTCGGACGCGGCGGGCTGTACCGCCGCCAGCGCCACCGGCTGCACTTCGGGCGCGAGTTGCGGCAGCATGGGAGCAAGGCGCGCATCGGCGACCCGCTCCGGTGTCGCATGCACCTCACCGAAATGCACCGCGAAGGCGCGGTCCGCGGCGGGCAGCGACGGCAGGCGTTGGAAAAACGGCTGCAATCCCTGAGCCATGCCGGGCGGCAGCATTGTGGTCGCGATCTTCTCCGCTCCCGCCTGATCGCCCCCCATCGCCAGCACGAAGGCACGGATGCGCCACGCACTGCGATCCGATTTGCGCAGTAGCGGATCGAGCTGCTCCAACGCCGTGTCCCGTCTGCCGGAGATGCCCAGCGACAGGGCATAGCGCTTGACGATCTCGTCATCGGGGCGGGCCTTCAGCGCCAGCCTGTAATCCCGTTGCGCCCGCTCCTGCTGGCCGATCAGGTCGTACGCCAACCCGCGATCCGCCGCGAAGTTGCGCGCGTCGTAACCCGCTGCCTCGGCTTGCGAAAAATATCGGAGCGCCTCACCCGGCCGTTCGGAGCGGACCAGGATCGACCCCTCGCCCGCCTTGATCCGCGGATCGGTCGCCGACACCTTCTCGGCGCGCGCAAAGAGCGATGCCGCACCGCTGAGATCGCCCAGCGACAGCGACAGGTCCGCCGCGGCGATCAACGCGTTGAGATCGCGGGGATTGGACGCGAGCGCTCGCATCTGTTCCGCAAGGCGATCGGCACTGGTGGTGCCGGGCAACGCCTGCACCACCTCCTGCGCCAGCAGGGCGGCAGGCGCACTCGCCACCAAAAGAGCGGCGGGCGCCAGTAAAGCGGAGGTCAAGAAACGCATGGGATCGCCCCGACTAGAGCGCAGAGCGGCTGAACCGGCAATGTCCGATCCCGGCGGGCGCGATGAAGTGAGGCTAGATGACGACGAAAGCGGGATGTACGGCGCGCGGCGCCGTAATGCCGTCAGGAATGCCGCGATAGGTCGGCCAGCCAGGCGTAGCCCAACGAACCGTCTTCCGTCGGGCCGATCCCCGGCGGAGGCAGGCGGCGCCCGGGGCGCCGCCCCACCCGACGCTTACTGGTTGTTCTGCCGATGCAGGAACCGCGGAATGTCGATCGCATCCTTGGCGTCGCCGTCCGTTTCCTCACGCGCCGGACCGCGGGCCGCATTCGACATACGCTCGAACAGGGTTCCGCCCAGCTTCACCCGCGGCTGAGGCGCCGCATCGGGCGCTGCGGCCTCGCTACCGGGCGCGATCCACGGGCGACGACCGGCTGCCGCCTCGGGCGCCGGCGCACGTGCCGCTGGCTGCGGCTCCGCGCGGGATGGCGCTTGCGGCACGATCGTCTCCGCACCCAGCACCAGTTCGTCATCTGCCGATTCGGCGGCCGGTGCGGGGGCTTCCGCCTTGACCGCATCCGCCGGGCCGAGATCGAGCGGCGCAGGCTCTGCCGCTGGCTGCGGCGTGAACGACACCGACGGCGCAGGCGCAGCGGCGGGTGCCGCCTCGCTCACGCCGCTCGGACGGAACGAGGTGCTGTCGTCGGTTTTGCGCCCCATGCCGAAGCTGAACGATTTGGCGCTCTCCGGTGCCGGCGCCGATTGGCCCGGCTTTGCGTCCGAATCGATACCCGTCGCGACGACCGACACGCGAATGCGGCCTTCCAGTTCCGGATTGAACGCCGAACCCCAGATGATGTTGGCGTCGGGATCGACCAGATCGCGGATATGATTCGCCGCCTCGTCGACCTCGAGCAGGCGCATGTCGTCGCCGCCGGTGATCGAGATGATGACGCCCTTCGCGCCCTGCATGCTGACGCCGTCGAGCAGCGGGTTGGCGATCGCCTTCTGCGCCGCTTCCAGCGCGCGATTGTCGCCGCTCGCCTCGCCGGTGCCCATCATCGCCTTGCCCATCTCCTGCATCACCGAACGGACGTCGGCGAAGTCGAGGTTGATGAGGCCGGGCATGACCATCAGGTCGGTGATGCCGCGGACGCCCTGTTGCAGGACCTCGTCCGCCATCTCGAACGCTTCCTTGAACGTCGTGTTGGCGTTGGCGATCAGGAACAGGTTCTGATTAGGGATGACGATCAGCGTATCGACGTACTTCTGCAGCTCCTCGATGCCACCCTCGGCGCTCTTGGCGCGGCGATTGCCCTCGAAGCTGAACGGCTTGGTGACGACGCCGACGGTCAGGATGCCCATATCGCGCGCCGCCTTGGCGATCACCGGCGCCGCACCCGTGCCGGTGCCACCGCCCATGCCGGCAGCGATGAAGCACATATGCGCGCCTTCCAGCCGCTTGGCGAGATCGTCGATCGTCTCTTCCGCCGCCGCACGGCCGATCTCCGGCCGCGAACCCGCGCCGAGTCCTTGCGTGATCTTCGCGCCGAGCTGGATGCGGTGCGGTGCGATCGACGATTTCAACGCCTGCGCATCGGTGTTGGCGACGAGGAAGTCGACGCCCTGCACGTCGGCGCGCATCATGTTGGCGATGGCGTTGCCGCCGGCGCCGCCGACGCCGATGACGGCGATACGCGGGGTCAGTTCGTCGACCTCTGGAGTGATGAATTCGATGCTCATGACCTGACTTTCTCCGCCCCTACCGGTGAACGCGCCGGGACCTTGATTAACCTTTTGCCTCAACGACTCGCAACGTTCCACAGAAAACGAAGGCAAGCCATCGACGCGGCTCAATAATTCGCGCGCGCCGCCTGGATCAGCTTGCGCATCATGCCCATGCCCTTCTGGCGATGAACGGTAGTTTGCTGGGGCGCGACCCCGCGCAGATCGATCGGGTCGGTTGCCGCATAGAAGGCGAGCCCCGCCAGCGTCGCGAACGCCGGCCCGCCATGCGCTTCCGGCAGCGCGGTCAGACCACGCGGTCGACCGATCCGCACCGATCGCCCGAGCGCCTGCTGCGCGTAATCGGCGATGCCCTTCAGCTCGGCACCGCCCCCGGTCAGCACGACCTGACGTCCGACCGGCCCTTCGAACTTCAGATGTGCGAGCGCCTTGCGCACCTCGTCCATCTGATGCTCCAGCCGCTGGCGGACGATGCCGATCAACTGCGCCTTGGTGATCTGCATTCCGCCATGCACATCGTCCTCGGCGGCGATCGGCATCACCGGGATCATCTCGTGATTGTCGCGGGGGGAGGCGTTCGCGCTGCCGTGGAAGCACTTCATCCGCTCCGCCTGCGCGCGGCGGGTGCCGAACGCGCTGGCGATATCGTCGGTGATGTCCTGCCCGCCCATCGGGATCGAATGCAGCCCGACCAGCATGCCGCCGGCGAACAGCGAGACGTTGGTGATGCCCGCACCGATCTCGACCAGTGCGACGCCCAGCTCGCGTTCCTCCTCCGACAGGCAGGCGAGCCCGGTCGCCACCGGAGACGCGATAATCGACTTCACCTCGAGATGCGCCGAGCGCACACACAGGTCGAGGTTGCGCACCGGCGACCCATCGGCGGCGACGACGTGGATGTGCACGCCGAGCCGGTCGGCATGCAGCCCGAGCGGCTTCTTGACGCCGGTCAGCCCGTCGAGCGTGTAGAGCGCCGGCTGCGCGTGCAGCACCATCCGTCCCTGCGGATCGATCGAATTGCGCCCCGCCGCAAGCAAGGCGTCGATATCCTGTTGCTCGACGCGGTGGCCACCCAGTTCGAATTCCACCTCGGCGACGTCGCTGACGAGGCCGCCGGCGGAGAAGCCGACCCAGACATTCTCGATGTTGATGCCCGCGATCCGCTCCGCCTGCTCGACCGCCTCGCGCACCGCCGCCTCGGTCGCGGCCATGTCGGCGATATAGCCGCGCTTGACGCCGCGACTCTCGCGCTGACCGGTGCCGAGCACGATCAACTCGCCGCCGTCGCCCTTTTGCGCGATCATCGCGGATACCTTCGACGACCCGATGTCGAGCGCCGTGATCAGCCCCTCCGGTGCAACCTTCGCCATTATCCCTCAGCCCCCGCATGAGAATCCGCCACGCCACCGTCGTTGGTGGTCGTGGTCGGCGATGTCGTGATTTCGCTCGGGTCCGGCACGTTGTGCGCCATGCTGGCCCCAGGCTTGCGCGCGACCAGCTTCGCCGGATCACGCATGTCGAACCGGATCCAGCCGCGCCCCAGCAACGGGCGTGCACCATCCAGTTCGGCGAATTTCAGCAGCGCTCCCGGCGCGCCATCCTCGGGCAGCGCCAGTGTTTCGCCGCTGTCGAAGGTCAGGTCCCAGCGCCGGTTGCCGATCCACGTCGCCGCCTTCACCCGTGGTTTCAGCGCGGGCGCGGCGGCGAGAAGCGTCTGGTACGCCGCCTCCTGCCGGTCCGCGCCCGGCCCGATGACGAGCGGCAGATCGGGGATCGCATCGGGACGCACCGGCTCCAGCAGCACGCCGTCCTTGTCGATCAGCGTCAGCTGGCCGTTGTCCTGCCACACCGCGGCGGGCGAGCGTTCGACGATATCGACCAGCAGCGTGTCGGGCAGCCGGCGCGAGACGTGCGCATCGGCAATCCAGCCGTAGCGCAACAGCTTCTGCCGCACCGATTCGAGGTCGACGAGCGGCATCGCCCGGCTCTGCTGGTCGAGCGCCACGGCGTAGACGCTCATCCGGTCCATCCGCTTCAGGCCGGTGACCTCTATCTGTTCGACGCGGAAACCCGCCTGCCCCGCCCCTTCGGCGATGGCGGTGCCGATCATGCCGGGGATGCCGATCCACGTCACCGCGGCGAGCGCCACCGCGATGCCGCCGCCGGTGATCGTCCATGTCGCCGCCTTGCGGATCGTGTCTTCGCTGACCGGCACCGCGGACACCGCGCGCTCGAACAGCGTCGCCTTGCGTACCGGTTGCCTGCGCCGCGCGCCCGGTCGCTTGGGCGGCGGCCCGCGCTTGATCGTGCGACTCATCCCGCGCGATCCCGCAAGGCTTCGTCGACGATCGCCTGGACCAGCTCGGCATAGCTCATGCCCAGATGCCGCGCCTGTTCGGGGACGAGGCTGAGCGGGGTCATGCCCGGCTGGGTGTTGACCTCCAGCAGGAACAGACCGTCGACGTCGCGCTCGTCGTCCCAGCGAAAATCGGAGCGCGAGGCACCTTTGCAGCCCAGCAGCCGGTGCGCTTCGAGCGCGAGGCTCTTGCACGCCTCGGCGATGCGATCCGGGATATCGGCGGGGCAGACGTGTTCGGTCAGGCCGTCGGTGTATTTGGCGTCGAAGTCGTACCAGCCGTTCCTGGGCTTCAACTCGGTCACGCCCAGCGCCCGGTCGCCGAGCACCGCCGTCGTCAGCTCGCGCCCGCGGACATAGGGCTCGGCCAGCAATTCATCGAATTCCTGCCACGGCCCCTTCACGTCGCGGCCGATCGGGTTGCCGTAGTTGCCGTCGTCGGTGACGATCGCGACGCCGACCGACGACCCCTCGTTGATCGGCTTCAGCACGTATGGACGCTGGAGCGGATCGCGTGCGTGAATTTCGGCGGACTTGACGATGCGGCCGCCCGGCATGGGGATGCCAGCGGGGACCAGCACCTGCTTGGTCAGCACCTTGTCGATCGCGATCACCGACGTGGCGAGGCCGGAGTGCGTATAGGGGATACCCATCAGGTCGAGCATGCCCTGCACGCTGCCGTCCTCGCCCGGCGAGCCGTGCAGCGCGTTGAAGACGAGGTCGGGCTGCGCCTCCGCCAGCCGCGCGGCGACGTCGCGCCCCATGTCGATGCGCGTGACGCGGTGGCCGAGCAATTCGAGCGCGTCGGCACAGCCATTGCCGGATTGCAGCGAGACCGGTCGTTCGGCCGACCAGCCGCCCATCAGCACCGCGATGTGCAGCCCGCTCACGCCGTCACCCCGACCCGCTGGATTTCCCATTCCAGCGTCACCCCCGCATGCGCCTTCACCTTGTCACGTACCTCTTCGCCCAGCGCCTCGATATCCGCCGATGTCGCGGCGCCGAGGTTGAGCAGGAAATTACAATGCTTTTCGGATACCTGCGCATCGCCGCGGGTCAAGCCGCGACAGCCGGCGGCGTCGATCAGCGCCCAGGCCTTGTGCCCCGCCGGGTTCTTGAAGGTCGATCCGCCGGTCTTGCTGCGCAGCGGCTGCGACGCCTCCCGCTCGGCGGCGATACGGTCCATCTCCGCGCCGATCGCAGCGGGTTCGGCTGCATGGCCGCGGAACGTCGCGGCGATCACCACCGCGCCATCCGGCAATGCGCTGTGGCGATAGGTGTAGCCGAGATCGCCCAGGCTCAACGTGCGCCGCTCGCCCGATCGCAGCACCACGTCGCACTCGACCAGCACGTCCTTCACCTCGCGGCCATAGGCGCCACCGTTCATCCGGACGAAGCCGCCGACCGTGCCGGGGATCGAACGCAGGAACTCGACCCCGCCGATCCCCGCATCGCGCGCGGTCGAGGACACCAGAATACCGCTCGCCCCGCCGCCGCAGCGCAAGGTGGTCGCGTCCAGCCGATCGACCTGCGCGAAAGCCTTGCCCAACCGGATCACCACGCCCGGCACGCCACCATCACGGACGATCATGTTGGAACCAAGGCCGAGCGCCATGACCGGCACGGCGGGATCGAGATCGCGCAGGAACGCGGCGAGGTCGTCGGCATCCTTCGGCTCGAACAGCCATTGCGCCGCCCCACCCGCCTTGAACCAGACCAGCGGCGCCAGCGCCGCCCGCTCGGTCAGGCGCCCGCGCACGGTCGGCAGATCGAGGACGGCATCGCCTACCAAGGCCCGACGCCCCACAATCGGGTCCACGCCTGGAACGCGGCGAGGTTCGCTTCGGCCGCCTTGCGCGTCGCCTCCTGCGCCTGCACCATCGCCTCGCCCGCGCCGACCGCGTGACCGCCGGCATCGAGCGACTTGCGCTGCGCATCGAGCATCTGCTTCTGGAGCTTCAGGCTCGCATCGAACCAGTCGTTCATCGCCGTTCCCCGATCGCAGCGGCCAGCCCTGCGGCCCACTTCGTGATGTCACCAGCGCCGAGGCAGACGATCATGTCGTTCGGCTGCACCGTCGCGGCGAGTTCGTCCGCCAACGCGTCCGCATCGGCCACGGTCGCCGCCGAACGATGGCCGCGCCGTTTCAATCCGTCGACCAGCGCCTGCGCGTCGACGCCCTCGACCGGCGCTTCGCCGGCGGCATAGACCGGGGTTACAAGCACGCGATCGGCGTCGTTGAAGGCGGTCTGGAAGTCTTCCATCAGCGACGCCAGCCGCGAATAGCGGTGTGGCTGGACGACGGCGATCACACGCCCTTGCGCGCCTTCGCGGGCCGCCGCGAGCACCGCACGGATCTCGACCGGGTGGTGACCGTAATCGTCGATGATCGTGACGGCCCCGGTCTCGACGGGCACTTCGCCGACCTTGGTGAAGCGTCGCTTGACGCCGCCGAACGCGGAAAAGCCCCGCTGGATCGTTGCGTCGGGGATGCCGAGTTCCAGCGCCACACCGATCGCCGCCAGCGCATTCTGGACGTTGTGCCGGCCCGGCATCGGCAGTTCGATATTCTCGATCGACCGTGTCGCGCCATCACGGGTGCGGACGATGCATTCGAAGCGGTTGCCGCCCGGGACCGGCGTGACGTTGACGCCGCGGATATCCGCCTGCGCAGAGAAACCGTAAGTGACCACGCGTCGGTCGCGCACCCGCGGCAGTATGTTCTGCACTTCGGGATGGTCGAGGCACAGCAGCGCCGCGCCATAGAAGGGTACGTTCTCGACGAACTCGACGAACGCGTCCTTCACGCCGTCGAAGCTGCCGTAATGGTCGAGATGTTCGGGATCGATATTGGTGACGACCGCGATCGTGCCATCGAGGCGCAGGAAACTGCCGTCGCTCTCGTCCGCCTCCACCACCATCCAGTCGCTCGCACCCAGCCGGGCGTTCGAACCGTAGCTGTTGATGATGCCGCCATTGATGACGGTCGGATCGACACCGCCAGCATCGAGCAGCGCGGCGACCATCGACGTCGTCGTGGTCTTGCCGTGCGTGCCGGCGACCGCGACGGTGGATTTCAGCCGCATCAGCTCGGCCAGCATCTCGGCGCGGCGGACCACCGGGATGCGCCGTTCCAGCGCCGCCTCGACCTCCGGGTTGGACCGCACGATCGCGGTGGACGTCACCACCACCGCCGCATCCGCAACGTTGCTGGCGGCGTGGCCGATCGCGACGGGGATGCCCTTGTCGCGCAGCCCCTGCACGACATAGCCCTCGGCTACGTCCGATCCCTGTACGGTGTAACCGAGGTTCTTCATCACCTCGGCGATACCCGACATGCCGATGCCGCCGATGCCGACGAAATGGATCGGTCCGATGTCGGTCGCAACGCCGCGGATCATGCGAAAGCTGCCTTCTGATTGGCAGGTTTCCCCACCGGGAGTCGCGACAGTGGCGCATCAAGGCTCTCGACCAGATCGGCCAGGTCGCTCACCGCCTTCGGTCGCCCGACACTCTTCGCCCGCGTCGCGGCATTCTCGAGCGCGGCGGGATCGAGGCCCAGCTTCTGCATCTGCTTGGCGAGTTCTACGGCGGTGAATTCGGGCTGCGGGATCGTGCGTGCGCCGCCCGCCCTGGTGATCTCGCGCGCATTCGCCGTCTGGTGATCGTCGGTCGCACCGGGCAACGGCACGAGGATCGCCGGACGACCGGCAGCGGTCAGTTCGGCGATCGTCGATGCGCCGGCACGCGCAATCACCAGATGCGCCCACGCCAGTTGCTCGGGCATGTCGGGCAGGTAGGTGGCGAGATCGGCCGGGATCTGGTGCTCGGCATATTTCGCGCGCACCGCATCGATATCCTCGATCCGCGCCTGATGCGTCACCTGCAACCGGCGCCGGAAGGTGACCGGCAGCATCGCGAGGCCGTCCGGCACCACCTGACTCAGAACACTCGCACCCTGACTGCCCCCGGTGACGAGCACGCGGAAGATGCCGTCCTCTTCCAGCAAGGGATAGGGCCGGGTGCGCAGTGCCAGCACGGCCTCACGCACCGGATTGCCGACGAGATGGACCTTGGGCGACAGCTTCGCCGCCAGCCGCTCGGTCAGCTTGTACGACGTCGCAATGGCGGCAACACGGCTGGCGACCAGCCGGTTGACGCGGCCCAGCACCGCATTCTGTTCGTGCACCGCGGTCGGGATCTTGTCCGCGAACGCCGCCAGCAACGCCGGCATGGCAGGATAGCCGCCGAAGCCGATCACCGCGGCGGGCTTGAACGTGCGGTACAATTCGCGTGCCATCGCCCGCCCGCGCACCATCTCGCGCACCGCCGATGGCCAGCCGAGCGGCTTCTTCACCTGAAACCGCCCGGCGGGCAGGACGTGTGTCTGGATGCCCTCGAACAGCCCCGGGAAGCGCACGCCGCGCGCATCGCTGACCAGCGCCACGCGATGACCGCGCCGGGTCAATTCCTCCGCCAGCGCCGCCGCGGGGACCATGTGTCCGCCCGTACCGCCGGCGGCGAGGACGTAATGCTTGCTCAATTCGAACCCCATCTGACCACATACGGACTGCGCGTCAGGAACGGATTGCGCCGTGTGAACGCCAGCAGCAAGCCCATCCCGATCGACAGCGCGATCATCGACGACCCGCCATAGCTGATGAACGGCAGCGTCATGCCCTTCGACGGCGCGAGGCCGGTGTTGACCGCCATCGACACCAGCGCCTGCGCGCCGAACTGCACCGCCAGCCCGGAGGCGGCGAGCAGCTTGAATTCGTCCTGTTCGTCCAGCAGCTTGACGAACACCCGCACGACGATCGCGAGGAACACCAGGGCGATGATCGAACAGGCGATCAGGCCGAATTCCTCGCCGATCACCGAATAGATATAGTCGGTATGCGCCTCCGGCAGGCCGAACTTCGCCGTACCGCCGCCGGGGCCGGTGCCGGTCCAGCCGCCGCTGGTGATCGTCGCATGCGCGGCGTTGGTCTGGAAGTGATCGCTCGCGCCCTCACCCTCGACGCCGGGAAACAGGAACGCGTCGATGCGATTGCGCGCGGTGCCGTAGAACATATAAGCGGCGACCAGCCCGACCGGCACCATGCCGATGATCGTACCCAGAATGCGCATCGGCGTGCCGGCGATCATGAGCAACGCCATCCATACGGTGCAAAAGATCACCGTCTGGCCGAAATCGGGCTGCAACATCAGCAGCACTGCAATCGTGCCGGTCAGCCCGCCGGTGATGAGGACGGTCGGCAGCTCGGGGTCCTTGGCCTTCAGCGACAACAGCCACGCGACCGTGACGATGAACAGCGGCTTGAGGAATTCCGATGGCTGGAACGAGGCGAAGCCATAGCCGATCCAGCGCCGCGCACCGTTGATGCTGTTCCCCACGAACGGCGTCAGCGCAAGGCAGACGATCAATATGCCCGCGCCGACCAGCGCCAGCCGCCGTGCGAGCGGCACCGGTAGCATCGACACGCCGAACAGCACCGGCAGCGACACGCCGACCCAGATCAGCTGCCGCCAGAAATAATAGAGCGGGGTGAACTTGTGATGCTCGCCCGAATAACGGACCGCGGTCGCCGGGCTAGCCGCCGCCACCGCGATCAGGCCGATCGCGATCAGGAACAGCGTCAACAGCAGGAGCATCCGGTCGATGTCCCAGAACCACGTGCCGAGCGGCGACGAATCGCCACGCCCGCCGCGCCGCTTCACCTTGGCGATCAGCGTGTCGCTCGCGGGCTCCGCCCCTATCGGCTCCGCCATGCTCGTGCCGTTCATGGAAGGGCCTCCACCGCAGCCCGGAATGCGGCCCCGCGATCTTCGTAATCGCGGAATTGATCGAAGCTAGCACAAGCCGGCGACAACAACACCACGTCTCCGTCGCGTGCGGCAGCGGCAGCATGGGCGACCGCGGTGGCGAGGTCGCCCGCCGCCTCCACGGCCGGGACTCGGCCGGTCAGCAGTTCGTGGAACAGCGGCCCCGCCTCGCCGATCGTGTACGCCGCGACGACGCGATCGAAATAGGGTGCGCAGGCCTCGAGGTCGTCACCCTTGCGCTTGCCGCCGACGATCCAGCGCACGCGGGCGAAGGCACCCAGCGCGGGCGCCGTGCTTTCGGGATTCGTCGCCTTGCTGTCGTCGACGAAGGTCACGCCGTTGCGGACCGCGATCGTCTGCATGCGATGCGCCAGGCTGACGTAGGTGGCGAGGCCCCGGTCGATATCGGCTTCGGACGCGCCCAGCGCCTTGGCGACCGCGATCGCGGCAAGGGCATTTTGCGCATTGTGCGGGCCTTGCAGCGCCGGCCACCGGCTCTGGTCCATGCACACGCCGGGCGCGATCTTGGTCAGGTGCTCGCCCCGCGCCGACAGGCTGCGTGCGATCTGCGCCGATGCCGCATCGCCGATGCCGATCACCGCGTCATGATCCGGGGACTGCATCGCGAAGATGCGCGCCTTCGATGCGGCGTAACTCTCGAACCCGTCATATCGGTCGAGATGATCGGGCGTGATGTTCAGGAGCACTGCGATCTCGCAGTCGAGGCTCTGCGTCAGGTCGATCTGATAGCTGGAGAGTTCCAGCACGTAGACGCCGCCTTCCGGCAGCGGCTCCTGACCCAGAATGGGCAGGCCGATATTGCCGCCCATCGATGTGGGCCGGCCGGCGGTGGTGAGAATATGATGGACCAGCGCGGTCGTCGTCGACTTGCCGTTGGTGCCGGTGATGCCGACGACCGTGTGCGCCGGCAGTTCGCCGCGGGCCTGCGCGAACAATTCGATGTCGCCGATCACCGGCACGCCTGCCACCCGCGCCCGCTCGACCAGCGGATGCGTGTTGAGGGGTACTCCCGGCGACACGACCAGTCCCGCCGCGCCTTCGAGGTTCAATGTCGCGATGTCGTGGACGATGACCCCGTTCACCCCGGCCGCACGCTCGCGTGCCGCGGCATCGCTGTCCCATGCCACGACATGCGCGCCGCTCTTCGCCAGCGCCCGTACGGTAGCGAGGCCGGAGCGCGCCAGACCCAGCACGGCGTAACGCTTGCCCTCGAAGGTCCTGGAGGCGATCACCGCAACTTCAACGTCGACAGGCCGGCGAGCGCCAGCACGAGGCTGATGATCCAGAAGCGGATCACGACGGTCGGCTCGCTCCAGCCGAGTTGCTCGAAGTGGTGGTGGATCGGCGCCATGCGGAAGATGCGCTTGCCGGTGCGCTTGTAGAAGAACACCTGGATGATCACCGACATCGCCTCGGCAACGAACAGGCCGCCGACGATGCCGAGCACGATCTCGTGGTGCGCGACGACCGCGATCGTACCGAGCGCGCCGCCCAGCGCGAGGCTGCCGGTGTCGCCCATGAACACCGCGGCGGGCGGCGCGTTGAACCACAGGAAGGCGAGGCCGGCGCCGACCACCGCGCCGCAGAAGATCGCCAGCTCACCCGCGCCCGGCACGTGCGGGATGCCGAGATAGGTCGCGAACTTCACGTTGCCCGCAAGGTAGACGATCAGCATGAACGCGACGCTGGCGATGATCACGGGCATCGTCGCCAACCCATCGAGCCCGTCAGTCAGGTTCACCGCGTTGCCGAACGCGACGATCGTGAACGCCGCGAACAGCGGGAAGAAATAGCCGAGGTCCAGGTACATGCGATCGGTGAACGGCAGGTACAGATGCGGTCCGTTCTGCCCCATGATGATCCACGACGCAGTGCCGGCGATGGCGAATTCCAGCAACAGGCGCGTACGGCCGGAGACGCCGGCGGTGCTCGCCTTCGTCACCTTGTCGTAATCGTCCATGAAGCCGATCGCGCCGAAGCCCAACGTCACGAACAGGCAGGCCCAGACATAGGGGTTGCTGAGGTCCATCCAGATCAGGATGGCGAGCGCCATGCTGGTCAGGATCATCAGCCCGCCCATCGTCGGCGTGCCGCGCTTGGCGAGGTGCGTCTGCGGTCCGTCGGCGCGGATCGGTTGCCCCTTGCCCTGCCGCACGCGCAGCCAGCCGATGAAGCGCGGCCCGATGATCAGCCCGATCAGAAGCGCCGTCGCCACCGCCGCCCCGGTCCGGAAGGATTGGTAGCGGATGAGGTTCAGCAGCCCGGTGAAGCCCAGGTGCTCGGCGATCCAGTACAGCATTTACGTTCCGACCCCCTGCGCCTGCGACGCGCCAGCATTGGCGAGTCCCGCGACGACCCGCGACAACCCGACCCCGTTGGACCCCTTGACGAGCAATGCATCGCCGGCGCGAGCCAGATCCTTCAGACGGCCGAGCGCTGTCGCAGCGTCGGGCACATGCATGACTTCGACCCGCCCCTCAAGGGCTTGCGCGAGCGGCGTCATCGCTTCGCCGACCAGCAGCGCCGCTTCGACGCGTGCCGCCAGAATGGGGTCGGCCAGATCCGCGTGATAGCCGGCCGAGGCATCGCCGAGTTCGCGCATCTCGCCCAGCACTGCGATATGCCGCCCCGGCTCTTCGGCAAGCACCGCGAGCGTCGCCCGCATCGATGCTGGATTGGCATTGTAGCTTTCGTCGATGACCAGCATGTCGCCACCCACGGCGGGTGCGAGGAAGCGGGCGCCGCGGCCGGCCAGCCCGCCCATCTCCGCCAGCGCGAGGCCGGCGCGCGCCAGATCGGCGCCTGCTACGTCGACGGCGGCAAGAACGGCGAGCGCGTTGGATACCCAATGCATGCCCGGCTGCGACAGGGTGAACGACAATTCCCGATCCCCCAGTTTCGCGGTGACGAACGAGGCGCCGGAGGGCAACCGCATCGCCTCTACCGCGCGCACGTCGGCGCCCTTGTCGAGGCCGAAGGTGATCGTGCGCGCGGCATACGGCGCGGCGGCGGCGATCAGCCGGTCGCGGTGCGGGCTGTCATAAGGCACGATCGCGACGCCACCGGGTTCGAGCCCACGAAAGATCTCGCCCTTCGCATCGGCGATGGCGCTTTCGTCGGCAAAGAACGCGGTATGGGCGGGTGCGATCGCGGTCACGATCGCGATGTGCGGGCGAACCAGCCCGGTCAGCACGCCGAGTTCCCCGGCGTGGTTCATCCCCATTTCGAACACGCCGACCTTCGTGTCGCGCGGCATGCGGGCGAGGCTGAGCGGCACGCCGGTGTGGTTGTTGTAACTCTTTACCGACCGGTGGACGTCGCCGGGTAGCGACCGGTCGAGCGCCGCGAACAATGCTTCCTTGGCGCTGGTCTTGCCGACCGAACCGGTGACGCCGATTACCGTGCTCGCCATACGTGCCCGCGCCGCGCGGCCGAGATCGTTGAGCGCGGCAAAGGTGTCGGCGACGCGGACGTGCGGATGCGCCGTATCGGCCGATACGATCGCGCCCGCAGCGCCTTGCGCGAAGGCCTGGTCGAGGAAGCGATGGCCGTCGGTACTGTCGCCGGTCAGCGCGACGAACAGATCGCCCGGACCGACCTCGCGGCTGTCGAAGGCGACGCCACCGGCGGCAAAGTCGGCAGAGGCGACGCCATAGGTTGCGGCGGCAATCTCCGCGGCAGTCCAGAGCGTCATCCAATCCTCCCCGGCACGGGAAGGGAAACCGCGCTCGCGAAGCGTGGTGGAGTAGGACTTCCGCAAAGGAAAGGTTCGCGACGGTGAGCGGCGCGCCGGCCCATCACGCCGCGCACTCGCGTGCGACCGTCACGTCGTCGAACGGCAATTCCATGTCGCCGACGATCTGGCCCTGCTCATGGCCCTTGCCGGCGATCAGGACGATATCCTGCGCCTCCGCCTGCTGGATCGCAAACCGGATGGCCTCGCGACGGTCGCCGATCTCGCGCGCCTGCGTCGCACCCTTCAGGATCGCGGCGCGGATCGCCGACGGGTCCTCGGTCCGGGGATTGTCGTCGGTAACGATAGCGAGGTCGGCTTGCATCTGCGCGACCTGCCCCATCGTCTCGCGCTTGCCGGCGTCGCGGTCCCCGCCCGCCCCGAACACCACGATCAGGCGTCCGCCGGCATGCGGCTTCAGCGCCGCGATCGCCGCTTCCAGCGCATCGGGCGTATGGGCATAATCGACGTAGACGGGCGCGCCGGTCCGCGTGATCACCGCACGCTCCAGCCGCCCTCGAACCGGCTGCAATCGGGCAAGGTCGGCAATCGTCCTGGCGACGTCGCCGCCGGTCGCGATCACCAGCCCCGCCGCGACCAGCGCGTTCGCCGCCTGATAGCCGCCGATCAGCGGCAGCGTGACGCGATGCGTCTGCCCCTCCGCCTCGATCGTCAGCCCCTGCCCCAGCAAGGTCGGATCCCGGCCGACCAATCGCAGCGTGGCGCCGCGCTCGCCGACCGTCACCAGCCGGTTGCCGCGCGCCTGCGCCAGATCGATCACCCGCGCCGATTCGACGTCGTCCGCCCACACCACCGCGGTGCCGTCCGTGCTCAGCACCTCTGAAAACAGCCGCAGCTTGGCGGTGAGATAGGCGCCCATGTCGCCGTGATAATCGAGATGATCGCGCGACAGATTGGTGAACGCGGCAGCGGCGACGTTCAGACCCTCGGTCCGATATTGCACCAGCCCGTGGCTCGACGCCTCGAACGCGACGTGGGTCACGCCCTCGCGCGCCAGTCCGGCGACGTTGGACAGGAACGTCACCACATCGGGCGTGGTCAGCCCGGTCGTCACCCGCTCGTCCGCGGTGGTGACGCCCAGCGTGCCGATCGAGGCGGCATGTACGCCCGCCATCCGCCACAATTGCCGTGTCATCTCGACCGTCGAGGTCTTGCCGTTGGTGCCGGTCACCGCCACCGCGACACCGGGAAACGGCGCGAAGAATTTGGCGGCCAGCTGCGCGAAACATTCGCGTGGATTTTCCGCATGGATAGCCACGGCGCCATCCACCCTCACGCCCGGCCGTACGACGATCGCTACCGCGCCCGAGCGCACCGCCTCTGCGATATAGTCCTCCCCGTTCACCCGCACGCCCTGGAAGGCGCCGAACACGGTGCCGGGTGCTACCTTGCGGTGATCGATCGCAAATCCGGTGACGGCGACGTCTTCGCCACCGCCGGTCAGGGTTGCCAGCTTCATCGGTCCGCGCTCACTGACCGGTCGGCGTCGTGCGGCTGGGGTCCTGCCACAAGGTCGGGACGATGTCGGACACGTCGATGTCGCGCGTCGCGTCGGGAACGACGCCGAGCATCGCGCCCACTCGCGAAATCGTCCGGCCGACCACAGGTGCGGCGTTCCACGCAGCGGTTTTCCACCCGCCAGTCTCCTTCGTCCCCAGTGGCGAATCGAGCATCGCCAGCACGACATAACGCGGCTGATCCATCGGGAACGCCGCGGCGAAGGTGGCGACATTGCGCGATCGATCGTAGCCGCCCGCCACCGCGGCCTCCGCCGTACCCGTCTTGCCGCCGACGCGATAGCCCGGAGCTTCACCCTTGCGGCCCGTGCCACGCAGGACGATCAGCCGCAGCATCTGGCGCATTCGCGCGCTGGTCTGCTCGCTGATCACGCGGCGACCGACCGGGGCGTGGCCCGGTGCGACCTTCAGCAGCGTCGCCGGCCGCCATACCCCGCCGTTGACCAGCGCGGCATAAGCGCTGGCGAGGTGCAGCGGCGTCACCGCGATGCCATGGCCGTACGCCGTCGTCATCGTCGTCGTGCGCGCCCAATAGGTCGGCATCAGCGGACGCCCCTTCTCGCGCAGCTCGATATCGGGCTTGGTGTCAAAGCCGAGCTTGCGGAACATCGTCTGCATCCGCTGCGGTCCGATTTCGTCGGCCACCCGCGCGGTCGCGATGTTCGACGAATAGATCAGTGTTTCCGCCATGTTGAGCCAGCGCTTCGGATCGCCGCGCTCATCGTGGATGGTATAGCCGCCGACCTTCAGCGGATGCGTCGCGTCGAAGCGGCGCGCGAACGACGTCACCACCCCGGTATCCATCGCCGTCGCCATCGTGATCGGCTTGAACGTCGATCCCAGCTCGAACACACTCTGCGTCGTGATGTTGCGCAGTTCTTCGCTGCCCGCCATGCCGACGCGATTGGGGTTGAACGTCGGCAGCGAGACCATCGCGATCACCTCGCCGGTCGCAACATCGAGGACGATGCCGCCTGCGCCGCGCGCCGAGAAAGTCCCCATCGCGCGGCCGAGTTCGCTCTCCATCGCCGCCTGCACGCGGGCATCCAGCGACAATGCCACCGGCTGGCCCGCCTTGGTCGGGTCGAGCAGCCGCTCGTCGAGCACGCGCTCCATGCCGCTCATGCCGTGGCCGTCGGTCGACAGGAAACCGAGCGCGTGGCTCGCCATCGTCGACTGCGGGTACAGCCGCTGCGTTTCGCGCGCGAACACCAGCGCCGGCTCGCCGATCGCATTGACCTGTTCGACCAGTGCCGGACTGGCGCGCCGCTGGAGATAGACGAAGCTGACGTTGCGGGTCAGCTGACCATAGAACCACGCCTGATCGCCGCGATCGGGCATCAGGGCCGCCAGACGACTGGCGATCTCCATCTTATCGCCGATGATCTTCCTGGGGTGGACCGCGATCGTCCACGCGTCGATCGTACGGGCGAGCGGCGCGCCGTTGCGATCGACGATGTCGCCACGCGCCGCGAGTGCCGCGACCCGCGCCTCCGCCTCGCCGCCCGACAGCACGCCCAGCATCGCCAGCCGCCCGATGACCAACGTCACCGCCGCCGCGAACAGCATCAGCAACATCATCAGCCGCGTATGCGAGGTCGCCACCAACGCATGGCGTTGGCCCGCGCTACGCCGCTGCGGCACCGGACGGGCGACGATGACGGTCAACGCTTGCGGGCCTCCGCACGCGCGCTGCTGAGGATATCGCCGAGCGTCGTGTCGGACAGCAGCTTCTTGTCGAGCATCGCCACCGCCTGCGGCCGGACCTTGGCGACGGCCGCCTTGCCGCGAGCCGCCTCGTCCAGCTTGGCGATCAGCGGCGCGCTCTTCGCGATTGCGGCGACACGGATCACCGCGCGTTTGGCGGTCGGCATGGCAGCGGCGACCTGAATGACGGCAGGCGTAGCCGCGGCAGGAGCGGCGGTCGGAGCCGGTGTGGCGATCGTCGGCAGCGACGGCACGACCAGCGCGGCGGTCTGCATGCCCGGCTGCATCGGCAGGCCGATCTGATTGACGTCGAGGCTGGCGAGCGCCGCTTCGTCAGTGACGAACTGGTGCGCGACCGGCGCGGCGAGCGCCAGCGTCTCGCCGTTCCACTTTTCCAGCTGGGCGAGGTTCGCACGTGTCTCGAACTCGGTCTCGAGCGCGCGGATATCGCGCTCGGCGGAATCGATCTTGCGATCCATGCCTTCCAGCTTCTTGCGCTCCGCCGCGACCTGCAGCGACACCAGGTAGAAACCGAGGACGATGGCGACGCAGCCACCGAACCACCCGATCCCCTTGAACCGATACGCCGCAGTCATAATGCCACCTCCGCCAAGTCGTTGCTGTTCCAAGCGGGGGCCGCCGTCCGCCGCGCAGTCCGTAAAGTCGCCGATCGGGCGCGCGGGTTGCGCGCCACTTCCGCCTCGCCCGCGCGCACCGCACGGCCGACCGCTTCGAAACTGGGTGCCACCACCGTACTCGCCTGCGGCAGGTGCCGCGAACCGCCGGGGGTATTGCCGGACCGGTCGCGCAGGAACCGCTTCACCATGCGATCCTCCAGACTGTGGAAGGTGACCACCGCCAAACGACCGCCCGGCTTCAACGCGCGCTCGGCCGCGGCGAGGCCGTCCGCCAGTTCGCCGAGTTCCCGGTTCACGTGGATGCGAATCGCCTGGAAGGTGCGCGTCGCCGGGTCCTTCTTGTCATGCGGGCGGTAGCCGAGCGCCTTGCGGACGACGTGGGCCAGCTCCGACGTCCGGGTCAGCGGGCGCGCGGCGACGATCGCGCGCGCGACGCGGCGCGACTTGGGCTCGTCGCCGTAATGGTACAGAACGTCGGCGATCGCCTCTTCGTCCGCTTCGTTGAGGAAGTCGGCCGCGCTCGCGCCCTCCTGCGCCATCCGCATGTCGAGAGGGCCGTCCGACTGGAACGAAAAGCCGCGCTCCGCCTGATCGAGCTGCATCGACGACACGCCGATATCCATCGTCAGCCCGTCGACCGGACCGTCCAGCGCCGCCTCCAATGCGGAGAAGTCGCTGTGCACCAGCGTCAGGCCGGGAATGTTCGCTGCGCGGCCCACGGCGATCGCGTCCGGATCGCGATCGAAGGCGATGACCTGCGCGCCGGTCGCGAGAATCGCACGCGTGTAGCCGCCGGCGCCGTAGGTGGCATCGACCATCGTCTCGCCCGGGGCAGGAGCGAGCGCGGCGATCACCTCTTCGAGCAGCACGGGGACGTGGGGCGCATCCGTCACAGCGCTATTCCCTTGTCCTGACAGTAATAGCGGCAGGCGGCGACCATCTGCGGCGCAATTCCCGGCGTCGACAGCAGGGTCTTCGGATCCCAGATCTCGATATAGTCGAGCGTGCCCCAGAAGAAGGCGTGCGCGCCGATGTTGGCGTAGAAGCGGGGAAAGCCGGGCATGATGAAGCGCCCGGAACCATCGAACGGCACCGCTTCGCCATTCGCGCCGCCGCGTTTGATATTGTGATCGATCTTGCCGTCGACACCGCGCGACAGGGCGACACGTTCGTTCAGTTCGCGCTTCAGTTCGGCGATGTAGGCAGGGTCATAGGCGATCAGGCAGGGCTGATCCTCGTGCGCGGCGATGATGACGGTGCCGCCGTCCTTGCCGTCGGCGCGGGGCGCATTCTCGGCCAGCGTGCTGCGGAGCGCGTTGGGGATGGCGACCCGTCCCTTGTCGTCGACAAGAGCAAGTCCACTTCCCTGATAATCGCCCCTTTCCGACACGCCCGTCTCGCACCCTGACGCGCACGGCTCACCGTTTCGAAAAACGGCCTGTCGCCGTCTCTCGACGTCTTGCGAAAACGCAAATCGGTGATGCCTGCCCCGTTGTTGACCGTTGGTATCAACAGGCCACCGGGGAAGCAACGGGATTTTTGGGGATGAGCGGGGAAATCACACCCGATGTCAGGCTATCCGGTGTTGATGTGACCCCGTTCCGACAACAATACGCGGCAATTGCCCGATTGCTGCAGGCGCAAGGCCGAGACCGACGGCATTCCTGTCCCCGGATTTCCTCGAACTACGGCGATCATGATATCAGCGGGCGGCCTGGCTGTTGGCCGTCGGCGGTGCGACGCCGAGTTCGGCCAGCGGCTCGCCCGATCCGTCGATGGCGGCAGCGCCGGCGTTGGTCATCGCCATGTTCGCGACCACGTCCGCCTGCGCCGATCCGGCGGTCGCGATCGGCCGCTCTCGCGTGGCGGAACCCAGGATTGCGCTGGCGACGACGATCAGCAGCACCACGGCGACGAGGCCGATGATCCCGACCTTGATCCGTTGCATCGTCTGGTGCGTGTCTCTAGCGGCTCTCATCTTGCCGTGTCGCTGTACCGCTTCGTCATCCGTTTGTCGAATGGCGGAAAAGCGGGCGACTCACCCCAGTCCCTTGGCTGCGCGCCATTCCGGATCGTGGAGCGTCGACAGATAGCGGAAGCCGGTATCGCACAGGATGGTGGCGATCCTCTTTCCGGGTCCCAGATGCTCCGCCAGCCGCACCGCGCCGGCGACGTTGATGCCCGACGACAGGCCCAGACACAGCCCTTCCTCGTCGAGCAGTCGCCGCACCCAGCGATAGCCCTCCTGATCGGAAATGCGGAACTGCGTATCGATCGGGGCGCCTTCCAGATTGGCGGTGATCCGCCCCTGTCCGATCCCTTCGGCCACCGACGTGCCCTCCGACCGCAATTCGCCGTTGGCGTAAAATTCGTACAGCGCCGCGCCATGCGGATCGCTGAGCGCGATGCACACGCTTTCATCCTTCGCCTTCAGCCCGAGCCCGACACCGGCGATCGTCCCGCCGGTGCCGGCCGCGCAGGTAAACCCGTCGATCCGGCCGTCCATCTGCTGCCAGATCTCCTCCGCGGTGCCTACGATATGCGCACGCCGGTTGGCGACGTTGTCGAACTGATTGGCCCAGATCGCATTGTCGCGCTCCTCGGCAATCCGGCGGCTGGTGTGCACGAAGTGACAGGGGCTGGCGTAGGGCGCTGCGGGCACCAGCACCAGTTCGGCCCCGAGCGCCCGCAGCGTATCCATCTTTTCCCGGCTTTGCGTCTCGGGCATGACGATGATCGTCCTGTAGCCCTTGGCGTTGGCGACGAGCGCCAGCCCGATGCCGGTGTTGCCCGCCGTCCCCTCGACGATCGTACCGCCGGGGTGCAGCACGCCGCGCGCTTCGGCATCCTCGACGATCGACAGCGCCGCGCGATCCTTCACCGATGCACCCGGGTTGGCGAATTCGCATTTGCCGAAGATGTCGCAGCCGGTGGCCTCGCTTGGTCCACGCAGACGGACGAGGGGCGTGTTGCCGATCAGGGCCAATGTGTCGGGGGTCGTATGCATCACCGCTAGATGGCGTGTGGCAACGCGAGCGGCAAGCGAAGCTGATCTTGGGGTGTATGAAGTCCCCACTCCCGGCTGCACCTGTGTTCTGCTAATGTTCCGATCATGCCGTCCGCGACTCGCCAGCCCCTGGACCTCCCGCCACGGCCGCTGCGCTGGCTGTTCCTCGATCTCAATTCCTACTTCGCCAGCGTCGAACAACAGCTTCAGCCGACGCTTCGCGGCAGACCGGTCATCGTCGCGCCGGTGGGCAGCGATACCACCGTCGCCATCGCCGCCTCGATCGAGGCGAAGCGTTTCGGCATCTCCACCGGCACGCCGGTGTGGGAAGCGAAGCAGCGGTGCCGAGAACTGATCGTCACACCGGCGCGTCACGAGAAATACGTCGAATTTCACGAACGGATCGTCGCCGAGGTATGGCGCCACATTCCCGTGACTCGCGTCTGTTCGATCGACGAGATGGCCTGTCGCCTGCTCGACAACGAGAACGATCGCGCCTCGGCCGAGGCGCTCGCGCGGCGGATCAAGGCAGGTATCCGCGCCCGTGTCGGCGACCGGCTGACCTGTTCGGTCGGCATCGCGCCCAACCGCCTGCTGGCGAAACTGGCGTCCGACCTGCAGAAGCCGGACGGCCTCGTCACCTTCGAGGCGGAGGACCTGCCGCAGGCGCTCTATCCATTGGCATTGCGCGAGATTGCGGGGATCGGCGCGAAGATGGAAGGACGGCTGGCGCGCGACGGCGTCAACGATATCAGGCAGCTTTGCGAGCGCCGTCCGCGCGATGCCGGCACCGCATGGGGCGGCACCAACGGTGATCGGCTCTGGTATCTGCTGCACGGCGTCGATCTGCCGGAAAAGGCGACGATGTCGCGGACGATCGGTCACAGCCACGTATTGTCGCCCGGCCGACGCGGCGCCGATCCGGCCCGCCTCACCGCGCGACGACTGGCGTTGAAGGCCGCGAGCCGACTGCGTCGCAAGGCCTGCCGCGCCCGCCTGCTGGTTCTCCATGTGAAGTTCGAAGATGATAAATCCGCCTGGCGCACCTCGTGCAAGCTGCCGGCGACGCAGGACAGTTTCGTCGTGCTCGAACGGCTGGAGACGTTGCTTCCGCGTTTGCGCGACGCGTGCCGCGGACGGCCCGGTGGCGGACAGCTGCGGATGATCGGAGTGACGCTGTGCGAGATCGAACCCGCGGTCGGGGAGCAGGGGTCGCTGTTCGCCGCACTCGATCCCGACGATCCGCTGGCCCGTGAAACACGTGGACTGTCGCTGTCGCGGGCGATGGACCGGATCAACCAGCGTTTCGGGCGGCATGCCGTCAGTGTCGGACCGTTGAACGGCGGTCGACTGGACCGGATCGGCACCAAGATCGCCTTCGGACGAATCCCCGACCTCGACGAATTCCACGAATGACCGCAATTTGAGACAGGGTCTCACATATATCAGCCATCCAGCTTGACGCTCCGTGCTGCATGCGCAAAGCGTCGTGGCGCTATGAAGAGCCCCCTCCTCCTCTCCGCCACTGCCGCGCTGCTTGCGCTGGCTGCCTGCAACTCCAAGCCCGCCGAGCCCGATGTGCTCGATTCCAATCCCGATCCGATGGCGACCGAACTCGCCAATCGCGCCCCGGTCGAACTGCCGCCGTCGATCAAGGCGGAGAAGACGTTCCGCTGCAAGGACAACAGCCTGTTGTACGTGACGCTGTTCAACGGCGACAAGCTGGCCTTCGTGAAGACGACGCCGACCGGCACGATCAACCGCCTGACCGCCGAAACCGCCGGCGATCCGCTGACGGCCGAGGGTGGCTGGTCGCTGACCGGCACGCCGTCGAGCATCACGGTGACGCAACCGGGCAAGCCGTCGCAGACCTGCAAGTCGTAAGCGTTTCGGCATAACACGAAACCGAGCCGGCGGATGTATCCGCCGGCCCTTTGCTTATTGGGCGCGGTAGCGGATTGCTGGGACGGGTCCGTCCCGGTACCATCCCGCCATGGCCACGATCGCGATCTACAGTTCGAAGGGCGGCGTCGGAAAGACCACGCTGGCGATCAACCTCGCCTGGTGCTCTGCAATCCGGTCGAACCGCAGGACGGTGCTGTGGGACCTCGATCCGCAGGCGGCGAGCACGTGGATGCTCGATCGCGCGCCGGGCGGGGATCAGGCACGCGCCGTGTTCACGCGCGACAGCAAGGTCGCCGCGCATGTCCGGCCGACGGACATCCCCGGGCTCGATCTGATGCCTGCCGACGCCTCGCTCCGCACGCTCGACATCCTGTTGCACGACATCGGCAAGCGGCGGCGCCTCGACCGCCTCATCGAACGGCTGGGCGACTACGATCACGTGGTGCTCGATTGCCCGCCCGGCCTGACCGAGACCAGCGAACAGGTGATCCGTGCCGCCGATCTGATCGTCCTGCCGGTCATCCCGTCGCCGTTTGCCCAGCGTGCGCATGACGAGGTCGTGCGTCACGTCGGCGGCAAGGTGCCGGTCCTGCCCGTTCACACGATGGTCGATCGCCGCCGCCGGCTGCATGCGGATGCCGTCGCGGCGCAGCCCGACTGGCCCACGATCCCGATGGCCAGCGCGGTCGAAGCGATGGCCGAGCATCGAGCGCCGCTGGGCAGCTACGCGCCCCGATCGGCGGCGGCGGTCGCGTTCGGCAACTTGTGGACGACGATCGAACGCCGCCTGTCTGCGTGATGCCGTGCCAGTCTGCACCTGTCCTGCACGATCCTTCCTCCAAAGGCATGTTTCCCGACCTGTGCCCCCGACGCTATGATCCAGCCATCGTTCAGGGAGCTTTTCGATGGCACAAGCCTATGCACAGGAAACATCGCGCCGGGGTCAACGCTTGCGGATCGCCGTCTGGGCGGGCGCGGCGGCGATCCTGACGCTGCCGCTGGTGGCGATGCAATTCACCCGCGAAGTGCGATGGACCGCCGCCGACTTCGCATTCGCCGCCGTCTTGCTGTTCGGCTCCCTTGGCGCCTTCGAATTGTTGACGCGGCGGATGCAGGTGCCCGCCTTCCGCGTGGCCACCGCCCTGCTGCTGCTGGGCACGTTCCTGCTCATCTGGATCAACGCCGCGGTGGGGATCATCGGTGAAGAGGGCAATCCCGCCAACCTCATGTTCGCCGGTGTGCTCGGCCTCGGCGCAGTTGGCGCGGTATATAGCCGCTTCCGTCCGACCGGCATGGCCCGCACTGCCGGAGCGATGGCGGCCGCCCAGATCGGCGTCGCGCTGATCGCATTCTCCGGCTTCGCAGGTTCGGTAGCGGGAAGCGAACAGCCGGTGCTGGGACTGACCGCCGTCTTTACGCTGCTCTGGCTCGCGGCGGCGGCGCTGTTCGCCCGGGCCGTGCGCTGACGGCACCTTGCCATCGGCCACTGGACGCGCCACCTGTCCGGTTCGATGGAGATGCTCGATCCGCAACTCGTGCTCGGTGCCTATGCGATCGGCGTGTTCCCGATGGCAGACGATCGCGACACCGACAGCGTCTATTGGGTTGAACCGCGCACGCGGGCGATCCTGCCGCTCGATGGCTTCCACCTGTCGAAATCCCTGCGCAAGAGGATTTCGCAAAACCGTTTTCGGGTAACCGCCGACACCGCGTTTCACCGGATCATACAGCTGTGCGCCGAGAGTGCCGAGGATCGTCCGGAGACCTGGATCAACACCGGCATCGAGCGGTCGTTCATGGCATTGCACCACCTCGGCTTCGCCCATTCGATCGAATGCTGGGACGGCGACGAACTGGTCGGCGGCCTCTACGGACTGGCACTGGGGCGCGCGTTCTTCGGCGAATCGATGGTTAGCCGCCGCACCGACGCGTCGAAGGTCGCACTGGCGTGGCTCGTCGCCCGGCTGCGGGCCGGCGGGTTCGCGTTGCTCGACTGCCAGTTCCAGACATCTCATCTCGCCTCGCTTGGCGCGGTGGAGATCAGCCGGACGGATTATTGCGCGTTGCTGGCCGCCGCGCTCGACGAGACCGCCGGCTCCGCCGCTTCCGTCGGCGCATCGCCGCCGGCCGGAGATTTCTTCGCGCTCGAACGCCGGGCCGGTTCGCCGCTCGCCAGCGAGGTCGTATCCGGCCCCGTCGCCGGCCACGACATCGTGCAGCTCTTGGTCCAGACGTCGTAGACCGGGTGCTGCACGACGTTCAGGCCCGGCCGTTCCTTGAACAGCCAGCCCGAGAATGCCCGTCGCCAGTGTCGGTCGCTGCCGCGGACATCCAGTTGCACGAAGCTGCCGGTCAGCTGGTCCTGCTCCCACGGTGCCGTCCGTTCGCAGGCACGCAAGCGTATGATGGCGTCGCCGACGCGCACCGCCTGACCGGGCTTCAGCGTGACGTCGCGGCTGACACCGTTACGCTTGTTGAGCAACCCGACGATGGCGACCCGTTGCGCCATCGGCGTTCCTCCGGTCGGCAGGGCGACATCGCTCGCGGCGACGGTCTCGATCGTCTGCGCGTCACCGGCCGCGTCCGGCAGCAATTCCTGCGATGCGACCACCGGGCCGCTGCCACTCGATCGGTGCAGCGCGCGATAGCTGAACACCCCGGCGATCGCCAATGCCACCAGCAGGATGCCGGCGGCGAGCCAGCGTCCGACGCGTGGCGATCTCACCCTTCGGGCGTCCACGCCTCGTAATCGCCGGTCGCGGCGGCGCGTTTGCCGCCCTTTTCCAGCGAACCCGAGGGGCGATAGGCGAGCGGCGTGCCGGTCATGTTCGGCACCGCCGGCTTCTGCCACGCGCGGACGGGCGGCATCGCGCGATCGGGTACGTCGTCGATGTGATGATGCAGCCAGCTGAACCATTCGGGCGGCACGCGGCTGGCGTCGTTCGCGCCCTCGTAGATCACCCAGCGGCGTACGCGGCCGCTGCCGTCCTTGCCACCTTCGTAATAGACGTTGCCGAGCGTGTCGGTCCCCATCTGCGCCATGCCACGCAGGCCATAGAGCATCGTGCCCCATGACGCGCCGTTCCACCAGGTGAAGGGATTGAGGTTGATGCCCATGATGCCCCTGCGCTTACCCGCGTCTCGTCCGCCCTTCAACCGGGATCGTCATCGGCTGCACAGCTGTGCACAGGCGGTCGCGACGGCATCGTGCATCGTCGGCTTGTTGAGCAGGGGCAGCTGACGGTAGCAGGCCGGAATGTCGTGCCGATCATAGCCGGTCACCAGCAGGAGCGGGATCGCGCGCTTTGCCAGAAGAGCGATAAGCGGGAACGACGCCTGCCCACGCAAATCGATGTCGATGACGGCATAGTCGATCTCGTTTCCGCACACCGCCGCCGTGGCTTCGTCGAGCGTCGCGATCGGCCCGACGACCCGGGCGCCGAGATCACGAAGCCGGATGCTGATATCGTCCGCGATCAGATATTCGTCCTCGACGACCAGAACGCGTTTGCCATGAAGATCAGTGTGGTTTCCTGAAGTCATCTGATCGGTGCCTCGTTCGCAGACGCCACGATACGCAGCAACGTCGGGTTGGGCGGCTACATTCCACCAGTACCGCAGGGATCCGTGCGACACCCTGTAACGACCTATGCAGGGCCGCGGTAAATTGGCTATACCCATGTTATCGAAAGAGAATTTAGGTGATCAAGCGGCCGGAAACTCCGGAGCAGCCTGATCGTCGAAGAGCATGAAGGTCGGCACGAAGTCGGCAAGGTCGGTAAGCCGGTCCCAGTCGTGGATCTCAACGACGTGCCGGTGCATCGACAGAATGCCCTCCGCTCGCAGGGTCTGCAGCGTCCGGCTGACGTGAACGGACGTTATCCCCATCGCATCGCCGATCTGTTCCTGACTGACGGGCAGCCGGTATCGATGTCGGGTGCCGAGGTTCGCCCGCTCCATCCGCATGGCCATCTCACACAGAAGATGGGCGACGCGGGCGCGCGAATCCTTGCGTCCGACGTTGGCCACCCATTTGGCGAGGATTGATGCGTCGACCGTCGTGTCTCGCCAGAATGCCATTACGAGGTTCGGGTATCTGGCGGCGATCACGCGGAGATCGGCATGGGCGATCTGCAGCACGACCGCCGTGCTGAGCGCCGTAATGCCCCAGCCCGTGACGGGGGCCACGACGGAATGCAGATCGCACATGTCGCCGGCGATGTGGAATGCCGTGATCTGCCGCCTGCCGTCCGCCATCTGGTCGAACCGGCCGACCAGCCCCTCTGCGACGAGCGATACGAAATGGACGTCGCGGCCGGGAAGGATCAGATCGCGGCGCGCGGGGACCTGCTTCTCCTGACCGTTAAGACCGAGGATCGCGGCCTGTTCCTCGTCGCTCAATCGCGAACGCAGCAGCAGACGTTCAAGGAATCCAGACAAGGCCGCGTGGTTCGGGGTCGTCATGACGTGTTCCGGTTGCAGGCAAGAGCACGTCACATCTCTCAGTCGCCGCGGCCCAGGACACTGATCGACGATGGCCGATCCTAGCGCAGGTTATCCGCACCCGTAACAAACCTATGTTTTTCGTACGACATATTCGGTCCCGAACCTCGCGACCGGAGGCGTTGAACGTTCCCGAGATCAGCCACACGCCCGCCGGCATGCGGTCGATTGCGACGCCCGCCGCGGGAGACGCCTCATTTCGCCCAGCTGACCTTGTCGCCTTCTGCGATACCCAGGTCCGCGGCACGGCCGCCAACGATCTCCAGCACGGCGGCGACCGGTTCGCGCGAGGTCACCGGCGCTTCGGAGAACGGTACGGTATTTTCCGCGATCGTCGCGATCGTACCGTCGGCGCGGATGAACAGGATGTCGAGCGGGGTCGGCGTGTTCTTCATCCAGAAGCTCGCCTCGCGCGGGGCGCCGCCTTCCGCCGGATAGGGGTGGAACAGCATGCCGCCGTCGGGCTTGAGGTCGGTGCGGTACATCAGGCCCTGCGCCTGCTGCGCGGCGGTGACGGCGCGCTCTACCATGAAGACGTGCCGCCCACGACTGCCGGTAACGGTCACTGCCGTAGTCCCCTGAGCGGCGCCCGCCACGTCCGCCGCCGCATCGGGTCGGCCGGAACAGCCACCGATCGCCAGCAGCAGAACGGCCGCCGCAATCCCTTTCATCGACACCGCCGCCACGCCTTTATTCCTCTTCGACGCTTACCGCCAGCGGTCCCTTGCGCCCCGCCACGATCCGGACCCGCATCCGCTGTTCGGGTTCAATCGCCATGATCCCCGCGCGGCGCAACGTCTCCATGTGAACGAAAACATCGCAGCCATCGCTGTCACGCACCAGAAAGCCGTAGCCTTTCAACCGATTGAACCATTTGACCATGGCCCCTTCGAATGCACCGGCGTCATCGATCAACGCGACCGGATCGACCCTGTCGACCGCACGCGGCGGCCGCGGTGGCTCCTCGACCGCTTGGCTCAGGTCGATCGCCAGCACCTCACGCGCCTGATAGCCGCGCCCGCGCTGGATCGACAGCGTCTCGACCCGCGCACCTTCGGGCAGGCTGCGCCGGCCATGGGGCTGGAGAACCGAAAAGTGGATCAGGACGTCGCCCAATGCCGCATCGTCGGCGACCGCAAAGCCGAAACCGCGGGTGACATCAAACCATTTGATCACGCCCGCGACGCGGATGGCGCCATCGTCCTCGATTGCAGCGGTGTTCGTGGAGGCGGGCGCATCGACGCGATCGCCGGGCATCACCCCGTCGTCGTGCTCGTCGCCCTTACGTTGCGGCTCGCTACGCATCACTGCACCCCTGTTGACGCTACGCTAGCACGGTTCATCGCTGCTGCAATTGCGAAAGACCTGATCAGCGCAATTCTTCCAGCTCGTCTTCACTGCGCGCAAAGACGATGCGACGCGCCAGCTCGAAACCATGCCCGGCGCGCATCATCGCGGCGAGTTGCTTGTCGCGGACCTTTCGATCCTCCGTCGGCGGCCCGAACGGACCGATCCGCTTGCGCCGTGCAAAGATCAGCGCGGCATCACCCGCCCGTGCCTCGATCGCAGGCGCGAGATCCTGCGCATCGGCCTCGGCGATATGCGCCTGCCGCAGCGCGACCGAAACCCGCCGTGCGCCAAGGCCACGACGACCCAGCGCGGCGGCCTTGCTTTCGGCATACAGGCGATCGTCGACATAGCCCAGATCGGCCATCCGCTGCGCCAGTCCGCGCGGATCGGCGGCTGGCCCGTCCCAGCCACGCTCGCGCACCTTGCGGGACAGGTATTCGGCCAGTTTGCCGCGCGTGGTGGCGAAGCGTTCGACGTAACGCAGCGCCAGCCGTTCCAACGCGGCGGCATCGAGCGGGGGTATGGCACGGCGTTCGCGGGGGGCGTCGGGCTTCACGGCCATGTTGTTGCCACACTGGGGACGGATTGAGAACGATGATCGCGCGTTATAGCGTGAGGATTACGACAGCCGCGGGTCGCGGCGAGTGAACAGGATTTTCGATGACCCAGCAGTCTGCGCCTTCGCCGACGCCTCCCATGGCCGCTACGCCGACGCTCGACGGCCTGCCGCGTCGCTATGCGGACTTCGCCACGCTGGGCGAGGCGCTGGACTATGCCGCGCAGGGGCGGCGTGGCCTCAACTTCCACGACGCACGCGGAACGCTGGCCCGTGCCTATCCCTTCGCCGAGCTGCGCGACGATGCGATCGCGATGGCGCACCGGCTGATCGCGGCGGGCGTAGGGCCGGAGGATCGCATCGCGCTGGTCGCCGAAACGGGTCCGGAATTCGCCGCCCTGTTCTTCGGCACCGTCTATGCCGGTGCATGGCCGGTGCCGCTGCCCCTGCCGACGTCGTTCGGCGGACGCGACTCGTATATCGAGCAATTGCGCGTCCAGCTCGCCAGTTGCGACCCCAGGATGCTGATCTTCCCGCCCGAGCTGGCGGCGATGGCGGCGGAAGCGGCGAAGCTCGCCGGGACCGAGGGGATCGACTGGTCCGAGTTCCAGACGCGCGAGGCGACGGCGGTGGCACTGCCGCAGGCGGACGGACAGGCGATCGCGTATCTGCAATATTCCAGCGGATCGACCCGCTTCCCGCACGGCGTCGCGATCACGCATCATGCGCTGCTCAACAACCTCGCCGCGCACAGCCACGGCATGGAGATCGACGGCACCGATCGCTGCATTTCGTGGCTGCCCTGGTATCACGACATGGGCCTGGTCGGCTGTTTCCTGTCGCCGGTCGCCAATCAGGTGTCGACGGATTATCTGAAGACCGAGGATTTCGCCCGGCGCCCGCTGGCGTGGCTGGACCTGATCAGCCGGCACGACGGCACCGCGCTCAGCTATTCGCCGACATTCGGATACGACATCTGCGCGCGCCGCATGTCGTCGCAGACCAAGGCGAGCGACCGGTTCGACCTGTCGCGCTGGCGCGTCGCGGGCAATGGCGCCGACATGATCCGTCCCGACGTGATGCAGGCTTTCGTCGACGCCTTCGCCGATGCCGGGTTCAAGGCCAGCGCGTTCCTGCCGAGCTATGGCCTGGCCGAGGCGACGCTCGCGGTATCGTTGATGCCGCCCGGCGAAGGCATCCGGGTGGAGCTGGTCGAAGAGACGCAGCTGTCGGGCGGCGGCGAATCGCTCGCGGCCAACGACGGCCCGCGCCCGCAGCGCTTCCGCGCCATCGTCAATTGCGGCAAGCCGGTGCGCGACATGGCCGTCGAGATTCGCGAAGAGGACGGCACCCCCCTGCCCGACGGCGCGATCGGCAAGCTATGGTGCAAGGGGCCGAGCGTAATGGTCGGTTATTTCCGCGATGACGCCGCGACCGAAGCGTGCATGAGCGATGGCTGGCTGGACACCGGCGATATGGCCTACATGTCGAACGGCTACATCTACATCGTCGGCCGCGCCAAGGACATGATCATCGTCAATGGCAAGAACCATTGGCCGCAGGACATCGAATGGGCGGTCGAGCAATTGCCGGGCTTCAAGGCCGGCGATATCGCCGCCTTCGCGATCACCACGCCGGGCGGCGAGGAGACGCCGGCGGTGCTGGTCCAGTGCCGCAGCAGCGACGATGCCGAACGCCAGCGCCTGCGCGAGGAGATCCGCGAGCGTGTCCGTTCGGTGACGGGCATGAACTGCGTGATCGAGCTGATCCCGCCGCGTACGCTGCCGCGGACCAGCTCGGGCAAGCTGAGCCGGGCGAAGGCGCGCAACCTGTATCTGAATGGCGATATCAAACCCTATGCGATCGCTGCCTGACCGGTTCGTCCCGGTGGCGCGTTTTTCGACCGCCGGGACCCGCTCATAACGATACGTCAACCTCACTCGCTTAATCGCTGATCGGGTGAGCCAGGATATCGCCCCCGCCACGGATCCGACCGCGATCCGCTTCTCGCGATTGCTCGGCTTCAGCGATGGTGCCGACGCCGCGCAATGGGCCCGCATCCGTTCGACCCAGCTGGACGCGGGGCGTCAGCTCGCGCTGTTCCTGCTCGCCGCCAATTTGAGCGCCGCAGCGATGACCGTGTCGCTGTTCGCCGACGAAGTGCGGCATATGCTACTCACCGGATGGGCGGCACTGGTCGCGATCGTATCGGTGGCGGTTGCCGTTCGCCGCCTGTCGACCCGCCACCGCGACGGGGGCTATGCGACGCAGGCCGATCTTCGAACGACCGCAATCGAAGGCGTGGCACTTGCCGCGGCCTGGTCCATCCCCTGCCTCGTCTTCGATCCGCATCCGGGATCGAACAGCGCCTATGTGCTGTGGATGATCCTGTCGGTGCTGATGACGGCCGGCGCGGTCGCCATGGCACCGTTGGCGCTGGCGACGATCGCCTTCGTCGGCGGTCTGGGGACCATCGTCACCGCAAAGTTACTGCTGCTGCACAGCTTCGCCGCCGCCGGTGCGACTTCGCTTTTCACGGCGATGCTCGTCATCATCTGCCTCAATCGCGCGCGTTCGCTCGTCGTGATCCGCGCGAGCCAGATGGCGCTGGGCGAGCGCGACGAGACGGTCAGCCTGTTGCTGCGCGAGTTCGAGGAGACGAGCGCGGACTGGCTGTGGGAAACCGACGCCGCCCGCCGCGTGATCAAGGCGTCGCCGCGCTTCGCCTATGCCTGCGGTCTCGACCCGGTCACGATCGAGGGTATGCCGTTTCTGCAGGTGCTCGCCGGGCCGACCTGGGAATCCGGCAATTTTTCGGCCGGGCTGCGCAGCCTCGCCGACAAGCTCAAGACGCGCGAAAGCTTCCGCGATCTGCGTTTGCCGCTCGACGTGCGGGGCGAGGAGCGGTGGTGGGAACTCGCCGCGAGCCCCCGTTTCGACGAGACCGGGTCGTTCTGCGGCTTTCGCGGTGTCGGCTCCGATGTGACCGAACAGCGCGCCTCGGCGGACAAGATCAACCGGATGGCTCGGTTCGACACGCTGACGGGTCTGCCCAACCGCCTGATGGTCAACGAGACGCTCGTCCGCGCGATGGCGGATGCCGACAAATGGGGCCGGCGCTGCGCGTTCATGATGATCGATCTCGATCGATTCAAGGCGGTCAACGACACGCTGGGCCACCCGATCGGCGACCGTCTGCTGGGTCGTGTATCCGAACGGCTCGGCCAGTTGATGAGCGAAAACGAGATGTGCGGGCGTCTGGGTGGCGATGAATTCGCCGTCGTGATGCGCGATGCGACGAACACCGCCGCGGTGGAAGGCCTCGCCCGCCGGATCATCGAAACGCTGTCGCGCCCCTATGAAGTCGACGCGCACACGCTCTACATCGGCGCCTCCGTCGGGCTGGCGATCGGGCCGCGGGACGGACGAACCGCGGAGATGCTGATCCGCTCCGCCGACCTTGCGCTATACCGTGCGAAAGATGCAGGCCGCGGCGTATACCATGCCTACGAGCCCGAACTGCATGTTCAGGCGGAAGAGCGCCGCGTGCTCGAGATGGCACTGCGACAAGCGCTCGATAACGGCGAGATGCATCTTCACTATCAGCCGGTCGTCGATGCGGGCACCGGCGGACTGAAGGGGTTCGAGGCGTTGCTGCGCTGGCAAAGCCCGCAATTCGGCAACGTTTCGCCTGCCAAGTTCATACCGCTTGCCGAAGAGGCGCGACTGATCCAGCCGATCGGCGAATGGGTGTTGCGCACCGCCTGTGCCGAGGCGGCGACATGGCGGTCGGATGTGCGGATCGCGGTGAACGTGTCCCCCGATCAGTTGCAGAACCCCAATTTCGTCACGGTCGTGACGTCGGCGCTGGCCAATTCGGGCTTGTCGGCGGAACGGCTCGAACTGGAGGTGACCGAGAGCGTCTTCATGCATGAAGGCCTCGGTGCGACCAAGGTATTGGAGCGCATCCTCGACCTTGGCGTCCGGCTCAGCCTGGACGATTTCGGGACCGGCTATTCGTCGCTGGGGTATCTGTCGCGAACGCGCTTCTCGTCGATCAAGATTGATCGCAGTTTCGTGCAGGGCGCGTCCAGAGGTGTGAAGGAAGCGATCGCGATCATCCGCGCGGTCGTGGCGCTGGCCCAGAGCCTCGGCATGGCGACCACGGCCGAAGGCGTCGAGACCGAGGCCGAGCATCGGATGGTCCAGGACTTGGGCTGTACCAAGGTGCAGGGCTATTATTTCGGGCGACCGCTACCCGTCGACGAGGCGCGGTCCCTGGCTACCCGTCGGTGGGACGATACGGCGGCGGCCTAGCCGTGAAGGGTGCGGGTCACGTCTTCATGGGATCGTGGCCCCAGTTCATCAGCGAATAGCGCCAGTCGCTCCGGGCGACATCGTCGGCTGGACCGCCCTGCGCCAGATGGCGGTGGACGTATCCGACCACCTTTTTCATATGAGCATAATCGTCGTCGGTGAAATCGGCCTTCTTCGTCCGCTTGATCGCGACGATCCGTCTGCCGGAACGATGCCCGACGCTTTCGCCCGATCCTTTGCCATCCTCGCCCTTCCAGCCGACGCGCTTGCTATCGTCGCTCTCGAGGAAGCGCTCCAGTTCGGCGGGCGCCATGTTCACCGCGTCGCTGAAGTCCTTGTAAGTGTGTTCGTGATCGGTGTGCGTCGTCATGGCCTTCTCCCGGCGATTATCGTGCGATCCACGGAACCGCACGGTCCCACCGATAACGCGAAACGACGAACCGGGTGCCGGACGTGCTGTACGATCCACAAGCCGCTCAGCAGCCCACGCCAGATCGAGCCTATGCCGCAGGCATCCGATAGGCGGTGACGGTCTGCATCTGGCCGGTGACGAAGACGATGTCGGTGTCGATCACGACACCGGGCGGCTGGGCCAGCGGCATACCCGAACAGAGCAGGATGTTGCGTGTGCCCGCCTGATCGGTGTCGTAGCTGCCGATCGTCTCCCCTGCCTGATTGCCGATACCGATCAACGCCTTGCGCGGCCCATCCAGCTCCGTCAGGGCCACCTGCAACTCGGTCAGGCTCAACGATGCGTCGAACGCCTTGTGCTTGATCATCAGAACGCCACCTTCGTTTCCAAGGAAATACGGGTCATCAGCGCCGTCATCGCGCTACGGGTGCAGTAGATCGCTTCCACGCGATCACTGATCGCGTTCGGCTGATCCGCAACGGGCAGAGCCGGGTCGGACCCGATGAGGGTGCTGATGTCCTGCAACGTCTTCGCGTCGGCCGCGAGTGCCGGCTGCAACCGGTCGATTGCCGCCGCGAAAGTATCCCAGTCCCGCCCCACACCTTGCTCCGGACGGCTGCAAGCCGGCGTGACGTTCTCGTACTTCGCTTCCGCCTTCGCCTGCTCCTTTGCTGCGGAAGCGGTAAGCTGGCCGATCGCGGAGTCGATGCTGGCGCTGTTCTGGTACGCGAACAGATCGACGACCGCCTGTGCAAGCGGATACGCCTTGGTGTCGCGCCCGAGCCCCGCCATGATCGGTGTCCGCGCGGCGATCCTCTGCGCATCCATGCTGGCGAGGATGGCAGGCAGCGTGCGCTCGAAGTACACCTCCTTGCTCAGAGCCGCCTTGGTTCCCGTCAGTCCGGCTCCACCCGCTGACAGGACATTGGCCAGAGAGGTGGTCACCACCGATCCGGCACCCGTCAACGCGAGCACCCCGAGCTCCAGCCCGAAATTGGCGCCTTTGGACTGGGCGGACAGCTTGCTGCGGAATTGGAGATAGCGGGCGTCGATCGCCGCCATCTGCACGGCAATGAACGCATCGCGATACGACTTCGACACGTCGGACGAGGCTTCGATCCTGTCCGCCGCCATCGCGAGCCCGTATTTTCCATCGGACGCGAGATCGACGATGCTACGCAGCGGAATAACCGTTTTCGGCACGCCTGAAAACGAGGCGCATCCGCCCAGCATGGCAGGCAAGAGCCACAACGCACCTGCGCAATAGCGTGGTGTCGCAATCGTCCTCGTCATATGTCAGCTCCCCCCGCCATCGACTTAAAGCCGACTGGAGGAAGCTGCACGCATCAGGTCCGATGCACAATGGCCGGTGCGGCCACACCCAGTACAAGTGCAGCCGTTTCGGATGTACCGCCGGTATCCAGCAGGTCGGGACTGATTGACGAATACCCCGTGCCCGGCACGATCCTCGTCTCCGCCCGCGAATGCGGCTCGACTCTAGAAGTGGATCGCCCGATTGTACGACGACAATACGCTCTCATGCATCATTTCGCTCAGTGTCGGGTGCGCGAACACCGTTTCCATCAGCTCGTGCTCGGTCGTCTCCAGCTGGCGGGCGATGACATAGCCCTGGATCAGCTCGGTGACTTCGGCGCCGACCATGTGCGCGCCGAGCAGTTCGCCGGTCTTGGCATCGAACACCGTCTTGACGAAGCCTTCCGCCTCGCCGAGCGCGATCGCCTTGCCGTTGCCGATGAAGGGGAATTTGCCCGCCTTCACTTCGTAACCCGCTTCCTTGGCCTTGGCCTCGGTAAAGCCGACGCTGGCGACCTGCGGGCGCGAATAGGTGCAGCCCGGGATATTCCACGTCTCGAACGGATGCGGGTTCTTGCCGGCAATCTGCTCGACGCAGACGATGCCCTCGTGGCTCGCCTTGTGCGCCAGCCACGGCGCGCCGGTGACGTCGCCGATCGCATAGATGCCCTCGACGTTGGTGCGGCCATAGCCGTCGACCTTGATGTGGCCGCGATCGGTTTCGACGCCCAGCGCTTCCAGACCGATGTTCTCGGTGTTGGGGACGATGCCGATCGCAACGATGGCATGGCTGAACTCGGTCGACGTCACCTTGCCGTCCGCACCCTTGATCGCCACGGTGACGCCGTTCGCACCGGCTTCCAGCTTTTCGAGGCCGGACTTGGTGAGGATCTTGATGCCCTGCTTGGTCAGCGCCTTGTGCATGAATTCGCTGACTTCGGCATCCTCGACCGGCAGGATGCGGTCGAGCATTTCGACGATCGTCACGTCGGCGCCCATGTCGTTGTAGAAGCTAGCGAATTCGACGCCGATCGCGCCCGATCCGATGACCAGAAGCTTGGTCGGCATCACCTCCGGCACCATCGCGTGGCGATAGGTCCAGATGCGCTTGCCGTCGGCCTTGGCGAACGGCAGATCGCGGGCGCGTGCACCGGTGGCGATCATGATGTGCTTGGCTTCGAGGTCGAGCGTCTTGTCGCCCTGCTTGACCTGCAACTTGCCCTTCCCGGTGAGCGCGCCGACGCCTTCGAAGACCTGGACCTTGTTCTTCTTCATCAGGCCCTTGACGCCGGCATTGAGCTGCCCCGCCACCTTGCGGCTTCGATCGACGATCTTGCCGAGGTCGAACGAGACGTTGTCCGCCTTCAGCCCGTAGGCATCGGCATGGGTCATGTAGTGATAGACTTCCGACGTGCGCAGCAGCGCCTTGGTCGGGATGCAGCCCCAGTTGAGGCAGATGCCGCCCAGCCGCTCGCGCTCGACGATGCCGACCTTCAGGCCGAGCTGGCTCGCGCGGATCGCCGCGACATAGCCGCCGGGACCGGAGCCGAGGATAAGGAGGTCGAAGGTATCAGCCACGTTGGGAGGTCCTTACCGGGGAGGTTTCAAACAAATATCAGGCGAGCGGCGCGACGGGGCGCGGCTTGCGGTCGGCGTCGGTGGCGACGAAGATGAAGCGCGCCTGCGTCACTTTGCAGGCGTCTTCGGCATGACGGGCACGGCGCCACGCCTCGACCTCGATCGTCATCGACGTGGTGCCGACCGCGGCGAGCCGACCGTAGACGGACACTTCGTCGCCGACGAGCACCGGCGCGTGGAACTTCATCGCATCGCAGGCGATCGTCACCGCCCGGCCACGGGCGTGGCGCGACGCCACCGAACCGGCTGCCAAATCCATCTGGCCCATCAGCCACCCGCCGAAGATGTCGCCATAGGGATTGGCGTCGGACGGCATCGCAGTGACGCGGATCGTCGGCGACCCCTCGGGAAGGCCGCTCATGCGCGCCTCCGGTCGATCGCGCGGGCGCGGCGCAGCGGGCCGATGCCCATCAGCACCGTCGCCAGCATCGCCCCCGCGCCGCACCACCAGATCACGTCACGTCCCAATGGATAGGCCCAGGCTGCGGCCCACGTCATCGCCACCGCCGCCACCAGCCCGGCAGCGATGTAGAGCAATTCGACCGTGGTCCGTGCCATCGCGAGATCAGGCGAGCATGCCGAGCGGCCGCTCGACCAGCTCCTTGAACACCTTCATCAGCTGGGCGCCGTCGGCACCGTCGATCGCACGGTGATCGAAGCTGCCGGTCGCGGACATCACGGTCGCGACCGCCAGTTCGCCGTTCACGACATACGGCCGCTTCTCGCCTGCGCCGATCGCCATGATCATGCCCTGTGGCGGGTTGATGACCGCCTCGAACTGCTTGATGCCGAACATGCCCATGTTGCTGATCGACGCGGTGCCGCCCTGGAATTCCTCGGGCTTCAGCTTGTTCTCCTTGGCGCGGGCCGCAAGGTCCTTCACCTCGGTGGAGATCGCCGACAGGCTCTTGGTGTCCGCACCCACGACGATCGGTGTGATCAGGCCCGACGGCGTCGACACCGCGACCGACACGTCGGCGCGCTTGAAGCTGATCAGCTGATCGGGCGTGAACATCACGTTGCACTTCGGCACCGCGATCAGCGCGACGCCCAGCGCCTTCACCAGCATGTCGTTGACCGACAGCTTGACGCCGCGGCTCTCCAGCGACGTGTTCAATTCGCCACGCAGCTTGAGCAGCGCGTCGAGCTGGATATCCACCGTCAGGTAGATGTGCGGCACCGTCTGCTTCGATTCGGTCAGGCGACGCGCGATCGTCTTGCGCATGTTGCTGAGCTTGGTCGCCTCGTGCGGGATATCCGGCACGGCGGCGGGCTTGGCAGCAGCGACGGGCGCGGCGGCAGCGGGCGCAGCGTCGCTCTTGGCAGAGGCAGGCGATGCGGCGGCACCGGGCTTGGCGCTGTCGACGTCGGCCTTGACGATGCGACCGTTCGGACCTGATCCGGTGACGCCCGACAGTTCGATGCCCTTTTCGGCGGCGATGCGGCGGGCGAGCGGGCTGGCCTTGACGCGCTGGCCATCACCACCCGAAGGCGCAGCACCGGCGTCGGCGGGCTTGCCGTGATCCTCGGCTTGCGTGACATCACGCTCGGCGGGCTTGGCCTCGGTGCCGGTCTTGTTCGGATCGGTCGGCTCGGGACGGCCCTTGAACTGGTCGTCGGCGGGCTGGGGCGTCTCGCTCTTTGCCGCGGGAGCCGATACGGCGGACGCATCCTCGCCCTCTTCGGCCAAGATCGCGATCACCGCGCCGACCTTCACGCCATCGGTGCCCTCGGCGATCACGATCCTGGCGATCACGCCTTCGTCGACCGCCTCGAATTCCATCGTCGCCTTGTCGGTTTCGATCTCAGCCATGATGTCACCGCTCTTGACGGTGTCGCCTTCCTTGACGAGCCACTTGGCGAGCGTACCCTCTTCCATCGTCGGCGACAGCGCGGGCATCTTGATCTCGATCGACATGCAGGTCCTCTTGCCTGGGGAGCAGGTATTCCCCTTCGCCCGCAGAGGCCAAGGGGTCAAGCCTTGCGCGTCGGGAAGCCGCGGGCCACGTAGCGGAAAAGGGGTCAGCCATGCGCATCTATCTGGTCGTCATCGACGAAAGCCCGGAGGCGGAGATCGCCCTTCGCTTCGCCGCGCGTCGCGCGGTAAAGACCGGAGGCGGCGTGGAAATCCTGACACTGATCCCGCCGCAGGAGTTCATCGCATTCGGCGGCGTACAGGCGACGATCGAGGAAGAGGCGCTGCTGCACGCCGAGGGGCTGGTCGCCGCGGCAGCGGGGACTTTGGTCGAGGAATCGGGACTGAAGCCGGCGATCACCGTCCGCCAAGGCGAAGGACCGAAGATCATCCGCGACATCATCGCCGCCAATCCCGATATCGCTGCGCTGGTGCTGGGCGCGGCGGCGAGCGGCGCGCCGGGCAAGCTGGTCGCCCATTTCGCCGGGACCGACGCCGGCGCGCTGCCGGTGCCGGTGATGATCATTCCGGGATCGCTGACCCGGGAGGCGATCGACCGCCTGAGCTGATCTGCGCATAAACGAGGGCTTGAGCCGACGCGCGGAGCGGGCCACACCGGTCGGCATGTCCATGCTGATCCTGATCGCCGCAGCGGCGGCTCCTGCTCCCGCCCTTCCCCAGCCCGACCCCGCCCGGTTGAAGAGGGACGTCGCGGCGATGGTCGGCTTCGGTACGCGCCACACCCTGTCCTCCACGACCGATCCGAAACGCGGCATCGGCGCGGCGCGCAACTGGGCGGCGAAGCGATTCGAGGCGATCGGCCGCGAATGCGGCGGCTGCATCAGGGTCGAGCGGATCAGCCGCAGCTTCACCGGTCCGCGCGCGCCTAATGGCGTGGTGGTCGAGGACGTGCTCGGGATCCAGCCGGGGCGCGACCCCGATCGCGTCATCATCATCGGCGGGCATATCGACAGCCGCGTCACCGACGTGATGGATGCGACCAGCGATGCGCCGGGCGCCAACGACGATGCATCGGGTGTGGCGCTGGTGCTGGAAGCGGCGCGGTTGTTGTCGAAGCGCAGGTTCGACGCGACGATCGTCTACGTCGCCTTTTCCGCCGAGGAGCAAGGGCTGTGGGGCGCGGAACTGCTGGCGGACACCGCGCAGAAGCGCGGCTGGAACGTCACCGCAATGCTCAACAACGACATCGTCGGCAACTCGCTGGGTCAGGGCGGCGTGGTCGACGCCAACCGCGTGCGTGTGTTCTCGGAGGGCATTCGCGCATCGGAAGACCTGCCGCAGCAGCAGCGCCGCCGCGGCGAAGGTGGCGAGGACGACGGCCCCAGCCGCGCGCTCGCCAAGACGATCGACGGCATCGCCGATGCGATCCCCGGCAGGTTCGACGTCGTGATCGATCGCCGCCCGGACCGCTTCGGGCGTGGCGGCGACCACGAACCCTTCCTGAAGCGCGGCTATCCTGCCGTCCGCTTCTCGGTCGGCGCGGAAAATTGGGATCGCCAGCATCAGAATTTGCGGACAGAGAAAGGCGTCGTCTACGGCGACACGATCGAGGGGATGGACTTCGCCTATCTGGCGAAGGTGACCGCGATCAACGCGGCGACGATCGCCCGTCTCGCCGCCGCGCCTGCCGCTCCGACGACCGTGGGACTGGTCGGCGACCTGTCGCGCGACACGCAGGTCAGCTGGACCCCGGTGCCGGGTGCCGCCGGCTATCGCATCCGCTGGCGGGCGAACGACACGTCCGCATGGGCCAAGTCGCAGGACGTGCAGGGAAGCAGCGCGGTCCTGAAACAGGTGCCGGTCGACGACAATTTCATCGCCGTATCGGCGCTCGCGGCGGACGGAACGGAAAGCCTGCCGACCTTCGGCGGGCGCGCCCCGCGGAGATAAGGGGCAGGCATGAGCGGAGTGTCGCCGCAACCCGCAGCCGGCCGCGACGACCGGGTTTGCTCCGCGTCACCGGCACGCATTGCAGCCGGACATGACGATGCCGTCCTGCGCGGCGTTCATGCAGGACGGCATCGCCTCGACCCCGATCGGATCGCCGCTCGAAGCCGAGCGTTAGCCGATCAGCGACAGAGGCACTTCGGCGCCGGGCGCCACACGCGCTTCGACTTGGTGCGCACCGTCGGCCTGGGGCGATAGGTCACCGTATCCTCGAAGATTTCGGTCGTCGTGGTGGTCACCACCGGTGCGGTCTGGACGACCACCGTCGTGGTGGAAGCGCCGGGATAGTAATAGCCGCCGCTGTAGTAACCGCCCGCCCCGCCCGTCGTCGTCACCGTGGTGGTGCCGTCGGCGGAGCGCCAGTTCGATCCACCGTCGCGATAGGCGACCGGCGGCGGCGGACCGCGATCCGGAGCGACCGGCACGGCATGACCACGACCGTAGCCGGCGGGCGGCGGCGGTGGGCCGCGGCGATCCTCTGCCTTGTCGATCGCGTAGCCGGCCGCGGCACCGACACCCGCGCCGATCAGCGCGCCGCCCAGTCGGTTGCCCCGGCCGGCGATCAGGTTGCCGGCAACGCCGCCCACCACAGCACCGGTCACCGCACCACCGACACCATTGTCGCGGCGATAGCCCCGCTGTTCGTAGCTGGAGTCGTTGTAGGCACGATCGTCATACCCGCGATCGTCGTAGCCGCCATCGGCATAGACGCGGTCGTCGCCGGCATAACCGTCATCGTACCGGTCCCAGTTGATCCCGCTACGCGTGTCGTAGACCGAACCACGACCGTCGACGAGCACCGCGTCATCGTAATAGCGCACCCAATTATAGCCGTAGCTCGGCTGGGTCAGGCCATACGTCTGCCAGTCGCTGACGTAGAAGCGCGGTGCGACCCAATAGCTGGGCAGCGCATAGCCGCGGTATGGGCGGCGGTAGGCGTTCCAGCCGCCCGGCGCGTTCGCCCCGCCCCACCAGCGACCACCGACCTTGCTGCCCCAGCGCTGCTGGCCGGCGTGCACCATCGGCGGACGACCGCCCTGATTCCAGCCGTTCGGCATTTGCGGGCGTCCCGGCTGGACATGACCGGGCTGAACGTGGCCGGGCTGCATCGGGTGCGGCTGCATCGGCTGGACATGACCTTGCTGTCCGCCGCCTTGCCACGTCGCGGGGCGCCATGAGCCGGCTTGCCCGCGCTGCCACTGACCTTGCCGCCGCATCTGCATAGGAGCCTGCTGGTGAATGACCTGCGGCGGCGCCATGCCCTGACGCGGCGCATGGAAGGTCGCGCCGGGTCGCATGCCGGCCGGGCCGTGCGCCACGACGCGATCCTGCGCGCCGGCGCTACCGGCCACCAGTGCCAGTCCAGCCGTCGCGATCAACCAGCTACGCATCGTCTTCTCCCTGTTGCCGGAACCCCGCCCCCGGCGCCGACGGTTAACACAATCTTGACGATCCGCTTACCACCGGCCTTTCCGAGTCGCCATAGCGCCGCCACGCAACTGCCTGTCCCGAATCGGATCAGCGCCGGTCCACAGTCGCAGGGAACCCGATCAACCGAGCCGCGTCGCCAGTATCGCCGCCAGCGCCTCGCACCCTGTCGCATCCCCGGCATCGAATCGCGCGGGCTCCGGACTGTCGAGGTCGAGTACCGCGATTACCGCCCCGTCGCGAACGATCGGCACGACCAATTCCGACCGGCTCGCGACATCGCAGGCGATGTGGCCGGGAAAGGCATGGACATCCTCGACCAGCTGCGTCGTCGCAGTCTGCGCAGCCGTGCCGCACACGCCCCTGCCGAACGGAATGCGGATACACGCAGCCTTGCCCTGAAACGGTCCGAGCACCAGCTCGTCGCCTGTTGTCCGGTAGAAGCCCGCCCAGTTAAGGTCCGGAAGATACTGCCAGATCAGCGCGGCGGCATTGGCCATGTTGGCGATGCCATCCGGCTCGTCGGCGGTCAGCGCGTCGAGCGCCGATAGCAAATCGCGGTACAGATCGGCCTTGGAGCCGGCGGAGATATCGAACTGGTACATGGGCCGCGATGTAGGCGCGGCCATTCCCTCAATCCAGCCGCACCTTGCCACGTCCGGCCTTTACCGTGCTGCGGCCCTTCTTCTCATCCACCCGCCGCGCCTTGGCCGACTTGCTGGGTTTGGTCGGGCGACGCTTCTTGGGGACGATCGTCGCGTCATGAATGAGCGCGACCAGCCGCTCGCGCACGTCGCGCCGGTTCATCTCCTGCGACCGGCTGCCTTCGCCACGCAGCGTCAGCACCCCGTCCTTGCTCAGCCGCGACCCGGCAAGAACGCTCATCCGCTGCTTGACCCTGTCGGGCAGCCCGGGCGATCCCCACACGTCGAACCGCAGCATCACCGCGCTGTCGGTGGTGTTGACGTGCTGGCCGCCGGAGCCGGACGAGCGGGTGAAGCTCTCCTCGATCTCGCGTTCGTCGATCGCGATCGAGCGTGTCACCTGGATCAGCGGCATCGTCCCGCCGCCGTGCTTAGGCCGGTTCTGCCGACGCGATCCCCGGCCACACGCCAAAACGCTCGGGCAACGGGGCTTGTCCGACGATCGGTTCCTTGCCGACGCGCGGCACGGTCAGCGCCGCAGCGTGCAGCATCATGCCGCCCGGCTCGCCGCCGCCGTAATGGGGATCGCCGAGCACCGGCAGGCCCAGCCCGGTCGCGGCATGCACGCGGATCTGGTGCGTCCGGCCGGTTGCCGGGCGGAATTCGACCAGTGCATGGCCATCGCGCGTCGCAACCACGCGCCATGCGGTGCTGGCGGACTTGCCGTTCGGATCGGAGACGATCCGCCAGCCCTCCTCACGCGTGCTGACCTTGCCCAGCGCCATGTCGATCACGCCCTCCGACTCGGTGGGCACGCCGGCGAGGATCGCGAGATAGCGTTTCTCCACCTCGCCCCGCTCGAACGCCTGCTGAAACTTCGCGTGCGCTTTCGGATTACGCGACAGCAACAGGCAGCCGCTGGTGTCGCGGTCCAGCCGATGCACCGCCACAGGCCAGCGTTTGAAGCCGAACTTCAGCGAATCGAGGTGATTTTCCAGACTGAGGGAGCCGTCGCGCGGCTTGTCGACCGGCAGCCCTGCGGGCTTGTCGATGACCAGAGCCTCGCCGTCGATGAACAATACGCGGTCGCCATGCATGCGAAACGCCTTGCCACTCCCCGCCCCTTCGCGCCAGAGCCGTCGTATGCGCTGCGTCCTCCCCCTGCTGCTCGCCGCGATCCTCGCCTCGCCCGCGCAAGGACAGGTGTGCGCCGGCGCCGCGGCCAGCATGGCGAGCGACGGCCGCGTCTACGGCCATCTGCCCTACGGCGATGCCGCCCCGACCGAGCTCGTCGTCGCCCCCGCCGGATTCGCGCTCAACGGCTGCATGGTCCGGCGCGACATCATCCCAGACCTCGAACGGCTCATCGCCGCTGCCGCCGGCGATCCCGCCGTTATGGGGCAGTTGCGCGCGCTGTCGTGCCACCGCTCTATCATTCGTCAGGCCAGCGTATTCTGCCGCGAACACCCCGACGCCGGCGGCGACCCCGATGCGACCCGCGCGATTTCGGTCGCGCCGCCGGGGCACAGCGAGCATTCGACCGGTTATGCGCTCGATTTCGCCGTGCGCCCGGCAAACGGCTGTCCCGACGCCGAAGCGTGTATGGCCGCGACACCGGCGGCGCGCTGGCTGGTCAAGAATGCCCCGCGTTTCGGGTTCGAAATGTCCTTTCCCGGCGGCAACAAACAGAATGTAAAGTGGGAACCCTGGCACTGGCGCTGGGTCGGCACCAGCGCCGCCGCACCCGGTGCCGCCCGCGCCCGATTTCTGTTCGGCAAGGCGCGCGCCCAGTTTCCCGCCGATCCCGCGGTCGATCCGCTGGTAACGATCGCCAGCGTGACGCCGGTCGCGTTCGTAGCCGTGCCACCATGGGTCGAACCCGGCGAGAAGAAGCGCCGTCGCCGATAGCCGCCTGCCTCCAGCGAGGAGCCGTCCGATGTTCATGGATTTCCGCGACCAGCCGCCACCGCCCCGTTGGGAGCCTAGGCCGGGTTGCCGGCGGCTTACGCCGCGTGAGCGCAAGGCCGTGGAAGCGATCCTGCTGTTCAACGCCGTGATGCTGGTCTGCGGCCCCCTCGCCGGCGCGACGCTGCTTCAGGCGATTCCGGCGCTGTTCCGCTAGTTACTGCCGGATATACCGGAAATACCACACCTCGTGCCCTTGCCGCCGCGCCTTGCGTTCGTAGCGGGTTTCCGGCCAGTCGTCGGGCCGGGTCAGGAAGTCGCCGGGCTTGCGCGCGGTCCACTCGAAATCGCGACGCTGGTTCATGATCATCATCGCCCAACGGCAATAGGTCGGATCGTCGGTCCCCAGCCGGAACTCGGCGCCCGGCTTCAGCTTGGCGGCGATCGCATCGAGCGGCCCGTGGTTGATCATCCTGCGCTTGGCATGCCGCGCCTTCGGCCACGGATCAGGGTGGAGCAGGTAGACCCGGCTCAGGCTGGCATCGGGAAGCCGTTCCACCACCTCCAGCGCATCGCCCATGTGGAGACGGACGTTGCTCAGGCCGCCGTCGCGGATATGTCCGAGCGCGCCGACGACACCGTTGAGGAACGGCTCGCAACCGATGAAGCCGGTGTCGGGACGCATCGCCGCCTGCCCGGCGAGATGCTCGCCCGCACCGAAACCGATCTCCAGTTCCAGCGGCCGTTCGTCGCCGAACAGAGCCTGCGCATCCAGCGGTCCGGCTTCGGCTATGCTCAGCGATGCCAGCGTCTCCTCGACCAGAGCGGCCTGGCCGATGCGCAGCTTATGGCCCTGACGGCGGCCGTAGAGGCGACGGATGGTAGTGGGATCGTTCATGGTGGCGCGCCCTAGAACGTTTGGCGCGGCAGGGAAACGCCACGTTTGCGGGAAAGCGGTGGAGCAAAGGGTGCGCATGATCCGTTGCAGCAGCGTAATGGCCGAACACACCTCCGACAGCGCATCCGCCAGTTCTTCCCACAGCGACAACGACGATCTGAAGGCGGCCGATGCCAAGGATCTGCATCGTACCGTTCGTGAAGAGGGGGAGGAAGAGTTACGCCGCCCCGCGCTCTCGCTGTTCTGGTCCGGCCTGGCGGCGGGCGTGGCGATCAGTGTATCGCTGGTGACCGAAGCTGCCTTGCATGCCGCGTTGCCCGATATGCCGTGGCGTGAACTGGTGGTCGGTCTGGGCTATCCCGTCGGCTTTCTGGTGGTGATCCTCGGCCGGATGCAATTGTTCACCGAAAGCACGATCACGGCGATGCTGCCCTTGGTGACCCGGCCGTCGGGTTGGGCGCTGACCCGCACGTTGCGACTGTGGGGGATCGTGCTCGGTGCCAATCTGCTGGGTACGATGATCGCCGCGCTGGCGCTGGCCAGCGGCGCGATGGGGAGCGACGCGATTCGTGAAGCGGCGATTGCCATTTCGCTCGGTATCACGGAATTGTCGGCAGGGCGGACCTTCGTCAATGCGATCCCCGCCGGGTTCATGATCGCCATCCTCGCCTGGGCGCTGCCGAATGCGCGCGACCAGAGCGTGCTGGTGATCGTCATCTTCACCTATGTGCTCACCATCGCGGGCTTCAGCCATTCGATCGTCGGTTCGGACGAGGCGTTCCTGCTGATGTTCGCCGGGCGGACCGGCATATGGCAAACGATCGCGGAATTGATCGCGCCGGCCGTGCTGGGCAATCTCGTCGGCGGAGCAGGCGTGTTCGCGCTGCTCGCCCATGCGCAAGTTCGCGGCGAAATGCCGCAGGGAGACGACAGTTGAGCAAGAAGGGCAAGAAAGCCGCCAGGAAACTCGCAAAGGCGGATCGCAAGACGACCCACGACATCGCCGCCCATCGCGATACGGTACCGGCCCGGATCGCCGGGCTGTTCGGGGAACTGGCGGACCAGCCACAGTTGATCACCGCATCGATCGGTACGATCGCGGCCGGCCTGATCGTCCGGCGACCCGATCTGGTTCGCGGCGGCGCGCGCATGCTTGCCGCGCATCTGGTCGCCACCGCCGCGAAGACCGCGATCAAGCGGTCCTTCGACCGCACGCGTCCGGCGAAAGCCTTGCGCGACGGCCATCGCTTCCGCGCGGGCGACAGCACGGATCACGAGCTCAACTCCTTCCCGTCCGGCCATACCGCGGGTGCCGTCGCGGTCGCCCGTGCGGCATCCCGCGAGATTGATGGCGCGGCTGCGCCGGCCGCGCTCGGCGTCGGTGCGATCGCCGCGATCCAGCCGGTGGCGGGCAATCACTATCTGTCGGATGTCATCGTCGGCGGTGCCATCGGGTGGATCGCCGAAGCACTCGTAGACCTGGCCTTCGACCGCATCGTGTCCGCAACCGGGACCATATCGTCAGATCGATAGGCAGATTTTCACCAAAGTTTACCGTCGCTTCAGAAAGCCATGACAGGGACGGGCGTGGAGATGCCCATGGACAGCCCGCCCGAACCCGCCCGCGAAAAGCGCAGCAGCGTCATCGTACGCGCGATCGTACATGGCACGAACGGCACGCAGGCGGAGCGAAGGGTGCGCAATCTGTCGCGCTCCGGAGCCTGCATCGAGCATGACGGCGACCTGACGAACGGTACGACCGTGTTGTTGCAGATGGGTGCGCTCACCGACCTGCCGGCCGTGGTCGTATGGGTCACCGAACGGCTTGCCGGCCTGCGTTTCGCGGACGCCGTCGATCTGGAAGAGGCTCGCAAGCCGCGCGGGATGGGCGTCAAACCCAAGGCAGGCTGGATGACCGACATGAACGATGCCTATCGCAGACCCGCCTGACAAGATTCGGCAAGCGTCGTGCCGGACATAACGAACCCCTCCGCATCCATCGATACGGAGGGGTTGGTCGTTCAGGCCGGTCGGGCGTCCCGGTTCAGGCGACGGCGGCTTTCAGTCGATCGACGAGGTCGGTCTTTTCCCAGGTGAACAGGTCGCCTTCCGGCTCGCGGCCGAAGTGCCCGTAGGCCGCCGACTTCACGTAGATCGGCGCATTGAGCTTCAGATGCTGGCGAATGCCCTTGGGCGTCAGGCGTACGAGCTGTGGCAGCACCTGTTCCAGCTTCGCTTCGTCCACCGTGCCTGTGCCATGCGTGTCGACATAGACCGACAAGGGTTCGGCGATGCCGATCGCATAGGACAACTGGATCGTGCAACGCTTGGCAAGACCCGCGGCGACGACGTTCTTCGCGAGGTAACGCGCAACATAAGCTGCGGAACGATCGACCTTCGTCGGGTCCTTGCCGCTGAACGCGCCACCGCCGTGAGGGGCGGCACCGCCGTAGGTGTCGACGATGATCTTGCGCCCGGTAACGCCGGCATCGCCATCCGGCCCCCCGATCTCGAACGCGCCGGTCGGGTTGATGTAGACCTTGGTCTCGTCGGTGACGAAGCCTTCCGGAAGGATGCCGGTGAAGACGCCGGTGACGTAATCCTTCAGCACCTCGTACCTGGCGGGATCGGCGTTCTCGCCCTGCAGGCAGTAACCGGCCTTGTGCTGGGTCGACACGACCAGCGCGACCGCACGGACGGGCACGCCGTTCTCATAAGCGAGCGTCACCTGGCTCTTCGCGTCCGGCTCGAGGAACGGTGCCTTGCCGGAATGGCGATCGGCCGCCATCGTCTCGAGGATCTTGTGGCTGTAATAGAGCGTCGCCGGCATCAGTCCTGGCGTCTCGTCGGTCGCATAACCGAACATGATGCCCTGATCGCCCGCGCCCTCGTCCTTGTTCGACCCCTCGTCGACACCCATCGCGATTTCCGCGGACTGGCCGTGCAGGTTGTTCTCGAACGTGAAAGTTTCCCAGTGGAAGCCGGTCTGTTCGTAGCCGATCCGGCGAACCGTCGCGCGTACTGCAGCCTCGATCTCGTCGAGCGCGCCGTCAGCCCATGCGCCGTTCTCGTACACGCCCTTGCAACGGATCTCGCCCGCCAGCACGACGAGGTTGGTCGTCGTCAGCGTTTCGCACGCGATGCGCGCCTCGGGGTCCTTGGATAGGAACAGATCGACGATCGTGTCGCTGATCTGGTCGGCGACCTTGTCCGGATGGCCTTCGGAAACCGATTCCGACGTAAAGATATAGCTGCTGCGCATCACTGCCTCATAACGATATAAAGATGCCTTTATATCGGCCCTACCGCTCGCGGGGGCGGATGGCAACGGCGGCGATGACGAACATCAGCGCGACGATCAGCGCCGCCCAGTTGCCGATCCGGCTGAACGGCGTCGGCGGGAGCGCGGGTGGCATCGCCATCTCGATCGCGCCCGCGGTCTCGTGCGGCACGGCGGCGAGCAACCTGCCGTCGGCGGCGATCACCGCCGAGATGCCGGTCGGCGTCGATCGCACGATCGGCAGCCCTTCCTCGATCGCGCGCATCCGCGCCTGCGCCAGATGCTGCGGCGGCCCCCAGCGCCCGAACCACGCGTCGGTGGAAGGATTGAAGATCATGCGCGGTCGATGCGACGGATCGACGACGTGGCCAGAGAAGATGATCTCGTAACAGATCTGGAAACCGATCGCACCGAAGCCGGGAACCTCGAGCGTGCGCGGTCCGGGACCGTCGTCGAAATCGAAATCGCCCGGCACCAGCCGCGCGAGCCCCAGCGGGCGTAGCAGCCACGGCATCGGGAGATATTCGCCGTACGGCACCAGATGCGCCTTGTCGTAGCGCCCGACGATCTGCGCCTTCGCATCCAGCGCGAACACCGAATTGGATGCACCGGCCACGTCCCCCTGCGCATCGAAGCGCAGAGGCGTATGACCGGTCATCAGGATATCGCGCGGACCGAGCCGCTGCGCCAGCCGCCACCGGTTGAACAGCGGGCTCTGGCCGTCGTATATCCACCGGGGATAGCCGCTCTCCAGATAGTCGCGGATCACGCCTTCGGGCCATAGTACCAGTCGCGGCCGCAGCCCGGGCTTGCCCGACTGGCGGAGGAGCGCGGCAAGCATCAGCTCCTGATCGTCCTCGCCGCGCGCATCCTGACCGATGTTCGGTTGCACGACGCGCAGCAATGGCGCGTCCGGTGCGGCGGCGGGTGCCTGCGTCCACGATGCCGAGATCGCGGCAAGCGTCAGAGCCGCCGCGATTGCCGCCGACATCCGCCAGCGGCGCTGCGCCAGCATCAGCAGCGATACCGCCGCCAGCACCGTCACGCCCGACAACGCATAGGTGCCGATCCATGCCGACAATCGCGCGACGCCGATCACGGGCAACCAGATCACGCCGATCGGGTCCCAAGCATAGCCGGTGAACAGCACGGCGCGGAGGTATTCGCTGCCGATCCATGCGGCGGCGAAGACCAGCGCGTAGCGGGCATCCGGCCTCCGTGCCCGCCCGAACTGCCAGCCGATCGCTGCCGTCAGCATCGGGAATACCGCCAGATACAACGCGAGGGCGACCGCGGCGAAATAACCGAGCACCGGCGGCATCTTGTCCTGAAAGTCGAACGCGTGCTGAAACCAGTTGTTGTTGATCGTGAAGTGCCCAACGCCCCAGCACCAGCCGATCCATACGGCCCTGCGCCGTGTCGGCGCGGCATGGACCAGCATGGCGAGGCCCGCGAGACCGATCACGGTGAGCGGCCATATTTGCAGCGGCGCAAAGCCGGTTGCGGCGATCGCACCGAGCAGCAGCGCTATGAAGGCAGGACGGCGGGTCAGAAAGCTAGGCATCGCCGCGGCATGTAATGGCGCGCCACGCAAAAGTCCTGCCCTGCGAAAGGAGGACCGAAGCAAGATGCAAACGATACGTGCAGTCCCGTCCGCGGAGGAGGCAAGCATCGAACTCCAGACCTGAGCGCAATGCTTATGCGCCCGTCAGCGCAGGCATGCGCCCCCCTCCGGCCGGTGACGACGGAATGGACAACCTCGCCTTCAAGACAGTGGCATCTGTCCCTGCCCCGCCCTATCTCCGTCGAGATGAAGCTGCGCCCGTTCCACCTCGCCTTTCCGGTCCACGACCTTGCCGCCGCTCGCGCCTTCTACGGCGGCACGCTCGGCTGCGCGGAGGGGCGTTCGAGCGATCACTGGATCGATTTCGATCTGTTCGGACACCAGATCGTCGCGCATCTCGATCCCGCCGCGCACGCCGTCGCAGTATCGAACGCGGTGGATGGGCACGACGTCCCGGTGCCGCATTTCGGGGTCGTGCTGACGATGCCCGACTGGCAGGCGCTGAGCGAACGCGTGGCCGCCGCCGGGGTGCGTTTCGGTATCGAGCCGCACATCCGCTTCCAGGATCAGCCCGGCGAGCAAGCGACGATGTTCTTCCAAGACCCATCCGGTAACGCGCTGGAGTTCAAGGCGTTCGCCGACGATGGGATGCTGTTCGCGACCACAAAGGACCCCGCATGAGCGCCCCGATCGAGATCAACGTTCCCCATCAGCTCGGCAAACAGGCGGTCCGCGACCGGCTGGACGGCGGTATCGGCAAGATCGGCCGGATGATTCCCGGCGGCGCGCAGGTCGATCACCGCTGGGAAGCGGATACGATGCACTTCACCGTGCAGGCTATGGGGCAGTCGATCGGTTGCCGCGCAACGGTGTCCGACACCAACGTCCATGCCATCGTCGACCTGCCGGGCTTCCTGGGCCTGTTCGCCGGCAAGATCCGCGACGTGATCCAGCAGGAAGCGCCGAAATTGCTGAAGTAGATCGTCGGCATACGGGGGTCACCCCATGTGCCGCTTGTCGAGCTTTCGCGCCAGCGTGCGGCGGTGCATCCCCAGACGCCGGGCCGCTTCCGAGATGTTGAAGTCCACGTCCGCCAGCGTCTGATGGATATGCTCCCATTCCAGCGTCTTGATCGAGGTCGGTGGCGCGGGCGCGATCGTCGCACCGGCATCGCCGTCGACGCGCGCGAACGCCGCCTCGATATCGTCGGTATTGGCAGGTTTGGTGAGATAATTTGTCGCGCCCAGCTTGATCGCCTCGACCGCGGTAGCGATGCTGGCGAAGCCGGTGAGGACGACGATCTTCATGCTCGCGTCGAGCGCATGTAGCGCCGCGACGCATGTGAGCCCGGACGCGCCGCCCAGCCGCAGGTCGACCACCGCATAATCCGGGCGGAAATCCGCCACCTGCGCCTCCAGACCGTCCGGCCCGGATAGCGTCGCCACCGCATAGCCGCGCCGTTCGAAAGACCGCGCTAGCGTTCGCGCGAAACTGGCGTCGTCCTCGACGATCAGCAGCCTGCGGCCCCCGGTCATGCCGTCGTCAACGCGAGGCTGGCGATTGGCAGACGCAGGACCGTCTCCGCGCCACCGTTCGCGAGATTGCGCGCCTGCAATGTCCCGCCGAGCGTCCGCAGCACATTGGTCGCAAGGAACAACCCGAGCCCCGCTCCCTTCCGATCCTTGCTGCTGTTGTAGGGGCGCCCGAGCGCGGCGAGCACCTCGGCGGAAAAACCGTTGCCATCGTCCCGTACGCTCATCACCACGATCCCGTCCTCCAAGCCCGCAATCAGCGTGATCGCGGATGCGCCGGCTTCCGCCGCATTGTCGAGCAGATTGGTCAGCGCCTGACCCAGGGCGCGATCCGCGACGATCGGCCGGTCATCGCCCAACCGATCCTCGAACAGGACGCGGCCCGGCCACGCCGCGACGATGCCGGTCAGGAACCGGCGTAACGTCGTTCGTTCGGGCGCCTCACCGGTCACCTCGCCCGCCGCGAACAGGATGCCCGAGACGATCGACTTGCAGCGCATGACTTCCGCCTGCATCTCATCGACTTCCGCCGCCAGCCGCGGCTCGCGACGGATCGCCGGTTCGCTCTTCCAGTCGCCGAGCAGGACCGAGATCGACGACAGTGGCGTCCCGAGTTCATGCGCCGCACCGCTCGCGAGCAATCCCATGCGGATGATATGATCCTCTTCGGCCGCGCGCTGGCGCATCGCGGCGAGATGCGCGTCCCGACTGCGCAAATTGGCGGCGATCCGCGTCACGAACAGCACCAGCAACACCGCCGCCAGCACGAAATTGCACCAGAGACCAAGGATGTAGGCCGGCGACAGGCTGGTCGCCAGCCAAGGCGGCAAATTGAGCGGCGGACTGGCCAGCGCGACGATCGCGAACGCGGCGGACGTGATCCCCACCAGCGCCCAACTCGACCAAGCATGCAGCAGCACCGCACCCATCACCACCTGCAACAGGTACAGCGACACGAAAGGATTGGCGGCGCCCCCGCTCAGGTGCAATTGCACGGTCAGGGCGACGACATCGCACACCAGCGCGCCGAACAGCTGGAAATTGGTCACCGGCCAGTGCGGATGCCCCAGCCCCGTCATCACGTTGAGCATGACGAGCGCGGCGAGCACGACCGCCATCGGTGCGACCGGCAGCTGGATGCCGAGCCCGTAATGGACCGTCAGGATCGTGGCACATTGTCCGCCGACGGCGAGCCAGCGGAGCAGCACCAGCTGGCGCATGTTGCGGGCCGCGGCATCTTCGGGCGCGGGCGGCGGCAGGCGGATAGGATGCGTGGCCATCGCCGCGAGTGTAGGCGCGATCCCGGCTGAGCGCGACAGCGCTCTGCCTCCCCGATACCCCCGCGCATCCTGCATTCGCGGGGGTATCGGGAATATCGGTGCGGCGAGCGCCGGCGTTTGCCTACTTAAGCTTGGCAGCAGTCTCCGCGATGCGCTTGCCCTGATAACGGGCACCCGCCAGTTCCTCCTCATGCGGCTGACGCGAGCCGTCGCCACCCGCGATCGTCGTCGCGCCATACGGCGAACCACCGCGAACTTCGTCGACGCCCATCTGGCCCTGGAAACCATAATCGAGACCGACGATCGTCATGCCGTGGTGCAGCAGGTTAGTAATGATCGAGAACAGGGTCGTCTCCTGCCCGCCATGCTGGCTGGCGGTGGAGGTGAACGCGCCGCCAACCTTGCCGACCAGTCCGCCGCGCATCCACAATCCACCGGTGGTGTCCCAGAAGCTCGCCATCTGGGCGGGCATACGGCCGTAACGAGTCGGCGCACCGACGACGATCGCGTCGTAATTCGCCAGCGCGTCGGGACTTTCGATCAGCGGATGCGCCGTATCGGTCTTAAAATGTGCCGCCTGCACCACCGCATCCGGCGCCGTTTCGGCGACGCGGCGGATGTCGACCTCGGCACCCCCGGCGCGCGCGCCTTCGGCGACCGCGTCCGCCATCTGCTCGATATGGCCATAGGAAGAGTAATAGAGCACCAGAACCTTGGTCATGCGAACGTCTCCAATAAATCTCGTCGACGCCAAGATGGGCGGCGTCGATCGTCGCGTAAACGGAAACGATGGAAACCGATCGTTTCCACGCTAGGTTCCTCCCGCCATCCGGAGGACGAATATGCGACTACCCGATCTGGAAGCCTGGGCGATCTTCGCCGCCGTCGTCGAGCATCGCTCGTTCAGCGGCGCCGCGGATGCGATCGGGCTGAGCAAGGCGACCGTATCGAAGGCGATCACCCGGTTGGAAGAACGGATCGGCCAGTCACTGTTCGCCCGCACATCGCGCCGGCTGGCCCTGACCGAAGCGGGCAAGCCCCTGGCCGAACACGCCAAACGTATCCTTGCCGAGGCACAGGCTGCGGAGGAGGCGGCACGCGATGCGGCCAGCGCACCGACTGGCCGGGTCCGTTTGGCGACACCGATGAGCTTTGGGATCAGCAACGTCGCGCCACTGCTCGCCCGCTTCCTCGCCGCGCATCCGGGCATCGAGATCGACCTGCATTGTTCGGACGCGAGAGTGGATATCGTCGCGGAAGGGTTCGATGTCGCGCTGCGGATCGGCGATCTGCCCGACAGCAGCCTGCGCGCGCGCCGGCTCTGCTCGATCGCAGCGCATCTGGTCGCAGCGCCCACCTATCTGATGGCGCATGGGACCCCGACGCATCCGTCGGAACTCACCCGGCACCGCATTCTCGGCTATTCGAACGTGCTCGGCCCGTGGCGATTCCAGCATGCCGACGGCGGCGATGTCGCGATTAGGCCGCAGGGGCCGCTGACGGCGAACAGCGGCGAGGCGTTGCTGCCGACCCTGATCGCCGGTCTCGGCATCGCGCGCCTGCCCGGCTTCATCGTCGGGCCGCACATCGCCAGCGGGGAGGTGGTGGAGATACTGCCCGAATGGGCGCCGGAACCGATCGGCCTTCACATCCTGACGCCGCCCAGCACGCTGCGTCCGGCCCGCGTCGAGGCGCTGATCGCGTTTCTGTCAGCCACGCTGCACGATCCGTGTGCGGTGAGGGATCAGCCCGATCGCGCAACCTGAAATCCCGCGAACGACTGGCTAACCGGCATCAACTCCAGGCGGTTGATGTTGAGGTGCGGCGGCAGCGTCGCGACCCAAAGCATCGTCGCCGCGATATCCTCCGCCGTCATCGGATCGGCGCCCTTGTAGAGCGCGTCGGACGCCTGCTGACTGCCGCCGGTGCGCACCTTGGTGAACTCCGTCTCCACCATCCCCGGCTCGATCGAGGTGACGCGCACGCCCTTGCCATGCAGGTCCGACCGCAGGCCGAGCGAGAACTGCTCGACGAAGGCCTTGGTGCCGCCATAGACGTTGCCGCCGGCATAGGGGTAGGTCGCGGCGACCGACGACAGGTTGATGATCGCACCCTTGCGCGCGATCAGCCCGGGCAGCAGCCGATGCGTCAGCGATACCAGAGCCGTGACGTTGGTCGCGATCATCGTCCGCCAGTCGGCCGGGTCCGCCTCGTGCGCCGGTTTCGTACCCAATGCGAGCCCCGCATTGTTGATGAGCAGATCGATTGCCCGCCAATCGTCCGGCAGGCTCGCCAGAGTCGCGTCCATCGCGTCGTCGTCGGAGACATCGAACGCGAGCACATGGACCGATTCCGCCCCCAACCTCGCCTGCAACACTGCCAGCCGGTCAGCCCGCCGTCCGGTCGCGATCACGCGCCAGCCCGCGCCCACGAACTCCTCGACCGCAGCAAGGCCGATGCCGGAGGTCGCGCCGGTGATGAAGGCGGTGGGTGTCATGATGTATCCTTCGGTTGGATTCGCGAGCCGTTCGCTTCGAGACCGCTAGAACCAAATGCCGGCCCGACAATCAACCGGTCTCGCCGCGATGAAACGCCGCTGGCGAGACGGCAGCCGAGTAACCCCGCTTTCAGCCCCCCGCGTCGCGCAGCGGATCCCGCTCGGCCAGCATGACCGGATCGTCCGCCCGCCAGCGCCTCCTCAAGGCAGAAGGTAGAGGCGACGTTCCGCACCACCTCTTCCCCCGCCGTATCGAGGGTCGGTTTATCCTCGTCGGTCAGCTCAACGCGCAACCTGATGTGCGATCATGGTTTCACTACGCTTGTCTTGATGTTGGTGACGTTCATCGGTTTGGAGCGCCCTAGCCTTTACCAAGGAAGGGGAGACTCCCGAACTTTAACGGCCGATGCTGGGCCAGCACTTCGGATTTCCGCAAGAGCTGAGTTCGCGCATTTGGTGCTTGATCACCTTCCATTTGCGGTCGGTAATGTAGTCCGCCTGGAAGCGGCCGAACTTCACGGGACGTTTCGAACCTTGTATCGGAACATTTCAGTAACAAGACTCGCTTCATCAAGCGGGCGGGTAACTCAAGTGACAGCGGTACACCCAACCTGCCCATTCGCAATCAAGGCTTTCGAACAAGGTGGTGCCCCACAGGGGACAAAGCTGGGTATTGGAAGATTTAGTCAGTCGTCAGTAACGCAACGCATCGACGCTGGATCACGCGGCCATACGTTTGACGCACCCACGTCTCGTCGTTTAGCCCCTTCTGTCGCGCTCCGCCTCTAACGCGGCCAATTTGATGGGATCGTCGGCTGCCAGCGCCTCTTCGAGGTAGAAGCCATGGGGTATATCGCGCACCACCTGTTGCGCCTCGCCGCTGTATCCTTCCGCTATAACCGGGAATGCGTCCACCAATTCACGTAAAAATCCCTTGTCCATCTCTTGGAGATGACCGCCGAGCGCTTCCATCATTTTCACGGCGGTATCGAGGTTGAGGTCTTCCTCGTCGGTAAGCTCGAGAAAAACGACATATTCTGCGATAATGCCCGCAACCTGCATAGCAATCATGGTTTGACGACCTTTACGTGGTTGTTGGTGACGTTCATCGTCTTAAATAATCTCAAGGCCTTGGCCTTCTGGATCGCCGTGGGAACCTCCCACAACCCGATCAGGCGGTGTTCGGCCAACACAGCCGACTGCCGCACGATCTGAGCTCGCGCGCGCGGCCTGTCCACGACAGACCATTTTCGGTCGATCACGTAATCGCCCTGGATGCCGTCAAACTTTACAGGCCGCTTCGAGCCGTCGGCCATTGTCCGTATCAATGTCGGGGCTTGACCGGGACGCGCGCCGGCTGCTGCGTCGTTATACAGCTTCCATGGTTTTTTGGATTTGCTCGTTTCCCTGACCCAGCCGATCTGCGGCGGATCATAGCTCGTGCGCGGCACCGCCTTGCGCAGCCGGCTCAATCCGGAGACCTTGCTCAGCGCCGCCCCGGGCGCTGCCACAAGCGAAATGTTCCCGGCAACCGTCCCCGATGCACGGCCGATATCTCGCGCCGAGGCGTCGGCAATGGCGCTGGCCGCACGGGAAACCTGGATATAGGCGGGCGTATCCTCAGCAGCGATCGCGGCATCGATCACACCCGCGATTCTGTGACCGGCGTTGCGAACCGTGGTCGCCGGATTCGTCGTTAGCGCACCATAAACTCCCGCCGCCGTTCCTTTCCCAACATCGTATAGCCCCTCGCCGACTCCACCGATAAATTCGGTAAGAGAACCTGGTTCGTTACCGGGCCGCCGCCCGTCTATACGCCCGGGCCGCACCGCTGGTGAGGCATAGGTCATCGGCTTTCGGCGCTCTCTCTTCGGCAGTTGAGCAGGCTGTGATCCCGCGATCGGCAGTGACGCGATCCGCGACTTTCTAAGTTTCCCTAAGGCAGAAGGGCCGCCAGCGCTGGCCGACGTCCGACTGCTTCCCCTGTTAATACCATCGGCCTCTCCCGCTCCATAACGGTGTCCCGAGCCAGCAAAGGTGAATCGGCCATCTGCCGGATCATGCCACGGGTTGAACTTGAGTTCGAGACCGTCAGGACTGCGTACCGGTGGCAGCGTACCTGTTCGCAGCCACCATGAAAAAGCACTCGACTGCCCACCGCCTGCTATCCTGTTCATGCCGCTCCGCCTTTCATTACGGCGAGAACATCTGAGCAACATTCCGCAACAAGTCAAGTTTGGACATTACGGGCCAGCGGGACGGTGCCCACCTCGGTCGTCTTCAAAGTACGTCTTTTAAAGAATGGTGCCCCACAGAGGACAAAGCTGGGCACTCAAATTATTGGGAAATTGCGATCAGTCGCCGGTGACCTCGCCCTCATCGTCCGGCAGTTCCTTTCGGACGCGCCGGTTGCGAACGTCCTTCAGCACGTCCTTCATCTCGAACAGCAACGCACGACCCTCGTCCGTCTTCCCGTTGGTGTCGTCGTGGTCGGCCGCAAATAGCGCCTTGGCCCGCACGGCTAGGTTCATCAGCGACGCATAGCGCTCCTCGCCCAGCTTTTTGCGGACGACCTCGAATCCGCCGGTAAGCGTGTGGAACTCGCTGTCAATATTTTGCCCGGGAAAGTCGCCGAGACGGTCCACGAATGTCGGCGCATCCAGGATCATCGACCCCAATAGGTCGTTGATCTCGCTTAGCGAGCCGGGAATGTAGGGTTTGGGATTGAAGTAGGGGTTCGGTCTGCTCATCGTTTCGTCTCCGGACGAGGAATAGCATAGGTGTGGTCGGATCCGAGCTGGCGCGGGCGGATGATGACCACGCGGCTCGGACGGAAATCGGCGTCAAAGAATCCTCGAACTTGCGGTGTGCTCAGCGTCTTGCGGGTCAGGGTTACGTCGAACGCCACGTCGTTCACCCGCGCATCGGGACGGCGATAGGTCAAATCGCCACCCGAACTATTGTTCTCCCTCCGATTGACCCTCACCGGCCCCGCGCCTGCCGAGTCGATGCCGATTTGGTTATATTGCCTACGAAGGCGCAAACGCACCTGCTGATCCACATAGTTGCCCAGCGCTTCCTGATCAGACAGCCTCGGTGTGAGCCGACCTGCCTTAAGCAGCGCCACCCCCTGGTCATATGCCTCATCTGTGCGTCGTTGCACGAAGCGAAGCGTCTCCACCTGCAGCGACTCATAGTTACCCCTCACGCGCAGTGACTGCAGCGCGCTGGAAACGCAGATCGTTCACCTTCGCTGTCAGGCCCTGTATCGTCTCGATCCGATTGCCGAGCGTGTCAGTCGGCACAATCTCGTCATAATGCCAGGCAGGATCGATAGCCTTGATCTGAGCTGAAAGCTGCCGCGTTTGATTCTGCAGCACCTCCGCGGTCATTGCCTCTGCAGGGCCGGTGAGATCGAATAGGTTGTCAGCCACTGCGACCACCGCGCCGCCGGGCGAGTTGCGAAGTCCTGGGAACGACTGTTCCAAGGTCATGGGATCCTCGAAGGCTCGGGTGTTCCCACCCCGCCCAACCACCGGTCTCTGCGGAGGTGCCGCAAGTTGCGCTCCGATATGTTGTTCGATTGCCGGCGGGTTTGGATGGGTAGATGCCCGACGGCCTCCCGTCTGCCCACCAATTGTCGTCGCGGAATCCAGCGCGTCCGAGTTCCGGGGGCGGACATTCGCATATCGTGCCGAAATCCCGTCGGTGCCCGACGCTCCGCCGGGAGCAAAGGTGAACTGCCCGTTGCGGGGATCGTGGTAGGGATTGAACTTGAGTTCGGTTCCGTCAGCCAGCCGAACCGTGGGAAGGTGCCCTGTCCTCAGCCAGCGCCCGAAAGCGCGCCGTTGTTCCTCCAAGTCGATGACCATGATGCCGCCCCGCTCCGTTGCAGCCGGAACATAAGAGCAACATTCTCCAACAGGTCAAGCCCAAGCCAGCGCGCGCGCGTTATCGAGTCACCATCAGGTGACCAGCTCCGTCCTCTACGGTCCTAGATTTTAGAGTGTGGTGCCGCTTACAGGACTCGAACCTGTGACCCCCGCATTACGAATGCGATGCTCTACCAGCTGAGCTAAAGCGGCACGGGCGAAGCGGCCATCAGGCCGTTCGGGGGTGCGCCTAACAGGTCGATCGGGGGCTGACAAGCATCGCTTTGCATTCGCGGCTTTACGACCCGTTTACCACAGCCGGCGCACAAGCGGTGTCGAACCGGGGCTGCAAGGTCCGCGTATGAAGGGTTTGGGCATGGATAGCGCACGCGACTTCGATGGCGAGCGACTGGCGATCGACGATGTGATGGATGTGGAGCTGGATCACGGCGGCGTCGATGAGGCGGGCGTCGACGATGCGATGTTCGACCTGGGCGGCGACGAGCGACGAATGCACGTACGCGCCTACAATCACTGGGTTTCCCTGCTGAAGGGTCGCGCCTATCCGGGCATCGACGATCTGGATCCCGCCAATATCGGCGATTTCGGCCCGCACAGCGTGCTGCTGGATTTCACCGACGGGATCGAAAATCCGACGATCGCCTATCTCGGCCGCAGTCTTCGCGAGGAATGCGGACTGGAGGTCAGCATCACGCGAATCGCCGATGTGCCCGGACGATCCCTGCTGTCGCGCCTCACCGACCATTATCTGCAGATCATCGCAAATCGCGCGCCGATCGGCTTCGAGGCGGAGTTCGTCGGTACGCGGGGCCGCACCACGCTGTATCGCGGCATCCTGATGCCCTTCTCATCCGAGGGTGAGACGATCGACTTCATCTATGGCGTCATCAACTGGAAGGAGATGGTGGACGCGGATACGCAGGCCACGCTGGACGCTGAACTCGACGCCGCCGTGCGGACGGCTCCGAAGCCCGCCCCCGATTCGCAGGTGTGGGCCGATGGCCCGAGCGGCGGGTTCGAATCTTCGGAAGAGCCGGTTGATACGCTGCCGAACGGATCGCTCGGCGAACAATTGATGATGGCACGCGAAAGTGCCGCCGCCGTACGCGCCGCCGATACCCGTGGTCGTGCGGCGCTGTACCGGGCGCTGGGCCGCGCGCATGACTTCGCCATCGCCTGTGAAGAGGATGCCGACGGCTATGCCGCGCTGCTTGAATCGTCGGGGTTGAAGGTGCAGCCGCGCGCGCCGCTGACGCCGATCGTCAAGCTGGTTTTCGGCGCGGACTACGACAAGACCCGGCTGGCCGAATATGGCGCCGTGCTGGCCCATGCCCGTCGGCATTATATCGTTGCGGGCGAACTGGCGCGGTTTCTCGACGCTGCGGACGGTGGGATCAAGGCGGTGGTCGCCGCCGAGCGCGCGGCCAAACGTCCGGTCAAGCGGCCCGACGTGTTCGACCGCGTCGCCGCTGAACTGCGCGTACTGCCGACGCTCGGCAATGTGGCGATCGGCGCGGGCGCGGATGAATTCGTCGTGTTGCTGGCACGCGCCGGAGCAGACGGCACGGTCGACGTCATCAAGCGGGTCGAGGGCAAGGGACTGGTCGACAGTATCGTACGCAAGGCGGCGGCCTGACACCGCTCGCGTGATGGGCGCTTACGCTCAGGCTAGTATGGCCGGGCGATTGTCGCGTCGTGCCGGGCGAGTCCAGCCCAGTGCCACCGCCACGCTGCCCGCCATCAGGCCGAAGAGCATCAGCCATGTCAGTGGGAGCCTTGCCGTCGTCAGGAATGCGGCGATCCATGACGGGCTTTTCGCCAGCGTCTCGAACCCCACGATCTGCACGGCGATCACCGCCGCTGCCACCGCCCATGGGCGACCGGCGCGCGGATCGCGCCGCCATAACCACCACAGCGCGACGATCCCCGCGCAGAGGTTGGCGCATTGCGCGCTCCAGCCGAAGATCGGAAAGTCCTGCGGTCCCCGGACGACGAAACCGGGAACCGTCTGCGCGAGAACGCGGCCGAGCACGGGGCTGACCAGAGGCAGAGCGGTGGAGAGCATATAGCCGGCGTGCAATCGAACGTCGTGCCGGTGCCGCAACGCCATGCCGGCCGCGTAGAGCAATGCGCCGAATGCGGCCGCGTCGATGAATGCCAGGCGCGCGCCCCAGAGCGCGTAGAAGGGATTCCCGCCGAGGGTGCCCGCCGCCATCGAATGGATCACCCCCATCGCGCCGGCGGCGAACAACGGGATCGCGACGAACGTCGCCAGCCCCAGCGTGCGATGCACCGCGATCAGCCCACGCTGTGGCGTCCAGCTTTGCACGAGCAGGAGCAGCATCCACAGCGAGGCGGTGATGCCATGGGCATGAAAGCCGGGCGACGCCGTTGACAGAACCGTGAAATAACTGCGCTGAAATGCGAAAACAGTGGCGACGATCAACGCGACGATGAACATCCAGGCGTGGCGATACGGCATGATTCCCCCCGAAACCAATACGAACTCGAGAGAGACCATAAGCCCCGCGCCTGGCGAGTCCATCGCCATGCACGATCATGCTGGATCGCCATGATTTTCGTGGTCGGTGTCTCGTCAGCTGGCATCAGCGACCCCGCCTTTTTACGGCACCTGTCGAAACGCTTGTTACTATTACGATATGCTTGCTGATTGCCTCGGCACTTCATGAAGCCGGGCCGATCGACACTTAATACATCCACCTCGAGTGTGTTCATTGCGAGCGTAACGAGTGCAGAGGGTAAACCGCCGAACGCTCATATGGGCGATCCGATAAGGGAGCCGGTGGCCGATCCGGCACCACCTCGCTTTTGCCATAGAAAATTGCGCGTACACGCAATTTTCGCAGCGCAGCAAAGCTTGAGGTCCGCAGCCGAGGGGAGCATAGGCACCCCATGGCCGACCAGAACCAGAGCATGGCCGAGGCGCTTGCCGCCCGGCTGACCAAGGGCGCGCTACCGGGAGAGTTGACCGGCTTCGGAGAGGCGGAACGCGCCGCCGCTGCCGCGTTCGTCGCGCAGACCGCCGCGCGGCGTGAACCCGGCAAGCCGGCGATCGCGCTGGAAGCGATCGCATCCGACGACGTCCGCCGCCGGATGCGGCTGGCGATCGTCAACGACGACATGCCGTTCCTGGTCGATTCGATCGCGGCATCGATCGGCGAACAGGACCTCGACATCGACCGGGTGATCCACCCGGTCGTCCGCGTCAACCGCGACAGCGACGGCGCGCTGACCGACATCGGTGGGGCCGGCAATCCCGAATCGATGATCTATATCGAGCTGGAACGCGCCGATGCGCGCGACCGGCGCGGGCTGATCGAGGAGCTGACCGCAGTTCTCGCCGACGTTCGTGCCGCCGTCACCGACTGGCCGCAGCTGCAACGCGCGATGGCGCGCGACGAAGCCACGCTGCCACAGGGCGAGGGCGCGGCGCTGCTGCAATGGTTCCTGGACGGGCAATTCACCCTGCTGGGCCATCAGGTCTGGCGACGTGACGGCAGCGCCGGCGAGGCACTGGGGCTGGCACGCAACCCGCATCAAACGCCGGTGCTGGCGGAGGTAAGCCGCACCCTTGCCATCAAATGGTTCGAGGATGGTGGCGACGCACCGCTGCTGCTCAAATCCAGCCTGATCTCCACCGTCCACCGTGCGGTGCCGCTCGACCTCGTCATCGTTCCGATCATCGCGGCTGGCGAGATCACCGGCCTGTCGATCCATGCCGGCCTGTGGACCAGCGCCGCGCTGAATGCCCGGCCGCGCGACATCCCCGTGTTGCGGGCCCGGCTGGCGGCACTGGAAGCGAAGTTCGGCTTCGATCCCAAGGGGCATGCCGGCAAGGCGTTGACCCACGCGCTCACCTCGCTGCCGCACGATCTGGTCGTCGCCTTTCCCGCGCCAGCGCTGGAAGAGGTCGTACTCACCGCAATGAGCCTTGCCGATCGGCCGCGGCCAGCGCTGGTGCTGGTCAAATCGGCGCTCGGCCGGCACCTGTTCGCATTCGCCTGGCTGCCGCGTGACGACCTGACCACCGCGCGCCGCGTGGCTATCGCGCAGATGCTGACCGAAGCGTCAAACGGCACGGTACTCAACTGGTCGATCAGCCTCGACGACGGCGTCGTCGCGCTACTGCGCTATACGATCGACCTGCGCGGCTCCGGCCGGATGCCCGACACCGAACCGCTCGCCGAACGCCTGCGCCGTATGGTCCGCGGCTGGGTGTCGGACGTCGAGGCGGCACTTGCCGAACAGGTGCCGCCGGCGCGTGCGGCGCGGCTGGCGCTGCGCTGGGCGCAGGCCTTCCCGCCCAATTACCGCAATGTCAGCAGCCCGGCAGAGGCCGCGGCGGACATCCTGCGGATCGCACCTCTGGAAGACGCCGATGCGCGTTCGGTGCGCATCTTTCCGGTCGTGCCCGGCGAGGATCGCCAGCTGAAGATCTACAAGTCGCACGGCGCGCTGGCGCTGTCCGACGCGGTGCCGGTGCTGGAGAATTTCGGCTTCCGCGTCATCGGCGAACTGCCGACGCGGCTGCGCGAGGACAATGACAGCTTCGTCCACGATTTCGTCGTCGAGACCGATGCGACCGACGCCAACGATCCCGCCACGCTGGAAGCCGCGATCGCCGCTGCGCTGGAGGGCAAGGCTGAGAACGACGCCTTCAACCGGCTGCTCGTCGACGTCGGCCTGTCGCCGCAATCGGTGGTGCTGTTGCGCGCCTGGTTCCGCTACCTGCGTCAGGCCGGGCTACCGTATGGACTGACCACGGTGGTCGACGCGCTACGGCGCGCACCGAAGCTGACCAAGGCGCTTATCGCCCGCTTCGCCGCCGCGCACGATCCGGCCAACCCCGGCGACGTGATCGCGGCGGACGCAGTGATCGAACGCGGGCTGGATGCGGTGTCGGCGATCGACGACGACCGTATCCTGCGCGCCTATCACCACCTGATCGGTGCATGTCTGCGCACCAACGCTTTTGCGCCCGCGGCGGCGGAAGCACTGGCGTTCAAGCTCGACAGCCATCTGATCCCCGGCCTGCCGGCGCCGGTGCCCTGGCGTGAGATCTGGGTCTATTCGCCACGCATCGAGGGCATTCATCTCCGTGCTGGGCCGGTTGCGCGCGGAGGGTTGCGCTGGTCCGATCGCCGCGACGATTTCCGTACCGAGATCCTGGGCCTGATGAAGGCGCAGCGCGTCAAGAATGCAGTCATCGTACCCACCGGCGCGAAAGGCGGCTTTTATCCGAAGCAGCTCCCCTCGCCCGCGATCGATCGCGACGCTTGGCTGGCGGAAGGAACGGAGAGCTATCGCATCTTCATCCGGTCGCTGCTGTCGATCACCGACAATATTGTCGATGGGACGGTGGTGCATCCCGATGGCGTCGCGGTGCTGGACGGCGAAGACCCCTATTTCGTGGTCGCCGCAGACAAGGGGACCGCGACGTTCAGCGACGTCGCCAACGCCCTCGCGCTGGAACGCGAATTCTGGCTGGGCGACGCCTTCGCCAGCGGCGGCTCGCAGGGTTACGACCACAAGGCGATGGGGATCACCGCCAAGGGCGCGTGGGTCTCGGTGCAGCGCCACTTCGCAGAGCGCGGCGTCGACGTGCAGACGCAGCCGATTCGCGTCGTTGGATGCGGCGACATGTCGGGCGATGTGTTCGGCAACGGCATGCTGCTGTCGAAGGCGCTCAAGATCGTCGCGGCGTTCGACCACCGCCACATCTTCATCGATCCCGACCCCGATCCCGCCGCGAGCTGGGACGAGCGTGCCCGCATGTTCGCGCTGCCACGGTCGAGCTGGGCGGATTACGATACGTCGCTGATCAGCGCCGGCGGCGGCGTCTGGGCGCGAAGTGAAAAGGTCATTCGGCTGTCGGCGCATGCGCAGGCGGCGCTTGGCATCACGCAAGCCGAACTCGATCCCGCTGCGTTGATCTCGGCGATCCTGAAGGCGCCTGCCGACCTGTTGTGGTTCGGCGGCATCGGCACCTACGTCAAGGCGGCGGCGGAGAACAACGCCGCCGTCGGCGATCCGGCCAACGATCGGCTGCGCGTCAATGCCGAGGCGCTGCGCGTCACCGCGATCGGCGAAGGCGCGAATCTGGGCGTGACGCAGGCTGCCCGCATCGCGTTCGCGCAGGCCGGCGGTCGCATCAACACCGACTTCATCGACAATTCGGCGGGCGTCGATTGTTCGGACAACGAGGTCAACATCAAGATCGCGCTCAACCGTGAGATGAACGAAGGCCGGTTGACCTTCGACGATCGCAACACGCTCCTCGCCAGCATGACCGACGACGTCGCACATCTGGTGCTGGAGGATAATCGCCTGCAGACGCTCGCACTGTCGATCGCCGAGGCGGACGGCGCACCGGCGATCCCGAGCTATGTCCGCGTGATCGAAATCTTCGAGAGCGCGGGACGACTGGACCGTGCGGTCGAGGGGCTGGCCGGCAACGAGGATCTGCTACGGCGCGGACAGGAAGGGATCGGTCTGAGCCGGCCCGAACTCGCGGTGCTGCTGGCGACCGCCAAACTGGCGTTGCAGGACGGGATCGAGCGCACGCCGCTGGCGATGGCGCCCGAACTGGCCCCCGACTTGTATGCGGCGTTCCCTGCGGCGATGCAGCGCGATTATGCGACCGCGATCGACGAGCACCGACTGCGGCCGGAGATTGTCGCGACGAAGCTTGCCAACCGCATTGTTAACCGTCTCGGCATCCTGATTCCGTTCCAGCTCGCCGAGGAAGAGGGCGAGGCGATCGCCGACATTGCGGCGATGTTCGTGGTGGCGGAGCGGCTGTTCGGGCTCGATGCCCTGTGGAGCGACATCGAGCGCGCCGACATCACCGAGGGCGCGCGGATCGCGTTGTTCAACGAGGTGGCGCTGGCGACGCGATCGCACATCGCCGACTTGTTGCGGGCGACGGCGCCGGGAACGTTGCCGGGTGCGGTGCTCGATCAATTGGGCAAGGGTATCGCCCAGCTGGAGGGGCAGACCGCCTCGCTGCTGCTCGAGGAAGCGAGCGCGCAGAGTGCCCGCATCACGGCGCAATTGCAGGCGGCAGGCGCACCGGTCGATCTGGCGCAGCGCGTCGTCCGCCTGTTCGATCTGGATGGCGCGGTCGGGCTGGCGGCGCTGGGCGAACGGATGGGACTGGACGAGATCGAACTGACGCGGGCCTTCACGCATCTGGGTCAGGCGCTCGGCCTCGACTGGGCGCAGGCGGCGGCGGCGCGGATCGAATCCAGCGATCCCTGGGAGCGGCTGTTGCTCGCCGGGCTGGCGCGCGATTTCCAGCAGCAGCGGCTGGAATTCCTGTCGCGGAACGGCGGCAGCGATCCGCGCGGTGCGGTGACCGACTGGCTCGCAACCAATGCCGCGCGAATCGCGCAGTTCAAGCTGGTGATCGATCGTGCGCGGCATGCGGCACAGCCGAATGCCGCGATGCTGGCGCAGATTGCAGGGCAGGCGCGGGTGCTGCTGGGGCGGTGATGGTCGTCGGGTGAGGCGGTGGGCGGTGATGCGGCCGCTTGATGCGTTGCGTCGACCGGCACCCAGCCTTCATTCGTCATCCCGGCATACATCGGGATGACGGACAGTTATCGTTATGCGCCCCTGCCCGTCCCTCTGATCGCCGCCTTCGCCCGCCATTCGCGCGCGCGCCACCACATAATCACCCCGGTCACTGCGAGCGCCGCTGGCAAGACGCCGCCGAGGAAGATCACCATCTGCCAGACGATACCCATCCCGTCGCCGTCATGGATACGCCGCATCAGCCGCGCCGCACCCCCCGACTGGCGGGACGCGACCGCCACGGCGATGCCGCCATCGTCCGCGACCTTCACCGTCCCGCCGCCGGCATAGGTCACCGTCCAGTCGGGTGAGCGGGTCGTCGGCCAGGCGATGCTGCGGATCGCGCCGCGGCTTGCCGTCGCCGCGCGTTCGATGACGACACCGATCGGCTGAGCCGGATCGTCCAGCGCCTGCGCCCGCATCGCCGCGGCGCGATCGGGGCCACGTCCGCCGCCGAACACACCCGGAAAGCTGATCCATACGCCGGTCAGCGACAGCACGAATAGCGGGACCGATATCCAGAAGCCCATCAGGAAATGGAGGTTCGTCTCGGTGTTGCGGTGCCGGCGCCAGCGCAATCCCTTCACCCACGCTCCGACCGTCGGCCACCACAGCCACAATCCGGTGAAGCTCGACACCAGCATCGCCACACCGATCCAACCGACGATCTGCCGCCCCACGCCCGGCACCTGCAAACTGCCGTGCAGCACATGAAGGAAGCGGACGACGCCCGAATTGCTTGGCGCGACCTGCAATATTCGCGCGGTCGGTGGGTCGAGGTAGACCATGGTGCGCACCGGCGGGCCACGACGACCTGTTGAAGCCCCGGCCGGCTGCGCGGCGATTGCGACCGGCCCGCCATCCCCGGGTATCGTCAGCTGCGATATACGATCGCCCGGTTTCAGCGCGGCGCGCGCGGCGGCGACATAGGTATCCGCTTCGAGTAGCGTGCTGCCTGTCACCGCATAGCGAGCCGGATTGACCATCCGGTCGAGCGCATCGTGCCAGACCAGCGCCGCCCCCGACAACGAAAGCGGTATGACGAGGATCGCCAGCGTCAGTCCGATCCACTTGTGAATTTGGAACCAGAGCTTCCGCCATGCCAGTCTGCTCATCCGTCGCTCCCGTCCTCCGGGACTGGGGTCGCATGCAGGCCCTGTGCGGTCAATCGCGCGGCGAACAGCCAGCTGCGCAATGCGCTAGCGAGGTTGGGCGGTTCTTCCGCGGCGATACGGAGCACGTCGACCTGCGCGACCAGTGCCGACAGCGGCAATCCATGGGCGATCGCGGCCAGTTCCAGCGCCCGCCAGAACGCGGGTTCGAGGCTGATCGAGGTCTGATGGCCGGCGATGGTGATCGACCGCTTTACCGGTCCTTCGAACCCGAACGGCGGCGCTACGATCTCAGGCATCGGCCCAGCGGCGCAGCAGATTATGGTAGATGCCGGTCAGCCGGACCACCGCCGGATCGCCCTGCCCCTGCGTGGCGGCGACCGACTGGACCGCACCGTCGAGTTCGAACAGTGTCCGCCGCTCGCCGTCGTCGCGGACCATGGATTGCAGCCAGAAGAAAGACGCCGTTCGTACACCGCGCGTCACCGGCGTCACGCGATGCAGGCTGGAGGCGGGATACAGCACCAGATGGCCGGCGGGCAGCTTCACCGTCTGTGGCCCGAACTGGTCCTCGATCACCAGCTCGCCGCCATCGTAGGCATCCGGGTCTTCGAGAAACAGGGTCGCCGACAGGTCCGACCGGATCCGGAATTCGGTGCCGCGCTGGATGCGGATCGCATTGTCGACGTGCAGGCCGAAATCCTGGCCGCCGGCATAGCGATTGAACAGCGGCGGAAACACCCTGAGCGGCAGCGCCGCCGCGAAGAACAGCGGGGACCGGCCGAGTGCATCCAGCACCATGGCCGCCGCCTCGCGCGTCGCCGGCGCATCCTCCGGCAGTTGCTGATTGCGCTTGGCGAGCGCCGCCTGCGGACCGGACGTGACATTACCGTCCACCCAGTCCGCCGCGTCGATCAGCGCGCGCAGCCGGGCCACGCCATCGGCGTCGAGCACATCGGGTATCGCAATCAGCATGTCATGGCTCGTCCGGTCTCCTCCCCGCCGGGGGCGGGGAGAAGTAGCAGACTTCAGAAGCTGTAGAACAGGCTCAACACTGCCGAGCGCCCCTCGCCGGGTGCGGCCCAGCCGTTGTTGCGGATGCCGGTGTAGTATTTTTCGTTGGTGAAGTTCTGCACGTTGAGCTGCGCGGTCAGGCCGCCAGCAAAGCTGTAGGCCATATAGGCGCGGTGGATCAGGTAATCGTCCGAACGATAGACCGGGGTCAACGTCGCCGCCGCGGTCAGCGGCGCAGCCAGCGCCGGATTGTTGAGCGCGAAGCTGCCCTGATAGGTCAGGCCATAGCCTACCTCGAGCCCGAACGGCAGCTTGTAGGTGGTGAACAGGCTACCCGAATGTTTCGGGGTCTGGATCAACTGGCTGTCGCGTTGCGGATCGAGAACCGCCGTGTTGTTGCCGCACGGATTGGCCGTGGTGCTGGTATTCGGGCTGGTCAGGCAGCGGTCCGATACCGACTGCAGCACCTTGCTGTCGAGATAGGTATAATTGGCGAAGATCGTCCACGCGCGCGAGACGTTGCCCGAAGCACCGATCGCGATGCCGTCCACCCGGCTGCGGCCATCGAGCACCTGCGTCGTGGCTGGCAGCGCTGGGTCATTCGAGGTGACCCGGTAATTGGTGCGTTCGTTACGGAACACCGCTGCGGTCAGTTCCAGGCGACGGTTGAACAGCCCGGCCTTGATCCCCGCCTCGTAATTCTTGGCGGTTTCGGGTGCGACCTGACAGGGGTCGAACGTCACGTTCTGGCCGTTGACGACCGACGTTGTCGCCGCGCCGCAGCCTAGGCGCACCGTCGAGGAGGACGGTGTCCTGGCATTGCCGTAGCCGCCGTAGATGCTGACGTCCTTCACCGGATGGAACACCGCGCCGATGCGGTAGGAAAACAAACGTTCGTCGCTTCGCTGCGGCAGTTGTGCGGCGGCGGACACCTGCGTCGACCCCGGGGGTACGATCGTCAGCGGCAGCGTGCGGAAGCGGGCCTGCTGCGTTTCCCACCGGACGCCGCCGTTCAGCTCGAAATAGCGACCGAGTTCCAGCGTATCGAACAGATAGACCGCGACGTTGGTGGTTTCCGCCCTGGACTGCGCGGTGACGGTGCGGTTGACCGGGCCGGTGTAGACGGTGTCCGGGTTGCTGATCGCGATCGGCGGCAGCACCAGCGCCTGTCCCGCCGTGTTGCGGATCAGCGATGCCGAGGTGATCGCATAATCCTCGACCGACGCCGACATGCCGACATTGGCGACGTTGCGGATGCCGCCCTTCTCGCCTGTCTCGAACCGGATATCGGTCTGGTTGACGAGCAGCTGGTTCTCCTGATCGCGGACGAGGCCGCGCGGACCGTTGGGCTGGAACGTGCCGGGCGCTACGGTCAGCACGAGCGGATTGGCTGCGGTACGGAAGACGCCGGCTGAATCGACGACGTTGGTCAACGATGCGGTGCACGCGCCTCCCGTCGGGGAGCGATTGGTGGCAGCAAGGCAGTACGTCCCCTGTGGTGCGCTGGTGACGCTATACTGGCCGACGCGCTGCCAGCGGGTCAGATTGCGGACCGACAGTTGCTCGTTGACCTGATGCCGGAACGTCGCGGTGAAGCGATCGACTGTCGTATCCTGCCGGTCGAGGTTGCGGATGCCAAAATAGTCGCTGCGGTCGACGCCGGGGATTTCACCGTCGAACAACGCGTTCTTGTAATAGGGCACGCCATAGATCGGCGTGTTGCGATCCTCCTGATGGACATAGGCGAGCGTCAGGCTGGTGGGTCCGTCGATGCCGATCGTCACCGACGGTGCGATGCCCCAGCGCTTGTACTTCTCGACATCACGACCGGGCACGTCGTTGCGGTGATAGGCGCCGTTCAGGCGCACCGCGACGTTGTCGCCGATGCGGCGGTTGGCGTCGATCGCACCCCGATAATATTCGTCCGTGCCGACCGATCCCTGGATGATCGTCAGATCCTCGGCGCGCGGTTCCTTGGTGACGAGATTGATCGTACCGCCGACGCTACCCGATCCGTTGAAGACCGAATTGGCGCCGTTGTAGACCTCGATCTGCTGGATATTGAACGGATCGGTGCGGCTATATTGCGCGCTGTCGCGGATGCCGTCGACGGTGATGTCGTTGCTGGCGGAATAGCCGCGCAGGTTGATGCTGTCGCCATAGCCGCCGCCACCTTCGCCCGCACCAAAGGTGATGCCGGGGATCGTCTGGAGCGCGTCGCGGAGGGTCTGAAGGTTCTGCTTGCGGATCACCTGATCGGAGATGACGGTGATCGTCTGCGGCGTATCGATGATCGCGCTGGTCGCCTTGGGACTCTCGACGACCGCCACGGCGGCCTCGCCCTTGCCGTTGACGACGATCTCGTCACGCTCGACGGACCGCTTCGCATCCTGTGCCTGCTGATCGGCGATCGCCTTCGCGCGCTCGGCTGCGGTTGCCGGCGCCGTGTCTGCTGCCATGGCAGGCGCGGACGCGATGAAGCCGACGCACGACAGTGCGATGAAATGCGATTTGGTCATGTAGATCCCCTTTGTCGAAGGGGCGCTTAATGCGAATGATTATCATCGTCAACGCTATTGAGAGTCACACGCAGAAAAGTTCCGGCCGATGCGACATGCGGAGAGTTCGGTTACCAGTGTTGCGACGAGATCGGCGGTCGGTACGCTGCGTACGAGCGGTGCACCTTGCCCCGCCCATTGTGCACCGAAGCCCTGTTCTCCCGTGGCTCGCGCGGCTGCATGCAGCGCCTTGCCGGCATCATAGGCGATCGGATAATCCGGCGGCCGGTGATTGCCGACTCTGCCGTCCAGCGCGGTGAAGCGATTGGCGAGCGCACGGGCGGGGCGACCGGAGATCAGCGACGTCATCACCGTATGCCACGCAGCGGGTCCGGTCAGCGCTGCGCGATAGGCTTCGTCGGCGGCGGATTCGGGACACCCGACGAACGCCGTGCCGAGCTGTGCGGCCACCGCACCCAGATCGAGGGCAGCGGCGATACCGGCACCGTCCATGATGCCACCGGCCGCGATCACGGGCAGACGCGTCGCGCGCACCAGCAGGCGGGTCAGCGTCATCGTGCCGAGCGCATCGTCCGGCGCATCGGGATCGAACATGCCGCGGTGGCCGCCTGCCTCGATTCCCTGCGCGACGATGGCGTCGATGCCGGCGGCCTCAATCGCCTGCCCCTCCGCCACGCTGGTCGCCGTGGCGAGAAGCAAGACGCCGCGCCCGCGTAATGCTGTGATCGTGTCAGCGGGCGGTAGCCCGAAGTGGAAACTGACGACCGGCGGCGCGGCTTCGACCAGTAGCGCCAGCATGGCGGGATCATCTGCAAAGCTGGGGTAGATCGCGCGCAATTCCGCCGGCGGCTCCGCGCCGAATGCCGCGAATTGCGGTGCAAGCCACGACAGCCACCGGGCTTCCCGCTCACGATCGACCCGTGGGGTCGGATGCACGAACAGGTTGACGTTGAACGCGCGGTCGGTGTGGTCGCGTACCGAGGCGATCGTCGCCGCAGCCTCGGTCACCCCAGCGGCGCCCAACGCGATCGATCCGAGTCCGCCGGCATTCGACACTGCCGCAGCCATGGTCGGCGTGGACACTCCTGCCATCGGCGCCTGCACGATCGGCAGGACAACCCCGATGCGGTCGAGCAACGGCGCGGTCGTACCGCTCATGGCGTGTCGAACAGCGCCGCCAGTTGCTCTATGATCGTGCCGCCCAGTTGCTCGGCATCCATGATCGTCACCGCGCGGGCATAATAGCGCGTTACATCGTGGCCGATGCCGATCGCAACCAGTTCGACCGGCGACTTACCCTCGATCCAGCCGATCACCTGCCGCAGATGGCGCTCCAGATAGCTGCCCGAATTGACTGACAGGGTCGAATCGTCGACCGGCGCGCCGTCGCTGATGACCATCAGGATGCGGCGCTCTTCGGGGCGCGCCATCAGGCGGGCGTGCGCCCATAACAGCGCCTCGCCGTCGATGTTTTCCTTCAGCAGCCCTTCGCGCATCATCAGGCCAAGGTTGGTGCGTGCACGCCGCCACGGTTCGTCCGCCTTCTTGTAGACGATGTGGCGGATATCGTTGAGCCGCCCCGGCTGTGGCGGGCGTCCGGCCGCAAGCCACGTCTCGCGCGCCTGCCCGCCCTTCCATGCCCGCGTGGTGAAGCCGAGGATCTCGCTTTTCACGCCGCAACGTTCCAGCGTGCGGGCAAGGATGTCGGCACTGATCGCGGCGATGCCGATCGGGCGGCCGCGCATCGATCCGCTATTGTCGATCAGCAGCGTCACCACGGTGTCGCGGAAATCGGTCTCGCGCTCGATCTTGTAGCTCAGCGACTGGCCAGGGGTGACGACGACGCGGGCGAGGCGCGCGGCATCGAGCATGCCTTCGTCCTGATCGAAGTCCCACGAACGAGACTGCTGCGCCATCAACCGACGCTGCAAGCGGTTGGCGAGCTTGGACACCGCCGATTGCAGATGCGCGAGCTGCTGGTCGAGATAGCCGCGCAGGCGAGCTAGTTCATCGGCGTCGCACAGGTCGGTCGCCGCGACGACCTCGTCGAATTGCGTCGTCCACGGCTTGTATTCGAACTGCGGCATGAAGTCGCTGTTCGGGCGATTGGGGCGGACCGGCTGCATCCCCTCATCGCCGTCGTCACCGGGTTCGCCGTCGAGATCGTCCATCGATTCGTCGCCGAATTCCTGGCCCTCGCCCTCGTCGCTGTCCGATTCCTGCGCCTCGCCGCGGGCATCGACTTCGCCATCGCCCTGCGCGGCCTGATCGTCGTCGCCTTCCTCGCTTTCGTCCTGCTGCTGTTCGTCGCTGCCCTCATCCTCCGAGCCGCCGTCGTCGGCGTTTTCGGGCAGGATCTCGCCCTCGACCAGTTCGAGGTCTTCGAGCATCTTCATCGCGAGCGACTGGAACGCACGTTGGTCGTCGAGGGCGAGGTTGAGCGCCGACAGGTCGGTGCGCTCGTCGATCCATTCACGCACCAGCGCCAGACCGGGTGCGGCGGCGGCCGGCGATTCGATCCCGGTCAGTTTTTCCCGCACCAGCAGCGACAGCGCCGTCGACAGCGGGACTTCCTCGCGAGTGCGGGCGCGAGTGATCGGGTCGGCCCGCAATCGAACGTCGAGCGCGTGTGCCAGATTTTCGGAGATACCCGCATAGCCGCGGCTACCCAGCGCCTCGACCCGCGCGGTTTCGACCGCGTCGAATACGGCGCGCGCGACGGCTTCCGGCGGCGCCGCCTTCAGGTGCATCGCGATATCGTGATGCCGCAATCGCAACGCGAAGCCATCGGCGAATCCGCGCGCCTCCGCGACCTGCTCAGCGGGCAGTGCGCGTGCGGGCATCGGCACCTTGATATGCTTGCCGCTTTGCGTCGGCGCGTCGGCGGTGAACGCCAGTTCCACCTCAGGCTCCTCCGCGATTGCACGCGCCGTGCCGGCAAGGACGGCCTTGAACCGGTCGAGAGGGGTTTCGTTCGCCATTAGTTCCGTATTTCCGTCGGCCGGACCGTGCCGCGCCGCCTGCCAAAGAGCGTGACGATCGCCACTGCTGCGCAAAACGCCACAACGAAGCACAGGATCATGAAGAGATCCTCCGTATCCTCGATACCCAACCCGCCCAGCCGGCCCGACAGCGCACTGACAGCCAACCCGACGCTTTCAGGCCAGTGGATACGACCGAGCACCCAGGCGATCGCCAGCGTCAGCGCCGCGATCGCTGCGCCACGCGCTATTCGGCCTCGTATCACGACACGACGATCGTGCCATAGGCACGCCCGCCACCTTTCGGAATGGCGATCGTCTGCCCGTTACGCAATGCGGCGGCGAGACGCGTGAAATCGGCCAGACGTTGCAGCGTAACGCAGCCTTCGCTGATACCGAGCGGGCCGACCGGATGCAGCCGGAACTCGCCGCGACGGACATGCCCGACGAAGGTCTCGTCATCCAGTCGGCCGTCATCGCGAAGCAAGGCGAACCAGCTGGAATGATCGATGCCCGACCACGTATCCTTGACGAAATCGCGCAGCCAGCCGAGCCGCCCACCGCTTTCGCGATCGACGATGTAGTAGCTGCCGGGCGGCAATGGCCCGATCTTCGCGACGCCCACACCCTTCGGATCGTTGCGCCAGCGTCCAGAGCCCGAGAAGGCGGCGAAGCTCCCGACACCCGGCGCCACCAGCGTCGACATCGCCCGGCTGTTGAGCGCGAAGGTGCAGGCGATCGCCACGCGTCAGGCCTTCCCTACCACGCTTTCGGGCAAGTCCTTGCCGAAGACGCGCTGGTAATATTCCGCGACCAGCGGGCGTTCGTTCTCGTCGCACTTGTTGAGGAATGACAGGCGAAACGCGAAGCCCACGTCGCCGAAGATCAGCGTGTTCTGCGCCCAGGTAATGACGGTGCGCGGGCTCATCACGGTCGAGATGTCGCCGTTGATGAAGCCCTTGCGCGTCATGTCGGCAACGCGGACCATGTTGTCGACGGTCTTCTTGCCTTCCGGCTTGTCGTATTCACCGGATTTGGCGAGCACGATCTGCGATTCGATGGCGGCGGGCAGGTAGTTGAGCGTGACCACGATGTTCCAGCGATCCATCTGACCCTGGTTGATCTGCTGCGTGCCGTGATACAATCCGCTGGTATCGCCCAGGCCGACCGTGTTGGCGGTGGCGAACAGGCGGAACCACGGGTTCGGCCGGATGACGCGGTTCTGGTCGAGCAACGTCAGCTTGCCCTCCGTCTCCAGCACGCGCTGGATCACGAACATCACGTCGGGACGGCCCGCATCATATTCGTCGAACACCAGCGCGGTCGGCGTCTGCAACGCCCATGGCAGCAGGCCTTCGCGGAATTCCGTCACCTGCTGACCGTCGCGCAACACGATCGCGTCGCGGCCGATCAGGTCGATGCGGCTGATGTGCGCGTCAAGGTTGATGCGGATGCACGGCCAGTTGAGGCGCGCCGCCACCTGTTCGATGTGGCTCGACTTGCCGGTGCCGTGATAGCCCTGCACCATCACGCGGCGGTTGTGCGCGAAGCCCGCCAGCACCGCCATCGTGGTGTCCGGGTCGAATACATAGGCGGGGTCGAGGTCGGGGACGCGCTCGTCCGCCTCGCTGAAGGCAGGGACCTGCATGTCGCTGTCGATCCCGAACAGGTCGCGCACGCCAACCATTTTGTCGGGGGCGTCCATGATCGTCGTTTCGCGGCTGTCTGGCTGGGTGTTCGGGATATCGGTCATCGTTATCGGGGCACCATTCGGGCTGGGGCGAGTGTCTAGCGACCCCTCCCAACGCGCGAAGCGAGCGAACGGCGCAACGGATATGCAGTGGAAACGGATCGCCCCGCCGTCAAGCCGCCGCGGGCGCGATCTTGGCTGGCAGCGCGAACAGATCGGCGAACCGTTCGGCCAGCGCGCGGTCGCCGCTCAAGCGCAGCGATCCATCCGCCTCGGCCTCCGCCAGCGGTCGCTTGACGTAGATCCACACCGCCAGCGACGTCGGATCGGTGTCGATCACCACGTCAGCATCCGCCGGCTCTGCACGCGCGATCGTCAGCGCTCCGCGCTCCAGCCGCGCGAGGAAGCGGTCGCCGGCCAGCAGGAACCCGATCGTCATCGCCAGATCGCCGGACTTCGGCCCATCGATCATCGTGCGCAGCGAAAGCATCGCCGACGCGGGCGAGAACGGCCGCGTCGGGTCGTGCAGCGGCGAACGCGTCGCCCAGCGCCCCATCGTCTGCAACACCGGTTCGATTTCGTAACCCCAAGGGGTCAATTCGTAGACCTGCACCGACGCGGGCGACGGCAACATGCGACGGACGAGCATGCCGCCCGCCTCCAGTCCGTCGAGCCGCTGGGTCAGCACGTTGGCACTGATCCCGTTCAAATGCGCCTTGATCTCGCCAAAGCGGCGCGGCCCGAACATCAGTTCGCGCAGGATCAGCAGCGACCAGCGTTCGCCGACGAATTCCAGCGCCATCGCGGTTCCGCAGGCATCGTCGTACCATCGCCTGTCGACCTTGGTTACTTTTTCTGACTTCATAGTTGCTTTATGTAAGCATCCGGCGCATCCATTGCCAGAGACGATTCGGAGAGGAAGCGTTCGCCATGCCAAAGATGATCTTCGTGAACCTGCCGGTGCGCGATGTCGCCATCGCCACCGATTTCTACACGGCGCTGGGGTTCGAGAAGAATCCGATGTTCTCGAACGAACGGGGATCGTCGATGACATGGTCCGATAGCATCGCCGTCATGCTGCTGGACCACGCCTTCTACGCGACCTTTACCGATAAGCAGATCATCGATGCCCGCACGCAGAGCGGTGCACTGCTGGCGCTGTCGTTCGACGACCGCGCGGCGGTGGATGCGATCACCGAAGCCGCACTAGGCGCGGGCGGGCGCGAGCTGCACGATCCCGAGGATCACGGCTTCATGTACAGCCGCGCGTTCGAGGATCCGGACGGGCATGGCTGGGGACCGTTCCACATGGACATGGCCGCCGCCGAACAGGCGATGCGCCAGCCGGCAGATCAGGCGGCGACGTCATGATCCCGACGATCACCGCGTTCGACTGGGTGCCCGGCTTCGCCCGCGGGCAGGTGCGGGACCTGCGTGTTCGCTGGGCACTGGAGGAAGTCGGCCAGTCGTACGACGTCCGCTACCTACCGCAAGGCGGTCAGAAGCAGGCCGATCACCGCAGCAGGCAACCGTTCGGACAGGTGCCGACCTACGAACAGGGCGACCTGACGCTGTTCGAATCGGGTGCGATCGTGCTGCACATCGCGGAGACGCACAGCGGCGACCTGTTGCCCGCCGATCCGGCCGCCCGCGCCCGCGCGATCGAATGGATGTTCGCCGCGCTCAACTCGGTCGAGCCGACGATGATGGACCATGCGACCTGCACCCTGTTCGAACGCGGCGAGCCATGGTCGGCGCAGCGCCTGCCCTCCGTCCTGCGGCGGATCGACGACCGGCTCCGCGACCTGTCGCAGCGGATGGGCGAGCGGACGTGGCTGGACGGCGATGCCTTTACCGCGGGCGACCTGCTGATGATCAGCGTGCTGCGCATCGTCGCGGACGATGGCCTGCTCGATCCTCACCCCAACCTGTCCGCCTATGTCGCGCGCGGCGAGGCGCGGCCCGCCTTTCGCCGCGCGCTGGATGCGCAACTGGCGGGCTTCACCGGCACTGCGCCGCCGGGAATCGCCGCGTGGCTGAAGGCGCAGGGACTGGACACGAAGGAGGACGTTCGATGACCTATGTGGATGGCTTCGTCGTCGCGGTGCCGACCGACAAGCGGGACGCCTATCGCGAGCATGCCGCCAAAGGCTGGGCGATGCTGAACGCGGCCGGCGCCACCCGCAATTGCGAATGCTGGGGCGACGATGTGCCGCACGGGACGCTGACCGACTTCCATCGTGCGGTGCAGGCCACGGCGGACGAGACGGTGGTCTTTAGCTGGATCGAATATCCGGACAAGGCGACGCGCAACGCGGTCGCGGCGCGGATCATGGCCGATCCGAAGATGGAGGAACTCGCCGCGACGATGCCGTTCGACGGCAGGCGGATGATCTATGGCGGCTTCGATATGCTGGTCGAGACCGGCGCGCCCTCCCCGGACGACGGCTATGTCGACGGCTTCCTGATGGTGGTGAAGGACCGCGCGGCCTATGTCGCGATGGCCGAACGCGCGGAGATCGTGTTCCGCGACCATGGCGCGACCCGCGTCATCGAGGCCTGGGGCGACGATGTCCCCGCGGGCAAGGTGACCGGCTTCCCACAGGCGGTGCAGTTGCAGGACGGCGAAACGGTCGTCTTCTCCTGGGTCGAATGGCCGTCGAAGGCGGTGCGCGACACCGGCATGGCGGCGACGATGGCGGACGAGCGCATGCAGACCGCGCCGGAGGACATGCCCTTCGACGGCAAGCGCATGGTCTATGGCGGTTTCGCCAAGCTGTTCCAATCCTGACGGGAGCGACGACGATGACCCTGACCGATGGCCATCCGATCTGGTTCGAACTGAGCACGCCCGATCACGCCGCCGCCGTGACCTTTTATCAGGCGCTGTTCGCGTGGACGACGCGGGCGTCGCCGGTCGCCGAGCATGGCGGCTACGTCATCGCGTCCGCGCCCGACGGGGACGGGATCGCCGGACTGATGACGCCGCCGCCGGGTGCGCCGCCGGGCGGGGGCTGGTCGATCTATTTCCTGAGCCACGATATCGCCGCGACGCTGACCAAGGTCGGCGAACTGGGCGGCAGCGTCGCCTTCGGCCCGATGGACATCCCCCATGTCGGCCGGTTCGCGGTGGTGCTCGATCCGCAGGGCGTCGCGTTCTCGGTAATGCAGCCGTTCGCCGAGGATGCCGCCCGCCCGTTCAAACAGGCACCCGATGCGCAGGGCCATGCGGTGTGGATCGAGCTTGCGACCCCCGATCCCGACGCCGCCTTCGCCTTCTACGGCGGCCTGTTCGGCTGGACGAGGGAAGGCGCGATGCCGATGGGCGAGATGGGCGAATACGCGTTCCTCGGCGCGGGTGAGGCTCGGCCCGGCGCGGTGATGTCGAGCACCCTCACCCGCGCACCGCAGCAATGGAACAGCTATTTCCTCGTCGTCGACATCGACGCCGCGGTCGCGACGGCGGAGGCCGGTGGCGGCAAGCTGATCCAGGGTCCCGACCCGATCCCCGGCGGCGACTATTCGGCCAACATCGTCGATCCGTACGGGCATCAGGTCGGCATCGTCGGACCGCGCAAGGGAGGAGACGCCGCATGAATTACGAATTGTCGATCACCCGCCTGATCGATGCACCGGTCGATGCGGTCTGGCGCGCATGGACCGAGGACACGGGCGCGTGGTTCTGTCCGAAGCCGTGGATTGCCGAGTTCGTGACGCAGGACCTCGTCACCGGCGGCGCATCGGTGATCGTGATGCGTGGGCCGAACGGCGAGGAGAACCGGCTGGAGGGCGTGTACCTAGAGGTCGTACCCGGCGCCCGCATCGTCTCGACAGACGCATTCACCGCCGGCTGGCACCCGGCAGGCCCGTTCATGGTCCGCATCGACACGTTCGCGGACGAAGGCGGCAAGACCCGCTACACCGCGACGGCGCGGCACTGGACCGCCGAGGCGCGGGACAGCCATGCAGCGATGGGGTTCGAGGCCGGCTGGGGCGCTTCGATCGACCAGCTGGAAGAGATTGCGGTAACGGCGCGGGCGAATACGCCGCACATCGCGGAATAACACGCCCCGCCTTTTCTGGCGCAGAACCGCGATCGCGAAGGGACGTGATCTGGTCGAACCGTGCCAGCCGCGCGCCGTCCCGGAGCGACGACGAACATCGAAGCCCTGCGAACTGATAAGGCGTTACACGAACGCAGGTGCCTGTCGCAGTTGCTGGTATGCCGCGATCACCTTTTGCAAGCTCGCCTCGTGGCTGCGATCGCCGCCGTTCCTGTCGGGATGATATTTGCGGACCAGTTCCGAATAACGCTTTCGCAGGGCGGAGCGGTCCGAATCCGGTGCCAGTCCCAGCACCTTCAGGCTGATCCTGTCCTGCCCGGACAGCGGCTTGCCGTCCGGCCGGTCGGGTGCGACCTCGCGCCGGTAACGCGCGCCGATCGCGTCGAGCGGATCGCTGAAGTCCGCCCAGCGGGGTCCGGCATCGCCGGTGCCAGCGCGCGCGAACGCACGCGTCTCCCGCTCCCAGCCCGCCAGCGGACGCTGGGCGTGGTGGATCTCGTCCGCGGTCATCCCGTTAAAATAATTGTAGCGGCTGTTGAAGGCCCTGACGTGTTCGAGGCACATCCAGCGGAATGCGCCCGGACCGCCGCCGTCCCCCGCACCTTCCAGTGGCGGCGCACGGAATTCGCCCGGCTCTTCGCATCCCGGCTCGGCACACACCCGGCCCTGCGCTTCCATCCGGCCGTGAAACCGCGTCTGCGGCCGTTCCTTCTTCTCGCTCCCGCGCGCCACGAACGCTCCCTAATCTTGCGCAATTCCGCTATATAGGCGCGATGAACGACACCGCCACCGCTGCCGCCCCCGTCCCTTTGGCGGACATCATCGCCGCCCGTCTGACTGCGGCACTCGATCCGACGCACCTCGAGGTCGTCAACGACAGTCACCACCATGCCGGCCATATGGGCGACGACGGCACCGGTGAATCGCACTTCACGGTGATCGTCGAAAGCCCCGCCTTCATCGGCGCCAGCCGCGTCGCGCGGCAGCGGGCGGTGAACCAAGCGCTCGCCGATCTGTTGTCCACGCGCATCCATGCGCTCGCCATCCGGGCCCGCGCTCCCGGAGAATGACGAATGGCCTATCGGCTGTGGTACTGGCCCTCGATCCAGGGGCGCGGCGAGTTCGTTCGCCTCGCGCTCGAAGCCGCAGGCATCGACTATGAGGATTGCGCGCGGGACGCGGGCGTCGAGGCGATGATGGCCGATCTGGAAGCGCGCGCCGCCAACGGCCGGGGCCCGTTCGCGCCGCCCTATCTGGCGCTCGATGGCCATGCCGTGGCGCAGGTCGCCAACATCCTCCAGTTTCTGGGCCAGCAGCACGATCTGGTGCCGTCCAACCTCGCCGACCGATACTGGCTCAACCAGTTGCAGCTGACGATCGCGGATCTGGTGGCGGAGGTGCACAACGTCCACCATCCGGTCGGCATGATGGACTATTACGACGACCAGAAGGCCGAGGCGACGCGGGCCGCGACGCAGTTCCGCGACGAGCGGCTGCCGAAATACCTCGACCATTTCGAGGATGCGGCGCGGCAGGGGCCGAGCCACTGGCTGATCGATCACCGCTGGACCTATGGCGACACGTCGCTGTTCCAGCTAGTCGGGGGGCTGCGTTACATGTTCCCGCGCCGGATGGCGACGCTGGCGCCCGACTATCCCCATCTGCTGCATATCCATGCCGCGGTGGGCGAGTTGCCGGGTATCCGGGCCTATATGAAAAGCGATCGGCGGCTGTCGTTCAACGAGGATGGCATATTCCGTCATTATCCGGAGCTCGACGGGGATTGAACGTGAAGGAGGAGCAATCCAGCGTTTCCCGATTGCCCCTTCGCACCGCCCGACACGCGCCGTAGAACCCGGTCCATGGTTCGCATTCCCCGCCCCGCCGCCCGCATCCTGCTCGTCGATGCGGGCGGCCGCGTGCTGCTGATGCGCTTCACGCCGGCCGATCGCCCGCCGTTGTGGTGCACGCCGGGCGGTGCGGTCGATCCCGGCGAAAGCTACGAAGCCGCCGCCCGCCGCGAATTGTGGGAGGAGGTCGGCCTCGACATCGATTGCGGCCCGCAGGTGGCACAGCGCACCGCTGAATTCCTGACGTTCGAGGGGGTCGAGGTGACGGCCGACGAGCGCTATTTCCGCGTGGATGTTAACACGCACGAGGTGCGGGCCGGCGCGCTGACGGCGCTGGAGCAGCGCCTGCTGGCGGGCTCGCGCTGGTTCGATCCCCGCGAACTGGCCCACTGGCCGGAAACCATCTACCCTGCCGATCTTGCGGCACTGCTCGAAGCAACGGAGCCCCACCATGCTCGATGATTTCGTCCTTCAGACCATTACTCCGGTCACGCACGATCTGGGCGGGTTCAAGGTCCACCGGACCTTGCCGAACAAGGAGCGGACGATGGTCGGGCCGTTCCTGTTCTTCGACCAGATGGGACCGGCGCATCTGGGGGTCGGCAACGGCATCGACGTGCGCCCGCATCCGCATATCAATCTGGCGACCGTCACCTATCTGTTCGACGGAGCGATCGATCATCGCGATTCGCTCGGCACCAGCGCGCGGATCGAGCCGGGCGCGGTCAATCTGATGACCGCCGGTCACGGCATCGTCCATTCGGAGCGGTCGCCCGGTGACGAGCGCACCAACGGCCCGAATTTGTCCGGCATCCAGACCTGGCTGGCGCTGCCCGAGGCGCAGGAGGAGATGAACCCAGCGTTCGAGCACGTCGCCAAGGCGCAATTGCCGACGATCGAGGCGCATGGCGCCCGTGCGCGGATCATCATGGGCGACCTGTGGGGCGTCGCCGCGCCGACCACGACCTATGCGGGCACGATCTATGCCGACATCGTGCTCGATGCCGGCGCCAGCATCCCGATCGACGCCGCGGCGGAAGAGCGCGCGGTGTACCTCGCGATGGGCGAAGCGACGCTGGAGGGCGTGCCGCTGGAACCGATGAAGCTCTACGTCCTGCGTCCCGGCATCGCGGCGACGCTGCGCTCGTCGAGCGGCGGACGGGCGATGCTGGCGGGCGGCGACGCCTTCAAGACGCCGCGCCATGTCTGGTGGAATTTCGTGTCGTCCAGCCGCGAACGGATCAACGAAGCCAAGCGCGCCTGGAAAGCCGGTGAATTCCCGGTCGTGCCCGGCGACGACAAGGAATGGATCCCGATCCCCGAAGTACCGAACACCGTGAGCTATCCGTAACGCCTGCTCGCACTACCGCGATGGCGCGAGCCCAATATAGTGTCCCGGCCTCCGCGGGGGCACATGATCGGATGCGAAGAAGACCATAAGAACCCAAGACCATAAGAACCAAGGAGAGCCACCGATGACCACTCCCCCGCTGCAACGCATCGCGCTCTCCACCGGCGTCGAACTCGACGTCGCGATCGCCGGCGATCCCGCGCATCCGCCGGTCATCCTGCTCCATGGCTTTCCCGAATCACACCGCACCTGGCGCGGGATCATCCCCGACCTCGCCCGCGACCATTATGTCGTCGCCCCCGACCAGCGCGGCTTCGCACGATCGTCCAAGCCCGAAGGCGTCGAACATTACGCGGCCGACAAAATTCTGGGCGACCTGATCGCACTCGCCGACCATCTGAAGATCGATCGCTTCACGCTCGTCGGCCACGACTGGGGCGGCGCGATCGCGTGGATGGCGGCGCTCGGTCGACCGGATCGCATCGCGCGACTGGTGATCGTCAACGCGCCTCACCCCTATCTCTTCCAGCGCGCGCTGTTCGACGAGCCGGAGCAGCGCAAGGCCAGCCAGTATATCACCCGCTTCCGCGACACGACGATCGATCGGGGGCTGACCGGTTCGGGGCTGGAGAAGTTCCTCGGATCGACCTTCGCCCATCATGTCACGCACGCGATCGGCGGGGCGGACAAGGCGGCGTACCTCGACGAATGGTCGCAGCCGGGGGCGATGACGGCAATGCTCAACTGGTATCGAGCATCGGGCGTCGTGGTGCCCGCGATGGGCGAGGATGCGCCCCGCCCCGCCTTCCTCGACAAGCCGTTTCCACCGGTGACGCAGGATACGCTGGTGGTCTGGGGGATGCGCGATTCGGCCTTGCTGCCGGTGCTGGTCGACGATCTGGGACCGTACGTGCCCCGGCTGACGGTGGAGAAGATCGACGCAGGGCATTTCGTGCCGTGGGAAAAACCCGATGCGGTCGTCGCGGCGATGCGGCGCTGGAACATCTGAGGCGGTACGGCGCCTGTCTCCTCGCCCCCCGGGAGAGGGGGCAAGCCCGGCACAACCCTTTCGCAACGCTGACCAAAACATTCCTCATGCGTTCAGCCGATTCGGCGCAAAACGCCGCCATGCCGCATCCTTCGGGACGCGGCGGATCGTTACGAGGAGAGACGTATCATGCGTAAGTTCATCATCGCCGCGCTGGCTGCCGCGACCATCCTGCCGGCCGGAGCCGCCACCGCGCAAAGCGGTCGTGAAGTCCGGCAGAGCCAGCGCGAGGTTCGCCAGAGCCAGCGCGAGCTGGCCGAAGCCCGTCGCTATGGCGACCGCGGTGATATCCGCGAGGCCCGCCGCGAAGTGCGTGAGGATCGCCGCGAGCTGCGCGAGGACTGGCGCGACTATCGCCGCAGCCACCGCAACGTCTATACCCGCGGTGCCTATGCCGGCCCGCGCGGCTATCGCTATCGCCCGGTGAACGTCGGCTATCGCTTCGCCCCGCAATATTACGGGCAGCGGTACTGGATCAACGACTACAACACCTATCGCCTGCCGCGTCCGGGCTACGGCTATCAGCGCTGGGTCCGCTACGGCAACGACGTGGTGCTGGTCGATACGCGGTCGGGTCGCGTCGCGCAGGTCTACAACCGCTTCTTCTACTGAGCCGGTCGACCGGGGCGGTTCGCGCCGCCCCGGTCAGCCCCGGTGGATGTCGCCGCTGCGCAAGGTGGCGACATCGTCCGCGTCCAGCGCATCTTCGGCGCGGGTCATCGCGGACCGGGACGCGGCCCGCGCCGCCGCGCCGAACCGTGACGGCGCATGGTCCGCCAGCGCCGCCAGCGTCGCCTGCAGGCGCAATTGCACCTCTACTACCCCCGCGCCGTCCCGCGCGATCGGCCGGAAGGCGTCGACGAACAGGTCGTCCACGTCGAGATCGGGTACATGCACCCGGTCGAACCGCCGCTCGCCGTCCGCCGGTGTGTCGACCAGAGCCGCGAGCACCCGATGCGCGCCGCCGATGACGCGGATGGCGGTGCCGGGATCGTTGACGGCCGGCGACAGGGCGCGCGACGCGATTTCGGCCAGCACGATCAGGCCGAAGCGCGGATCCTGATCGAAATTGCGGTCGGGCTGGATCGAGAAGGCGTCTGCGATCGACACCGATACCGCCGCCAACAGGGATTCGTCGCAACGTCCCTCGATCCGGGCCACCGGGCGGGCCGGATGGACGAACGACCCCGGCAACGTGGCGACATGGACGATCAGGTCATGTCGGGTCGCGATCCGGCACAGCGCGACCATATCGATGTGGCCGACGTACCCGGTGCCGTCGGCACACACGGCGACGGCATCGGCCGGAACCGAGACGGCGCACGTCCCGCCCAGACACGGCGCCTCCGCCCAGGCGGTCATCGCCTCCAGCGCGGCACGCTCGACCCGCTCGATAGTGTTCTGCACCCGGCCGAAGGTCGACAGGTGCTGGATCCAGCGCAGCAGCGTGATCGCGATGATCGCGACGATCACGACCGATGCGAAGAACAGGACGACCCGGCCCTTGTCGCCGTAGAAGCCGGTGGTCAGCGCGATGATCCCGACGATGCTGAACAGGAACGTACCGACGAACGTCGACAGCGCGTTCTGGGTGAAGCGATCGGCGATCAACAATTGGGTCGCGCGCGGCGTCACCGTGCTGGTTGCCGCGCCATAAGCGGTGACCGCCGCAGACAAGGCGAAGGTGGTGACCGCCAGCATGCTGGACGCGAGGATCGTCAGGATGTTGTCGACCGCCTTGCCCCCTACGGTCAGGCTGAGCTCGTCGGGAATGACGGGCGCCAGCCATGCCGCCACCAGCGCGGTCAGCACGCCGGCGATGCTGAACAGCGACGCCCGCAACCAGATTTGCCGCGTCAGCCGTTGCAGCAGATACGCGCCCTTGCCCGCCAGATACCCGCCCGTCACGATGCCCCCCAGATTGCGATCCATTCGACAACGCGCCATCGCCCGGATCGGCACATGCGGTGATCCGACCACGTTCGCGGCCGTGTTGCACGCGTCCCACCCCACCGGTAAGGCCCGCCTGTGCCGACACCACCCCTAGTCATCGCCGTGCCGAAAGGCCGCATCCTCGCCGAGGCCCTTCCCCTGCTCGCCCGTGCCGGCGTGCATCCGGAGGCGGCGTTCGGCGATCCCGACAGCCGCGCGCTGCGCTTCGCCACCGATGTGCCGCATATCGAACTGATCCGGGTGCGGGCGTTCGATGTCGCCACCTTCGTCGCGCACGGGGCGGCGCAGCTCGGCATCGTCGGGTCGGACGTGCTGGCGGAGTTCGATTATTCCGAGCTCTATGCGCCGGTCGATCTCGGCATCGGCCATTGCCGCATCTCGGTCGCCGAACCGGTCGCGATGGCTGCGACCGACGATCCGCGCGGCTGGAGCCACGTCCGCGTCGCCACCAAATATCCGCACATCACGGCCGCACATTTCGCCGCGCGCGGCGTGCAGGCGGAATGCGTCAAGCTGAACGGCGCGATGGAGCTGGCCCCCACGCTGGGCCTCGCCCCGCGCATCGTCGACCTCGTCTCGTCGGGCCGCACGCTCAAGGAGAACGGACTGGTCGAGGTCGAGGTGATCGCAGAGGTGACCAGCCGCCTGATCGTCAACCGCGCCGCGATGAAGACCCGCCCGGAGGTCGTGCCGCTGGTCGAGGCATTCCGCCGCGCCGTCGCAGGAGCCGCCAAGTGATCCGCCTCGACACCACCGACGCCGGGTTCGCCGACGCGTTCACCGCGCTGGTCGAGGGGCGCCGCGAAGCCTCCGCCGACGTTACCCGCGATGTCGCCACCATCATTCGCACCGTCCGGGACGATGGCGAGGCGGCGGTGGATGCCTTCACCCGCAAGCTCGATCGGCACGACCTGTCCGAAACCGGCTGGCGCATCGAACCCGCCGCCTGCGCCGCGGCGTACGAGGCGCTGGAGCCCGAACTCCGCCACGCGCTGGATCTCGCCGCGACCCGCATCCGCGCCTATCACGAACGTCAGAAGCCGGAGAATACCGACTATACCGACGACGCCGGCGTTCGCCTCGGCGCACGCTGGAGCGCCGTCGACGCGGCCGGCATCTACGTCCCCGGCGGCCGCGCGGCCTATCCGTCGTCGCTGCTGATGAACGCAATCCCCGCCAAGGTCGCCGGCGTCGAACGTCTGGTGATGGTCACGCCCACGCCGGACGGCCAGATCAACCCCCTCGTCCTCGCCGCCGCGCACCTCGCCGGGGTGGACGAGGTATGGCGGATCGGCGGCGCGCAGGCGATCGCCGCGCTTGCCTATGGCGCCGGCCGCATCCTGCCCGTCGATGTCGTCACCGGCCCCGGCAACGCCTGGGTCGCGGAGGCCAAGCGCCAGGTCTATGGCGTCGTCGGCATCGACATGGTCGCCGGCCCCAGCGAGATCGTCGTCGTCGCCGATGCGAGGAACGATCCCCAAACGACCGCCGCCGACCTGCTCAGCCAGGCCGAGCACGACACCACCACCCAATCGATCCTGTTCACCGACGATGCCACCTACGCCGAGCGCGTCGCACGGGCGGTCGACGACGAACTCGCGATCCTGCCCACCGCCGCCGTGGCGCGCGCGGCATGGGACGCCAACGGCGCGATCGTCGTCGTGGAGACACTCGAACAGGCCTGCCCCCTGATCGACCGCCTCGCCCCCGAACATCTGCAACTGGCGGTCGACGACCCGCAGGCCCTGTTCGACCGCGTTCGTCACGCCGGCAGCGTCTTCCTCGGCCGCCACACGCCCGAAGCGATCGGCGATTACGTCGCCGGACCCAACCACGTCCTCCCCACCGGCCGCCGCGCCCGGTTTGCCAGCGGCCTGTCGGTGCTCGACTTCATGAAGCGCACCAGTTTCCTGGGCCTGGACGAAACCGCGCTGGCAGAGCTCGGCCCGGCAACGGTCGCGCTGGCCGAGGCCGAAGGCCTACCGGCACATGCGCGGTCGGTAGCGCTAAGGCTGCGGCTGAACCGGTAGCGAGGCGGGCGAACGCCTGTAAGCGCCCATTCCGGATATTTGGCGCAGATCGTAGGATAGCGTGATGAACGACGATACCAGCTTACGAATGATCCAAGTTGCCCTGCACTGGGCCTGGGACCCGATCGGCGTGCGGGGTATCGAAGCGGCTGCGGACGAGTACGACATTTATGCGCCTCGGGTGCTCGAAATGCTGAAAGCCGATGCGCCCGTGGAGCAAATCGCCGACTATCTTACGAGCGTCGTTCGGGATCGAATGGAGCTTCCGGTGCGGCCCGACCGGGACAGGGACCTGTCGTCCATGCTGCAACAAATGTTCGTCATCACCCGGTAAGCAGTCCGACCGCTTTCCACCCACTTTCGGCATCACCAGCACCGCTTGGTCATCCAACAGGAGCGACCTTCACAAAGTTCTCCGCCGCCTCAACGCTCTAGCCGATCTCCTATCGCTACCCTCATCCATTCCCGACCCGGCAGCGTACCTCCTTCCAGCAACCCTCACCGGGTGCGACACGAGAAGGATGCCCCATGACGAAATTCCAGTTCCGCAGCGCGATCGCCGCCGTTGCCCTGCTCGCCGCGGGTCCCGCGATGTCGGCCGCCAAGAACCCGATGGTCGGCGGCGCCGCGATGCTCACGACCCGCAACATCGTCGAGAATGCGGTGAATTCGAAGGATCACACCACGCTGGTCGCCGCAGTGAAGGCCGCCGGCCTGGTCGAGACGCTGTCGGGTCCGGGACCGTTCACCGTGTTCGCACCAACCAACGCCGCCTTCGCCAAGCTGCCCGCCGGCACCGTCGACACGCTGGTGAAGCCCGAGAACAAGGCGACGCTGACCAGCATCCTGACCTATCATGTCGTCGCCGGCACGATGACGTCGAAGCAGCTGGTCGCCGCGATCAAGGCCGGTGGCGGCAAGGCGACGCTGACCACGGTACAGGGCGAACCGCTGACCGCATCGCGCATGGGCAACAAGATCATGCTCACCGATGCCAAGGGGGGCATGAGCCACGTCATGATCGCCGACGTGATGCAGTCGAACGGCGTGATCCACGTCGTCGACACGGTGCTGATGCCGTAAATTACGCCTGATTTCCTTCCCGCAAGGAAAGGGTACCGTTCGGCGCAAGCCGAATGGTGGAGGGGGAGGTAAGTAGCGTCCGCGATATCGGGGTTCGTCGCTTACCTCCCCTCCGTCATTCCCGAACTCCCTCGCGGGAGAGGCTTAAAGGTGCCCCGGCCGATCCGGACACGTGACCTACCGCCCCTGTCCCGGCGGCACGTTGGTGACGCCCGGCCGCGTCACGCCCTCCGCCTCCATCGCGCTGTGGCGCAGGTACATATACGCCCCCGCCCCGAACAGCGGTGCGATCGAGGCGATCGCCCAGATCAGCGCGATGCGGCGCGAGCGCAGGCGATGCGACCGGCCCAGCCAGATGCCGACGGCTGCCATCACCACCGATAGCGCGATTAGCCACAGCACGACACCGATGACCACATTATCCGAGCTATCACCCATGTTTAGCCTCCATCCTCGTCCCTTGAACGCGGAACGAGCCAAGGCGTTTTTGGATGCCCCGGCGCGCGCGCAACGGGCAAAGGGGTGACGGATGGCGCCCGGACGACTACATGCCGGCCCGATGTCACGAACCTCGAACCGCACTCAGGCGCGCGCCGCCGCCCGCCTCGCCGCCGTCCAGGCACTGTACCAGCACGAAATGGAGGGGACGGCCGTGCCCGCCCTGCTCCATGAATTCCACAACCACCGGTTGGGCGCGACGATCGAGGACGCCGAATATGCCGAAGCCGATCAGGATTTCTTCGACGATCTGGTGAAGGGTACCACCGCCCGTGGCGGCGAGATCGACCTCGCGATCGAAAAGAAGCTGGCGAGCGGCTGGACGCTCGCTCGCCTCGACAAGCCGATGAAGGCGATCCTGCGCGCCGGCACCTACGAACTGATGGCCCGCGCCGACGTGCCGGTCGGCGCGACGATCAGCGAATATGTCGACGTCGCCCACGCCTTCTACGAACGGCGCGAGACCGGCTTCGTCAACGGATTGCTCGACGGGATCGCCAAGGACGTGCGGCCCGCCTGAGGCCTCCTGACGGAGACTTTATCCGCCGTCCCCCGCGAAGGGGGGCGCGCCGCTACGTCGTGACGGAGGGGGAGGTAAGCGACGGACCCGTTCCGAAGGACGCCGCGTATCTCCGCCGCTCGGCTGGCGCCGAACGGTCCCCCTTCCCCTTGCGGGGGAGCAATCCGCATCGTTGAGTGGGGCAACCGGAACGGCCCCGGTAGAGGGAGCAGCACAGATGACCGAAGCCGACTTCCTCGCCGCCTTGCGGACCCTGCCGCTCCATCCCTCCGCACGCGGCCTGCGCGACGATGCCGCACGGCTGGTCCACGCCCCCCTCGTCGTCACCACCGACACGCTGGTCGAGGGCGTCCACTTCCTGTCGACGGATACGCCGGCAGACGTGGCGTGGAAGGTCGTCGCGACCAACCTGTCCGACATTGCCGGCAAGGGAGCGAAGCCCGACGGCATCCTCCTCAACTATCCGCTGAGCGACGACGCATGGGACCGCGCGTTCCTCTTCGGGCTGGGCGACGTACTGACCGCATGCGGCACCGCGCTGCTCGGCGGCGACACGATCCGGCTGCCCGCGGGTGCGCCGCGCGTCATCACCGTCACCGCCTTCGGCTGCGACACGCCGGCTCCTCCCCGCGGCGGGGCGGGCGAGAACGACGCGCTGTGGGTCACCGGCACGATCGGCGATGCGGGCGCCGGCCTCGCCATCGCGCGCGGTGCGGACGGCCCGGTCGCGCTCGTCGACCGCTATCGCCGGCCGACGCCACGCCTGGCCGAGGGCCGCGTGCTGTCGCGGATCGCGCATGCGATGATGGACGTCAGCGATGGTCTGCTGATCGATGCCGCCCGCATGGCCGACGCAAGCGGCCTCGCCGTGATTCTCGACCTCGCCACCGTGCCGCTATCCGCGGACTATCGTGCCTTTGCCGGCGATGACCGCGATGCGCGTCTGAGGGCGGCCACGGCAGGCGACGATTACGAATTGCTGTTCGCGATGCCCGCCAACACGGTCCCGCCCGTACCCGCCACGCGCCTCGGCCGCTTCGCACGCGGCGAGGGATTGAAGCTCCAAGACGGAAGCGAGGCGGTTCCGCTGCCGGACAGGATCGGGTTTCAGCATTAGGCGTCACCCGTCGTCCCACACATGGGGGTGATCAGACGGCCTTAACCTCAATCGCTTGCGCTTGTCCCCGCATCGCCATAGCCTCCGCCCAACCGCACGAGACCGGGGTCACACCGGCAGGGCGTCAACAGGAGAAGGATATGCGGGAATGACCACGGTCGCCATCGCCATCCTCTGCGGCGTCATCGCCGTGGTCTATGGTTTCATCACCAGCCAGCAAGTGCTGCGCGCGTCGCCCGGCGATGCCAAGATGCAGGACATCGCCGCCGCCATCCAGGAAGGCGCCAAGGCCTATCTGGGCCGCCAATACACCACCATCGCGATCGTCGGCGTCATCGTCGCGGTCATCCTGTTCTTCGCGCTCGATACCGTATCGACTATCGGCTTCGTCATCGGCGCGGTCCTGTCGGGTGTCGCCGGCTACGTCGGCATGAACATCTCGGTTCGCGCCAACGTCCGCACCGCGGAAGCCGCACGCACGTCGTTGCAGGGCGGCCTGACCATGGCGTTCCGCTCCGGTGCGGTCACCGGCATGCTCGTCGCCGGGCTGGGCCTGCTCGCGATCAGCACCTTCTTCTGGTATCTCACGGGTCCTGCCGGCCACGCGCCCAACGACCGGATCATCGTCGAGGCGCTGACCGCGCTCGCCTTCGGTGCCTCGCTCATCTCGATCTTCGCGCGCCTCGGCGGCGGCATCTTCACCAAGGCCGCGGACGTCGGCGCCGACCTCGTCGGCAAGGTCGAGGCCGGCATTCCGGAGGACGACCCCCGCAACCCGGCTGTCATCGCCGATAACGTCGGTGACAATGTCGGCGACTGCGCCGGCATGGCCGCCGATTTGTTCGAGACGTACGTCGTCACATTGGGCGTCACCATGATCTCGATCGCGCTGCTTATCCGCGCCGATGCCGCCGAACTGATGCGGCTGATGACGCTGCCGCTGCTCGTCGGCGGCGTGTGCATCATCACCTCAATCATCGGCACCTACATGGTCCGCCTCGGCAAGGGGACGATCATGGGCGCGCTCTACAAGGGGTTCTGGACCTCGGCATTGCTGTCGATCCCGGCGATCTATTTCGCCACGCAATATGTGCTCGGCGACCTCAGCCGCACCATCGGCAGCGCCGGCTTCCTCGACGCGGTGTCCGACGACCTGACGACGGGCTTCGACCGCCCCGCCGCGGTGGCGGGTGCGATCCCCAGCTTCACCGGCATGGACCTGTTCTGGTGCATGGTCATCGGCCTCGCCGTCACCGGGCTGATCGTCTGGATCACCGAATATTACACCGGCACCAACTATCGCCCGGTGAAGTCGATCGCTGCCGCCAGCCAGACCGGTCACGGCACCAACGTGATCCAAGGCCTCGCGATTAGCCTCGAATCGACCGCGCTCCCCACCTTGGTCATCGTCGTCGCGGTCATCGCCACCTATCAGCTCGCTGGCATCATCGGCATCGCCTTCGCGGCGACCGCGATGCTCGCGCTCGCCGGCATGGTGGTGGCGCTCGACGCCTACGGACCCGTCACCGACAATGCGGGCGGTATCGCCGAGATGGCGGGCCTGCCCGACGACGTCCGCCAGCGCACCGATGCCCTCGACGCGGTCGGCAACACGACCAAGGCAGTGACCAAGGGCTATGCCATCGGCTCCGCCGGCCTAGCCGCGCTGGTGCTGTTCGGCGCGTACACCACCGACCTCCAGACCTACTTCCCTGACGTCACCGTCGATTTCAGCCTGTCCAACCCCTACGTCATCGTCGGCCTGCTGCTCGGCGCATTGCTGCCCTATCTGTTCGGCGCGTTCGGCATGACCGCGGTCGGCCGCGCGGCGGGCGCGGTGGTCGAGGAGGTGCGCGGCCAGTTCCGCGACAATCCCGGCATCATGCTCGGCACCAGCCGGCCAGACTACGCCCGCACCGTCGACCTCGTCACCCGCGCCGCGATCAAGGAGATGATCGTACCCAGCCTGTTGCCCGTCGTCAGCCCGATCGCGCTCTACTTCATCATCACCGCGGTCGCCGGTCAGGCACAGGGCTTCGCTTCGCTCGGCGCGATGCTGCTCGGCGTCATCGTCTCCGGCCTGTTCGTCGCGATCTCGATGACCAGCGGCGGGGGCGCGTGGGACAATGCCAAGAAATATATCGAAGACGGCAATTACGGCGGCAAAGGCTCCGAAGCCCATAAGGCCGCGGTGACCGGCGACACCGTCGGCGATCCGTACAAGGACACCGCCGGCCCGGCGGTCAACCCGATGATCAAGATCACCAACATCGTCGCGCTGCTGCTGCTCGCAGCGCTGGCGGGCGGGGGCGGCTGATCCGGGCACGAGCATGGCGGGTCTGCGGACTTGCCATGCTCGTGCCGCGCCGCCAGACTTCGCCGCACAGAATAACGAGGGGGCTTGGGGGTTTACATGCGGATGATGGTCTCTGGCGCTACGGCAGTGGTCGTGGCGGGCGCGCTGACATCGGCCGGTGCGCCGGCACAGGTCCGGCTGGAGCCGGCGAAGGCCGCAGCGGCGTTCGGCGAGCGTGAGAGCATTTCGGACGCCAGCCTGTCACCCGATGGCACCCGCGTCGCCTTCATCTCGCCCGGCCCCAAACAGGCGACCGTCGTACAGGTGCTCGATATGAAGTCCGGCAGCGTGAAGCCGGTGAATTACGCCAATGGCGACCCGATGACGCTCAGCAGTTGCGGCTGGGCATCGAATACCCGGCTCGTCTGCTCGCTATACGGCGTTTCCAACCGAGAGGGGGCGTGGAGCAGCTATTCGCGATTGATCGCCATGGATGCCGACGGCAACAATCCGACGCCGCTGGGCATCATGCAAACCGCCCAGGACTACATCAGCCGATCCGATGGCTATGTCGTCGACTGGCGTGACGGCGCGACCGACAAGGTGCTGATCGCCCGCAACTACGTGCCGCTGAAAAGCAATTCGATCACCGTCGGCAGCAAGGCGCAGGGTCTGGCGGTCGACCTGCTCGACACCCGCACCGGGAAGGTCGACCATATCGAAAGCGCAGACCCGATCGTCGGACGCTACATCGGCGATGGCACCGGCAATATCCGCATAAAGGCGCAATACGAGGCGTATCGCTTCGGCTGGCAGGGCAACGGCAAGGTAAGCTATTATTATCGTACCGCCGGCAGCAAGGACTGGAAGCCGTTTTCCGTCTATTCGCAGGTCGACGAGACCGGGATGGTGCCGCTGGCGGTCGATGGCACTGCCAATGTCGCCTACGTCATCGAAAAGACGAAAGGGCGCGACGTGCTCTACCGCGTCGCGCTGGACGGTTCGATGAAGAAGGACCTCGCCTTCGCCGATCCCGAAGTCGATGTTTCGGGCGTGCTGACGGTCGGCCGTCGCGGCCGCGTGGTGGGTGCGACCTTTTCCAAAGAGCGTCGGCAGGTCGGTTTCTTCGATCCGGAATACGAAAAGCTCGCCACCGGCCTTTCGCGGGCGCTGTCGACCCTGCCCCTCATCAACATCGTCGATTCCAGCGCGGACGAGAAGATCCACCTGATCTATGCCGCCAGCGATACCGATCCCGGCCGCTATTTCCTGTATGATGCGAACAAGAAGAGCCTCGTCCCGCTGGGCGCCGATCGTCCCGCGCTCGCCGGCACCCCGCTGGGGGCGATGCGGCCGATCACCTACAAGGCTGCGGACGGCACCGATATCCCGGCGTATCTGACCATGCCCCCCGGCGGCGCGGCGAAGGGATTGCCCGCCATCGTCATGCCGCATGGCGGCCCGGCATCGCGGGACGACTGGGGCTTCGACTGGCTGGTGCAGTTCTTTGCCAACCGCGGCTATGCGGTCATCCAGCCAAATTATCGCGGGTCGAGCGGCTACGGGCAGGACTGGTTCCAGCAGAACGGCTTCAAATCGTGGAAGACGGCGATCGGCGACGTCAATGACGCAGGTCACTGGCTGGTGAAGGAAGGAATTGCCGATCCGGCGAAGCTCGCCATCGTCGGCTGGTCCTACGGCGGCTATGCCGCGTTGCAGTCTCAGGTGGTCGATCCCGACCTGTTCAAGGCGGCGATCGCAATCGCCCCCGTCACCGACCTCGGCGCGCTGCGGACCGAGATCGGAGCGCTCGACAAGATTGGCCAGGATTATGTCGGCGACGGCCCCCATCTGCAGGATGGTTCGCCCGCCCGTCATGCCGCCGCCTTCAAGGCGCCGGTGCTGCTGTTCCACGGATCGAAGGATATCAACGTGGCAGTCGACGAATCGCGCCTGATGGACAAGCAGTTGCGCAGCGCAGGCAAGAAGAGCCAGTTGGTCGTCTATCCGCTCATCGACCACCAGCTGCGCGATTCGGAGGTGCGTATCGACCTGCTGACCAGGGCGGACGCATTCCTTACCAAGGCGCTGGGCAACTGACCTCGCCCCGCGTGGATCGTCGGCCGATCCAGGCGGCGATTTGCTCCGGTCCGGATCATCTTGACGCTCGACCAGCCCGTCCAGCGGCGGTTCGGCACCGTTACGGACGGACTGGCGCGATCCCGCCCGCACCACTCGCGCCACACTGCGGCGCATGCGAAACCGCCCCGACAACCACCTGTACTATGGCGACAACCTCGGCGTGCTCCGCGATCATATCGCCGACGCCAGCATCGACCTCGTCTACCTCGACCCACCGTTCAACTCGAACGCCAGCTACAACATCCTCTTCAAATCCCCCACCGGCACCGGCAGCGACGCGCAGATCGAGGCGTTCGAGGACACGTGGGCATGGAACGACACCGCCGAGGACGCTTTCGATCAGGTCCTGAAAAGCGGCAACCTGCGCGCCTCGGAACTGCTGCGCGCCATGCGCTCGTTCCTCGGCGAGAACGATATGATGGCCTATCTGGCCATGATGGCGATCCGCCTCATCGAACTGCACCGCAAGCTGAAGCCTACCGGCAGCCTGTTCCTCCACTGCGATCCCACCGCCAGCCATTACCTCAAGCTGCTGCTCGATTCGGTGTTCGGCGCGCAGCGTTATCGCAACGAAATCGTGTGGTGCTACACCGGCCCCGGTTCCCCCGGCATGCGTCAGTTCATGCGCAAGCACGACGTCATCTTCTGGTTCAACAAGGGCGACAACTGGACGTTCAACGCCGATGCCGTCCGCGTCGAACACAGCGCCAAGACGCGCGAGAATTACAAACCCGGCCTGATCGGATCGGGCTTCGTCGGCGCAGATCACCTGATCCATGAAAAGGGCAAGGTGCCGGAGGATTACTGGAATTACGCCATTGCCCCGCGGGGCAAGGAATACCTCGGCTATCCCACGCAAAAGCCGATCAAGCTCCTCGAACGCATCGTCGCTGCTGCGTCCAACGAAGGCGACGTCGTCCTCGACCCGTTCTGCGGCTGCGGCACCGCCGTCCATGCCGCGCAAAAGCTCGGTCGCCACTGGATCGGCATCGACGTCACCCACCTCGCCATCTCGCTGATCGAGAAGCGGATGCAGGCGGCCTTTCCCGACGCGTCCTTCACCGTCGAGGGCACGCCCAAGGACCTCGCCTCCGCCGACGACCTCGCGGCGCGCGACAAATACCAGTTCCAATGGTGGGCGGTGTCGATGGTCGACGCCGTCCCCTACGGCGGCAAGAAGAAGGGCGCGGACGGCGGGATCGACGGCCTCATCTACTTCAAGCCCGACGGCAAGCGCACCGAACGCGCGATCGTCTCCGTCAAGGGCGGCGACAATGTCGGCGTCACGATGATCCGCGACCTGCATTCCGCGATGATGCGCGCCGAGGCACCGATCGGCATCTTCGTCACCCGCGCCACCCCGACCCAGCCGATGCTGAAGGCCGCCGCCGCAGTCGGCCGGTTCGAGGACGGCTTCGGCCGCACCTATCCCCGCCTCCAGATCCTGACCATCGCCGACCTGTTCGCCGGCAGGAAGCCCGACCTCCCCTACCCCGACCCCACCGCCGCCTTCCGCCGCGCGGCGCGCGAGGACACGGGGAAACAGGGGTCTTTGTTATAGGCGGGCAAGGCTGACGCGTGTCTGGTCTAGGTCAGTTACAGGTGTCTTGGCGATCATCGCCCAATCCCGGACGTAGAACGTCGGTATGGGTGAGCCAGTAAGCTGCCGTTCCTTAATGCCGGAAGCGTTGCTGCAACTTCTTCATCAGAGAGACGATGAGCGCAGCAGGGATGCCGCCAACGATGCATCCCGCCGCAACCCAAAGCGCGAGCATTACGAGCATAATCGCGAACATGCCGAGTTCTTGCCATGCCCCTATCTGCCATGGCTCCATGAAGATCACGCCAAAGCTGTAGGATAGAATGAAAGGCGCTCGAAAGCCCGGACCGTTCTTTGATAAGACAGCCGCGCCGATGATCCAGCAGGCAGTAACTACTGCAGCGAGCGGAAGCACGATGAGGCCGGAAAAGTCCATTGGGTAGAGTTAGCGGCAGCTTTAACGATGATCCAGCCGCAAACCGGCCGGTCCGATTCCCACCCAAAAGCGGACATTCCGCTTACGCCCAATTGCAGACACTGCATGATTGTGCGAGCGTGTGTGGGTGAAGCTCCTGCTGCCTTTGGCGCTAGTTACGATGGGCGCGGCTCCGGTCGACCATCCTCGCACCTACCTTCTTTCAATCGGGCGGATACCGCTGAAGGATACAGAGAGCATTGAGGCTTTTGCCATAAAGACGTGGGGCGTCGAATTTAAATCAGTGTGCAGCATTCCGGGCGGCTGGCGGATCAAGGCCGGTAGTAGTGCCACGCCGAACGGCGACCTTGAGGGAGAAGGAAGCCAAGGCGCGACGTGGTTCAATACCGCCAGCCCCAAAGAGCTTCGTAACTTCGTTCTCGTTACTCTCTACGCGCCGGTGCAGCGTGCTGACATTGGTTCACCCGATAATGGTGTCCCGGCGACGTTCAAGGGAACCGCGACTGTTAGCACTGACAACGGTGATGTGCAGCGCACGCTTAGCTATCGAAACATCACCCTCGTTCCAGCACGTCGTTGTCCTATTTGATAGGTCCGGTTTCCACCAGAACAAGACATAGCTGCTCGACTTCCAGCCGAAACGCACCCGGTTACTCTTCCCCTCGCCGGGACCGGCCCCGCTGATCATCAACGCCGCGGTTCATAAACCGACGCAACGCCCCCGCACGAGCATTGATGCCGCCCGACAAACCCCTGTCCTACACGCTCCGAATCTGCCAGCGAGCCGCCACGACCGCTCTTTGAAAACCTGCATCCCCCTCCCGCCGCCGCTGCGCATGGCACGGCAATCCCCACGCCGGGGTTCGGCGTCATCGCAAGGATGCATTCCGACCCGGACGTACCGTAAAGTTCGGCAACTTCCCCGGCGCAGCCGACGTTGCGGAACCACCTCGCCGCTCCCATATCCACTCCACGCAGGCGGCGCGGTACGATGGCGGATCGCCAGCCCCGCCCGCATTGCTTCCCTTTTTCGGTGGCCTGCGCTAAGGGCGCGCCCGATAGACGCGAACAGAGGTTGATTTTTGGCCAAGGAAGAACTGCTCGAGATGCGCGGCCGCGTGGTGGAATTGCTCCCCAACGCGATGTTCCGGGTCCAGCTCGAAAACGATCACGAGATTCTCGGCCACACCGCCGGCAAGATGCGCAAGAACCGCATCCGCGTGCTGGTGGGTGACGAAGTGCTGGTCGAACTCACCCCCTACGATCTGACCAAGGGGCGGATCACCTACCGCTTCATGCCCGGCCGCGGCGGCCCCGGCCCGCAATAAGCAGCCGCGCGGCACCCATGCCGCTGGTTCTCGCCTCCTCCTCGCCGCGCCGGCGCGACCTGCTGGCGCGCCTCGGCTGCGCGCCCGATCGTATCGTCTCGCCGGCGATCGACGAGACGCCGCGCCGGGCGGAGCCACCGCGCGTCTATGCCTTGCGCCTCGCGGTGGAAAAGGCACGGGCGGTCGATCGCGCTGCGGATGAGGCGGTCATCGCCGGCGATACGACGATCGCACTCGGCCGCCAGATCCTGCCACCGGCCGAGACGGAGGCGATCCAGCGCGATCTGCTGACGCGCCTCTCCGGCCGCCGCCACCACGCGCTGTCCGCGGTTTGCGTCATCGCCGCGGACGGCACCGAGCGCACCCGCCTTTCCGATACGATCGTCGCCTTTCGCCCGCTTTCTCCTGCCGAGATCGACGCCTATATCGCCTGCGGCGAAGGGCTGGGAAAAGCCGGCGGCTATGCGATCCAGGGCCGGGCCGAGGCGTTCGTTCGCTTCATCCACGGCAGTCATTCGGGCGTCATCGGCCTGCCGTTGACCGAGACGCGCGCGCTGCTCCGTGCCGCCGGACTGCCGCTTGCCTGAATGGATTTACGAGGCCGGGATCGGCGAATGCCGCGCCGCGCTGATCGATGACGGCCAGATCGTCGAGGCTGCGATCGAGCTCCCCTGCCCCTTGCGGCTCGGCACGGTCGCATCGGCCCGTCTGGTCGAACTGACCGCGGGCGGCATGGGCCGCCTCGACATCGGCGGCGAAGAGGCGGTGATCCCCCGCATCCCCGCCGGCATCACCAAGGGCGCGGCACTGACCGTCGAGATCGTCCGCGAGGCGATACCGGAACCCGGCCGCCCCAAGCCACCGCGCGCGATCGGCACCGACGCCATCCCGGCGCCCGGTCCCGACCTGCTCACCCGCCTGCACGCCAGCGGCCATCGCGTCCGCATCCTGCGCGCCCACGAACCCGACGCGCTCGAAGCGGCCGGCTGGTCCGAACTGCTGGAAGAGGCCGCTGGCGGGGCGATCGTCTTTCCGCTCGGTGCGCTGCGGATGTCGCCGACGCCGGCGATGACGCTGTTCGACGTCGATGGTCCGCCGCCGCTCGACCCGCTTGCCGTCGCCGCCGCCCGTGCCGTGGCCCACGCGATCCGCCGACACGCGATCGGCGGGTCGATCGGCGTGGATTTTCCGACCCTCGCCAACAAGGCCGGGCGTCAGGCGGTTGCGGAGGCGATCGACGCCGCCCTGCCGCAGCCGTTCGAACGGACCGCCGTCAACGGATTCGGCTTTCTCCAGATCGTCCGGGCCCGGCCCCGCGCGTCGCTGCCGGAACTGCTGCGCGCCGACCCGGCCGCGGCGGCGGCACGCGCGACGCTGCGCCGGCTGGAGCGAGAGCCGCCCGGCAGCCCGCTGCGCCATCGGTTGCCGCCCGCAGTCCATGCCCGCCTGACGGCCCGGCCGGACTGGCTGGCGGAGCTCGCCCGGCGGACCGGCGTCACCCATCAACTGGACTGCGCATGACACCCAAGCCCTGCCCGATCTGCCGCAAACCCGCGACACCCGACCACACGCCCTTCTGCTCGCGCGGCTGCCGCGATCGCGACCTTCTGCAATGGCTGAGCGAAGGATATCGCGTGCCGATGAAGGAAGAAGAGCAAGACGGGCTGGACAGCGACGATCGGGCTGACTAAAGGCGCGCTTCCGAACGCGGCGATGCCCGCGCTCCACCCTGCCCGGGTAGCTCAGTTGGTAGAGCATGCGACTGAAAATCGCAGTGTCGGCGGTTCGAATCCGTCCCCGGGCACCACCTGTCCCATAATGATTAATCGCGCACGCTAGCGAGATTGATGTGCACGCTTACGCAGTGCAGGTGCACGCTAAGGCGCCAGCTCAGGCAGAAGCACCTCGGATTTTGAGCGCAACCTACCTTCGAACGGGTATGATGACGGCTTGAGTGGTGTCACTCCTCGCTGATCCACGTAGCTGGAGATTTGAGAAAGTGACTGACCGCATGAACCAGGAACAAGATAATACCTGTCAGGACGACGCTTTGGACGAGGCCCTGGACGAGACGTTCCCGGCCAGCGATCCTATTTCGATCAGTCGATCGCCCAGGGATCAAGGCGGATACGAAAATACATCAGGTCGTTTCTTCGAGTGACAGAACGACGGTGGCGGCCTTGGCGAAGGCAGCCGCCACACAGCATACGACAGTGGCACGATCACGCCATCTGGGCGGCCGCCTTAGCCCCTCGGATCTTTTCAGCGCCCATCCGATCTCGCACACTCATCCGCAGTAGGAATAGCAACCTAGTTTGGGAGATTTACCGCTCCATCGTTCTTGAACGATCTACGCCGCTGGCGGTCGCGTATTGAGTATCGAGAAGTTGCCGACGGCATGAACCGTCAGGGCACCGTGCCGGTCGACCACCTCCCCCGAGACGTAGACGGTGCGACGACCGACGTTCAGCACACGACCCGTAGCCGTCACGGGCGTGTTTCGGGCGTCTATCGATCGGATGTAGGTCAGCGTGAGGTCCAGGGTCACTACCGCGCTTCCGACCGGCAGCATGGTGTGCGCTGCAGCGCCCATCGCCGTGTCGAGCATCGTCGCGGCGACTCCGCCATGGAGCATGCGCAACGTGTTCTCGAGCGAGGCCTCGTAATCAAGCCTCATCGCGATCTCGCCTGGTTCGGCGACGACGCATCGGAAGCCGATCGCGCGAGCCATCGGCGGGGCTGGCAGCGTCCCGTCGCGTATTCCCCGCATGATCTCCAGCCCGGACAGCCCAGCCGTCAGCGGACCGGCCATTGCCGCATCATGCCACTGAACGGTCCGCTCGCGGAGTGCGTCGGCGGGAATGGGGAATTCGACGAACGGCGACAGCCGGGCACCTTCGTCGTCGCTGGTCGACGAAATCACCGCGCCTCTCGCCAACCCTTGGCCTCCTGGACCTCGGCTCTCCCGTGCCGGCGATCGTACAGGCACAGATAGCTTCCCTTCACCCCTCGCAGACCTTTTTGCGGAAACTCGCCGGTTACAAGCACCGCGACCTGCCCGATACTGTCGCTGAACACGAGGGGAGCCGACGTGGACGGATGAAGAAGTCGGCTCTCGGCGGAGCAGCGCGCCTTGGCCTCGGCTGCGAGCTTGGACCAGGCACTGGTCGAAGAAGCATTCCCGGCGCCGGGCATCAGCAGCAGGAGGGGGAGCAGCGCGCGCTTGATCATCAGGTTCGTCTTTCCGGGTTGCGGTCCTTCATCGAATAGTCTTCTCCTCCCCCGCTCAAGATCGCGACAGCCCAACTTCGGTATGGGGGCCGCCGATCCGGCTTCCCTGATTCTGCAGGACCAGGTGACTAGCCTGCCCGAGCTCCGGCCGTATGCGGCAGCGTGAGGACGAACCTTGCCCCCCGCGGGAGGGGGAGCGTGGCGATCGATCCACCGTGCGACTCCGCGATCGAGCGGCATACCGCCAGGCCGATGCCCATTCCGCGTGGCTTGGTCGTGTAGAAGGAGTCGAAGAGTCGCTCCCGAGCTTCAGGCGCTATACCCGGCCCGGTGTCGTCGACCGTCAGCATGACCATGTCGCCGTCTCGTCTTGTTGCGATCTCGATCTGCCTCTCGTCCTCCGGCAGGTCCTGCATGGCCTGTATTGCGTTGAGCACGAGATTGACCACCACCTGCTGAAGCTGGACGCGATCTCCGCAGGTGGAAGGCAGATGCTGCTCGAAGCGCAGTATGAGCTGGACCTGTCCCTGCTTCAGCTCGTGTCGCAAGAATGGCAGAGCTTCAGACACCATGGCGTCGAGCGAGAGCGGCTGTCGCTCCGGCGTGATCGGCGCGACGACGGATCGGATCCGCGTCACGATCTCGGTGGCGCGGTTGGCCGCTCCGAGCGTGTGCTCGGCGAGCGAGCGGAGTAGCACCGGCCTGGACGCGTCCTTCTCCAGGACGCGAAGCGTCGTGCTGGAGTTCGTGATGATGGCCGAGAGCGGCTGACTGATCTCGTGGGCGACGGAAGCCGCCAGCTCGCCGAGGGTTGCGATCCGGGACGCGTGGGCGAACTCGGACCGAACGAGTTCGAGCCTCTGCTGAGCCTCTATCCGATCGCTGATGTCGACCACGCCGCACAGTACAGGTTGGTCCGATCGACGCTCCGGCTCCGCCCAGAGCGTGATGTTCACGTCGACCTCGCTCCCGTCCGGCCGACGGATACGGTTGTCCTCAGGCGGGATCAGCCGCTTTTGGTAGCGCCCGTTAACCGCACGCGCGACGATGCTCCACGTTTCTGGCGGCCAGATCCAGCCGACCCCCTTCGCTCTGACGTGTTTTCTTTCCAGGCCGAAAATCTGGAGAGCTCTGTCGTTGATCGCGCCCACACGCATGGCGTCGATCATCTCCTGCATTCGTTCGGCATGCCCCATCAGGTGCCAGCCGAGTTCGACAACGCCTTCAGCTCGGTAGCGCGCGATCAGCCGGTCGGCGTCCGAGAAGTCGTATTCCAGCAGACCTATCGACATGGCGTCGAAGAGCTTCCTGAACTTCTCCTCGCTCCGCTGCAGCTCTGCGAAAGCCCGCTTCTGCTCGCGGAGGTCAACCACACCTACGACCATCACTCCGCGCTTCGCGCTTTCGGGCGACCAGGCCACAGTGAAAAGGGCGTCGATCAGGCTGCCATCGAGCGCGCGCAGCCTCGTCTCGCACACGAAGTCAGGCTGCTTGTCCATGACTGCCACCAGTGCGCCGACATAGTCTGGGATGCTTTCATCAGGCCACAGCCGACTGCTTCGCCGGCCGCACAGCTCCGCCCCCTCGGTCGCACCGAAGAGCCTTACGCTGGCAGCGTTGACGTCGACGACCTTCTCGAGATCCATAAGGGCGCGCACCCGGCGGGGATCGCCCAGCAGATGCGCTTTCAGATCAGTGACGCCGCTGTCGCGCATCCTTTTCAGCTCGGCTCCGACCATGCGGAAGTCGGTCTCGAAGAAGCTGACTGCCAACGCCTGGAAGAGATTCTCGAACCGGTGCGTCGCGGATCGAACTTGGCGTCGAAGCTGCTCCAGCTCGCACGCGGTTCGCGCCGTCTCGACGATCTCGCAGAGAAGTCCCTCCTGGTCGCGGCGAGCTTTCCAGCGGACCTGCAGCAGCGTCGGCCCGACCACTGTTGGGCGGATCACCTCGCCGATCCAGCTTTCGCCCCCGTCCAAGCGCGACCGCCATTCGGCCTCGGCATCCCCGAAAAGTTCACGCGCATCTCGACCGAGCGCCGTCCCACGCGCATAGCCGTAGAGCTCCTCCGACGCGCGGTTCCAACCGACGATCTTTCCATCGGCACCGATACGGACGACGCTGTCGCCAAGCAGATCGTACGGATCGGCAGGACACCCCGGCTGCCCGACAGCCCGGATGCCGGAAGCCTGTTCTTCAAGGCCTTCGCTCTGTAGCAACCGTTCGACTTCATCCCAGAGGCGCACGCCGCTACGTGCTGCAATCATCTCCTACCTCCGCCTACCTGGAATTCACATCGCTACTTCGACCATCGACCACGTACCTCGGTATGCTTGTGGAAGCAGGATGCGCCGTCTAGTTCTCGGGACGGTGTAGTCGCGGCGGAAGGATTGCTGACTTGAGCGTCCCATCGCTTGTGGCCGTGATTGACGATGACGAGGACGTGAGGATCTCGCTCGAGATGCTCATCGTGAGCATCGGACATGAGGCGGTACTGTTCGACTCTGCCGACGCCCTCCTTGCAGCAGGCGGCCTGGAAGCCTTCTCCTGCTTCATCAGCGATGTCCAAATGCCCGGAACGGACGGGATCCAGCTGGCTCGTCGGCTCCGACAGGCCACATCTGCGCCGGTCATTCTCGTGACCGCGTTCGCGAGCGAGGACGTCGAGCGGCGGGCGCAGGAAGCCGGCGCGTACCGCTTCCTGAGCAAGCCCTTTGATCCGAACGACCTCATCGGCGAGCTTGAGACCATCCTCGGCTAGCGGCCGGCATCGGCCATGGCCCGGCTGTCCCATACTCAGGTAGGTCGCTCACGCCCCTCCGTACGATTTCCGGCAGACCGCGCGTGGCGCAGGAAAGGCACGTCGCCCGGACGGCGGCGTATCCTGGAGCAGGCCGATGAATGCCTTCACCGCTTTACCCGTCTTCGAGAACGTGATCGAGCAGAGCGCTTCGAAAGAGGAGCCTTCGGCTTGGGCCTTCGACGGCGATCCAGCCTCGGAGACCTTCGGGCCCTTGGAGTGGCTGGTGATAGCCATCGGGCAGCGGGACGGAACCTCGTCCTTCCGATCGAGGCCACTTCTAGACGCGTTCGGCCGACTGTTCGCATACCGTCAGCCAAACCGACTTGCGAATTGCCGGCTCGAGGAGCTGCGCCGCATGGCGGCTCTCGCGAGCGAGCGTGGCTGGCACGTTCCTCCGAGTGAAATGGCCGCCTTCCTACGTGCAGGCTGGTCCGAAGGTCAGCTGGAGCTTCTCATCGAAAAGTTATCTCCAGCCCTGGCCAACGAATAAGCACTGGAACGTCAGTCGGTCGCTCCGACCTACACCCTACCATCGTATTGTTCCCAGCGGCCGAACGCAGCTTCTAGAGACTGGCGTAATCTTGGCGGAGTTGATCCAGTGGACGTCCCTGCAGACCTGATCATCGAGGCAAACCGCGGGCTCGAACGCTGAGACCCGCGTTGCATTGTCTCCACCGCCCTAACGCAGCGGCGCACGCTTCCGAAGCTGAATGGCCGCTCCCGGGTACTAGCCCTCACCCGTGTGACAGTACGTTCCTGCGCACCTTGAAGCTGGAAGAAGGAGCAATCCTCGCCAGCAATCATGATACCACGCTGAAGGAAGCGCATGCGATCGGCGACATGTCCTTTGACGGGCTCAGCCGCGTCGCGTCGAGCGTTTGCAAGGGTGGGCCTGGTCATATCGGCGATCAGCCTGCTGCTGACCGCCGTCGAAGCAGCCTGACACCGAGAATGGCGGGACCGGCGGTTCGACAGCCTGTCTGCATGGAGCAGGTGTTGTCACGATCCCGGAAAGCTAGAGTATGGGCCGAGCCGTCGAAGGTGTCGGCTACAGCGGAAGGTGAGGAACACAGGTGCAGCGAGTCCTGGCGCAGTTACTGGATCTATCCAGCGAGAGCATGATCTCGATAGGCGCCGACGGAGTGGTCACCAGCTGGAACCTGGCTTCGACTACGCTTTACGGCTGGCAGCCTCACGAGGCTGTGGGACGCAGCGTAGCCGAACTCGTCGGACACTATCCGGAAGCCGCGACACAGGCGCTCGCCGCGACTGGTCTGTGGGAGGGTATCGTCAAGCGAAGGAAAAGGGACGGCTCCGCCTGTACCGTGCGGCTCCGCGTCGCTCGACTGGCGGAGGCGGACCGTCCCGAGTTCATGGAGGTCAGCTCGCTGCTCGACGTAAAGCATCCCGCCGAGCGGGCCCTGGCGACGAGCCAGTATCGCTACCGCAATCTGTTCGGCGCCGTGGCGGCCTCGTTCTGGGAGCTGGACTTCGTCGAGGTCGGTCGCATGATCCAGCATCTGGCGAAGAGCGGCGTCACCGACATACCGGGCCATCTCCGCAGCAATCCCGAGGTCTCCCGCGACATGATGCGGGCGACCCGCATCATCGACACGAACGATCGCTCGATCGAGATGTTCGGCCCCGCCACGAAGCGCGAGCTGCTGGCGACGCCGCTCGACTTCTACTGGCCGGAGGAGAGTACTGGCGACTTCGCCGAGAGCGTCATCTCGGCCATCACGAACAGGCCACGTCACGTCGCCGAAACCCGGATGAGGGCCTTGGACGGGCGGATCTTCGACGCGCTCTTCACCGTCTCCTTCCTTCCTGGCACCGTCGGGGGCGGAACGCTCCTGGTCGGCTTCACCGACATCTCGGATCGGGTCCAGGCCGCAAGGCAGCTCGACGAAGTGAGCGCGCGCAGACAGATGCTTCTCGACGTCCCCACGATCGCGCTCTCCGAGCTGTCGGCGCCCGGGATCGCGGATACGTTCCGGCAGCTCCGGTCGGAGGGCGTCTCCGACATGCATCGGTACATCGACAGTCATCCTGACTTCGTCGACTTCGTCATCGCGAACCTTCGCCTCGTCTCCGTGAACGATGCGGCCGTGCGTCTGTTCGGAGCGTCATCGTCGGACGAGCTGATCGGCAGGAGCATGACCGGCATCATCCCGCCCGGCTGCGAGGTCCTGCGCCGATCGATCGAAGGGTCGTTCGTGCGCGAGCCGGTCTTCCAGTCCGAAATGCGGATGCTGCGCCTGGATGGGAGCCCGGTCGACACGCTCTTCTGCCGCGTGTCCAATCCGGATCCTGCCAGCAGCGAGGTGCTCGTCGCCCAGATCGACATCACGGATCAGGTCCGGGCGCGAGACGAGATCGACAGGATGCGTCAGCAGGTCGCGCATGCCTCCCGCATCTCGCTGCTGGGACAGCTGACCGCCTCGATCGTCCACGAGGTAAGCCAGCCCGTGACGGCCATCGCGAACCATGCCGCCGCCGCCGAGCGGCTTGCGCGCAGGCCTGACCCGCCCACGGGTAAGCTCGGAAGCGTCCTCTCGCTCATCGGCCAACATGCGGTGCGCGTCGGCGAGATCATCCAGCGGCTGCGCGCTGTCGCGGCGAACAGGGAAGTGCCGCTCGTACGGCTGTCCCTCGACGACATCGTCGCCGAGACCCGGCTGCTGCTGCGTCAGGAACTCGACGAGCAGGGCATCAGGGTAGTGATCGACCGGGGCGTCGGTGCTCCCCTGGTCATGGGCGATCGTATCCAGCTCCAGCAGATACTTGCCAACCTCATGATGAACGCGATTCAGGCGCTGGCCGAGGTACCAAGAACGACGCGGAAGATCGATCTGGAGATCCGGTCGGATGGGATTAGCGCACATGTCGCGGTCAGCGACACGGGCCCTGGTCTCTCCCCGGAGTTCCTCGCAGCGCCCTACCAGACCTTCAGGACCAGCAAGGCCGACGGGCTTGGCATGGGACTGGCCATCTGCCGCTCGATCGCGGAAGCGCATGGAGGCAGCATAGCGGTGCGGGACCGCGCGGACCGACGCGGCGTCGTATCGACACTGGTCCTGCCCCTCGCGGGATAGATGACGAACGGACGGCACGACAGCTCAACGTCCGTGAACGGATCGGATGCCCGATCCGCTCAAGGACGGATCAGAGGCCGAGCCGCTCGATCTTTCGGATCATGTCGGCGACGGAGACGGATTTCAGCTTCCGGCCTGCGCTGGACCTGTGCATCTTGACCGTGATCTCGGTGATCCCGAGCTCGAACGCGATCTGCTTGTTCAGCAGTCCCCTCCCCACCCCTCGCAGGACGTCGCGTTCCCGGGGGGTGAGCTGGCTTCCCAGATGACGGATACCGTTCACCTCGTCCTCGTCGCGCCGCCGCTCGCCATCGAAGCGGAGCGCTTCCGCCACCGCGTCCAGAAGCTCCTGCTCGCGGAACGGCTTCGGCAGGAAGTCCACGGCCCCCGCCTTCATCGCCCGGACGGAGGTGGGTACGTCGGCGTAGCCGGTGAGGAAGATGATCGGAAGGCGGATACCCTTCTCCGAAAGCTGCGCCTGGAGCTCGAGACCGCTGACGCCTGGCAGGCGCAGGTCGAGGATGAGGCAGCTCGGACGGTCGGGGAGTCCCGCCGTCATGAGCTCTGCCGTGGAGCCGTAGGTCAGCGTCTCCATGCCCACCGAGAGGAACATGTCCGTCAGGCTTGCACGGATATCAGCGTCGTCGTCCACGACGAGCACGAGCGGCGCCTGAGCGGTCTCCTCAAGGACGGCCGCCTTCACGTTAAGGTTTCCTGCGACGCTCATCTCTTCCAGCCTCCGCATGATGCCGGACTAGACTTCGACTTAGCGCATCAGCTGCTGTCGTGCCATCTCGGATCGTCCTCGTGGCTACATACATGAGTATGGGATCGCCCCCTTCGGCTCGCTACTCGCTGCGCTGGCCCGAGAAGTCCAGGAACCTCGACTGCGCTCCGAGAGTAGTCAGATCAGCCGGTACACGCCGCCGCCGGAGCGGGTGGTATTCCGGCTCAGGAGGAACTGTAGCCTAGATGACCGGTCCGACCTCCCTCATTGCCGTAGTGGACGACGACGAGGACGTACGGGTTTCACTCGAGGCCCTCATCAGCAGCATCGGACATCAGGTAGTTCTGTTCGAGACCGCAGATGATCTGCTGGGGTCTCCCCTCCTTTCCGAAGCGGCGTGCATCGTCAGCGACGTTCAGATGCCGGGAACGGATGGCATCCAGCTCGCCAGGCGCCTTCAGGCGAGGGCCGGCCCCCCGGTCATCCTGATGACTGCATTCCCGGCCGCCCAGCTGGAGCGAAGCGCCTACGGAGCCGGCGTGCTCAGGTTCCTGCAGAAGCCCTTCCCACCCGACGATCTGATCGAAGAACTCGAGCTTCTGCTCGACTAGGCGAATGCGTTGATCAGTCAGAGGTGATGGAGAGCGCCCTTCCGAAAGAGCAACAGGACGGTGCTGAGCGCGACCTGCTCCTGAGCGGTCGCGCTATGCTTCTCGTGACTGAGCTTCGGTCTTCTGCAGTCGTCCTTCCGCGTCCCACAAAAAGGTGAAATGGTTCTCCCTCATTCGCCTCTCGACCTCCTCAGCGGGAAGGCCAACCACGTGACCGAAGTACTGTTGCAGCAGCCCGCACTTTATGTACCCGACCAGCTTGTCGTCGCGATCGAGGAAAACCGGTCCATCACCATCGACGCATCCCTCGATCACCAGACCTGAGCCGTTTTTGTCGAGCATGAGCGAGCGAAACTGGGGCCGGTTCTCTAGATGAAGGTTCGCGGCCGCTAGCTCGGCCGCCAGTTCGCGCGCCTGCACTCTGTTAAGCGGGCCGTCGATCCGTTCCAGGATCTGATCGATCCCGGATACAGACGCCTGAGCATCGTTCAGAACCGCAAAGAGAAGCACGTCGCCCAGCTGCAGGTAGATCGTGGATGCGTCGGTGACGGTCGCCGCGTCGAACGCCTGATCGAGGTCCGCAGCCTGCATCACGATCAGCGACCCCACCACGTGCGACCCGAGTTCGGCGCCGGTGTAGTGAGCTCGCGCGACGGAGTGCAGGTGATGGAAATGCTTCCATTCGTAGTCGGCGGAAATAGGCTCCTTCCCCTTACGATCATCGCGATGACGCTGCAGAAGCCGATCCTTCAGGTGGTACTTGAGATATACCAGCACCAGCCACTGAAACAGGAGAAAGCCGCCGCCGTCTCGCAGCATCGCGTCCACGCCCTGGAAGCCCTTGCCGACCGCTTCGCTGATCGGCGTCTCAAATATGCGAGACATCTCGGAGTTGCAGTCGACGCAGCATGGCAGCGTGTATGTGCCGTACCGATGGCGCACGCCATTGGGCAGAGTGACGGTCTCTTTGTGCAGATTGAACCGGTGCAGTAGCCAGTTCGGGAGGATATGTTCGCGGTTGAACCGTACCTCGCGCTCGGAACGGCCACATACGAAGCAGCAGCTGCCGACGCAGATGTCTCGCACGAATCTCTCGACGCTGCAGAAGATCAGGCGTCCGTCGGAGCTGGTCACGGATCCATCGTGGGCTATTGGCATGCCTCCATGTACCTTCATATCCTGACCTATCCAACCGGCGGCCTCGATCACGCGGCAGTGTAGGCAGACCTCACGGCCCTGCATGCTAGGGGCTGACACCCGGACGTTGGCATGGCCACCGAGCTGCCGAGAAGGTACGGCCATCGTCATCCGACGAGTACGGCCTTCACCGCGATCGTCGAACGGACTGCCCTTCTCGGCGCTCGTGCGGGTCAGCTTTTGACGAAGGCCAGTAGATCCGGGTTCAGCACGTCCGCATGGGTCGTGAGCATCCCGTGCGGGAAGCCCTTGTAGACCTTGAGCTGTCCCTGACGGAGCAGCTTGACGGCCAGTGGCGCGGCGTCCGCGATCGGCACGACCTGGTCGTCGTCGCCGTGCATCACCAGCGTGGGAACGGCGATCTGCTTCAGATCCTCGGTGAAGTCGGTCTCGGAGAAGACGGCGACGCAGTCGTAGTGCGCCTTGGCGCCGCCCATCATGCCCTGACGCCACCAGTTCTGGATCGTTCCGGGATAGACCTTCGCGCCCTCGCGATTGAAGCCGTAGAAGGGGCCGCTCGCGATGTCGTGATAGAGCTGCGCGCGATTGGCCGCGAGAGCCGAACGGTAGCCGTCGAATACGGACATCGGCGATCCACCCGGGTTCTTCGCGGACTTCACCATGACGGGCGGTATGGCCGACACGAGGACGGCCTTCGCAATCCTGCCGGGCTTCGCCTTGGCCGCGTAGCGGCAGGCCTCGCCGCCTCCGGTCGAGTGGCCGATGTGGACGGCGTTCCTGAGGTTGAGGTGATCGGTCAGCTCGATCACGTCGGCGACGTAGGTGTCCATGTCGTTGCCGACGTCGGTCTGGGTGGAACGCCCGTGGCCGCGGCGATCATGCGCGATTACCCGATACCCCTTCGAGAGGAAGAAGAGCATCTGGGTGTCCCAGTCGTCCGACGAGAGCGGCCAGCCGTGATGGAAGAAGATCGGCTGGGCATCCTTGGGCCCCCAGTCCTTGTAGAAGATCTGCGTGCCGTCCTTGGTCGTGAAGGTGGTCATGGTCATGTCTCCGTGCGTCTGGGATGGGGATGCGAGAAGCGGGGTGGCCGCGGCACCTGCGATGACGCCGGCAGCCAGCAGGCTGACGAGCGCGTCGCGACGTGACAGCTCTCCGAACCAGCCGGACAGAGTCTCCGCGTTCACGACCCGGACCTGCTTGCGCGGACGGGCTGGCCGTCCGCATGGTTTGTGCTTGAAGCGATCATCGGAAGGGCCTCCATCGGGGTACGCGGCATGTGCCGGGCTGCCGACGATGATGACGCTCGTCCCGCCGACCTCCAATTCTACGAAGGCACGCCACGACCCATACCATCGTGCAGTGCAGTGCGACGTCCCGGTCGAAGTAGGCTCCGTCAGTCAGTCACATCCGAACGAGGTATCCACATGTCCAGAGACGGCTTCAGCAAGGGTCGGCCGCGCATCGTAGTGGCGGGGGCCACGGGCCGTGTCGGCGCGGCTCTGATGGCCCGGCTTGCCGATGACCCGGTGGAGGTCCTTGGACTGTCGCGGAGCGCGTCGAATTGCCGCCTGTCGCCCGCGCCCCCCATCGCGCAGATCGATTTCGACAGGCCTGCAAGCCTCTCCGTCGCGCTCGAAGGCGCCGATAGGCTGTTCCTAGCTCACGGGACGTCGGACAGGCAGGTCGAGAACGAGATCGCGATGATCGATGCAGCAGTGCGCGCTGGCGTCTCGCACATCGTCAAGCTGTCCGCGATGGGACCGCCCACCCGTCTGCACCCCTTCGACTGGCACATGAAGATCGAGGCGCATCTGGCCGACTGCGACATCGGCTACACGGTCCTACGTCCAAGCTGCTTCGTGGACGTCCTCGCACGAGCGAAGGCTCCCGTCGCCAGCGGCACCTGGGGCGGGACGGCAGAAGACGGTCGGGTCAACCTGATCGATACGCGGGACGTCGCCGACGTGGCGCGGGTCGCGCTGCTCGACGAACGCTTCCTCGACTCCCAGCGGGCGTACCATCTCACGGGCCCGGGCACGGTGAGCATGCCGGAGATCGCGGAGGAACTGTCGCAGCTACTCGGCCGACCCGTGAACTATGCGCAGCGGACGCGCGCCGAGCATCGGGAGATCCTCGTCGCCTCGGGCGTCAGCGAGATGGTCGCGGACCTGCTGCTCGGGCTCGACCGGATCTTCCGTGATGGCGTGCTCGCCGAGACGACCAAGACCGTGAGCGATCTCACGGGCAAGGACGCGCGCCCTGTCAGCGGCTGGCTCTCCGACAACCGGGCCGCCTTCGGACCGTCCGCCGAGGCAGCCGCCTGAGATCTCCCTTCTTGATCCAGAGACGACCATGAGCATCAGCAGGACCGACATCTCCTTCCGAGCCGACGCGGAGACCGCGATCGGCGGCTGGCTATTCCTTCCCGAAGGGGCCGGGCCACACCCTGCGATCACGATGTCGGCAGGGTTCGGCGGCACGATCCATCACGGCCTCGAGCCGTTCGCGGTTGCCTTCGCCGAGGCTGGCTTCGCGGTCCTGCTGCACGATCATCGCGGCTTCGGGTGCAGTGCTAAGCTGCCTCGCCAGGATGTCGACCCCTGGCGGCAGATCGCAGATTGGCGGCGGGCCATCTCCTACCTGGAGGGCCGGCCCGAGGTGGACGCGAAGAGGATCGGCCTCTGGGGCACGAGCTACTCCGGCGGGCACGCCATCATGCTCGGTGCCAGCGATCGAAGGCTGAAGGCGGTCGTCGCCCAGGTGCCGACGATCAGCGGCTACGAGCAGGGCCTGCGACGGGTCCCGGCCGATCAGCTCGCCGCCGTCGACGAGGCGCTGGCACAGGACGACCGCAACCAGCTCGACGGCCAACCGGGCTATCAGGCACTGGTCGGATCCGATCCAGGCGTGCCGGCGGCGTATCGGACGAAGGACGCAATCGACTTCATGCTTCGGCCCGTGCCGGAGGGCGTATGGGAGAATACGGTCACGCTGCGCTCGTCGCGGCTGGCGCGCATGTACGAGCCGGGCGCCTTCGCGAGCCGCGTCTCGCCGACGCCGCTGATGTTCATCGTAGCGCGGGAGGACGGGGCGACGCCGACCGACCTGGCGCTCGCAGCCTACCAGCGGGCGCTCGAGCCCAAGCGGCTCGTTCTGGTCCCTGGCGTCCACTACGACATCTACATCGCCCAGCGGTCCGCGGCGATCGCCGCCGCCCTGGAGTGGTTTCGCGAGCATCTCTGACCCGAAAAGAAGGACGTCACCATGACCGAGGCAGTCCGTCCCCCGCTCGAATGGGAGCTGTTCATCATGAAGCGCGCGAGCGCCACCCAGGGCGTCCCGCCGGGGAAGGAGAGCCTGAGCTGGGTCGCCAACACAACGACCCTGTTCTGGGGCGAACGAGACGCCGTGCTGGTGGACACCTTCCTCAGCGATGCCCACACGTCGGTGCTCGCCGACTTCATCGAGAGCAAGGGCCGGACCCTTCGCTCGATCTATCTCACCCATGCCCATCCCGACCACTTCTTCGGTCTCACCAAGCTGCTGCAGCGCTTCCCCCAGGCTCGGGCGATCGCCCGTCCGAACGTCGTGGACGCGATGCGGGCGACTTCGTCGCCCCGGGTACTGGAGTCCAACTGGAAGCGACGCTTTCCAGGTCTCGTGCCCGATCGTCTCACAGTAGCGCAGGTACTCGAGAATGATCGCTTCGAACTCGAAGGCCACGAGTTCCGGGTGATCGATCTCGGACACACCGACACGGACGACACCACCGGTCTTCACGTCCCCTCGCTTGACCTCGTCGTCTCGGGCGACGCCGTCTACAACGAGGTCCATCCCTTTCTGGTCGAGACGGACAGGGCGGGTCGCAAGGCGTGGCTTGCGGCGCTCGATCGCATCGAGGCGCTACGCCCGAAGATCGTCATCGTCGGGCATGGACCGCTTACCCCCGACAACAGCCCGCGACACATCGAAGCCACCCGGCGGTACATCGAGGACTTCGACCGCCTGGCGGAGGAGACGACGACGGCCCGGGAGCTCTATGATGCCATGCTCGCACTCTATCCCGAGCGGGTGAATCCAGGATCGCTGTGGGGCAGCGCGCATGCTGCGAAGCGCGAAGCCTGATGGCGTACTTCGATGCCGCGCGGCATCGACCTTCTCGGGATCCATGATCGAGGCGCCACCTCGCCTCCTCCGCAGCGACTTTGCGAAGCGAAGGTCGGGAAGGTATGCTCCTGAATAGTGCCGGCCGCGAGCCGGTGCGAACGAAGGGGGCCGGCGTGATGGACGGGCGACTGACAGGACCGCTTTCCCTGGTTGCGGCCATTCTGCTCGCGGCAGCCGTCTTCTCCGTCGACAGCATCGCAGTCTACGACTTCTCGGTATCGATCCTCTATCTTGCGGTCCTGGTACTCGTATCGGTCGGTGGCGGCGTGAAGGCGGTCCTGCGGGCGGCGCAGATATGCGTGGTGCTGACCGTTCTGGCCTGGATCGTCGCACATCTTCCCCAGCCGACCCTGGCGAACGGGCTGCGCTGCATATTCGCATGCGTGGCCATCGGCGTGACCGCCGCGCTGCTGGTCAGCCGCAAGCGCCTGGAGGCAGTCAGGCTGGACCTGGACCGCAGCAGATCCGAAGTGGAGCTGTTCGCCAACTCCGTTCCCTTCGTTCTCTGGCGCTCGAACCCGCAGGGCGAGATCGAGTACCTCAACGAGAGCTGGACGGCGGTGACCGGACTGGACCGCTGGAGCGTTCTGGAAGGGCAGCGCTACAACGACGTCGTCCACCCGGACGACGTGCCGGCCCTTACCGAGACGGTCTCGCACGCGGTCGCGACGCGTACGATGACGGATCTCAAGATCAGGGTCCGCCAGCGTGACGGCAGCTATCGCTGGATGCAGATCTACGACAGCCCTGCCTACTCGCCTCTTACCGGCAAGGTGGAGCGCTTCGGCGGCCTTTCGGACGTCCATGACGAGGTGGTCGCGAAGGAGGAGCTGCAGAAGGTCCAGCGAGAACTCGAGGTGAGCCGGGCCGAACTGATCAACGTCACCGATTCGGTACCGCAGATCCTCTGGCGGTCGGACGCCTCCGGCACCGTCGACTTCTACAACCGGAGGTATCCGGAGCTTACCGGGCGGCAGTTCGGCGACCGGATCGAGCCGGAGGACTACCTGGCGGACATTCATCCCGACGACCGGGCCGGGTTCGTAGGTCTGCTGGAGGAGGTGATGCCTGCGGAGAAGGAGCTCCGTACGGTATACAGACTGCGCCACGCGGACGGCAGCTATCGCTGGATGTCCCACGTCGGCCGGCCGGTGCGCGTCGCCGGCAGCTCGGGCGAGATCCGATGGTACGGAGGGATGTCCGACATCCACGAGGAGGTGGCGGCGCATCAGAAGGTCCGCGAGCTGAACGAGACGCTGGAGCAGCGGGTGGCGGAGCGAACGTCCGAGCTGGTCCGCACCGAACGCCGCTACGCCGGCCTGTTCGACGTCAGCAACATGACCTTCGCGGAGATGGACTTCAGCGCGGCAGAGAGGATCCTCGACGGTCTCAGGGCGCGCGGAGTCACCGATTTACGCTCGTACATGGCGACGCACCCGGACGAGCTGGCCGCCACCCTGGCGGTCATCCGGACCACGCGGGTCAACGAGGCGCTGGCGTGCATGATGGGCTACGAGAACGTGGCCGAGCTCGTCGCGAACCCACCGGCCCAGAATGCAGACGACGGCCCCGAGGTACTGCTTCGCCAGCTGGAGATGTACTTCGACGGGCTGAGCCATATCGATGGTCGCACCGTTCTCGTCGGCAAGGGTGGCAGACGGATACCGGTCTACTTCACCGTGACCAGGCTGGCGGAGGGTCTCCACCTGTCGAGTCACGTCGACCTCTCGGAGCAGGAGCGGATCGAAGGCATGCGCCGTGCAGCCCAGACGGAGCTTGCGCGCGCGAACCGGATCGCGACCGTCGGCGCCTTCTCCGCCTCCATCGCCCACGAGCTGAATCAGCCGATCGCCTCCCTGCTGATGGATGCCACGACGGGATTGCGCCTGGCAGGAAGGGAGAACCCGGACTTCGACGCGGTTTCACGCATCCTGCAGCGCGTCGACAGGACGGCCCAGCGCATCGCCGGTATAGTACAGCGGACGCGGGAGAACATCGTCGCAGGTCAGCCGGCCAGGAAGGCGGTCGATCTCTGCCGTCTCGCCACCGAGACGCGCGACCTCCTCCACCATGATCTCGCGCGATCGGGGGCGGATCTGCAGATAGTCTGTGGCGAAGGCGTGCCATGCGTCATGGGCGACCCGATCGAAGTGCAGCAGGTCCTCGTCAACCTGGTGAGCAACGCGGCCGACGCGATGCGGGACCAGCCCGGACGTCGCCGCATATCGATGGAGATCGCCGCGGAGGACGCTGCGGTCCGTGTCCATATCGCGGACTCCGGGCCGGGCATTCCCGAAGAGCACCTGTCCAAGCTGTTCGACCCGTTCTTCACGACTAAATCGACCGGAATAGGGATGGGTCTGAACATCTGCCGCACGACCGTCGAGGCGATGGGCGGGAAGCTGACCGTGCGGAACCTGCCGAACGGAGGCGCCGGCTTCTCGTTCGACCTGCCGATCGCGGACGCGGATCCGGCCTGAAGCGAACCGGACTTCGTCGTGGCCATGCCCGGCACCTACGGGGGTGCGTCCGGATAATACCGACGTCCATATCGCTAGCCGCGCCGGCGTGAGCCACGGTCTCCTCAAGGAGATCGAACCATGCAGACGCATCAGAACGCCCCCACTCAGTTCATCGAAGCGGGCCAGAACCGCTACGCCTACCGCCGGTTCGGCAACTCGACCGGGACGCCGATCGTGCTTCTGCAGCATTTCACCGGTGGGCTCGACCACTGGGATCCGGCCTTCACCGACGGCCTGGCCAGGGATCGCGAGATCATCCTCGTGGACAACGCGGGCGTAGGCGCCTCGAGCGGAGAGACACCGAGCACGATCGAGGGAATGGCGGACTGCGTCGTCGAGTTCGTCGATGCGCTGAAGCTAGGGACCTTCGACCTGCTGGGCTTCTCCATGGGCGGCATGGTCGCCCAGGCGTTCGCCAAGAAGAACGCCGAGCGTGTCCGGCGTCTCGTCCTGGTCGGTACCAGCCCGCGTGGCGGCGATCCGTCGCCGTATATCGCCGAGGTCTCCCAGCGCGCCCGCGGCAACGCAGGCCTCGACGACATGGCCTGGCTGTTCTTCGGACAGTCGGACGCCGGCCGCGCGGCTGCGGCGCGGTACTGGGAACGGCGGCATGCACGCACCGAGGACGTCGATGCGCCCAGCGGCATGCCGACGATCATGGCGCAGGTCGCCGCCGGGCGGGACTGGCTCGAGCCGCACGGCGAGCGCTTCGCGGACCTCGCCGCCATCACGATGCCGACGCTGGTGGCGAACGGCCACCTCGACGTGATGCTGAACACGACGAACTCCTTCCACCTGCAGCAGCATCTGCCGAACGCGCAGCTCGTCATCTACCCGGACTCGGGACACGCCCCTCACTTCCAGTATCCCGATCTGTTCCTGGCTCATCTGCGACTCTTCCTGGAAGCCTGAGCGACAACGGCGAGGCGCCACGTCGGGCACCTGCACTTAGACGGGCGCCTCGATCACGCATTGGAGAAGGCACATACCATGGCGACGCTCGAAGGCAGGCTGGCGGTGGTCACCGGCGGAAGCTCCGGCATCGGCTTAGCCATAGCGAAGGCCTTCATACAGGAAGGCGCGCGCGTGGTCGTGACAGGCCGGCGGGAGAAGGAGCTCGGCGAGGCGGTGGCTTCGCTTGGGCAGGCCGCCACCGGTTTTCGCGGCGACGTCGGCTCGCTCCAGGATCTCGACCGCCTGTACGAGGTCGTCGCCGGACTGGGTCGGATAGACGTGCTGGTCGCCAACGCCGGGGTCGCCGAGGTGGAGACGCTGGACGCGATGACCGAGCAGCACTTCGATCGGCTCTTCTCGACGAACGTGAAGGGCAACGTGTTCACGGTGAAGAAGGCGCTGCCGCATCTCCGTGACGGCGCCTCCATCATCCTGATCGGCTCGGTGGCGGGATCCAAAGGTACGCCGGGACTCGGCGTCTACGGCGCGACGAAGGCGGCCTTACGCAACTTCGTACGCTCATGGACGATCGAACTGAAGGACCGGCGGATCCGATCGAACGTCGTGAGCCCCGGACCGGTCGACACGCCAGGCACCCAGCGCCTGTCCGCGGAAGCGTTCCAGAAGCTGGTCGCATCGGTTCCGATCGGCCGGGTAGGTCTGCCCGAGGAGGTGGCCCAGGCGGTGCTCTATCTCGCCTCCGACGCATCCAGCTTCGTCAGCGGCACGGAACTCTTCGTCGATGGCGGTCGGGCACAGGTCTGATCCTGGCCGACCGGGATCGGGCCTGCCGCCAGTATGCTGGCCATGTTCGGCCACATCGTCTGCCGGCCATCTCCTGCACGGACGAGCATACATCGGGTCCGAAGATCGTCGCCGCGTGTCAGCTTCGATCCTATGCAGGTCGCTGCTTCTTCAGCCTGACCGAGTTGGCAAAATCGCCTCGAACTCAGTCTTCGTAAAAATGCCCGCTTTCCCGTGACAGAGCTGCGCGGTCCTGAGCCTCGTGACGATCGTGCTCCGCGTCCATGGCGTGATCGCCACGCTCGCGGTCGACTTCAAGCTCCTCGTCGCCGACGCAGTCATCAACTTCAGGTTCGATGACCTGGACGGCAGTGAGGAAGCCGGAGCGGCCCGCGATATAGAGGTCCCGGACGTCCGCATCGAAACGCGCCAGCTCGGCACCGACGGGACTCTTTTCCGGAAACAGCAGCAGTTCGCTCTCTCCCGCGCCCTTGAACGGGAGCGGCCAGGGCACGGCGTGACGCACATAGGCGTCGAACGGTTCGAAAGCGGCGATGAAGCGCTCCTCCAGATTTTTGGCGTCGTTCTTCGTCGGAGTCTGCTTGAACGCGACTACCTTCCAGTCGCTGCAGCCGCAGCACGGAGGTACGGGCTCACCCGTGGTCGGATGTCTGCCATTCAGTCCGATTTCACGCATAGTAGGGCGCTCGCTTATGCCGACCTTCACAACGACGCGGTCGAACTCCTCCTTCGACCAGGCGAGTAGGCGGTCGCTGGCAGCGACATATACGTAGTGCGGTCGATTATTCATCGCGACCTACTGCTATACCAGGCGTGAAGGAAAGGTTGCGGAGCTTCGCGGCTAGTCCCGAAGAAGCCGCCGCAGCGTAGCCTCGCCCCCGCGATTCGGACCTGTCGGATATCGGGTAGCCGGAGCCTCTTCGTCGCTTCTTGGAACCTGTATAATTGCCGCCGCAGCGGCCGCGAGGGATGCATGATCGCCAGGGCCCTCGGATCAGCCGCTGGTCTGGCTCCGAGCTACGTCCCCCTGATCCTTTTGGATGTCGTATCTCACGCGATTTTCCAGAATCTGTTCAAGGTGGGCGCCCGCCCATTCGCCCAGATCGCGCAGCGGCCTCGAAAGCGAGTGACCGAGCTCCGTCAGGGCATATTCCACCTGAGGCGGAACGGTCGGATGAACCGTGCGGCTGACCATGCCGTCGCGCTCCAGCGCCTTGAGCGTACGCGTCAGCATCTGCTGCGAGATGCCGCCTATCACGCGCTTGATCTCGTTGAAGCGCCGCGGCCGCTCGATGAGGACCATCACGATCATCACCGTCCACTTGTCGCCGACGATCGTGAGCACTCCGCTCATCTTGCGGCATCGCTCCGTCACGCCGTGAGAGGCAGGCATATCCATGTGACCTGGTCCTAGAAATATGCGTTCTTGGCGAACGATCTCCGGTCACATAGCTGGTCCTGGTCACAAATCCAGACCGGAGACCTCCAGTGAAACTTCTGCATCTCGACTCCAGCATCATGGGCGACGGCTCGGCCAGCCGGGCAATCTCCGCCGCAATAGTCAATCGTCTTCGGGAAGCGGAGCCCGACCTGGAGGTGACCTACCGCGACCTCGTCGACGAACCGCTCTCCCACCTGACGCTCGAGACCTACCTGGCTCTCGCCGACGGCGAGGACGTGCAGCAGTTCCTGGACGCCGACGTCGTGGTCATCGGCGTGGGCTTCTACAACTTCTCGATTCCCAGTCAGCTCAAGGCATGGATCGACCGTATAGCCGTGCGCGGCAGGACCTTCGGCTATGGCGAGAACGGGCCGGTCGGACTGGTCAGGGGCAAACGCGTCATCGTCGCACTGGCTCGGGGCAACGTCTACGGCGAGGGCTCGCCCTATGCCGCCTACGAGCATGCCGAGACCCTGCTACGTTCCGTGTTCGGCTTCGTCGGTGCCGACGTGGAGGTGATCGTGGCCGAAGGCATCGGGCGCGGCGAAGCGGAGCGTCGGGCTGCCGTCGAAGCGGCGATCGACGAGGCTCGGCGCCTTGAGCCGAACGAGGTCGCTGCCGCCGCGTGAACGTCGCGCGAGGACGTGCCCATCGGGCGGATCCGGAATGCAGTGCGAGGTCGTGCCTCAAGCGTCCCATAAGCCGCTTCTGATCGCGCGCCGCCACCTACCAAGGAACGTGGCGGCCACACCTCCTGACGACTGTCCGACGATCGCACCAACAGCCATTTTGCAGATGACCGGGACGGCACCCCTGCCCCCCCCGGCCGGCCAGCCCGTTCCTCCCGCGATGGTCGGCCCGCCGTTCCGGTCACCTTGCGACTGCATGCAGGTCGCCGATGCTGAATGCAGGAGCGCCTCATGGCCCGAGCAGATCGAAATCTCACGCTGACCCTGGTCGTTGCGCTCGCCGGCGCCTGCGCCGCTGCAGCGTATGGTGCGATGCAGGCGATCGAGGACGCCGCCATATCGCTCCTCCTCGGCGGTCTGCTCTTCGTATCGATCCTGTCGCTCTGCCGTCCGCCGCCCGCCGCGATCGCTCGGCCGACACGCGCGCGGCCGGGCCGGCCGGAGCGCTAGCGCGAGCGCGGCAGCGTGAACACGAATGTCGCGCCGCCATTCGGATTGTTACGGGCGACGAGATCGCCGCCGAAGCTCTGGACTATGGTCCGGCAGATCGCGAGTCCCATGCCCATGCCTCCTGGGCGAGTCGAGAACAGCGGATCGAAGATCCGGGCCTCCGCGCCCGCAGGCAGCCCGACGCCGCCGTCCTTGACGTCGACGACGAGGTCATCGACCCGATCCGTCAGCGTCACGTCGATGGTCCGGTCGTTCGAGGATGAGCACTGGCTGGCCGCCAGTGCGTTCAGGATCAGGTTGATGAGGACCTGCTGGAGCTCGACCCGGTCCGCCGCGACGAGGGCCGGCCTTTCCGGCAGCTCGAGAAGCACCCGGCAGCCCTGTAGCCGTACCTCATGCTCCATGAGGCCGACGCTTATGCGGATGACCTCGCCCAGATCGACAACTTCCACCGACCTCTCTCTCCGGGACGCCGTTTCCCTGGTGCGGTTCAGCAGCTCGGCTGCCCGGCGCGCGGAGGAGATCACGCGATCCAGCGCCTTGCTCGCAGTGGCGGTATCGACGGGGGAGCTGGCAAGGGAGCGATGCCCCACGTGCGCATCCATTGCGATGGAGCTGATCGGCTGGCCCAGATCGTGTGCCAGGGACATGGAGAGAGCGCCCACCGTCAGCGCCCTGTTCGCACGGGATAGTTCCTCGCGCGCCTCCATCAGCATCTCGCGCGTGCGCTCGCGCTCGGTGATGTCGCTGAGATGGGTGAAGGCCCGTGTGCGTCCGGGAGTACGCATCAGCGTGACCCCGCAGAGGGCCTGCCTGATGCTCCCGTCGGCGACCATTAGGGTGACGACACCCTCCCAGTGATCCTCTTCGCCGAGGGCGATGGTATGGAGAAGCTCGGCGAACGGCGCCGGGTCCACGATCTCCGGGCGCGAATGCGAGAGGATCGTGTCGCGAGACTTGCCGAGAAACTGCACCGCGGCCGAGTTCACGTCCTCGGTCCTCAGCAGCCGCAGCAGTCCGGACAGCTCCTCCGGGTTGTCCTGAAGATAAACGGCGAGCTTTGCACCGTGGCGCATCCGCAGCGGCGCGAGGGCCTCGACGAGATCGTCCAGGTTCTGTTCGAAGAGAGCGACCTGCGATCGCTCGAAGATCGAGCGGTACCGCTGCTCGCTCACGGACAGGTCGCGGGTCCGCTCCGCGACACGCTGTTCCAGCGTCTGGTTGAGCTTTCGGACGCCGAGCTGCGCCTGCATCTCGGCATGGATATCGGTGGACACGCCGTACCAGCGCAGGATCGCACCGTCCTCGCTTCGCACTGGACGGGCAGTGATCTGAAGCCAGCGGTAGGTGCCGTCCGCATGCAGCAGCCGACGGTAGGAATCGAACTGGACGCCCATAGTACGAGCGTGAGCCCAGTCGTCCAGCAGCCCCTGCCGGTCTTCGGGATGGAACCAGTTCTTCCATGCCCAGCCGTCGTCTTCTAGACCGTCCTCGACCGATGCTCCGGTGATCTCGGTCCATCGCAGATTCATGAAGGTGACACGCCCGTCCGGCAGTCCCTGCCAGAGTACCTGCGGCACCGAATCCGCGACGTGCCTGAGATCGTTCTCGCCAGCCCTGACGGCGCGGGCGTTGTTCGTCGCCCCGAGACGATACGCCAGGACAATCGCGCCGAGGGCTATGGTAACAGGCGCGACCGTGACGGCTAGAAACGACATTTCGCCCCATGCTCATGACGCGAGGATCCCCACGTGGCTCCCGCTTCGACCTGTCTGAAGTGCCTGGTCGCACGTGAGAAGCTGGACGCTGGTAGGGGGTGATCTCCAGGTCATCCGGGGCCCGGGCCGCATCGGTGTTCGGCATCATGACGGCGGGACAGATCAGGCGCCGCCTGGATTCCCTCTACGCTAGCCATCATGGACGCAGCTGCGCGGGGCATACCTTGGTAGCGTATGCCGGTGCCAACGTCGGTCTGACCCCATACGACCGCGCGATGGGGCGGCGGCAGGAATGCGGCGATAGTCCTCCCGGTGTCACGGCGACACGCCAGGCGGAGCGACGGGTAGATATGGCAATCGATGTCAGAACGGCGACCGAGGCCTACCTTCATCTTGTCCCGCCTGCGCGCGAGCTTGCCGCCGCCGCCTACACGAGACAAGGACACTGGCTCCTGCTCTGTTCCAAGCTGCTGGCGTTCGCCATCGCCGCGCTGCTGGTGCGCATGGACGTGCCGGCGCGGCTGCCTGTCGGGTTCGCATCGCCGTCCAGGCCTGCTCGAGCCTCGTTCGGGATCAGCTTCGCTATCCTACTCCTCTACTTCGCCCTCGAGCTACCCTGGTTCGCCGTCTCGGACTGGCGTCGCGAGCGCTCGTACGGCTTCTCGCAGCAGCCTCTCGCAGCATGGACGACGGAATATGCGGTCCAGTCCCTCGTCACGGCCCTTGTAGGCGCTGCGCTGCTTGCCGGCTTCTACGCGGCGGTCCGGCGAACGGGTTCACGCTGGTGGCTCTGGGGGACCGCGCTAGCGGCGGCCGGGCTCGTTCTCGCCCTCGTGGTCCAGCCTGTCGCACTCGCCCCCTTCCTGCACCGGTACGCGCCCGCCCCCGCCGGCGAGATGCGGGAAGCCATCCAGGAACTGGTTGAGGACGGCGGCGTGAACGACGATCGCGTCCTCGTGTACGACGGATCGCGCCAGAGCAGCCGGTACACTGCGTCGGTCACCGGGCTTGGTTCATCGGCCACCGTGCTGCTGAGCGACTCGATGTTCGCGCACGGTGCGGACGTCGGAGCGGTCAGGGCGGTGGTCGCCCATGAGCTGGGGCATGAGCGTCATGCTCATCCGCTCCTGCTCGCGTCGTTCCTGACGATCGTAGTCGGAGCCGGCCTCCTCGTGGCGCAACGCTCCTTCGGGCCGGCGGCGCGCCTGCTGGGGAGGCCGGGAATGACCCTTGGGGATCCCTCAGGCCTGCCGATCCTGCTGGGCATCTTCGCGATCTACACGCTCGTCACCACACCCCTCGTAAACACGGCCGAGCGGCTGGTGGAGGCCGATGCGGACCGGTACAGTCTCGAGCTCGCCCACGAGCCGGACGGCATGGCCCGGGCGGTGCTCGCCACCTCAGACTATCGGGCAAGTCGACCGACACGGCTGGAGGAGTTCCTCTTCTACGATCATCCCAGCAACGCTCGGCGCATCGAGACAGCCATGAAGTGGAAGGCCGATCACGCAGGGCCGGCCGCCTCGACGTCGCGATGAGCGGATCACAGGAGCCGAAACGCGGCGCCATGGACCGCGATGCTGTCAGGAACGGAGAATAACGGTGCAGAACCTGACCGCCTTCGTGCAACCGTCCGGGCCGACGGGCAGCGCCACCACGGTGGCGCCGACGGAGTTCGACGGCCTAGCCGCCGTGCCGGCAGCAGCCGATCCGTACGGCGGCGGCGCAGTCGCTCGTGCCCTGCGCTCCGCGATGGCCGCCGCCGGCCACGATCTTATGCAGCCGCTCCAGATCATCTCGCATGCGCTGGAGCGTCTGGTCCTGGCCGAGCAGCTGGCGGGCGACCGCATCTGGATAGAGGCCGCTCGCACGCAGGTCCACCGAATGACGCGCGGGCTCGGCGATCTCGTCGGCGCAGCGGTCTCGCAGGAGCCGTTCGGACCGCCTACGCTGCAGTGCCTTGGCGTCATAATGGAGGAGACCGAGGCGGTCTGGGCGAAGTCGGCGGCAGCCGGAGGCGTCACGCTCGAGATCGCCCGCCTGCCCGCCCCCGTCCGCACCGACCGGGCGCGCATGCGCTCGATCCTGGACAACCTGATTGGCAATGCCCTGAAGTACGGGCGGAGCCACGTCAGGGTGAGCACCTGCCGCACCGCCGGAAAGGTCCGCGTCGATGTCGTCAACGACGGGACGGTCATTCCGGCGGACATCCAGGCCCGCCTCTTCGAGGCGTTCTACCAGGCCGACAGGGCGAGCGAGGGTCTCGGGCTTGGTCTCTCGATCGTGCGCGAGCACTGCCGCGCCCTCGGGCATCTGGTCGAGGTCACGTCGGAGCCGTCAGGGACCCGCTTCAGCATCGTCATCGACGAGCCGAAGGCCGACTGACGGGGCCTGTACTGGGCCAGGGGGAGAATGCGGGATTAGACTGCTTCGGGATGTCAGCCTCGCAGCGCCGGCAGGCGACAGGTGAACACGGCTCCCTGGGAAGGCCCGTTCGCAACGGTCATCTCGCCTCCCATCCGCTGTATCGTGGAGAGGCAGATCTGAAGCCCCAGCCCGACCCCCTCCTTCTTGGTCGTGAAGAATGGCTGGAAGAGGCGGGTCCGGTCGTCCTCCGAGATCCCGGCGCCGACGTCGGCGACCGCAAGCTCGACATGGTCCCCGACCCCGCGCACGTCGACCGTGACGACCTTCTCGTCGCGCTCGACGTCGAGCATGGCGTCGCGAGCGTTGTTGATCAGATTGATGAGCACCTGCTGCAGATCGACGAAGTCGCCTTCCACGGCCGGCGCGTCGCTTCCGACGTATCTGACGCTCACGCCGCAGCTCCGCATGTCTCGTGCGAGAAGTGCACAGGTCTCCCTCGCAAGCCGACCGAGATCGATCCTGCGGACGTCCTGCCTCCCGCCCTGGATACGATCGTGCGTGTGCCTGACGATGGTGGATATGCGCTCGATTGTGACGGAGACGCGCTCGAGCACCCTGACCGCGGCCCCCACCTCGGGCTGCGGACGCCGCAGCAGCCGCAGGCCCGTGTTCGCATCCATGCTTATCGAGGCGACCGGCTGGTTGAGCTCATGGGCGATGGAAGCCGAGAACGCACCGACGGTCGCGATGCGGCTAGCACGCGCGAGCTCCGCCTGCGCCGCGCGGCGCATCTCCTCGACCTCCTCCTGGCTGCTGATGTCCACCAGGCTGGACAGCTGACGCTCGTCGTCGAGACGGGTGACGGAGTAGAAGACGGGCACGCGGCGTCCGCGCGCTCCGATCAGGACAACCCGTCCCTCCACGCTTTCCCAGCCGTAGAAGATCATCTCGAACTGCCTCAGCAGCACCGCCTCGATGTCCTCCGCGGTGCCGTCCACCGTCCGGTCCACCGCGCCGTCGACGTCGTCGAAGCCCAGCATGCGGACGCACGCGTCGTTGACGGATACCGTCTTCACGGAAGCGACGCAGCGGGCGAGCGTCTCGGGATGCTCGGCCATGTAGGCCGCCAGGTCCTCGATCCCCTGCGCCTTCAGGTCGCGAAGGATCAGGGCGGTCCCGGACATGTCCTGCTCGGCGAAGGCGATCCTGCTGATCGCGAAGAGGCTTGCGTAGCGGACCTCGAGCGACGCCAGCTCAGCCGCCTGACCGTCCACCCGTTCCCGCAGGCCGCGGCTGATCGCATCGGGTTCACCCCGTGCCGCCCTCTCGTCTTGGACGTCGGACGCCAGGCCGTGCCAGACGAGATCCCCGGCCTCGTCCTGGACGATCCTGGCGGTCAGTCGCATCCACCTGAACGCTCCGTCCGCGTGCAGCAGCCGGAAGTCGATCTGCAGATCGCGATCGCCCACCTGGCCGCCTGCGAATGCGCCCTCCAGGCCGTCGAGATCCTCGGGATGTATCCGATCCCGCCACAGCGCCTCCCGGACAGCAGGACACCGGTCGGCTCCGGTCAGCTCCTCGTACCGCAGGTTCAAGAACGTGATGACCCCGTCGGGTCGAGCTCGAAGATGCAGCTGCGGCAGGTAGTCGGCATAGGCGTCCACAGCGCGCACCGAGATGCTTGTCGGTCGCGAGCCGTCCGGAAGCGCTCGCATATCCTCGAGGTTCGTCATGATCCAGAGAGTTCCGTTCCGGCCGTAGCCGCGTCTTCGTTCCAGAGCTGCCGCGACAGAGCGTCAGCCAGGCTCCTTGTCGGGCCAGATCCTGACGACGGGATCGATGGTCCGCAGCTTCTCGAGCAGATCCGCCACGGGAAGGCTGTCGGATGCGTTCGCCTCGCCCGATGGCACCGCCTCGCGCGACATGACGACCTTCCCCGGGCCTCGCCTGCCCTCGAGCAGCGAGAGTATCTCCGAAGTGCGTTCGAACGGCACGATCCGGTCGAGCACCGGCCTGATCGTACCGTCCTCGACGAGATGCGCGATCCTTGCAAGCTGTGCGCCGTCGGCCCGCATGAAGAGGAAGGAGTATTCGACCCCCCGACGCCCCGCGAGCCTCCGGGTCCTGGAGCTCATGAGGCGCATGACCTGACGCACCACGACGTTGGCACCGACCGACCGGGCGAAGGCGGGATCGGGAGGTCCGGACAGCGATATCAGCTTGCCGCCGGGCCGCAGGACCTTCAGCGACCGCTCCAGGACATCGGTATCCAGGGAGGTGAGGACGACGTCGTAGTCGTGCAGCCGCTGCGCGAAGTCCTCGCTGCGGTAGTCTATCGCGATGTCCGCACCGAGCGAGCGCACCAAGCCGAGGCTTGAGGCGCTCGCGGTGGTGGCGACCGTTGCGCCCAGGTGCCTGGCGAGCTGGATGGCGACGGTACCGACTCCTCCTGCTCCCGCGTGGATCAGGACCTTCTGCCCGGATCGCAGGCCCGCGCGCTCGACAAGCACCTGCCACGCAGTGAGTGCGACGAGCGGGAGCGAGGCCGCCTCGGCCATCGAGACGTTCACGGGCTTGCGCGCGAGATCGCCTTCGCTGACCGCTATGCGCTCCGCGAATGTGCCGATCCTGGCGACATCGACCTTGCCGAAGACCTCTTCGCCCAGCTTGAAACGGGTGACGCCGGGACCGACGGCGACGATCCTTCCCGCCAGGTCGTTGCCCAGCACGAGCGGCATGTCGTACCGGAGGAAGGCCTTGAAGTCGCCGTCGCGGATCTTGCCGTCGAGAGGGTTGAGGCTAGCCGCCTCTATCTCGACGACCACCTCGCCGGCGTGCGCCACGGGCTCGGGCATGTCCCTGAGCTTCAGCTCGCCCTTGTAGCGGTCGATGGCGAACGCCTTCATGTCTTTGTCCGTCGCTTGAGGAAGATGGCTGGCAACGTCACCAGGGCTCGTGGAAGGGCCGGACCTCGGCGAGGAAGGACCAGGCGTCGCGCGGCTGGTGCGCCAGGTGGAAGACTTCGGCCGCGACGGACGAGGGCGAGATGAAGAAGTCGTCCGCGACCTCAGGCCGCATCTCGCGCTGCCAGGGCACGTCGATGGAGGCGTCGATCACAAGATAGGCGACGTGCACGCCCTTTGGCCCGAGGTCCCGCGCGATGGCTTCCGCGAGTATTCTCTGCGCCGCCTTGGTCGGCGCGAAGCCGGCGAACTTGGCCCGACCGCGCTGTGCGGACGTGTTGCCGGTCACGATGATCGACCCCTCGCCTGCCGCGATCATCGAGGGCGCGACCAGCCGGGCGAGATGGAACAGCGCCATGGCGTTCACCTCGAAGTTCCGTTGGAGCGTCGCCGCATCGATCTCCTGGAACGTTCCGAACGCGCCGCCGACGGCGTTGTGGACGACCACCTGCGGCATGCCGACGGCGGCCACCGCCCGCTCCAGCGCAGCCGGATCCGCGACGTCGCAGGGAACGGCAATCGACGACGGGATCTCGGCTTCGAGTTTGGCCAGCCGCTCTTCGTTGCGCGCCAGCATGGCGACCCGGTAGCCGCCTTCCGAGAAGCGGCGGGCGAGGGCCGTTCCCGTGCCCGGACCCACGCCGGTCACCAGCGCCAGTGGCTTTTCCTGCTCGGTCATGCCGCTTTATCTACTCGTTCGAGCTCGTCCCGGAGGAAGTCGATCCGGTCGTTTCCGAAGAACATCTCGTTCCCTACGAACATCGTCGGCGAGCCGAAGACGCCGCGGTCGGCAGCCTCCTGCGTGAACGCGTCCAGCCGCGCCGCCGTCTCCGGAATGTCGATCCGGGCGGAGACGCCGTCCGCGTCGATCCCGGCGTCCGCGATCGCCTGAATTATGTCGGCGGTGCCTGGCAGCGAACGGCCGCCCGTCCAGATCGCGCGGTACAAAGCCGAAGCGATCGCGACCGCCTGCGCTTCGTCCCGGGCGGCTAGAACGGCGCGTGCGCAGCCCTCGCCGTCCACGCTGCCCATGCCGGCGGGGTTGAGGGCGACGCCGACTCGACGCGACCACCGCCCCAGGTCGGTGCGCGCGTGCCGCCCTTTCGCCTTGCAGGTAGTGGTGGTCGGCGTGTTCCCCACGCGCTCCATCAAGGCCAGGACCTTGATCGGCTTGAGCTGGAGCTCGACCGCCAACGTCTGAAGTTGCACAAAGGCGAGGTAGCCATAGGGGCTGCGGAAGTCGAAATAGAGTTCGACGGTCCTGGTCATCGCGTGTTCTCCTTCCTGAAGCCGAGCAGTCGGTGCGTGCTCTCGTCGGCACCGGGTCCCGGGCGCAGCTCGATGCGGGTCGGCGAGACCGCCTGACCAGTCTCGCGGTCGACCATCGCCAGCTCGAGCGGCCGGCCGGTCTCGCGATCCGTTATCTCGATGGTGGCAGCGCCGAAGCCGGAGGCGTCCCAGCGGTCGCCCCATTCGCGAAGCGCGATGCTGACCTTCCAGAGATCGCGCCCCTTTGGGGTCAGGCGATACTCGTCCCGAGGCGGCCGCTCCTGATAGCGATCCCGAGTGAGGATTTCAGTCTCCTCCAGACGCTTTAGGCGTGCTGCCAGCGTTGCGGGCGGGATCCCCAGGCTTGTCCGCAGGTCGTCGTAGCGGGTCATCCCCATCGAGAGATCGCGCACGATGAGCAGCGCCCACCTGTCGCCGATGAGCTCGAGAGCCCCGGCGATGGAGCAGCGCATCCCGACGAACGACTTGACCTTCATGCGGTCGCCGTTAGCAGCTTCAATAATTGAAGTGAATAGTTGAAGTCGGCTGCTTCGATTGCGTAGGCCCAGCGTTGACAATTGGACTGGCGAGCGACTGCAGGCAGTCGGCCGGATTCATCGTCATCGCGACGCTAGCATCTATGAGGTGCACTGGCCTGACGCCAGGAAAGGCAACGCGCTCCAATGACACGCGCGCGCATGGCAGCTGGGTGATCAGGGAGACGTCGAAATTTCGACCCCGCATGCATGCCTGCCGAACCAACGACGTGGTCGGGGCGGCTGGCAGCATGACACCGCGTCACTCGCGAACCCGTCCGTAGGCCCATACCCCTGCCTACCTTCGTATTGTTCCGCCGCACTGCCCGGAAAGCTAGTTTGACGGCAGCTTTCTACTCGGAGTTTCGCGATGGATGATCTCGTATCCACTCTCATCGAATCGCACGGCGGTCTCGCCCGCTGGCACAGCTTCGAGACCCTGACGGCCAGTCTGAAGCAGGGCGGCGCGCTATGGCAGTTAAAGGGAAAGTCCGGCGTGCTCGACGAGACGACCGTGACTGTCGGGCTCCGGCGCGAATGGGCCTCGCATGCTCCGTTCGGCGACCCGTCGCGCAAGACGGACTTTACACCTGGCCGGGTCGCGATCCTGTCGAGCAACGGCGACGTTCTGGATGAGCTGGAGCAGCCGCGCTCGTCCTTCGCAGGCCACACGCTCGAGACCCCCTGGACCGATCCCCAGCTCGCCTATTTCGCCGGAGAGGCCATGTGGACATACCTGAACCTGCCCTTCCTGCTGGCCGAGCCGGGGGTCGAGGCCGAAGAGATCGAGTCTTGGCAGGAAAGCGAGGAGAAATGGCGGCGGCTCAGGGTCAGGTTCCCCGCGAACATCTCCACCCATAGCACCGAACAGATTCTCTATGTGGACGCGGCTGGGCTGCTCAAGCGGCATGACTACGACGTCGAGATCGCCGGCGGCACGCCGGGCGCGCACCTCATCTCCGAGTATCGCGAGGTGCAGGGCATCATGGTCCCGACCCGTCGGCGCATCTTCCCGCGCCAGCCTGACGGCCACGCGATGACCGACATGCTCGTGGTCTCGATCGACCTCGACAACATCCATCTCGCCTGATCGTCATGGCCAGCGTTCTCCAGCCCCTGCCCACCGACGAGCCGCCGCACGCTCGCGAGGCGCAGATGTTTCCGCTTCTCGATGCGGCCACGATCGGCCGGCTCATGCCCTACGGCACGTTGGAGGACGCGGCAGAAGGTTCGGTGCTGTTCCGGCGCGGCGACAGGGCGGTCGACTTCTTCGTCGTGCTCGCCGGCTCGATCGAGCTGCTCGACCAGGTCGACGGCGGCGCACCGACCCGGTTTCGCGCCTACGTCGCGGGTCAGTTCAGCGGAGAGCTGCACCTGTTTAACGAGCGGTCCCTGCTCGTGACGGGACGTGCGACCGCCGACTCGCGGGTGCTTCGCATCCGACGTGCCGAGTTCCGAAACATGGTGTCGACCGAGGCGGACATCGGAGAGACGATCATGCGGGCCTTCATCCTGCGCCGCGTGGAACTGATCGCAACCGGTCACGGCGCGGTAACGATCGTCGGCTCGTCGCATGCGGCGCAGACCCATCGGGTGCGCGCCTTCCTCTCGCGCAATGCGCATCCCTACCGCCTTCTCGATGTCGATGATGATCCCGATGCGCTGACCGCGTTCGAGGAATTCGCGCTGTCACCGAACGACCTGCCGCTTATGATACTGCCCGACGGAGAGACGCTACGCTCGCCCAGCCCTGCAGATATCGCGACCGCGCTCGGCATCAGCGAGGAACATGATCCAGCGGCAGTCTACGACGTCGCCGTGATCGGAGCAGGACCCGCAGGTCTCGCCGCATCAGTATATGCAGCTTCCGAGGGGCTGGCCACGATCGCGATCGAGGGCGACGCGCCCGGTGGCCAGGCGAGCACCAGCAGCAGGATCGAGAACTACCTTGGATTTCCGACCGGCATCTCGGGTCAGGCGCTGGCCGGACGCGCTCAGGTGCAGGCGCAGAAGTTCGGAGCACGACTGGCGGTTTCCCGGGAAGTGGTGGCGCTCGACTGTTCCGCACGCCCGTACCAGCTGACGCTGGAGGGTGGAGAGTCGATCCGGGCGACGTCTGTCGTAATCGCCACCGGCGCGCGCTACCGGCGCTTATCCCTGCCGGGCTATGTTCAACTGGAAGGGCGCGGCGTCTACTACGCGGCGACGCCGATGGAGGCGCAGCTGTGTGCCGAGCGCGAGGTCATCGTGGTCGGTGGCGGCAACTCGGCGGGCCAGGCGGCAGTGTTCCTCTCGCGATCCTGCCGCCACGTGCACGTCCTTGTCCGGTCGGAGGGCTTGGCCGCGACGATGTCGGACTACCTCGTGCAGCGGATCGACAGGTCGCCCGACATCACGCTTCATCCGTTCACCGAGGTGACCGAGGTGGAAGGGGACGGCTACCTCACCCACGTCACTTGGACGGATAGGCGATCCGGGCAGTCGGAAAGGCGCGCGATCGGCAGCCTGTTCGTGATGATCGGCGCCGAGCCCAACACCGGCTGGCTTCGCGGGTGTGTCCCGCTGGACGCGGCGGGCTTCGTCAGAACGGGACATGCCGACGACGGGACACCCCTCGCCTCACCCTATGCAACCGCGCTTCCCGGCGTGTTCGCAGTCGGCGACGTTCGATCGGGCTCGGTCAAGCGGGTCGCGTCGGGAGTCGGAGAAGGATCGGTGGTGATCTCCGCAGTGCATCAGGCGCTCGCGGATCTGGTCACCCCATGACGAGCCCGACAGGATTTCAAGAGGACAATACCATGGCAGACTACGATTCGACAGCCGAGAACGCGGTCACGACCCCCACCCGCTTCGTCGAGGCGTCGAACGGCGTCCGATACGCATACCGTCGGTTCGGTTCCGGTCCAGCGGTGCCGCTGGTGATGCTGCCGCGCTTCCGAGGAGACCTCGAGACCTGGGATCCGCCGCTGCTGGACCGCTTCGCAGAAAACCGTGAGGTGATCCTCGTCAACAATCGCGGCGTCAGCACCACCAGCGGAACGACGCCGTCGACCATCACCGCGATGGCGCACGACCTCATCGCCTTCCTCGAAGCCCTGTCGCTCGATAAGGTGGACCTCCTCGGCTTCTCGCTCGGCGGCTTCGTCGCTCAGGAGTTGGTGCTGATCCGGCCTGATCTGGTGCGCAGGCTGGTACTTGCCGCCACGGGTCCGCGGGGCGGTCCTCAGATGCATGGATGGCGCAAGGACATTGCGGACGCGGTCCGCAAAGACGAACCCGGCCCGGAGGAACTCCTCTACACCTTTTTCAAGCCGACCGAGACAAGCCAGGCCGCCGGACGCGCCTACCTCGGCCGCTTCATGGCCCGGACACAGGATCGCGACGCGCCCAGCAGCCTCCAGACCCGCAACGCGCACTATGACGCCGTCTGCGACTGGGGCGTGGAGGATCATTCCAGGCTGCAGCGCCTCCGGAGCATAGACCAACCGACCTTCGTGGCGAACGGCGATGCGGACGCGATGATCCCGCCGCACCTTACGCACCTTCTCGGCGGGCTGATCCCGGATGCGACCGTCAAGATCTACCCCGACGCCGGTCACGGCTTCCTCTTTCAGCACCATCGCGAGTTCGGCGAGGACGTCACCGGCTTCCTCGACACCTGACGTCCTCGGTCGGTCGGCACGGTGTGGGCAGCAGCTGCCCGATTTTTGTCCGGGCACGAATTTGAAGAAGCGGCCGATAAGACGCCGATTTTTACCAAACCGATCAGCGCCAGCCGAGATGCGGCCGACACTAAGACATCTGTAAAGCACAAGGATCGAAACATGAAGATGACCGGCAACACCATCCTCGTCACGGGAGCTACGTCGGGGATTGGCAAAGCCTTGGCCGAAGCGTTCCATGCCTTAGGAAACACGGTGATCGTCGCGGGACGGCGGCAATCGCTTCTCGAGGAAATCGTGGCGGCGAACCCCGGCATGGAAGCCGTTACCCTCGATGTCGGCGATCGCGGAAGCATAGCCTCGGCAACGGCTGACGTGACGACCCGCTTCCCCGGCCTGAACGTCCTGATCAACAATGCGGGCATTATGCCGTTCGATGATCCCGCCGGCCCGATCGACGATGCGGTCAGCCAGCTCATCGTGGCAACCAACCTTCTTGGACCGATCAGGATGACCTCGGCACTGATCGAGCAGCTCAAGAGCCAGCCGCACGCCACGATCATCAATACCACGTCGGTGCTCGCCTTCGTGCCGCTCGCGAGCAACGCCGTCTACTCTGCGACGAAGGCCGCTCTTCATAGCTACTCGATGTCGCAGCGGTTCGCACTTCGCGACACCTCGGTGCGGGTGCAGGAGATCGCTCCGCCCTGGGTGGAGACCGGTCTGGTCGGCTCTGACCCCCGCGCCATGCCGCTGCAGGCCTTCATCGCCGAGACGATGAGCAAGCTCGCGTCCGATGACGAGGAGGTGATCGTGGACTCGATCAAGGACGTCCGTGATAACCCGGGCATCCACGAGCACGCCATGGTGAATGGCTTCAACCAGATGATGGTCGAGGTGCCGGTCCCCATTCCCCAGGCCGCTTGAACGCAAGACCGGGTCCGAGCCGGAAAAATGCCGGCAAAACAGTCACTGTGGCAAGATCAGGAATCATGGCGGCGCGCCGTGCCTCCCCTCATGTTCTCCGCCGCAGCCCGCAGACCTGCCCCGGGTGCCGGAAGCACCCTTTAAGTGGCGAGTACGCAGCTCTGGAAAGGAGCAGAACGATGGCGACGCCTAGTTTTATGGTCGGCGGCGAAATGTCGGTCAGTCGAATCGGCTTCGGGGCGATGCGCGTGACCGGCCCCGGTGTCTGGGGGCCGCCGCGCGATCCTCTCGCCACCTTGGAAACGTTGCGGCGCGTTCCCGAGCTCGGCATCACGCTCATCGACACCGCCGACAGCTACGGTCCGGACGTATCCGAGCCGCTGATCCGCGCGGCGCTTCACCCCTACCCGGCCGGGCTTCATATCGCGACCAAGGGAGGGTTGGAGCGGCCAGGACCCGACAGCTGGCGACCGAACGGTCGGCCGGAGTACCTGGTTCGCCAGGCGCATCGCAGCCGCGAGCTGCTTGGCGTCGAGTGCATCGATCTTTGGCAGCTTCATCGCATCGATCCGGCGGTGCCCCGCGACGAGCAGTTCGCCGCGGTCCGCCAGCTCATCGATACGGGTGTCATCCGCCATGCGGGCCTGAGTCAGGTCGGGATCGAGGAGATAGAGGCTGCTGGCCGCGTCTTCCCGGTCGCCACCGTTCAGAACCGCTACAATCTCGCCGACCGCGCCAGCGAGGGGGTGCTGGACCACTGCGAGGCTCGCGGCATCGGATTCATCCCGTGGTATCCCCTCGCGTCCGGACAGCTGACGGAGCGAGGCACTGTTCTCGACACAATCGCCCTCCGACACGAAGCAACGGCGGGCCAGATCGCGCTTGCCTGGCTCCTGCAGCGCAGCTCCGTGCTGCTGCCGATCCCAGGCACGTCCAATGTCGCCCACCTCGAGGAGAACTGGGCCGCAGGCGATATCACCCTCAGTGCGGAAGAGTTCGCCGCGCTCGACCACGCAACCCGCTGAGCCCAGCCCAGCAAGGATCTAGAACATGTGCGACATCTTCGACATCGAGCCCGAGTTCATCCACATGGAGGGCGCCGCTTTACGGATCGTCCGAGGGGGATCTACAACCGGAACGCCCCTGCTGCTCACCGCGCCCTGGCCGGAAAGCCTGTTCGCCTTTCATGCGGTCTGGCCGAGACTTGCCGCTCTGGGCCCGGTTGTCGCGGTCGATCTCCCCGGTTTCGGCCAGTCCGAATGGCGAGAGGACGTGATGTCACCGTCCACGATGGGCGCTTTCCTCCTACGACTGTTGGACCAGCTGGAGCTGCCGAAGGTCCACGCCATCGTCCCCGACGTCGGCACGCTGGCCGCGCTGTTCGCTGCAGCCGATCGGCCGGACTGCTTCGAGAGCATCGTCGCCGGCAGCGGCGGCGTCGCCATGGAGCTCCTGGGCGACCCGCTGAGGCAGATCGTGAACAGCGATCGTGGGAGCTTCGCCGGCCTGGACGGTGGCGAGCAGGTTGTTTCGCTGATCCGCTCGTCCGCGCGGCACCCCACCCCGGAGGCGGTGATCGAAGACTATCGCCGCTCGTCCGCCGGCAGCCGGTGGAACGAGGCCGCCGACTACGTGCGCGCCTACGCCACCGACCTGCCGCGCCTCTCCGGACTGCTAGGCCGGATCGAGACACCTGTGCTGGTCATCTCCGGCGACGCCGACCCGTTCGTTCCCCCCGCTAATGGCGAGCGGCTGTTCGCCGCCCTGCCACGTTGCGCGCACGACGTTGTGGAGAGCGGCCATTTCGTCTGGGAGGATGCGTACGACCGTTACGCCGACCTCGTCGATGCTTGGGTGCGAGGAGGCTACCGCGCAGCCTGAACTTGCGCCCGGTCCGCTGTCTCAGAACCGGGCGCCGCCAAGCGGCACTGCAATCCGCGCCGTTCAGCTGGGGGGGCAGCGGGCGCCCGTCTCGATCCACGCTTGGGTCAACGCCCCGAACTCCTCCTGCGTACCCGGCGCAGGCTTTCGGCCGACGCCCGGATGCCAGGCCCAGCCAACCAGCTTGTCCTTGCCGTGATGCTCGACTAGGTCGGCAAGCGTCTTGTGCCCGTTACGGGCCGGATTCTTGATCTGCCGACAGATCTCGCCGAGCGTCTTGCCCTGCCAGGCCATCTCGATCGGCGCGAGATGCCAGTTCGGATTGCCGGGAATGCTGCCCCTACCGTTCGCGAACACGACGTTGGCGGGACCGTGACATGTTGCGCATTCCAGCCCGGGCGCTCCCTGGCCTTCGGGTCCGCGGGTCACGGCGGGCTCATGAGGGACGAACGCATCGGTCTGTGTCGGCCGGTCGGTACGAGGGTGGCAGTTCATGCACCTGGGGCTCTGGATCACCTTGCCCATTTCGGTGAACAGCGCCTGGGACCGACGCGCGGGATCCCGGATGTCGGCGAACGCTCCGACCGGCTTCAGCTGGTCCCCGACAACCATGGGCGCGGTGTCGGCACCGCGCGCCAGGATGGCGACCGGCAGCGTCAGCGCCGAAGCGAGCAGCATAGGTAGGCCGAAGCGCATCAGACGTTACTCTCGTGGGCGAAGGGAAGACGTCGGACGCTTCGTCCAGTGAGCCGTCGCCAAGCGTTCGCCACCGCTGGCGCGATCGGCGGGAGACCTGGTTCGCCGACCCCGGTCGGCTTCTCCTCGGAGGCGATCACCGCGACCTCAACGTCGGGCATCTCGCCGATGCGGAGCGAGCGGTAGTCGTGGAAGTTGCTCTGCATGACTTGCCCGCCCTCCCCGAGCGTCAGGTCCCCATAGAGCGCATGGCCAAGGCCATACCCGATCCCGCCCTCCATCTGAGCGCGGATGACGTTGGGGTTGATCGGCACGCCGCAGTCCACCGCGCACCAGACCTTATGTACGCGCGGCAGGCCGTTCGCCCGGCGCGACACCTCCGCGATCTGTGCGACATAAGTCCCGAAGCTGCGGTGCATCGCCACGCCGAACGATCTGCCCGCCGCGGGTGGACGCCCCCAATCCGCCAGTTCGGCGACGCGTCGCAGGACGCCCTGCCCCCGCGAATCCTTCATTCGCGCGAGCCGCCCTGACACGGGGTCCTTGCCGCCGAGCTGCAGGAGTTCGTCAACAAAGGTCTCGACCGTATAGGCGGTGTGCGTGTTGCCCACCGACCGCCACCAGAGCGGCGGCACGGGACTTTGCATGACATGCACGCCGACACGGTGATTGTCCCAGTGGTAGCTGCTCTCGGTCGCTCCCTCGACCATGGTCGCATCCACACCGTTCTTCACCGCCACCGCCTCCATCGGCGACCCTACGAAGATCGATTGGCCAGCGATCACCTGATCCCAGGCGATGATGTCACCGTCACGATTCAGCCCCCCGCGCAGCTTGTGCACGAATATGGGTCGGTAGCGCCCTCCGGTGATGTCGTTCTCTCGCGTCCATACGAACTTGACCGGGGCGTTTGGATAGGCTGCCGCCGCGGCGCCGGCCTCGGTCGCGAAGTCCATGTTCGGTGTGGCGCGACGGCCGAACGAGCCTCCCGCGAACTGCTCGTGCAGCGTGACAGCCTCGGCCGGCAGATCCATGGAAGCGGCGATCGCCGCCATGTCGCCCGCCTGCCATTGGCTCCCCATCCACACGTCGGCGCGGTCACCGCGACGCTCGATCACCGCGTCGAGCGTTTCCATCGGTGCGTGTGCGAGGAAGGGGAAGACGTATGTTGCCTCTAGCGTTCGGGTCGCCGAGGCGAGAGCTGCCGCCGCGTCTCCCGTCTTCTCCGCTTCCTTGCCCGGGCTGGCCGCGGCGGCAGCCCACGTTCTGATGATCTCCTCGCTCGATCTGGTCTCGGCGGCCGACAGGTCCCAGTCTACCGTCAGCGCGGCCTTCCCCCGCATCGCCGGGTACGTCCCCTCGGCGTAGACCACGACGCCCTGCGGCACCACTTCCACCGCCACGACGCCCGGCACGGCGAGAGCCGGCGCCTTGTCGACCGATCGGACCCGCCCGCCGAACGAGGGCGGGTGAAGTATCGTCGCGGTGACCATGCCGGGGCGCATGATGTCGACCGTGAACACGGCGCTCCCATCGCTCTTCGCGACGCTGTCGAGCTTGGGCAGGTCCTTGCCGATGAGCGTCCAGCGGTCCGGCGTCTTCAGCACGGGCTTGTCGGGTACAGGGAGCCGCGCAGCCGCCTCGGCTAGCTCGCCGAAACGGGCGGTCCGGCCCCCGTGCGAGACGAGGCCGCGCGACACGGTCACCTCGCCAATGGGCACGCCCCAGCGCCGAGCCGCAGCCTCGACCAGCATCGCGCGTGCCGCAGCGCCGGCGGAGCGCATCTGGATCCAGCTGTTCGCCATGGCGGTCGAGCCGCCCGTCCCCATCGTGCCGAAGATCAGGTTCTTGTAGAGCGGATCGTTGGCCGGAGCGAACGCCATGCGCATCTGCGACCAGTCCGCGTCGAGCTCGTCCGCGACCATCGTGGTGAGACCCGTCGAAGGGCCCTGACCGAACTCGACGTGCTTGATGATCACAGTAACGCTGTCGTCCTGCGCGATCCGGACGAAGGCGTTGGGTGCGAAGGACGCGGACGCCTTCGGCATCGCGGCAGCACGCCGTCCCATCGGGACAGCGAAGCCGATGACCAGCGCCGCAGCCCCGATGAACTCCCGTCGCGAGGTTTGAGTAGTCATGCCCCCACCTCCGCCGCGGCGTTCTGGATCGCCTGCTTGATGCGGACGTACGTTGCACAGCGGCAAATATTACCGGTCATCGCATGGTCGATGTCCTCGTTGGTGGGCCTTGACTTGACGGCGAGCAGGCCGGCGGCCGACATGATCTGTCCTGATTGACAGAAGCCGCACTGAGGTACGTCAATTGCCACCCATGCCTTCTTCAGCGCTGCGGCGGCCGGGCCGGTCAAGCCCTCGATGGTCGTGACGCTCCGTCCAGCGACTGTAGCGACGGGCGTGACGCAGGACCGCCGGTTCTTGCCGTCAAGGTGCACCGTGCACGCTCCGCACTGAGCCACCCCGCACCCGTATTTGGTACCGGTGAGGTGCATCGTGTCCCGCAGGACCCAGAGCAAAGGCGTGTCCGGATCGCCCTCGAAGCGCGCCGATCTGCCGTTCAGGATGAATTCTGTTGCCACGGCCGCCTCTGCATCTGTGACGCTTACCGTGCTGTAGGAACGACGGGACGGGTACCCATACTTCGGCATGTACGGGACAACCCACCAGCGACGACCTGACGTCACTGCTGCGCAGGTTGGCGGAAGTCGCTACTCCCATTGATGGTAGGATCGCGCCTTCAGAGCGACTTGCGCCTGCCGGACGTTCAGCGACACGCAGCCTGCGGCGCAGAGTATGCGCGCCGCTGCTGCCGCTTGTGTAGGATCGAGCAGCAACGCTCATCAGCAAGCAGTACCGCTGCTAGTTGGAACACTTGACCGGAGAATGTGCGACTTTGGCAAGCATGGACCCGATTGGCAGCGAGCACGGGAAGGCGCCGCCAAGACGTGGGGGAGCAGGTCAGATCGACCGTGGCGACGATTAGTCGGACGACTTGACCATGTGAGCTGCCCCCTTCTGAGTGGTCCATCGACTATGAGAGTCTGGATCAAGGAAGGGACGACGAATGCCTGCCAAGAAGCACAAGCCCGAGGAGATCATCGGGAAGCTGCGTGAGGTTGAGATCATGCTGGGCCAGGGCGGGACGACCGCGGAGGCATGCCGCCGGATCGCGGTCAGCGAGCAGACTTACTACCGCTGGCGCAAGGAATATGGTGGCCTGAAGACGGATCAGGCTCGGCGAATGAAGGACCTGGAGAAGGAGAACCTGCGGCTGCGCCGTGCGATCTCGGACCTGACGCTCGACAAGCTCATTTTGCAGGAGGCCGCGCGGGGAAACTTCTGAGCCCCGCACGGCGCCGGCGCTGCATCGATCAGGTGAAGGAGACGCTGGATGTGTCCGAGCGACGGGTGTGCCGCGTGCTTGGCCAGCATCGGTCGACGCAGCGCAAGGTGCCGTGCGGGGCAGGCGACGAACAGACCCTGACCGAGGACATCATCGAGTTGGCCAGGCAGTACGGGCGCTACGGCTATCGTCGGGTGACCGCGCTGCTGCATGCCGCGGGGTGGTCGGTGAACCACAAGCGTGTCGAGCGCATCTGGCGTCGTGAGGGGCTGAAGGTACCGCAGAAGCAGCCGAAACGCGGCCGGCTATGGCTGAACGATGGCTCTTGCGTCCGGCTGCGGCCCGAATATCCGGGACATGTCTGGGCATACGACTTCGTCGAAGGGCGGACGCATGATGGCCGTAAGTTCCGCATCCTCACCATCATCGACGAGGCGAGCCCCGAGTGCTTGGCGCTGATCGTTGCGCGCCAGCTCAAGCATGAGGACGTATTGGCAGCACTTGCCGATCTGTTCATTGCTCGAGGCCCGCCGGCGCACATCAGATCGGATAATGGCAGCGAGTTTATCGCCATCGCGGTCCAGAAATGGCTCGGGCAGGTCGGCGTGAAGACGCTCTACATTACGCCGGGCTCGCCATGGGAGAACGGCTACAACGAGAGTTTCAACGGGTCGCTGCGCGACGAGCTGCTCAACGGCGAGATCTTCTACAGCCTCGCCGAGGCAAGAGTGCTGATCGAAGCATGGCGATGGCACTACAACACCGTCCGGCCGCACAGCAGCCTGGGCTACAGGCCGCCGGCGCCGGAAGCGGCGACACCGCCATTGCCGGTCTCCGGTTCCGCTTCGCTCCACCTCCGACCGGCAATGGCGGCGGAGACGACAATGCACTAACTATATACCCGGACCACCCGGTGGGGGCTGCTCAAGCGACCCGTCCGTTTTTTTGGGAGGACAGCGGACCGTCCGCTTTTGGGAGGGTGTAGCAATAGCCGACATTACGCAGGGCTGCTGCCGTTCGCGAAAAGGATCGAGAAATGGGAATGACGCACTTAACAGAGAAAGGTAAAGCCAGCCCTTAGGTAATACCCCGGTAGGCACACCGTCCGCTTTGTAAGCTGCACTAACCGAACCCGCGGCCTATCAAGCAATATGGCTGGAGCTGTTCGCTCATGGGAGATCACTGAATGTTCGGTAGCCTCGTGATGATTATAGCCGCCGCGATGGAACCCGCGGTTGCGGCCACCTTCTCCCATTCGGCCGCTCAGCGGGAAGGGATCGTGGCCGAGCAGATCATGCTACCCAAGACAATCTCAGCGATGACCTTCGCAGATGAACTTGTGGCTGCGGAGGGACTGACCTCGTGGAGCCCGCAGGACCCAACCAGCTCGCTACCAGGAGAGCCGTTGCAATGGCGAGCGCGCCACGCCTCAAATGGTCGCGAGGTCACCGTGTACTTTGCCCCGGATAAACAGTCGGTGTGCAGGGTGCGTCGGCCTCGTGGAGGCTTGTCCGATGGTCACTGGCAGGCGATCCGGTGGTGCGCCGCGTCGCTCGGCATCGTACTTCCCTTCAAACGGCAGCCACCTGTCCGTACGGACTGAGCACAGGTTCGATCGCGACGCCACTCCGACCCCGTTGCACGTGGGTCGGCTAATCTTTGGCCCTCTGCAAGCGTAGACGGTATGTGACTTGGAGATAATCCAGACGATGCCGTGTCTCATCGTCGAGACAGGCTAGATAGGCCGGATTTCCCCCCGTACCCCCATCCCAAAGGCTCTTTTCCGCATTGCATGAAGCATCGCGGTACCGGACCCAGAGTCTTTGCGCATCTCGCAACTTTTGCTGATCACCCGGATCAAGAACGCTCATGACCCGCCCATATAGCTTATTGAGGCTGCGATCCGCCTCTTCGTTCGATACAGCGAAGCAGGCAGATATAGCGGCGGTCGTTCCCTGCTGCCAACAGGCTGCCTTGCTCGATGCGGTGCTAGCTGCGCCTACCGCGCCTTCGCCACAGAAGCAGCCAACCAGTGTCGCCAGGAAGAAGAACAAATTCCTGTGCATCTGCCTTGATCCCGGGTTCGCTATTTGGTCATGCCACAAATGCCTTGCCTCACATAGCCCATTAGACGGACGGCGATCGTATGACCGGCGCCGTCTCACATTTGATCGAAAAATGGGAATCGAACCGCCTTCCCGAAATGCGGTGCGTACCGCATTTCTGGAAGGGTGGAGCAATAAACCTCGCGGCCAAGCCGTCGTTATGGTCTGGCAGAACGACGGTATGGGGCTTTCCAGCATTGCGAGCCGGACCATTTTCTTCTGAAACAGGCTGTAACGCGCCGGATTGGCCTCGACGCTGGTGATGTTGGCATTGAAGTAATCCGCCTCTGATGCCTTGATGCCGTTAGGTACAAGGTCGGGAACCGGCGCTCGCTGCGCGACGAAGTTCGCAAGCCGACGCTCGGTTGACGTACCGGCCGGATGATCGCGCCAGAACGCCACCATCATCCGGTTGGCCTCGTATTCGGCTTGCCAGCGCGTCAACGGCCGGCGTGCGACCTCCTGTATCCAATGGCCGAGCTCGTGCGCGACGAGCAGGTTGTTGAATATCTCGACATATTGCTGCTGCCCCGACAGGCCGAGCGTGCTGATCGCGGCGAAGCGTTCCATCGCTGCGCGCGTACCGGGGTCGATGACATCAAAGGGCACGATCACGACAGCGCGCTTGTAGGGGTCGTACCGGGTTGCTCCCGGCGCCGTTGCCAGTTCGACCGCAGGCTTGAACGGGGGCTTGCGTCCGCAGGCGACGACCGCTGCGTAGAATGCGTCGGCCACAGGCTGCGCCTGCACGATGGCCTCATTGGATGGTTGAACGGATGCGGTGGCCATGACGCTGGCCGCCGCCAGGAAGATCGAGCGGATCATGTTCTTGGTCCCTGAATTGGTAACGTACTGACCCGATCGCTCACTGGAGCGGCAGTAACAGGTCTGCGACTGCCTCATGTTCCGGCACCTCCGGGAAGAAGGTGATGCGCTGGCAGTAGAGCGGGAAGTCCCGCGCCTCCTCGCCGCTGGCGGGGAGCCAATCGCGGTAGAGGTACAGGGCCGCAGGCTCCAGATTGTCGGTGTTGCCGACGACGCGCAGCACCGCACAGCGTCCGCCGGGGATGGTGCCGGGTTTCACGTTCTCGGCATTTGCCTCGATCGGCCGATCTGTGCCGACGCACAGGTCCATGCGGTATTCGCCCGGGGGCGACGTGCGCGGATCGGAGTGAAAGACGTTGAAGGTCGAAGCGGTCTTCGGCGACAATCCCGTCGCCTTGCGCCAGGCGATGAACCGCTGGATGGTCGCACCGATCGTCGCCGGGTCGCCGCGATGCTCCATGATTGCCACCGGCGTCGGGGCTACGTCGCGGATCGTCACGTCGTCGGGGGTATAGGTCGTCTGCATGAGCTTGCTCCTCGCGTTGTCGAGAGGCCCGAAGGCCGCAAGCCACGGCTCCCAGTCGGGAGACTTCCTGAACGACGACGGCGACTGTCCGAACCGTTGCCGAAAGGCACGGGCGAAGGCATCCGGGGCGTCGTATCCGGCATCCATCGCTATGTCGGTGACGCTGTGCGCGTCCCGGTAGGCCAGCTGGTAGGATGCCCGCTTCATGCGGGCGAGCTGGACATAGCGATGCACGGACAGCCCGAAGGTCGCCGTAAACTGTCGGTGAAAGTGATATTTTGAGAAGGCCGCGATGCCGCTTACCGCATCCAGGTCCAGATCATCGTCGAGAAGCCGGTCGATATGATCCAGCACCCGCTGCATCCGGGCATGGTAATTGTAAAGCGCCGCCTTCATCGTCCTGTCCTCCGTGGCGACGCCAGCTAGGCGCTCCCGGATACGACGCGCTCGACCGATCTTGCGGTTGTAGCATTGTCGGCCAGCATTCTCGAATAGGAACCCGTTCCGGGAACGCTGCCCCGGCGATCGCGCAGATGGCCGTTCGGGCGTCCTCTTTCCCAAAATCTGTTCCCGATTGCTCTTTCCCAAAATTGCCGGTCGGAGATGCGAAAACGGGAATGATCGCACCTAGCGAATGACTGCTTTTGGAACCGCGGATCGCCAACCCGAGCGTTCGACTTTGGGCAAGAGCGGACGCTCCTCCCTCAGAAGCGAGCCATCAGGAAAGTACGCTTTTGGCGTGTTCCGTTCACTCGCTCCGCGCCGCCCCTTGTGGGAACGGGCTTCAGCCCAGCGGAAGGCGGGCAATGTCCTCTATTGATGGATGACAGCCCCAGCGACGCATCTAAGAGCCAGCGCTGGTAGGTAGTTCTGCACTATTGCGCATCGTGGAGCGGCGCGAGACGGCTCCGAAATGGATGCTAGCGATACCGACGAGCTTGTGAAACTGGTGTATTCGTGCGGTTTGCAAGCGGGTGCCGATCCCGCCACAAGCAGGTCGGATTGCCCGTTCTGTAACGATCGTATCGAGCTCTGCCGCGCCTGGCTTGCTGGCTTCAGCATTGGTCGTGCCACTCTATCCTCCGCCTAGGTTGATACAGCGATCGCAATCGCGGACGGATATCCTAGAATGCGGGAACGCTGAACAGCCTCTTTGTGGTTCGCTTGTCTGCACACGAATGCCGGGACGTGGGCGGAACCGCCGTTCCTGAAAAACGAGAAGCAAGCGAGATGACGGGGCGTTCCCATTCGGGATCGAGGATTTGGGATTCCGCCTCTCGCGCGATGACAGCTAAGCCGGATCGTGAGACTGATCGCGGTCGGCTTCGGCAAGGTTGAGTTGCGGCCGGCATCCTTCTGTGCGGACCGGCGTGAACAAGACCTTCGGACGGGTCAGGAAAGCGGCGTCGCCGAAGCGATCGGCGCGACCACGATTCTGTCCGGGCTCGCCGATTGGGCGATCGCAGCGATCGGCATTATGGCTTACAACGGTCGAGGCGGAAAAAGTCGCCCGATAAGCATCAGAGTGGCGACGCGATGCCCTTTGGTGCGTCAAGCAGGTAGCGGACTGTGCCCGCCCCGCCCCGGTACTTTACACAAGTCACCTCATAGACGCCCTCGCGCATCTGCAGGGGTGCGATGTTGGTCACTCGTGCGCAAAGGTGACGGTTCAAGTTGATGATGGTGGCGGCTGTCTTCTCGACGTCGACCTGGTCAGCCGGCTCCGGCTTGCGGTACATATCGGATAGCTCGCTTCCATCGCGGGCATAGCGGGTAGGATCGAGGCGATGACGTGTTTTAAGCGCACCCTTTTCGGAGATACTCAGCCCTAGCGTGTCGTCGCATTTGATCGACCAGGATAACTGCTTGCGGGTGGCATCGGCGCCCAATCGGATCGATTTGACCTCGCGGCAGTATCCTTCAAGAGCGCTGCGGCCTGCCCAGGGTGCCAGCTCGTTCGCATCGGCGAGCCTCTTGGCGCCCAGCTTCCGATACGCTGCTGGGGGGTTTACCGGGCTAATCGGCGCCCAGGCGTCAGGTCTGATCTGTTTATCCAACCGCGCAATCGCAAGGGTAGGATCGGGTCGAGGCGTGTTCCGAGGAGTAGGCTCGGACGACTTAGGATCGGAGGGAGCGGAACACCCGGCAACGAGCATGCACGACAGGGCGCTGATCACGAGCCGCAAAGGTGTCTCCGACCTTCCAGAACAAGAGCCAAGGGACATCCCGGCTGCGATGCCATAATGGCGAACCCGAGCTTGCAAAGCTATAAGGCTGGGAGAGCCTGCCTCTCGCTGCCTTGAAGCGCGCGACGTCATCTCGAACCCGCACCGGCGCATCCCGTCCGTCGAACTTACATCCTTCCTTCGAGTGAACGCGGAGGGAGCGTCAGGACCAGCGTGCATTGCTCGGGCTGCACGGCGGATACGATGCGAAATAGCCGATCAACGGGATAGGTTTCGATGTTTAACTCAAAGCCAGGCGGCTAGACGGTCAGCCGCTTCAGGGTCTCGACCAGATCGGCCACGCTCTCAACTTTGGCGCGGTACACGATGTGGCGACCGTCCCTGGTCGACGAGACCAGGCCGGCGTGCGTGAGGATGGTCAGGTGGCTGGACATGGTGTTAGCTGGGACGCCCAGCCCGCTCGCCAGGTCCCCGGCGCTGCATGCCCCCTTCTCCACCAGCATCGCGACGCAGCGATAGCGGGTCGGCTGCGCGAGCGCGCTGAGCACGGCGATCGTGTGCGACAGTTCCATATTACCAGAATAGTCAGGATTCGACGGAAATCAACCTACGCGGTTCACCAGACAACAAAAAATGCGTTAACCATCAAAATCGTACACGGCGTTTCCAGAAGTATTGAAATGTTAGCATGCCGCTCCCCATCTGGCAGCGCAGAGGGCCACGACTGCCGGCTCTCCCGAGAAGGACCTCTCTACACGTTGGAAAGGACTGGCCGATGTACGCTGGTTTGGAAGCCCTGCAGATCCCCCGCAGCAGATACGAGTCGCGAGCGTTCGACATGCCGGACCCGCTCGACCCGGACAGCTGCCGCGATCTGCCGTTCGTCGTCACGCGCCGCCGCCTCGTCCGGCTCGCCCTAGTTGCCGCGGAGACGGGAGCCCGGTTCCAGCGGGAGGGGCTCGACTATGATCCGGTGGCCTGGATGCTCGCGCCGCGCGAGCTGTTCGAAGGACGTGACGGCATCGAGGGGGCGCTCGATCTCTCCGGCTGCCTGCGCGCCATCCTCCTGCACGGGCTCGGTATGGGCCTGGATGCCGACCCCGCGCTCGTCGACGATCTGCTCGCGGACGAGCCCGCCGGCGATGATCCCTCCCCGATGATGGCGTGATGCGCGGACGGACGAGGAGAACCGACATGAAGACGCGGAAATTTCCCCGCCTGACCCATCCGCCCGGGCGTCCGACCCGCGCGCGCGGGGCGTCGCCACCCGTTCGCGCGCGGCCCGAGGTCGCCACGGGTCCCGGCGACCAAGCGACGCCGGCGGACACGCCACGACCGGCGGCGCGCAGGCTCGTCAGGCCGAAGCGTGGGCGCAGCACGCTCGAACGGATGGTGCCCCGCCCTCGCCTGTTCACGGCGACGATCGCCTACGCGGACGGCGGCGTCATGATCCAGGCGTTCCACGCCTCGGTCGCGAGCCATCCGGCAGAGGTCGTCCAGAAGCTCCGCTCCCGCTTCGGCGACGAGGTGCTGGCGATCGCCGAGCTGCGCGTCGGCTTCCATCCGGCCTCGCCCATCGTGATATCGCTGGTGCCGCCCCCCGTGGCGGACATGATCAGGCTGACCGAGCGCAACAGCGAGGCGCCCGCGGGCATCTCGTTCACGGTCGACATCGAGCAGCGCATCGAGATCTGAAGGTCCGGCTCGGTGACACGCCAGGGCTTCTGCCCGATCAAATCCAGGAGACGAGAAGATGGAGAAGTCGGCAGCTGCCGGCGGCATGGACGCGTCCGACGTGCGCGTCCTGCACCGGGTCGATCTGACGGAGGGTCCGACCGGATCCGGGGACGTCGCGAACACGCGGGTGGGCGTAGCGGTCGACGTCGAGACCACCGGCAAGGTCCTGGAGACCGGTGCGATCATCGAGCTTGCGCTGCGTCGGTTCCGCTTCGACGCGGACGGCGTGATCACCCACGTCGATCGCAGCTACTGCTGGCGGGAGGATCCCTGCTTTCCCATCCCCGAGGAGATCGTCAGTCTTACCGGGATCACCGACGGCGACGTCGCGGGAGAGAGGATCGACGATGAGGTGGCGCTTCGGCTTCTTCGCTCGGCCTCGATCGTCGTGGCCCACAATGCGGCATTCGACCGTCCGTGGATCGAGCGTCGGCTGGACGGGGTAGCCGATCTCGACTGGGCCTGTTCTATGTCGCAGGTGGACTGGCGCGCCCGCGGCTTCGACGGACTGGGTCTGGGCTATCTGCTCTGCCAGGCTGGCTGGTTCCACGATGCCCATCGCGGCGCATCGGACGTCGACGCCCTGATCCAGCTTCTCCGCCACGAATTCGACGACGGACGGACGGCGCTGTCCCTTCTGCTCGAGCGTGCCGCGCGGCCATCGTGGATCCTGCGCGCGCACGGTGCGGCGTTCGAGGTCAAGGACGTGCTTCGCGGACGTGGCTACCGCTGGGACGCGGGCCGCCGGGTCTGGTGGACTGAAGTCGCCGACGAGGGCCGGACAGCGGAGGAGTTCTGGCTCGCCGCCAACGTGTACGCCGCCGGGAAGGACGCACGCTCGATGGGGCCCGCGTTCGAGGAGGTGAGCGCAGCCACGCGGTTCCGCTAGTTCGCGCCGCCGTCCGGATCGACGGCCAAGGCAGCGAGCTGGATCGTCCGCTCACTGTCCCCGGAGACGCCGGAGGCCGTCGACCCGTCGCGATCGGCGGTACCGTGCGGCAGCCTGCCGAAGCGCTCCGCGAGGAAGTCCAGGGTCGCTCGAACCCGGGGATCGTGGCGCAGTCTCTCGTGCGCCAGCAGCCAGAGGCCCCGTTCGCCCTCCGGCATCGGCGGCAGGCAGCGCGTCAGGTCGGGGTACATGTCCGCGACCAGGCACGGCAGCGCCGCGATGCCTAGCCCGGCGCGGACCGCCGAGAGCATTCCCACGGACGAGTCGTGATCGACCGCCACCTGGTCGGCCAGGCCGTGCCGTTCCAGCCATTCCCGGTAGTATTTCCTGACTCCGGGCTCTCCCCCGCCGATCAGCACATGATCCACGAGATCGCGCCGCCCGGCCGGCATGCCGCGTCGCTCCGCATATCCGATGCTGCAGTAGATCCCCCAGTCGTCGGAGGCGACGCGTCGCCCGACCAGCCCCGCCCCTTCGGGCCGCACGCACGAGCGCAGCGCCACGTCGGCGGCGCCGCCGGCGAGATCGCGCAGGGCGTCGGTAGTTTCCAGCTGGAGCCGTATGCCGGGATAGGCTTCATGGAAGTCGCCGAGCATCGGCGCGAGAACGGTGGACGCGTAGATCTCGCCGATGGTCAGCCTGACCGTGCCTGTGATCAGGCGGGTTCCGGCGGCGGCGGCCTCGCCGAGCGACGTCGCTTCTCTCTCCACTTCGAGTGCACGGGGCAGCAGCGTACGCCCCTGCTCCGTCAGCCTGTATCCGGTAGGAACGCGGTCGAAGAGCGGTACGCCGAGCGCCTTCTCGAGCGCCGCTATACGGCGAGCCGCCGTGGTCTGGCTGACGCCGAGCTGTCGCGCAGCCGCAAGCGTGCTGCCGGTCTGCGCGACGGCGATGAAGTAGCGGACGTCGTTCCAGTCGAACATGCGGCGGTTCTGCAACTTTGCAGAAGGTCCTTGCAACATCGTTGTTAGGCTTGATCGGGGGACCGGGCGTATCCGGTCCGCACGCAGGGCCAGACCTGCTTTCGGAGACAGATCATGAAGCGCTTCATCCTGATCGCGGCATTCGCCGCGAGCGGTCTCGTCGTGTCCGCATCCGCTCAGGGGCGTGAGGGCACGGTCGTCGTCTCGCACGCAGATCTCGACCTCGGCCGCGAGGAGGACGTGGCCCGGCTCGATCTTCGCATCGCGCATGCCGCGAGCGAGGCGTGCGGCACGGTCTCGCAGTTCGATCTGGAGGGAACGGTCGCGAAGCCCCGCTGCGAACGCGGCGCCATCGCTGCCGCGCGTGACGTCCGCGACAGCCTGGTCGCCCAGGCGTCTCCTCGGCCGCGAGGCAAAAAATAGCGGGACGCTGAGCTATAGCGACCCGTCTCCGCGCATAGACCGAACAGACGTAGGCATCCGCTCGGCGGTATCGCCGACGATGCGAAGTGCGACACGCGTACTCAGCCGCAGCGCTAGGTCCCGTCGCTTCGCAGAACCGAAGTTCGGAGCGACGTGCCCAGCTGCCGTGCGAACCATGGAGCCTCGTCGGGTGACACCTGCATCGGCATCGCCTGAAGACCGCGGTCGCGCAGCCAGGCGAAGCGATGTCGCCCGTCGGTGAAGCACACGGCCTCGCCATCGCGGTTCGCGACACACATCTCGATGCTGTTGCCGGCTTCGATCCATTGTCCGACCTTGGGATAGCGGAGCTCGTGCGCGCCGCTGCGGCCGCCGGGACCTACCCATTGATCGCTCCGCTTCCATGCGGCGTCGAAAAGCACCGGATCGATCCAGACGACCGCGTCGGGCTCGGCATCCGGCCAGGAACTGTGGGGATGCCTCTCGGTCCAGTTCAGCGTCAGTTCCGGAACGTCGTGATCATCAGCCATCCGAAGCCTCCTTCATCTCGCGATGGATGACCCGGTGGCAGTTGGCGCATAGGCACATGAGGTCCTCCAGGCGGGTTACGTGCCCCTCCTGCATGGCGGCGACCCGCGTCTCGCGATGATGGACTTCGATGCACGCCTCCCCCAGCACCGAACCGAATGTCGTGACTGGATCCATGAGGCATCGCTCGCAGAAGAGCCGATCATGCTCTGCGCGGAACCGGGCTCGCTTCGCGGCGGCGAGCCCCGCTCCTCGTTCGCGCCGCAGGTGCTGGACGAGCCGTGGCCGACCTTCGGCCCACGCCCGGTCCTCGTCGCTGCCCGGAAACGCGGTCAGAGGCTCTGCGTCGTGCTTGGCGACGACGGGGTAGCCATGATGCCGAAGAATTCGGAACGCCGGCGTCCCGTCGCCGCCGCGGAAGTTCTCGGGGCCGACTGGAAACCCGAGGGCCTCGGCGGCTGCAAGGCCGAACACCGCCTTCGGGGGGAGACGGCGGCCGTCGAACAGGACGTCGTAGGTCGTGGACTCCGCGAACGGATGATCGGTATCGCCGTCTACGAGCCGTCGCGCCGCCCGAAGCAGATGCTCGCCGTTCAGGGCTGCGAACGTCTCGGCCAGGAAGCGCTGATCGTGGCGCTGAGAGGGCCATGCGCCCTGCTCACGTAGAAAGCGCAGCATCTCGGCCGCCTCCGCATGGCTGAAGAGCCGTCTGCGATACTCTCCTCTCCCATTCGGCTTCACTTCCCCGAAGCGCTCGGTCGCAGCTGCGAAGAGCCGGGGAAGCTCGGCCAGCACGGGTCCCCGCAGGTAGAAGTTGACGTGGCCTGGGCGTGCCTGGACGGAGAATGGATTACGCTGCCTGTCGGGCCACTGCAGCTCCACCGATCTGACCGCGCTGTCGTAGGGGACCAGTCGGAACCCCGCCGCACCCGCATGCGCGATCAGATAGTCGAAGGCCGCCAGAGCACCCGAGCCGATCGCGAAGACGTCGCGCACCTTCGCCAATCCCGGATCCATCCCGTCCCCCGCCGTCAGAAGCCACGTCCTGGTACGCAGCTCCGCCGACTGGCGTAGCGATCGTGACGCGGGAGCGACAGGGCCTAAGCCGCACGTGCTGCCGCGACGGGGGCGCGGCCAGGTGGGCAGACACCCCTGACGGCTCAGGGAGCCGGAGGTCGGGCTGTTCCGTGCGAGGACGGACCGGCTTCCGGACTTACGACCGTCAGGCTCCGAGCGCATCCACCAGGTCTCGAAGCGTGTCATCTGACCGGTGCCGGCGCACGGGGCGCCGCTCGGTGAGGATGGCGCGGGCGCTGTCCACCATGATCAGCCAGGCTCCTGCGAGCAGCGCGACGTCCTTCAGCACCAGCCGCCCGGCCCCGGACAGGTACGGAAATCCGTGCTGAGCATCTCCCATGGCGCCGACCCAGGCCTCGGGCGTCGTCACGAGGAAGGACAGCGTGACGAACGGGGTGGCGAAGGCCAGTGCCGCCCCGACGATCCCGACCCTGCGGGACACGAGGCCTGCCAGGGTCAGCCCGCCGATAACCAGCTCGAGCGTGCCGAGTCCGGTCGAGAAGCCGTAGGTGTTGTTGGCGGTCTGCCAGACCCGCTCCGCGGGCTTGAGCTCGCCCTCGTGAGTCAGGTGCGCCTTGTACTCGGTCGGGTGCTCGTAGAAGAACGACATCACTGGGCTGTTGGCGACGAACGGGGTGATGCTGTCTGCCTCGTAGGGGACGAATTTCAAGGCGCCGATCCAGAGGAATATGACCGCGACCGCTATCTTCATGGCGCCGATGCCGATCCGGCCCGAACGCGGCGATGCAACGGCCGAAAGGCCTGCGTGAATGACCTGGTTCATGACTGAGGTTCCCTTCAGGCTGCCTTGAAGGCGTCGAGAGTGCGGGTCGAGAAGACGAGTGCCGCGCCTGCGTTGATCGAGGTGGCCACGCCGAGTGCCTCTGCAAGCTCCTCCTGCGTGACGCCGAGCTTCTTGGCCTCGGCGGCATGGACGGTGATACAGCCGTCGCAGCGCAGCGAGATCGCGACCGCCAGAGCGATCAGCTCGCGGGTCTTCGCGTCCAGGTGGCCCGTCTTGGCGCCGGCGCCACCCAGGGTGGCGTAGCCCTTCACCGTATCGGGGCTGAGCTTCGCGATCTCGCCCACTCCGGCGACGACCTGACCGCGGTAGGCGTTCCAGTCCAGCATCGACATCTTTACATCCCTTCGTTCAGTTGATGGACGTAATCTGGTCCCCGATACGCAGCAGGAGGATGGCCAGGCGGCGCAGCCGCATGGCCCCGCGGATCAAAGGACTGCGTGATGCCCGAAGAGATGTCGGAACTCCTCAGGGTCATGGTGCCGCTGCTGCGCGTGCGCCCCGTGATCGAGGACTTCTGCAGGTTCGGCGGCAGCTGGGCCGCCGAGCACGAGCCGTCCGGGAGCGGCTGGGCGCAGTTCCACATCGTCACCCGCGGCGCCTGCATCCTGGAAAGGCCGGGCCTTGGCGAACTGACGCTTGCCGCGGGCGACATCCTGCTGCTGCCGCATGGAGACAGCCACGTGGTCCGAAGTGCGGTCAGGGGCGTGCTGCGTCCGATCGCGGTCGACTACCGCAACGGCGTGCGCGCGAAGAGCACCTCCGGCCCCGGGGTCGAGACCGAGCTGCTCTGCGGCCGCCTCCAGTTCGAGGGCAGCGACGGCAATCCCCTGCTCGCGGTCCTTCCGGACGAGATCGTCATTCGTACAGCCGGCGAGCCGCTCATGGATCGGTTTCGCCGGCTGCTGACCGACATCCGGGACGAGCTGGACTCCGGTATGCCGGGGTCGGAGGTGATCGCAGCAGATTTCGCCCGCGCGCTGTTCGTGATGATGCTTCGCGATCATCTGGGCGCACACCACGGTGGCGACGGGACGCTGTCGCTGCTGCGCGAGCGCGGCACGGCTCGCGTGGTCCTCGCCATCCTCGGGGACCTCGCGCGCGAGTGGGCCCTCGACGAGATGGCCGACATAGCCGCGATGTCGCGCGCCACCCTGGTGCGCAGCTTCAGGCGTCTGGGCAGTGCCGCTCCGATGGCGTTCTTGGCCGACCTCAGGCTCGCTGTCGCGCGTCAGCGCCTCGCCGGCACGAACGACCCGATCGCGCGGATCGCCGCCGACGTCGGTTACGCCTCCGAAGGAGCTCTCAGCAGGGCGGTACTGCGCAGATACGGCGTCAGGCCGGGAGCGCTCCGCATCGGTGGCGAGGCGCTCTGAAGATGCGCATCACCCGCTCTCGGAAGTGATCCCCCGGGACACGAGCATGCGCCGTGCGGCCATGGGTCCCGACCACGCTTCGACTCACATCCTGATCATGGCCGGCAGCCGCCGTCCATCCGAGGAGAAGTACGATGGGCATGGGTTCGACGTTCATGGTCCTGGCGGCAGCGGGATGGAGCCTGGCGCTGGGTACGCCGATTTCGGCGGCCAGAGAACCGGCATCGTTCTTCGAGATCGAGCATGTCGTCGGAGAGGATGGCATCCGGGACGCGGAGCAGAAGCTCGTCGAGCGCATCGCCGGCCCGGGCGTGACGATCGGACAGGCCCGAGCGGCGCTCGAGCAGGCGGGCGCCTGGTACGTCCGCACCAGCAAGGCGGGCCGCGTCGAGTTCCTCTACTCCACTCCGGAGACCTTCGTCACTGTGACCTTGCTGAACGACGGTGCCGTCGTCACATCGGTGGAGGTTAAGCGCCAGACCCTCGGAGGATAAACTTGCCGACGAATCAAACGACTACTCGGTTTAAGCAAAGCCAGTATAGGAGCCGCGTGATTGACCTGATAGGATCAGGCCAAAGCACGAGGTGCCGCACAAAGTCGGACTCATAACGATAGAACCGACGGCCGACCTTCTATGCCACCTCCCAACTTGGCCGCCAGCTTAATAATAAAGACGCACCGGCCGTGGTTACTTTTATTTCATGACAAACGTCATGACCTTTTCCGGGAGAGATGTTTGAGATCCTGTATCCGCATCAATCGAGACCCTGTGCGATGCGGGCCTGCAGATCGGAGCCTAGACGGCGGAAACCGAGTAGACGCGCTGCCGCTCGAACGACATCGCCGTCGTCCCCGCCCGGATTGTCCTCGCGTACCGTTCTGACGGCGGCTCGGATCTCAAGCATCGAGATGGCGTCAGCCTTCGCCGTGGCGCCACTCTCCGCCGAGCGGTCGCGCACAGGCGGAGCTGCCGACTGCAGGCCGGTGAACCAGAAGTCCTCTCTGTCCGACTGCAGATCGCTATCTTCCCTCTTCGCCGCGACAAGCGCCTGACGTGCCGCTGCAAGCACCCGTCGTCCGGCGCTCTTCTTGCCGAAAGCCGAGGCGAGCCTTCGGGCAACCTCGTCGACATGCAACGGTCCCTCGACAGCTACTATCTCACGCACCAGTGGGACGAGGATACGGACGGGCGCTTCGTGCGGCTCCATATCCGAGCCGGCCTGCACCTGCGCTCGGACGTATGATGGCATGACGCGCGTGACGGCATCGAACAGGATAGGCCCCTGCTCGACCGGAGCATCTTCTGCCGGACGGCCGACGTTGGCACCTGCGATCCTCATCGCGCCTCCTTCCTGCCCCCGTGCAGTTTCGAGAGCGGCACGCAGACGTTCGATCTGTCTGTGGCGATCGTAGAACCAGTCCGTGCTCCAGATCCGGTGAAAGCGCCATCCGAGGTGTTCCAGGACGTCCTGACGCAGGCGATCCCGCTCGCGCGCCCACAGCGCCGAGTGATACGTTGCGCCATCGCACTCGACGGCGAGAAGGTAGCTGCCGGGCCGGTCGGGGTGACGCACGCCGATGTCGATGCGGAAGCCGGCCGAACCCACCTGGGGGTCGGCAAGGTATCCGAGGCTGCGAATGATCTCCGCGACGTCCTCTTCGAACGGCGTGTCGGGCGCCTCGCCGGTGGCTGTCGGCTGTTCCAGCCCGCCGGACTTAGCGTAGTCCAGGAAGCGCTTCAGGATACGCGGTCCGGGCTGGCTCGCGCGACTGACGTCGAGCTGGCCGGGATCGAACGAGGCGAACACCTCGCAGCGCAGCCGCGCCCTGGTGAAAAGCACGTTGAGCCGGCGTTCGCCCCCCTCGCCGTTAACGGGGCCGAAGCTGGCGCCCGACATGACGCCTCCGGGCTGCGTCGGGCCGTAGCCGACGCTGATGAGGATGACGTCGCGCTCGTCTCCCTGCACGTTCTCGATGTTCTTGACGAACAGGTCTTCGGAACGGCCTTCGCGGAGGAACGCGTCCAGCGAGGTATCCTCCCGCCGGGCGAGTTCGAGAAGTTCGTTGATCGTGTTCTTCTGGGCATGGCTGAAGGTGACGATACCGAGGGAGAGATCGGGCGTGGACCGGGCATGCTGAACGACGCGCGAGACGAGCGCCTGCCCTTCCAGGCGATTGTCGCGCCGGCCGCCCCGGTCGTAGGCCCCGTCGACCTGCGTGAAGATCAGGCCGTAGGCCGGATCCTTCTCCAGGGGGGAAGGCGGGAGCACGAGGCCCCCCTCGTAGAATTCTGCGTTGGACACCCTCATCAGGGACGGGTCACGCGAACGGTAGTGCCATTGCAGCATGCGGTTCGGCAGGCCTCGCGCCTCGCAAAGCGTCAGCACGCTTTCTGACGCGCCGAGTGCGGCGGCGTTACCGAGCAGATCCTCGATCGGCTCGTCCTCCTCGTCGAGGGAATCGCTTTCGCCTCCCCCGTCCGCGAGCAGCCTGTCGAAGAAAGACGAGGGCGGGAGCTGCTTCTTGTCTCCGACCACGACGATCTGGCGGGCTCGGGCGATGGCGCCGAGAGCATCCTCAGGCCGCACCTGGCTCGCCTCGTCGATCACCAGGAGGTCGAAGCTGACGACGCCGGGTGTCAGGAACTGCGCGACCGATATGGGACTCATCAGCAGCACAGGCTTGATGCGCTGGATGGCCGTCGGTGCGCTCAGGAAGAGCTTACGCAGCGAGATATGCTGCTGCTTCTTGCCGATCTCCCCGCGCAGCACCTTCATCTCTCCCTGCGCACCCTGAGGAAGCTGGCCGAGATGACCCGCCAGGATGTCGACCACGTTCTCCTTCAGCCTTGCCCGCTCGAGGCGCACGAAGTCGTCGACGAGGGCGTGACGGTCGAGGTTCGCTACGTCCTTGAGCGCCGGATTGGTGGCGAGCGCGGCGTTCCACAGAGCCTCCGCGCGAGCGAATCTAAGCTCGATGGCGGCAGCGCTGGCGTCGAGCTCGCCGGTTGCCAATCTGGCCGCAAGATCCGCGAGACCCGTGCGCTCCAGCGAGGCACGCGCCTGATGAAGAGCCGACCATTCCCCGTAACGGTGAATAGCGGACCCCATGTCGGTGAAGGTGGCCGCAATGCGTGCAAGATCAGCGTCGGCGTACCCGCCGCCAAGACGCCGACCATCTAGGCGCAGCGTACCGACGACGTCCCGGATACGCCTCTCCGCCTCTGGTGCCTCGGAGTCCAGACTGGCGGCGTCGGCAGCACGCGCGTCCGCCTCAGCGGCCAGGCCTATAAGTCGATCGTGGCCGACGGAAAGGACGTTGCGTGCGGCCTCGTCGCACCAGCGCGCCACGCGGGAAATCCGATCGAAATCGGTGCGCTCCCCCCGCCATGCCTCGCCAAGAGCGCTGGCGAGCCAGCCTTCGTCCTCGCTCCAAGAACGCCGAAGCCTCTGAATCTCGAGCAGGCGGTCCAGAACCGCCAGCCTCTCGTCGGCAGTCCTGGGCAGCGGATCGCGAAGGAGGCCGCCGATCGATCGGCCGGCAGCGCGGTAGGCGCCACCCCAGCGGGCGAAGAAAGACGCCGATCCGGCGACTAGCGGTGCCCGCAGCCCCGAGACGTCGGTTTCGAAGGCCGTTTCGAGGAAGGTGCCTTCCGCAGCGTCGCGCGCGGCGCGCCATGTGGCGCCGCCTTCAAGCCCCTCCCGCAGCCGTCCAGGATCCGCCACTGCGAAGAGCCGTCGCGCGAGCTCGGTGTCCCTCGGGTCGAACCCGGCGAGGCGGGTAAGCAGATCGCGGACCGGGACGACGGCTGACAGGGAGCGCGGGATGTCGAGCCCTGCTCGTGCCATGGGGCGGTCCAGAGCGGATCTGAGCCGCTGGGCGTCCGCCGCCGCCGCAGCGAGTTCGCTCCCGAGCCGGTTCACCGCGACCGGCTGCAGGTCGATCGTACCAACCCCGAAGAACGGGTGACCTTCCTCAGACCCGGCTGCCTCGATCAGTGCACCGTAGCGAGCCACGAGCTCGCAGGCGGCGGTCTCCTCCTCCCGCGTCATCGCGCCGACCGCTCCCCCGTCCAGCGTCGGCATCGGTGCACCCATGCCGAGGTAGCGCGCCTGACGGCCGAGTACGCTGAACGGGGTCTCTCCGCTTGCACCGATAGGGGCGTGCAATGCCTCCGACAGCGCGTTCAGCCGATCCCGCGCGCCGCGAAGCGCTTCGGGAGCCGGGGGTACGGAAGGGATCGCCTGACCGACCGAGAGCGTGCGGCCTAGTTCGCCCAGGACCGCCTTCTTGTTCGCCGTCTTCGAGTGGAGCTCCAGAGTGAGATCCCTCAGGCCGACCTTCACCAGCCTGTCGTGCACGACCGAAAGTGCCGCCATCTTCTCGGCGACGAACAGGACCGTCTTGCCCTCCTTGGCTGCGGCGGCGATGATGTTCGTGATGGTCTGGCTCTTGCCTGTGCCGGGCGGTCCCTGGACGACGAGATTGCGTCCAGCCCTCGCCTCCTCGATGACCTTGGCCTGGCTCGCATCCGCATCGACGACGTGGAAGAGCCGCTCGGGCGGCAGGACCACGTCGAGCCGGTCCTCCGGCCCGAATAGCGGCGGCTCATGCGGGAAGCCCTCGAACAGAAGGCCGCGCGTCAATTCGTGCGCCTCAAGCGCATGTTCCGGCCATGTCTCGATGGCGAGGTCGCGGTACATGAGGAGCTTGGAGAAGGAGAAGAACCCGAGCTGGATCGCGTCGCGATCGACCTTCCATCCACGACGTTCCGCGACGATGGTCTCGACCTGAGCGTGGTAGGCGCCGGGACGCCAGCCGTCGCCGTTATCGTCGAGATCAGGTAGTCGGATGCCGAAATCATCCTGCCACCGCTGCTGCAGCGGCAGGTTCGTCATCATGTCCTCGGGCCGGATCCTGAGGTCGTAGGTCGACCGGCGCTGATCGCGCACCAGTTCGACCGGAAGAAGCACAAGAGGCGCCTCGCGAGGTACGGCGGAATCCTTCTCCTCGAACCAGGTTGCAAAGCCGAGTGCGAGATAAAGGACATTGATGCCCTGCTCCTCTTCCGCGGTCTTCGCCTCGCGAGCGATCTTCAGCAGCTTCTTGGCGAGCGCGTCCGGCCCGAGCCGTGTCTCCAGCTGGTTGTCGACGTACCGTTCAGGACCGATCGCCTCTTCAGCTTCCTCTGCCAGAACCAGACCGTCCGCCTCGTGCCGGTCCCGTCCCAGGGCGCGGAACCGCATTGTCTTTCCGCTGCACAGAAGGGAGAACACGTCGTCGGATCGCTCGTTGACGACGTTGAGGACGTTGCCCTTGGTGTTAGATCGGTTGACGTGCACGAGGCGATTGCGGGTCCCCGTTTCCACCAGACGCTTGCGAGTGTCGTCGAAGAGGCGTTGAATCGAGCGATCGTGCGTCGGAGAAGGATCCGCTAGGCCAACGGTGGCAATTGGGTTATCGGTCATGAGGTCTTCGCGCTTGAGGGCAGTTGTATTTCTTTGACAATCCATGCCTTAGCGCATTTTCTCTACCGAAAGTTGAAGGCCACTGAAGCCGGCATCTGTGAAGAACGTGCTCGGAAGCCGATTGTGACGACGAGCGACGTGGTCGTCTTGAGGCGTGGCCAAGATGCTCTTCGAATGCGTCGTTATGCCAGCTCCCCAAAGGCTGCTTTGTAGCCAACCCTCGTCCTGATCGACCCAGATGCGGTCACCCACGGCTCGATCCGCGCTTCCTGAAACCGGACGTTTGTTCATCGGCTGGCGAAGAGTTCCACGGCATCCGTAGGCGCGAGCGGTCCGAAGAAGCGCGCTAGGTTGGTGTCACTGAGCTGCGCGAACGGCGCGCTACGCGCGAAGATGTCGCCTTCATAGGCGGCCTCCTTCCCGCCACGCGGATCGATCTTCCCCGCTAGACAGTGAGCGCGGCCATCGCCTTGGCGCACGGCCCGCGTTAAGGTGATGAGAGCGCCCGCGAAAACACGAAGACGACGCGGCCGATCGAGGGGGGAGACATGTTTCTCAAGAAGGTAACAGGCATCCGGAACGTTGGCCGCTTCAAGGCGGCACGTGTCGCCGGTGGCATGTACGAGCGGTTCACGCTGATCTACGGCGGCAACGGCCGCGGAAAATCGACTTTGTGCGCGATCCTGCGCTCTCTCCAGACAAACGACCCAACCCCCGTCATGCGACGCCGGACGTTTCAGGCGACCAGCGATCCCGAGATCGGGCTGCTGCTCGACAGCGGGCAGGTGCGCTTCGCCACCGGCGCTTGGTCCGCCGCCAACCCCGACTTGCACATCTTCGACCATCAGTTCGTCGCCGAGAACGTCCACGGCGGTGACCAGATCGATGTCGAACACCGACGCAACTTCTACCGGATCGTGGTCGGCCCTGCGGGTGTGGCGCTCGCCGAGGAGGTTGACCGTCTCGATCAGCTGGCGACCGCAAAGCAAGGCGAGCTCGCGACGGCGAAAAAGGTGCTGGAGCAGCACCTACCGAGCGGTGTCCGGCTTGATCCCTTCCTCAAGATCGCTGCCGACCCAGCCAACTCCGACAAGATCGCGGATGCGGAACGGCGGCTGAGAGCGGTCAACGACGCCGGCGTGATCGCATCCCGCAAGCTGCTCAGCCTTCCGCCGCTTCCGGTTCTGCCCGAGGGCTTCGTTGACCTCCTCGGCAAGACTGCCGAAGGCGTGGCGGCCGACGCTGCGGCGCAGGTCCAGGCGCAACTCGCGCGGCACCATTTCGACGAGCATGGTGAGGCCTGGCTCAGCCAAGGCCTTGATCATGCGGCCGACGGCACCTGCCCGTTTTGCGAGGCGCCACTTGCTGGCAACGGCCTGATCGATGCCTATCGGGGGTTCTTCAGCAAAGCCTACGCCGACCATAGGAAGGCGGTTGCCGACATGAGCCGCGCCCTCAACCACGCGCTGTCCGGGACGGCGGCGTTGCGGGCCGAACAGGGCTTCACGACGGCCGCTGCCGACGCGCAATTCTGGCTCGACTATAGCGATCACGGTTACGCGCCGCCCGCCGCAGCGGAACGGATCGTCGCCGAGGTGGAAGCCTTGTTCGTTGCCGCAAAGGCGCTGTTGGCAGAGAAGAACAATGCGCTGCTGGAGACAGTGGAAACTTCCACCGCCTTCATCACCGCGGCCGCCAATTGGTCGGCGACGTCTGCCGAGCTCGCGAGCGCCTCTGCACGCATCGATGACGCCAACGGACTGATTCAGGCGGTGAAGAATGGCAGCGCGGCCGGTGACAAGGCCGACATCGAAGCAGAGCTGGCGGCGGCACGTGCCGTCGAGAAGCGGCATTCAGAGCCGGTCGTGACGCTCGCCGCAGAGTATCTCCAGCTCACCGCCGACAAGCAGACGCTGGTCGACGCGAAGGACGACAAGAAGAAAGCGCTGGACGCCTACGACGCCTCGATATTTGGCGCCTACGAAGCCGACATCAATTCATATCTGACGAGCTTCGGTGCTGGGTTCCGGCTTGCCGACTGTAAGAAGAGCTATGTCGGCAAGGCGCCGCAGTCCATCTTCTGCCTGCGGTTCGACAACAGCGACATTGACGTGACGAAGGCGAGCGCCGACGAGCCTGGGTTCGACACGACGATGAGCGCTGGCGACAAGAACACCTTCGCCTTCGCGTTCTTCCTGGCGCAGCTGAAGCGCGACGCGGACCTCACCCGCAAGCTCGTCATCTTCGACGATCCCTTCACCAGCCTAGACGATTTTCGCCGCGCGATGACGGCGAAGGAGATCGTCCGTAGCGGCGGCCGGGCCGCGCAGACGCTGGTGCTGAGTCACGACAAGTTCTTCCTGGACACGGTGCATGGTCTGATCCGCGACGCGCAATGCGTAACCATGCAGATTTCGAGCACGGCGACGGGATCGTCGATTGAGCCCTGGGACCTCGAGCGGGAGGTCAAGGAAGGATATCTGCTGGACCATATGCGGCTGCAGGAGTTCGCCGACGGCCGCTCCGGCGAGGCTCGCGAGATGCGAACGGTCATGCGGCCCTTGCTCGAACAGTATATCCGCTACCGCTTCCCCAACCAGATCCTCGAGGGCAAATGGCTGGGCGATATGCTCGCGATCATCCGCGCCGATCCGCAGCATCCGATGACGCCGCACTATGCCGAGCTCGACGACATAAACGCCTACACGGCGCCGTTCCATCACGATCCAAACGCGCCCTACGTCGAGGACGAGGTTCGCAGTTATGTCTCCAGGACGGTGGCGATCGTCGGTGGCTGCTGACCAGTGACATCGCGCGATACTTGCTATCGGTATGGCCGGCGCGTTCCGACGCTCGAAGCTGGCCGCGATGACTAGCGATCGGGTCAGAAAGGACAGTCCCGGGCACAGTCTGCGGGCGGGATTCCTGATCCAGGCAGGCTGGCAGAACGCCAACCTGTTCGAGATGCGCGAGCATAGCCGCCACGCTTCGCTCGAAAAAGTCGGCGAGTGTGCGTGCGACCACGAGCAGTTTCATAAGTATGCGGCCAAAGGCTTTCTGTGAGCGGCGACGTGAGGGCGGCCGGCGCGCATGGCGCGTGGCGGCCGATCGCCGAGCTGCCGGTCGAGCTGAAGGACGGCCGTTACGTGCTGCTGTGGGTGCGCGCCCGCCCGCTGGTCGCCTTCTGGGCAAACTACGAGAACGGCGGCGATTGGTCGACCGACGACGGGCTCCGCCCGATGCCTTCCATGTTCGCCGAGCTCGTGCATCCGCGCGGGTCTGGGCCGATCCATGACACCTAGCAGGACGAATGATGCCGCCCTCTCCTCCCTTGTCAGCGAAGACCTTGACCGGCATCGATCATGATCGAGCCGATCGGAAAACGGACCCGACCCGGGTTCGTACGCCACGGGCGGCCGCGCACAGCGACTCGTCGGTCTCGCTATGACGCTCGACGGATTTCTCACGGTCCTCGCGCTCGCGGCGGCGATCTATGCCGTTCTGTCCCCCGTTCAGCGGCAGCGCGTGTCACTGACCTGGCGACCTCAGCTGTTGCTAGCTCTGCCCGTGCTGGTGCTGATCCTCGGGTTCGAGCTCTACGACTGGTCGCCCCCGGCGTGCCCGGTCGTGCTTGGCGATATCTGCTCCGTCTTAATCCTCGGCGGCGCGGAAACGGAAGTGGCGCGCAAGTTCGCCTTCCTGCTCGCCTTTGCGTGGCTGTTCGGGGCGGTGACCATTCAAGCTGTCGTCAAACCCACCCTGTCGAGCGTGCCGGCGTTCACGGAGGTCGCGACCGCGCTGATTGACGAGGAACAATATGGCGACGCGTTGAAGCTGGTGGAGCCGCAGATCGGCCTTCTGGCGCGCGCCAGCCGACGGAAGTGTTTCCGGCAAAGGATGCGCGATTGGCTCGAGGAGTTCGGGCCGACGCCGGAGCACTCGTTCCGGCGCTATCTGCGCCGGTCGGGCCCACGCCGCCACAGCGGCGAGAACTGGCCTGATTGGGCGGCAGTGCCGGTGCGGTGGCTGGCGCGCTTCGTTCCGGCCGGGCGCCGGGGCGAACGTGCCGCCGGTGACCTTTTTCAGCTGTTGATGAGCTCGCCCCAGCTGTTCGACTATATTGTGTCTCGCAGACCATACTTCGCACTCGGCTTGGTCCGCGAGCAGGTCTATGGCGGCGCTGACTTTCTCGAGCGTTTCCTTGGCGAGCTGATGCGTCGGCCGGGCAGTGCTCTCTATCAAGAGGTCGCCACCAACGACCATTCCGACGGGTTGGTCGGCTACCATCTTCCTGCCCGCAATCGTATCCTCCACTTCCTGTTCGCCGATGCCAAGGTCGCTGAGGAGTTGTCGGCGTGGCAGGGCGTGGGCGACTATCTGAAGCGCCTGCTCAGCGGAGACGAGCGGCCCGATTATTGGGTTTGGCTCAATGGCCGGCCCGATTGGTTCGAGCGGGATCAGATGCGCGACCCGACCTACGTCGGCATGTTCTTCTTCGACATCATGGTCAGTTCGGCCGCCAAGCAAGGTGTCGGCTACCACATGTGGCTCTACTACTTCACCTCCTTCGGCGAGATGCTCGAGCGCGGCTACGATTCGAGCGCTGCCGGCATAGACCGGACTGCCGAGTTCCCGAGCCGCGCCGCCCGCCTGCTCTACGAGCTGGTGAGCCACCTGACTGCTTGGGTCGGCATGCTGCGGCACCTTCCCGAAGGTGCAGTGCACCGCGGAGTCCCCGACCGACCAGATTACCCGGCCACCATACCCTTCGCTGCGGCCCAGGCGCTGGGACGCGTGCTCGCGGTAGCGGTCATGTCGCAGAAGGTGGACGACGGGGTGATCCAAACGCTCCACGATGTCGCGATCCGGACGATCAAGGAATTGCACCCCGACGAGGGGGATCGGTCGGCTCTCCGCGCTTACTTGATCAACGCCCTGCTGAGCGGCGGTGGGCGAAAGAGCGACCCAGGCTACCTCACGCGGCTCGCAAAGCTTCTCGATCGGAATGACGACCTGATAGAGTATGAGATCCCCGACTATGTGGCGGCGCTCAACTCGCGGATCGAAGGGACGGATCGATGAAGGAGACGGAGATCAGGAGACGACCGTGGACGTGCCGGCGAGGGCTACCTACGACCGGGTGGCGTGATGAACTGGAAGCAGAGCGATGAGCCTCTACCTCAGCGAGCACGAACGGTCCGCACTTGCGTCGATCAACTCCAATACGCTGCGCGAGCTGGTTGACGAGGCGGTATGGACCACCCGCTCAAGCGCGCTCCGCGAGCTCCGACTTGCAAGCTGCGGTGTCTATGTCGCCGAGCGACTGCGGCGGTTCGAACGCGACCTCGACAACTACGCCAAGGCAAAATCGGCGCAGAAGCGGAGCGATACGCGCGCGCGCGCGAGCAGCGCCGGGAGCGAACTCGTCCGCGCGCTCCGCGAGATGCAGGACCGGATGGCGACAGAGGACAAGGAGCTCGAGCGCTTCCGCATCGACGACCTAATTCCGCCGCCCCACCGCCTGCGTGAGCGGATCGAGGTACGGGTCGGCTTCCAATGGCGCGACACCGCCTCGGACTCCTGGCGGTTCGGCAGCATCACCTTCGCCCATGACGTCCAGCTGCGCCCCGATTATGAGAAGCCGGTGCCGAAGCGGAAGCCGAGCGCGGCGAAGCAGGATGAGGAGCGCCAGGACGAGCTCTACCGCCGCTGGGAGGATCTCCGGTCGCGGGCGCTCGGCGCCGTGCGGGAGTTTTTTCAAAAGGGCGGCGATGGCGCCGCGATCCCCGAGAGGTTCGAAGCGCAGCCCGGCATGCGAAGCCGCTTTCTCGACAATTTCAGCTGCGATTTCTGGCTCGATCGGGCAGCGGCATCCGGCGCGGCGGGCTAGGATCGCGCCTTGGCCAATATCGAGCTGCATTCCACCCACTCGACCCTCCGCGAGCGGATCGTCGAGCATGTGTTCGTCGGCGAGGCGCTTCGCGCGTTATGGCGGCGCGGCATCACCGACGTCGAGGTGCTGCGCTCCGAATTTGATGCCCACGGTTACGATCTGGTCATGCGGCGTGGGGCGGTGGATCGCCACATCCAGTTCAAGACCGGCGTGCGGGACAAGCCTGCGCCGGTGTCGGTCGGTCGCGCACTGGCCGAGAAGCCAAGTGGCTGCGTGATCTGGATCTGCGTGACGCTCGACCTCGCGATCGGTCCATTCTGGTGGTTTGGCGGCGGGCCCGGCGAGCCCCTCCCCGATCTCCTGGGATTCAAGAACCCGAAGCGCAACGGCCGAAACAAGGCCGGCGATCGGCCACCGCGCAGGAACCACAGCAAAGTGCCGACGCGTTACTTCCGCCGAGTGGACGGGATCGACGCCATCCTGGAGATCCTCTTCGGCCCGCTTCCGGTCGGGTCGGCACCAGCGGTGCCGGAGGATGCACGTGACGCCGCCTAGTTGCGATTAAGCCCCATCTCGCGGCTCTGGAGCTTATCCTTCCAGCGCGCTTCGAGCGCCATCAGCTCGGTGTCAGCTGCGGCCGAGCCGACCGTCTCCAGAACCTAGACCCGGTAGTCGCTCGCCTCGCGGCTCTTGAGCGCGACGTTGCCGCCATGGCCAGTGACGAAATAGTCACGCCAGCGCGCGAGGAAGCCACCGCCGCCCGACCCCATCCCGACATATTGCTCACGCGTGCGCGGGCACGTCAGCAGATAGATGCCGCGGTTTGCGGCGAGGGCCGCCCGCCAGCCGGCCGGGATCGTCTCGATCTCGGCGCGGTTGAGGATGAGCGCGTCGAAGCCTGGGAATTCATCCTCGCTGAAGCTGCGCCGCAGCTCGACGACCGGCTTGCCCGCGCGCGCGCCGTCGACCCGCTGCACCCATTGCCGGTAACCGCCGCCCCAGGCGATTCAGAGGCGGCCTACATAGTCCGCCAGCGCCGGCATGGGCGCGAGGCAATAGAGATTGCAGCTGCCGGCCGGCTCGGGCCGGCCGGTGATCGGATGCGGTCGTTCCTCGGGCAACGGTCCGACCAGCTCGGCGCTGTACATTCCCACGAACAGCGTCTCGGTGCTGCCAGGCAGGCCGACGAACGAGGCCCAAATCGGCGCGCGGAGGTCCGGCTCGTCGCCGAACGCCTGCGTTTCCTGATAGGCATCGAAGCGGGGGCGCTGGTCGCGCCACAGCGCGTAGAGCGATGGGAAGCCGGGGTAGCGTCCGTCCTTGTGGCGCAGCAGCCGCACGTCGCGGCGGGCAAGCCCGGCGCTGTCGAGGAGCGTGGTGAAGGTCAGCGGCGGCGCGGCGGTCACCGCTCCGCTCCATGGCGGTGCTCGCGGTCCAGCTCGGAGAAGTCCGTCAGCGCGTCGCACGCCATGCAATGGTACATCCAGCTCGCCTCCTGAAAGTGCATGCCGCACATGCAGCCGCAGAACGGGCAGCATTCCTCGAGTTCGAGATCGCCCCATTCCCAAACGCCAAGATATTCAGGGACCGCGTCTCGGTCGTAGCCGGTGATCTCGAAGGCATCGGTGTTCTTGGCGACATAGCCATCGACGCCGGCGCGCGACAACATCGGCAGCGCGTCCGCAGGCTCAATCGCGAACCACTCGCCGGAGAGCCTGCGGGTCGCGAAATGGGCGTGCAGCGCGCGCTCCAGCGCGTGATCATCCGCGGCGTTGATCCACCCCACTACTGCGAGCGCGACGGGGTTGCCGGTCTGGAGGTCGCGGCGGCGCTTCTCGATGTTCCGCGCCCGCCCGATCTTCGTGAAGACGCGGTCGTTCTCGACCTGCGAGATGAAGTAAACAGCCATCGATCAGAATCCGTGGCCTGCCCCGCCCAACACCTTCATAATGGCGTACTCTGCGCCGATGTCGAGCACGCCGCTGCCGTTGACAGTCGGGGACCCGCCCGTTCAGCTCGCGGGATGTCCGCTGCCCGCCTCCGGGAGATCGTCAATGTCGCCATTCCCCGGCTGTTCGAGCAGATCCGGGGTGGGCGCATCGTGTGCGAGAGCGAGGCAACGCTCCAGCTCCATCTCGGCCGCATCATCGCCACGGTCGCCGATCTTTATCTGGTGAGCGAGCGCGAGACCTTCTCGATCGAACTGGAAAAGCCGCTTCGGGGCGGTCGCGAAAAGCGCGGGCGGATCGACATCTGGTTTCAGCTGACCTTGACCGACGGCACGGTGACGCGCTGCGCGATTGAGCTCAAGTTTTTCAAGGAAGCGAACCACCGCGAACCGAACAACCGCTACTACGTCTTCAAGGATATCGCGCGATTGGAACGGTGCAAGGATGTGGCCGACATCGCCTTCATGCTGGTCGGCACGGACCATCAGCATTACATCTCCCGTGCGAGCTACTCCAAGAACACGGCTGATTTCGATATCCGGCACGGGGCGAACTACCGGGCCGGAACGCGCCTCGAATATCGGACCAACGACCCCTACGATGTGCCGATCACGCTCGCTCACGACTACGAATTCAGGTGGGCGGAACTCCCGGACACGCATTACCACGGCAGGACACTTCACTTCCTGCTAGTCGAGGTGTCTCCGGATCAGGAGATCGAGCCGGCGACAGTCCCGACGCCCGCTCAATCATTCCAGTCGGCATAGCTCGATGCACATTGCCTCGTGCGGCGATTGCGGGAAGAACCAGGCTCATGAGCAAACTCAAGAGCGTCTATATCGTCGAGTCTTTGGACCCGAAGGACTTCTACGAACGCATGCTCGACGGCCACGCCGCCAACGAGATCCTGCGCATCCTGGGGACGAGGACCGAGTATCGTGTCGCCTTCACCCGCAAGCTCGCGCGCAGGGCGATCGCGGAAGCGGCGCGCGGCGACTACGAGGTCCTGCACTTCTCCTCGCATGGCAACAGCGAAGGGGTGTTCCTGACCGACGAAAGGTTTCTGACCTGGGCCGAGTTTGTGGAACTGATCCGGCCCGCGGCAGGCGCGGACAAAGCGCTGGTTATGGCGACCTGCGGTGGCGGCGATAAAGCACTGACAAAGGCGCTGACTGCCGCCGGCGTCGTCTTTGGCTGGGTATTCGGGTCGACGGCGGACTCCGTCCACTTCTCGGATAGCTGCCTCGCCTGGTCGATCCTCTACAACCGCCTCTACGATTACGGTCTCAAGCGAGAAAAGCTCAAGATCACGCTCAAGGCGATCAACGCCGCCATCGTCGGCGACTTCGTCTATCGGCAATGGACCGGTAAGCGATATCGTCGCTTCCCCGCAAAGGCCTAGCACGTGCCGCTGTTCTCCCATCGGTTCACCCCCGCCTCCGCCTCCCCGCTCGGCACCTCGGTCGACCTGACGGTGCAGGAGGTCGAGGACGCGGGGCTGCGCGAGGTCCTGCAAACCCCCGGCGTGGCGCTCGGCAATTGGGGCCTGCTCAGTGCGCTGCTCCATCCCGGCAGCAGCCACTTCCTGTTCCACGCGCCGCTCGGCCAAGCCCGCGAGGTAAAAACCGCGGTCTCGGGCCTGTTCGGCCGCTTCGTCGCCCGCGCCTACGCCACCCGCTACCTGCGCTACTCCCACTTCGTGCACATCACCAAGCCGCCAATGATGCTGAGCGGCGCCATGAATGGCCTCCTGCGGCGTACGCCGCGGTTCCCGTCGGGCGACTTGCCCGACTGGGTGACGTGGGGTGCCGGCGCGGGTCTCGGCATCGTCGAGGCGAAAGGTTGCCATGACCAGGGCAGCCCCGCCGCCGCGCTGGAGCGCGCGCGAAAGCAGGCGCTGCGGGCGGAGATCACGGTCGGCGGCCGACCGGCGACGTTCAAGCGCTTCGCCATCGCCACACGCTGGGGATATGCGACGCCGACGCGCACCCAGCCGATGCTCTGGGTCCACGATCCCGTCGCCGAGGGCGGTGAAAGCCCGGAGGCTGCCGCAGCGCTCGCGCTCGGTGTTGCCCGCTACCACGCTGCGCGCCTGCTCGCGCCGCTCGGCTACCAAGAACTGGCCGATCAGCTGCTTGGCCTGGCGCGCGACCCGCTCCCCGCCAGCCGCAACCGTCGCCAGCGGCGCGGTCGCGAGGTTCTGGCCGAAGCGCCTGTGTTCGAGATGGACGACGTAGAGGGCGCGGCCGGCGAAGCGTTGCTCGGCGCAGTCGTGGTACGCGGATCGAAGCTGGCGCCGGCCGACCTGTCGCCATCCGACCGGGAAACGCTGGAGCGGCTCGACCTGAACCCGACTTTCGTCGGCATCGATCGCCAGGAGGTCAAGCGGCTGATCGAGGGCGAAACGACACCGCCCGCGCCACCCACCGACGCGCAGCGTGTTCTCGTAGGGGACGATGGCGCCGGCGGCCGCGTCGTTCGGCTCGGGAGAGACGGTGGGACTGTCCGGCTCGTCTGATCGCAACCCGGTGGCAGGGTACGACCGGACCTCTGCCGCTCCGGCACCGGTGACGCCGGGAGATTGAAAAGTGGCGGGGGTGTTCGGTTGGGATGGCGTTATGTTCGATGGCGGACCATGGACGTGGTGTAGACGCGGAGGAAAAGTGACGAGGCAGACCTTTCTCGAGCGCAACTTATGCGCGGCGGGATCATCGCAGTGATCGACGAAGGGGCCGCGCGGCTCGCGCTGTGCAACCTCATGCACCGGCTCGCTCGTCGCTACCACGAGGCGGCGCGGGCGATCACTACCGATCACCTGAAGCTGCTGTTCGAGCGCTGGAGCGAGGCGCGCGCATTGCTGGCCGCCGCAACCGGGCTCGAACCTGCCGAGGACGACGCGCTCGCGGCAGCCGAGACGGCGGACGTCGCGGCGCGAGTGGCTGCGGGACGCAACGCGCTGGTGGAGCTGATCCGGGCTGGTGAGGCGGAGCTTCGAGACACCGCCGAGGACGCACGCAGCGCCGGCATCGCGGCGGACCTGCTCGACCGGATCGACGCATCGCTGGCCGAGGTCAGCGACGACCTCTTCCGCGAACTCGGCACCCTGCGCGCCACCTGGGAGCCTGCGCCGGGGCGGTATGAGCGCTCCTTCGGGCTCGGTCGCATGACCACTGGTATCCCCGGACTGACCCAGCCGCAGTCGCGCATCTTCGACCTTTGGTACGCCACCAACCGGCGCGCGATCGTCCAGCAGGACAAGGTCGTCGGCTACGGCGCCGAGCGCGACGCGGAGACCCATCTTGGCCGCTGCGGCGTTATCATCCCTCAGGCGCACGAGATCGGCTCGACCGGCTCGCCGTGGTGGCGGCGGCTCTCGCGCGGTGACGATCGGCTGAGCATCGACAGCATCGATCCGGCAGAACCCGATGACTATTGGGCAAGCCTCGTCGATCGCGTCGGGGCCGAAGCCGGTCCGGGCGATGCCGTCGTGTTCCTGCACGGTTACAATGTCAGCTTCGATGGCGCCGCGCTCCGGGCCGCGCAGATCGGGGCCGATCTCGGTCTTACCGGTCCAATGGCGTTCTTCAGCTGGCCGTCGCGCGGCCGGATCCTGTCCTACGCGATCGACGAAGCTGCCATCGAGGCGAGCGAGGCGGCGATCACGCAGTTCCTCGTCGATGTCGCCACCAGGAGCACCGCCGCCCGGGTCCATCTCGTCGCCCACAGCATGGGCAATCGCGGGCTGCTGCGCGCGGTCAACCGCATCGCCGGGAAGGCCGCGGATCGAGCGGCAAAGCCCTTCGGTCAGATCATCCTCGCAGCTCCGGACGTCGACAGCGACCTGTTCCGCGATCTCGCCGGCGCCTACGGCGAGGTCGGCACGCGCACCACCTTGTACGTGTCCGCAGCGGACCTGGCGATCCGCTGCTCGCGCCTGTTCCACGGCGCCGCCCGCATCGGTTTCACGCCGCCGGTGGCGGTGATCGACGGGATCGACACGGTCAACGTGACCAACGTCGACCTGACGCTGCTCGGCCACGGCTATGTCGCGAGCTGTCGTCCGGTGCTCGGCGACATGCAGCAGCTGCTGGTCAACGACCTGCCGCCGCCCCAGCGCGCCTTTCTTAGAGAGATCGCCGGCGGCGGCACGCGGCACTGGGAGATCGCCGGCTGACACCCCATGTTGGCGGCCCGCCTTCTTCTTGATCGTCGATCATGCCCATTCGTTCGTCCATCCTGTTCCCGAACACCTCCGCTCGCGCGGCCTACTCGCCGCGCGAGATCATTGTCCACATCGAGGAGGAGTTCGATCCCGCGCGCGCCGACGAGGCCTATCGGCGCGACTGGTTTGAGGCGCACCTCCCCGTCCTCGTCCACGAGTTCCAGCACGGTCTCGACCATGTCGGCACGGTCGCCGGGCGCGAGCTGCTGACCTGCCTCTCGGACGCCCATTTCGGACTGGAGAGCAAGCTGGCTGGCGACAGCAGTCAGCTATGGCGGATGGCGGCCCTTCGCGACGCCGAGCGGCGGTTCGACCGAGGCGCCTATTTCCACGAATATGACCCCGACTATCGCTGGCTGACGCCGCGGCTGCCGCGATGGCGCTGGGAATCGTCGGTCGGGCTGGCGTTCGATCACGCCGGGCGCTCCGACGCGGCTGAGCCCATCTACTTCCTGCGGTTCACTGACGTCGACCAGAACCGCTTCGTCTCACGCCAGCCGATCACGGCCGCGGCCCTGTTCGAGACCAGGGCGATGTTCGTCGAGCTGGAGCACGCGGCGCTGATCGCCTTCCGGGAGGCGCAGGGCGATGAGGAGCGTCTGAGCGCGTTCGGCCGCGATCAGGCCCGGACCTTCTACGATCCTTCGCTGACTCTCTATTCCGCGCCGGCCCATCTCGCCGCGAGCCGGTGCGGCGACGGCGATCCGCTGACGGCGTACCGCATCGCCGCGCATGCTGCCGGCGTCGTCCTCAACCTCGCGCCCGACCTCGATCTCGACGTGAGGATTCCGGACGTCTTGCGCGACGAGCGCGGTATGGAGCGCCTGCAGCAGCTTGTCGCCCGGCGAGACCCTGGCTTCCTGTTCGTCGTCCTGATCTCGGCCGCTCCGCGCTACGACGGCGACACCGATCGCTGGCTGCGCGATGCCCTGGCGGCGGCAAACTTCCCGCCACTGGACGCGATCTACGAGGCGGCGCTCGGGCACCTCGCCTATCCGAGCGTCCGCCACGGCACGCAGTTCGACATGATCTACTTCGAGGGTTGCGCCGCCGGCCACACCAACGCCGCGCGCACCCGCCCCACCCGCGGGCTCCTGGACGTTCCGACCATGAGCAGGCTGAACACCATAGAGGGACCCTTTGCCCTGCCCAACTACTTCGCTGGCGACCGAGCGCTGTCGCCCCCGTGCGCCTCGATCCTTGAGGCCGATCGCCAGCGCGAGGCGGTGGAAGGTGCCGCGGTACTGAGCAGCCAAATGGCGGAGTTCCTGGCGGCGTGCCGTTAGCCGGCTGCCAGCGCCCGCGCGTGTGCTAGTCCGCGCCCGATGCGTTGCTCGCTGACCCGCGATGAGGTTGCCGCCCTGGTCCGGCGCGATGTCGGACGGATCGGCGGAGGGGCCCTGAGAGCAATCCGCGCCGCGGTCGCGGAAGTCGCGGCGGCCGACGCCGGCGCCCGACACGTCGAGCGAAAGCTCGCAGCTGCTGCGCTCGATCGCAACGAGGTTGTCGCCGCTGGTCGAGGAGACGGCCGCCACCCGATTGCAGGAAGTGCCGTTGCTCGCGGCCGTCGGCGCCATGGCGTTGCGATACCGCCCTTGCCGCGCTCGACCCGGAGCAGCATGCGCTCGCTGTCGATGTCACGGACCTTGAGGGCGGCGACCTCGGCCGCGCGCAGTCCCGCACCATAGGCGACGGACAGCGCCGCCTGATGCTTGAGGCACGTGGTCGCGTCGAGCAGCCGCGCTACCTCGTCCCGGCTCAGCACCACCGGCAGCTTGCGCTCATGCCGCATCCGGACCAGCTTGCGCGCCAGGTCCGGCCGGTCGAGCGTCTGCGTGAAGAAGAACCGCAGCGTTGACACGATAGCGTTCATGGTCGACGCCGGGACATCCAGCTCGCCTTGCTCGATCTGGAAGCGCCGGACGTCCTCCGCCGTTGCGGTGTCCGGTGAGCGCCCCAGGAACGTCGCGAACCGGCCGACATCGCGGATGTAGTTGCGTTGCGTCTCGCGGCCGAAGCGCCGTATCTCCATCTCGTCGATGAGACGCTGGCGTAGCGGGCTGACGGCAACAGGAATGAGGGTGGTCATGGCAGGACTCCTTCTGGTGGAGTCCCGATGCTCTGCCTGCCTCCTGCCGCGCTCAACCGGCGCGCAACGCTCGTTACATTACCTCAACCGTGCCCCGCACGCCCCTCCCGCGCAGCGGGTTCGTGCTTCCACCAGCGGTAGGCGTTCGAGCCCCCTGCCCTCACTGCTGAACGAACGGCAGCTTACCCCGGTGGGTCGCCCGAAACCGGACAGGCCGCTCTCCACCATGCGCGGGCGTTCGAGCCCCCTTCGCCGCCGCATGAACGAATGTCCGGTTTCTCGCGATCAACGTCCGAAAGCGGACAGGCCGCAATCCACCAAACCCTGATTAAAATGAACTTTTATCTCACAAGCGCCTGCGTGGCGAAGCAGAACTTGGGCGCAAGCCAAAGCACTTTTTTCCTTAAATCGACTGGCTCTCTATAAATAAATCTTTATTCCAATTCTAACCGTTCGCGGCTCAACTATTCGACTGATCCTACCTTCGACCGGCCCCCGGGTGTCGACTTTAGGGAGGTAAGACTCGTAGAGATAGGCAATGTCCTTGTCGCGGCTAGCGAGCATGTTCAGCACCTCGCCGTACAGTTCCACCCTGCCGCGCTTCCAAGCGACCCGCGTGTTCACGACCGTACTGCCACGGTCGCGAACGCTGTCATCCTCGATCAGCGGATACGGCCCGAGATGTCGCAGCCGCAGACTTCCTTCCCATGATCCGGCTGTAACCGCGGCGCCGATCGAGGCCGCGTTCTCGAACGCGTTCGGGATTCGGTCTCCATTGTCGTACCGAGCATGGCTAGCGGTATAGATGGCGTCCAAGGCCAGCCAGGACGTGGGTCGCCAAAAGCCGACGAGCTCGTAGCCACGCCGCCGGCTCGCTCCCGTCGGCTCGACCGAGTTGGCGTCCCCGACGAACCGGAGTTCGCTGTCCACGTCGAGCCACCAGTAGGTCGCGGTCAGGCTCACCTTTCCTCTCTGCACCCTCGCGCCCACCTCTCGACCGTCGCCGCGCACGAGCGGCGCCACCGCAGCTTCCCGGTTCACCGCTCCGCGAACGTCGTTCGAATGGAAGCCTCGCCCCCAGTTGCCGTAGAACTCGATCCAGGTCGCAGGCGCGTATGCGACCGACATCTTAGGCGAGACCTGCACCGCGTCACCCGTGCCGGTGCCGAGCGCTTCTGCCGCAGCGTCGCGCGCGCGCACGGCGAACGCATAATAGTCACCGCGAAGGCCGCCGACGAGGCGCAGACCAGGAGCCGGATTCCAGCGCACCTCCCCGTACAGCCCCGCCGAGCTCTCCTGCACACGGTAGCGGCCGAGGGAACCCAGAAGTCGTCGGGACGCGGTGCGATACACGCCGACATCGCCGACGTGGTCGTGGCGAACCTCGCCTCCGAGCATCATCTCCAATCTAGGCAGAATGCTCCAGTTCCGCTGCCCTCGGCCGCCTATGATCCACCTGCGGTCGAACTGCTCGATCTGCGCGTTCGTGCCGTCCGGGTCGGCATAGGTCGGGTTCGAGAACATCCTCCAGTCGTAGAACTGCCCGAAGACATTCGCCTTCCAGTCGTCGCCTTCGGCCGCGACGTTGCCGATCAGGCGCGTGGTCCTGCCACGCGCGCTGGGATCCGGGGAGCAGAAGACATCCGGACAGACCTCGGAGCCGATGGCGCGCTCGGGTATCTGCTCGGTCGGGCGCCAGGTCGCGTGATAGGCGTGGAGCGTGACCGCAAGATCGACTGCCCCGACCTGCCTGCGGTATTTCCCGAACCCGGCCAGATGCCGAAGTCTCTCCGGCTGCTGCCAAGGTCCGTCATAGGCCTTGCCCTCGCCGACCAGCGTCAGCGTCCCGGAACCGACGTTCTCGAGGGTCCCGCCCGCCGCGATGCGGCGCCAGCCGTAGGACCCCAGCTCGGCTGACGCCCAAGGACGATCATAGCTATCTATAGTCCTGAAGTAGGCCGCGCCCGCGAGTGCGAAGTCGCCGCCGTCCGCCCTGTACGGTCCCTTTCGGAAGTCCTCGCTGGCGACGATCTCAGGAATGAGGCCGTTCAGATCGAGATAGCCCTGACCGTGTCCGTGACTTCGAAGGTTCATCTGGACCCCGTCGACATAGGCCGTGAAGTCGGAGCCGTGATCCAGATTGAAGCCGCGCAGGAAGTACTGGTTCGCCTTGCCGCTGCCGGAGTGCTGCGCGGCGATCATCCCGGGCACTGCTTCGACCAGCTCAGCGACGCGCAGGAGCGGACGGACGAGCAGATCCGCTCCGCTCACCGTGCCCTCGCTGGCTGCCGCCGCAACCCCGATCTTTGCCTCCCCCCGACCGAAGACGACGATATCGTCCGGCTCCGGTCCGTTCCTCTCGGTCGAAGCAATGGGCGGATCGTCATCTCGGGTAGGTTCGGCAGCGGCTTGGCCACAGCTGACGAACGCTACCGCTCCGAGAGCTGCCAGGAGCGTCCCGTGACACATCAGGACTTGCCCCGTCGACTGGACGGGACCTGCATGCCTGTCGCCTCCGGTGTCATCAGGCGACCTGCGGCCGGCGCTCGATGAAGCGGAAGATCAGGAACGACGTGCCCCAGGCCGCGGCGAACACGCCGATGATGGCGAACCCCAGCGCGTTGAAGTTCTCGTTCAGCGCCATGGCTCCGCGGGCGATCGGTCCTTCCAGACCTAACCTGCGCACTGCAAGCGCGGCGATCTCCACGCCGCCGATGAACAGTGCGACCGCGATCGACATCAGCGTGATCGTCATGTTGTAGTAGAGCTTGCGCAGCGGGCGGACGAACGCCCAGCGGTAGGCACCCACCATCAGCACGCCGTCGGTGGTGTCGAGCAGCGACATCCCGGCGGCGAAGAGCACCGGATAGACGAGCGCCGCCTCGATCGGGACGCCCCGCCCCGCCTGGGTCGCGGAGAGGCCGAACAGGGTCACTTCGGTCGCGGTGTCGAAGCCGAGCCCGAACAGGAACCCCAGTGGGGCCATGTGCCAGGAGCGGCCGATCAGCCGGAACAGCGGCCGGAACAGGCGCGAGAGCGGCCCGCGAGCGGCGAACATGAGATCGAATGCACCGTTGTCGATCCGCTCGCCCGACCGCACGCGCCCGATCGTCCGCAGGATCGTGACGAGGATCATCAGGTTCATTGCAGCGACGACGAGAAGGAATAGCCCCGAGATACAGGTGCTCAGCGTGCCGCCCACTTCTCTGAAAGTCTTGAACGCCTCGAGATTGCTGGCTGCCGCAATCACGACGGCGGTGACCAGAATGACGACCGCGGAGTGGCCGATGGCGAACCAGAAGCCGACGGCGACCGGCTGCTGACGCTCCTGCATCAGCTTGCGCGTCACGTTGTCGATCGCCGCGATGTGGTCGGCGTCGACGGCGTGACGCAGGCCCAGGCCGTAGACTAGGACGGCCACGCCGAGCATCGCCGGCCTGTCGTGGAAGAGCAGCAGCGCCCATGCCCAGCCGCCGAGGTTCAGCACGGCAAGCGCGGCGTAGACGATCGCGAGATTGCGTCGAAACGCCTTATCGGCCGGCAGCAGCGCGGCGAGGCGCGCGATCATGCCGCTGCTTCCTGCGCGAGCGCCTCGAGCAGGTCGCGCATCGCGGATAGGATCGGCGAGCCGACATCCCCGCCATGCCGCTCGACCAGCCATGCGGGGTCGTTGTAGCCGACATGCACGCCGTCGGCGTCCTCCCAGACGATCAGCTTGAGAGGCAGATCGATGCCCAGCGTCGGACGGGCCTGCATGAGCCCGGTTCCGGCGCGCGGATTGCCGAACACGAACAGAATGAGCGGATGCAGCGCCAGCCCCGCATCTTCTGCCGCTGCGGCATGATCGATACGGGCCATCGGTACCATGCCGCGGGTCCCGAACGCTGCCTCGAGACGGGCTAAAACCTGAGCGTACCCGCCCTCGGCAGGTCGCGTGACGAGGCCGGGGACGCTCATGTCGCCGCTCCCGTCCTGTGAATGAACAGCGTCACTGCAGCGAGCGCGAGCAGCCCGCCGGCAGCTTCGCCAAGAAGGTACGGAGCCGCTGATGCACCCCCGAGTGCTAGAGGCCCTGCCGTGACCAGCGCCCCGAGCACCACGGCCGGGTTGGCGTAGGAGGTCGTGGGCGTGGCGATCACGCCGGCTACCAGCCAGGCGCCTACGGCGAATGGTCCGGTGGTCGCGCGGCCGCTGCGCGCACAGCCGAATACGACGAGCATCAGTCCTGCGCTCGCGACGAGCTCGCTCACGGCGCCATTCCAGCCCAGGCCGCCCGCTCCGGTGGCCGCGACGTGCCACACCTGACCTGCCAGCCAGCCGCCAAGGACGCCACCGCCCAGCTGCGCTGAGACGTAGGCTGCCGTGCAGATGCCGCCGCGTTCTCGGGCGAGCCACTGCATTACCGTGATCAGCGGATTGAAGTGACCGCCCGATACGGCGCCGAGCGCGACGATCAGCGACACGAGCGCGCCTGCGAGGACCAGCGCCACGACCGGCAGCACGAAGCCCGGCGCGGCGGCGAACAGCCGGCTCGCCGCGATGCCGCCGCCGCTCGCCGCCAGCACAAGCAGCAGGGTCCCGAGCGCTTCGACTCCTGACCGCCTCCAGAGCGACAGCGCCGGATCGGCCTCGTGGAAGCAGGTGAGCTGGGCGGGCCTCATCACGCCGCGTCCTGCTCCGCGAAGCGCGCGTCTATCTCGGCCATCTTCTCGGCCAGCTCGGTCGGCGTGAAGAAGCCCTTGGTGAACCCGATGTTCGCGAAGGCGACGATCCAGCGCTCGTAATAGGGCAGCTTGCCGATCAGCATCTCGCCGAGCGCCTCGACGCCCTTGCGCTTCTCCTCGGTGTTGATGAGCTTCCTGAAGTCGAGCACGTCGGCAAGCGCGTGGCAGCGCTTCTCCCAGGGCTCGAGCACATGCTCCACACGCATCACCGATCCGGCCTCGAAGCCGCCGATGTCGTTAGGCAGTCGGCTGACGAAGTCCTCGGTCGCCATCACGCGGCCTCCTTGTCCAGAGTAACGGGGATGACGCCGATCATCGCGTCACGAGTGACGAGAGCGGCGAGCCGTTCCTCCGACCAGCCCTCGGTGCCCTCGGGCCGACGCGGAAGGACCAGGTAGCGGACGACCGCAGTGGAGTCGCTCACGCGGATCTCGACGTCGTCCGGGATGAAGGTGCCGAATTCGGCGAGCACCTTGCGGGGTTCGATCACCGCGCGGGCCCGGTAGGGCTTCAGCTTGTACCAGTCGGGCGGAAGCCCAAGGACTGGCCGCGGATAGCAGGAGCACAGGGTGCACACGATCAGGTTGTGCACTTCGGCCGTGTTCTCGAGCACGATCAGCTGAGTGTCGTCGTAGAAGCTGATGCCCAGCTCCTCGCAGCCCTTTCGGCCGTCCGCGAGCAGGCGCTCCTTAAAGGCGGAGTCGGTCCACGCATGAGCCACGACGGCGGCGCCCAGCGCGGGCGTGCGGCTGTCGAGCACCTCGATCTGGTGCCGGATGTCGCTGGCGGTGATGAACCCCTTCCCGGTCAGGAGTTCCCGCACGGCGGTTTCCATGACCTCGTAGTACCCCGGCTTCGAGTCGGCGGTTATGGGGACGTGATCGTCGTGATCGTGGTCGTGGTCGTGATCATGACCATGATCGTGTGTATGCGGTCCGCCAGCCATCATGCGCGCTCCAGCCAGGTCTCGTAGATCTCGATGTGCAGCTCGTCGCGTGGGGAGCCGTCATACTTCTCCCAGAGCGTGGGCATCGGGATGGAGACGCGGTAGTAGTGCCGCCTGCTGCCGGCGTTCCGGCCGTATCCCTCCTCCTCGTTGTCCACGAGCGCCGGCTCGATTACGCGCTCTACGGTGCCTACGCTGCCGCGCAGGTAGATCGGCACACGGTAGTGACCGATCGGCGCGCGCATAGCGACGCGAACTCGCTCTCCTACGTCGAAGACCGGCATCTCGTTCAGGGCCGGCAGTACCTGCTGTAGTATCGAAGCGGTCATGGTTCGCTCCCTGTTGATCCATGACCAGGAAGTTGCAGAACAGCGATCCGGCCCGCCATTCTACCGTGTCAGGCATGACCCCATACGTGAGTACATGTCGGCACTCACATCTGCGAAGCGGAGGACAGGAAACGCCCCCATTCGTTCCTTATAGCGAAGTTCCGACCTGGCACAGAGAACCCGCTTGCCGTCCAGGTGCGGTGGACTCCGATACCGTCGTATGAATGTATTCGACCACCCGGTCGTGCAAGAAATCTAATGCGGCGCTCGACAGAACTCCGTCATATCTCTCCACGGCACCCACATGACGACGCAGCCAGCCCCGATCGAACCGGGCCGCACCCTGCATCGCTCCTGCGTTGACCTTGGACGATCACAGGGAAAGGTACGTAAAGTGATCACGCGACTGATGCAGTTCTTCCTCTTCGGCGCAGCCGTCGGAAGCACCCTTTCAGGTGCTTCGGCTTCTGCTCAGCAGACGCCCTACGCGACCATCAACGCGGCCGCCGAGGCATCGGCCATTACCGTCCAGCCGCTTCGCGGGGGCGTGTCGATGCTTCAGGGTTCCGGCGGCAACATGGCCGCATACGCAGGCCCGGACGGCATGTTCCTCGTCGACGACGGCATTGCGCTGTCGAAGGACAAGATCGAGGCGGCGCTTCGCGGCATTTCTCCGGTGCCGATCAGATATGCGGTGAACACGCACTGGCACTGGGACCATGCCGACGGAAACGGGTGGACGCATCGCGCCGGCGCAGTCCTGATCGCCCACGCGAACACCGCCAGGCACCTGGACCAGACCATCCGCGTCGAGGAGTGGGGGCATACCTTCACGCCCGTGTCGCAGGATGCACGGGTCGCGCAGCTGGTGCGGGGCGAGAGGTCGATGCCGTTCGGCGGCGAGACCATACGGCTACGCCCCTACGTTCCGTCGCACACCGACGGAGATCTGTCGGCCTACTTCATCAAGGCCGACGTGCTGCTGACCGGGGACACGTGGTGGAACGGCCTTTATCCGTTCATCGACTACGTTGCGGGCGGAGGCATCGACGGAATGATCCAGGCTGCCGAAGCAAATGTTGCCATGGCGGGCCCCGGTACGATCGTCGTTCCCGGGCACGGCCCTGTCGGCGGGAGAAAGGACCTCGTTGAATATCGTGACATGCTGGTTGCGATCCGAAACAAGGTCGCCACGCTGAAGAGGCAGGGTAAGTCGCTTGAGGAGACGATCATGGCGAAGCCAACTACCGAGTTCGACGACCGTTGGGGACAGATGATCATCAGCCCCGCCCTTTTCACGACTCTCGTGTATCGCGGGGTATAGTTTGTATCGGGATCTGGCGGGGTGGACGCAGGACGGCTTCGGACCGCGTGACTGGGCTGCTGATCGTGGAAACCCGTGACGACGAACTGTCATTCGGAGGCGGTGTGGATGCGTCCGCTCTCGACGTCGAAGACGCTCAGGTGCTCCTCGCCCGCGTTTCTGTAGAAGCCGGACAGGCGCTTCCACCTGATGACGGCGAGCGCCGCAGCAAGCGCGTTGAGGTCCGCGACCTGCACGTTCGACCGGTACGTGTCGTCCAGGCCTCCTAGACCGCCGGGTATGGTGTTAAGGGCGGCCTTCCGGGTACCGTCGGTGCTGGTGGTCACCCGCAGCAGGCCGAACACGCCGTCGGCGCCCCCCTCGACCCCGATGCCGGTGTCGACAAAGGGGACGCGGGCCCTCTCCAGGCGACGGCAGATCGCGCGCTTGGGCTCGATCTCGTCGATGCAGAGGAACACGAAGTCCATGGCGTCCAGCGCGCCCAGTCTCCCACGCTCCATCCGCTCCGCACGAGGTACGATGCCGCGATGCATGCGCGAGTAGATCGCCGCCAGATGGTCGACCTTGGTACGGCGAAGCAGAAGGTCGTCGAGCGAGGCGGCACCCGGCGCGCGAAACGCGTTGTGCTGATCGAAAGTGTCGTCGTCGAAGAGGTGGATAGCGGCCACCGGCGTCTTCGCGACGAGGTCGAGAACGTACGATCCAGTGCCTCCGAGACCTACGATCGCGACCGTCTGCCCCTCCAGCCTGCGGGAGAGCAGTTCGATGCCGGCTCTGCCGGAGGCCGTATCGATGTAGTTGAAGGGCGACGCCGCGTTGTGCTCCCTCGCGATCCCGCCGCCGGACCGGGCCGTGCAGGCGGGGTCGATCAGGACGGCCTGGGCTCCCATGACGTTGACGTAGGCGGTCACGAGCTCGTGGAAGTCCCGGAAGTCACGACCGACGGTGACCTGACAGAGTACCCTCAGCCTCCGGCCGCCGAAGTTGCAATCATGACCCACTCGCATCCCGGGCAGCGGAGCGCCTGTGGCGGTGTGCGGCGCGTCGCCGTCCCACCGGACGGTATGACCGTCCGGCGAGAGGGTTCGGTCGCCCGCCATGCGCATCGGGACCCACAGCGTGCCGTATCCGATCGCTAGCTGCCGGGTGACATAGGGAATGCCGCGGACGACGAGCAGACCGTCGACGAGGGCTATGTCGTAGCCCTCGTCCCGGAGCCGATCGAGATCCGCGCTACGACGCGACGGTGCGGCTGACAACGAAGGCCTCCCCCTGCGCGATCGGCGTGCGCTGATGCGTGGTGAGCAGGCCCTCCGCGGCATGGAGAGGACCGCCCCTGTACGTCACCGTCAGAGCGTTGGCCTCGGCCGCGTGGATGTCCGGAAACGCCAGGCGAACGAGCTCGGCGTGGTCGATGCTGCCTCCTTCGATCACGTGCATTCTCCCGTTCACGCTGATCTCGCGGGCATGTTCCGTACGGCGTGCGGGTTCGAGGGGGTTGCCCCTCGACGGCACGAGGCCGCGTCCGGTATCGTTCATCTACGTTCTCCTTGCAGTGTTGACTTGTCTTCCGCGCGGCGCCTGACGCTTTAGAATCTCGGCGCGTGCACCGCGCGGAGCAGCTTGCGCGCCACTTCCTCGTGCAGGGCGCCGGCGGAGCAGCTCGACATGGCGCTCCAGACGCCGTCGGGATCGTCGAAGATCGTCGCCAGGACGTCGGCGACCTCCTCGATCTCGAGATCATGATCGGCCATCACCTCCTCCGCCATCGCGATGACGCGGAGCATCCGCACGGTTTCGTCGACCGGCACGTCAATCGGGGTCGGAACCAGCCGGGTGAAGAGGCAGGTCGGGAGGGCGTGCTCGTGCGTCGTCGCAATCATCCAGCCGATGCCACCGAGGTCCAGAACGGCGTCCATGGAGCGGCAGAGCCAGCGGCGGCCCGTCTGGGCGTCCAGCATCGCCGCCAGGCCTTCGACGACGCCCGACGGGGCGCTTTCGGCGCCGAGCACGAGCACGAGGGGGTTCGCACATCCGGACGACGCCATCGCGAAAACCGGTTCCGGCGGAACGACGAGTTCGGGACCCAGGACGCCGGAACGGAGCAGAGCGTCAGGCTGCAGGGCTTGCGCGTTCATGACGAGCAGCGGCAGCCCGGCGCTGCGGGCGATGCGGCGGGCGACGAAACGGGCCTCGTCCACCGTCGCGCCGCAGAGTGCGAGCGGCGGAAGACGGAACCAGTAGGCATCGGCCGCCCGCTGACGGCGACACGCCTCGTCGACGATGGCGGAAAGGTCAGGTGCCCAGTCCATGAGGGGGCGACCCGCGGCGCCTTCCGGCACGAGGCCGTTGCCGCCGAGCAGCCGAAGCGGGCGGTCCAGCCCGAACGTCGCCCCTTTCCCCGCGCTCTGCATGACGGTCATCGTCGGCGCATCGGGCCGACCGGGCTGTGCCGCGACGAGTTCGTTCCTCGCGAGCATCATTCGTCTCCCCGCCAGAACCGCAGGGGCCGACGGCCTCCGGCCGACAGTCCGGCGAGCTTCACCCGCTTTTCGGTCTCCTGCATCTCACGGAGCAGCCGGCGCTCGAGCGCCGGCGCTCCGTGCTCGTCCAGGAAAGCGGCGAACTCCGCGAAGCGATGCGCCTGAGGCCGCCACCAGTCACGGAACCGCTCGCGCTCCCAGCTCTGCCGGAAGAAGATTGCGAAGAAGCCGTTTTCGTGACCGGCCCTGCGCAGATCGACGCCGAATTCGCCGCCCTTCTCCACGAGATAGGAGTTGATCGAGCGCGACCTCTTCCCCGCCTTCCGCGCCTGGGCGCGGCTGCGAAGCAGCTTCCGCGCCGCCTCGCTCCGCTCGTCGGCGACCTGTGCGACCGCCATGGTCAGGAGCCGCTCGGGACCGACCAGCTCGCTCAGGCGTCCCCATAGCAGCCACCGTTCCGGTTGACTGGTCATCCAGCCGAGAATCGCCTCGGCGTGACGCCGATGCGCGTAGGTCCGGCTCCACACGGGGATTTCCTCGACGCGTGCTTCGCCGCGCTGGACGATCCGGAACAGTTCCAGCCGAGCGGAATGCGCATCGTATCTGGGCTCGTATCCAAGGGTCATGCGATCGGAGGCGTCGCTGGTCCGACCGTCGCGATCTTGAATGGCTGTGTCTAGCATGTCCGCGATGTGGTTGCTTACCCCCCAAGTCTGCCAGCAATTCAGAGGCCCACCGAAGTGACAACGCGGCCCACGACATGTTCAACGCCCTTGTCCGTCGGGGACGCCACGCCTTGGCTAACGACCCGTTCCTGGCCTGCGGATCTGGCGTGGAACGTCGAGCCTGCGATGATCAAGACCATGTTCGCGCTGCGTCCGGCGCTCAGCAGACGGGCGATCGTTCCTATCCGCCTGCCTGCGTCGGCGCTCGCGGACGAAGGTAGCCCACGTGGATGGACGGCATATAATGCGACAGGCGGATAACGCTCTGGCGCCTCGAAGGAACTGGAACTTGCATGACCGACCAACGATCGCTGACGCCTCGATACGCTGCAGAGCTCGTTATCGTCTTCGACTATCGCCGCGAGCTGCTGGCGGCTGATCTCGGGAGTCTGCTGACGGCGCTAGCGAAGGATTACGCGCGTGCATACCGAGGGCGGACGCTGGTGGTCAGCAGGATCGAGAAGGGTTCGCTTCTCATTGCGATACACGACGCCGTGTCCGCGGCGTCGCCCTTCATCAAGGATGGCGTCGAGATCGCCAGGGGCATCAAGAGCATCACGGATTTCGCCGCATCGATACGCAAGCTCGTCTCGCGGAAGAAGGACGAGACCGATGGAGTGGAGGCGCCGGCGCCGAAGACGCGCGTCGACAGAAGCGTGCAGGAGATCGTTCGGATAGCGGCGGTCTCCGGCAGCGAGGTGACCATTCGGCAGGTGGAGGCGGACGGACGGATAACGGAGATCAGCCTCGCATCTCGTGAGGCGATCGAGATACGCGAGCGGGAGACGACGCGGCGAAGCGAAGCCGCTCCCGCAGGTCGCCGGGTTGCGCCGCCGACCTTCCCGCCCCCCCTGCCCGCGAGCTTTCAGCCTCTCGCGCTAGCGGACCAGTTCGAGAAGCTAGGTCAAGCCGGATCGCCCGGACGCGAAGCCGTCGTCAGCGCCATCTCCTCCGTCGCGGCCGTGGTTCGGGACACCGGCCATGGTCAGCTTCTGGAACCGCTTGCCCTGGAACTGGAGTCGAGAGGATTGCACGATCTGGCGGCTGCGGTTCGAGCCGAGGACGGAGGAACGGAAGAGCAGACTTTCACGACGGCGTGAGGGCCGTGGGGTCAGCCGGATCGAGGGAGTGCAAGCCATGGCCTGGCAGGGAGCCCCTCACGCCACCTGATCTTCGACGACATTGAAGCCGACGCGCCTGCAGCGACGTTCACGGACGCCCCCCAGTCTATTGCGCTCGACCATCCTGAAGTCACGTCCTGGAGGCGATGGAGCGCATCTTCCGAAGTTGCTCTGTCGAGGACGTGCACCGGGATCGTGGCCGCCAGCGGTGGTTCTATATGCTCTGATCAACGACAGCACAGTTGCTGGACGATGCACTGGGTTCTGGGGCCGGACGGAACGTCCCTACGTCCTGGATCTCAGTATGCTCGCAGCCTGCGAAGCCGAAAGTCCATGGCGGCGGACGAGCCAGTCGAGCTCGTCCCCTCCCCCGCCGCACGAGAAGCAGTGATAGCGGCTGCCGCCCCGATAGACGTAGAGGTCACGCTCTCGACCCGCGTGGAAGGCGCATCGGATCCGGATCGCGTTCACGTCCGGACTGACGGCGGCGTCCGATCTCAGCGCGTCGGCGAGCAGAGCGAAGGCCAGATGACAAGAGTCGCCCGGTTCGGATGCCAGTGCATCTGCGAGCGCGTCGTACCGCCTGGCATCCTTCGGGTGCCGTCGCCTCGCCTCTGCGTCGTCTTCCGACATGATGTAGCCGCGGCCGATGCGATCGCCGCGTCCGGACAGTCCCAGGGCGGCCGCGGCCGTGAAGACCGGCTCGCCACCATCCGCCGCGCCATGCAGTGCCATCGGGAACACGTAGGGTTGCGAGACCAGGCTGCTGCCGCGCGGAAGAAGACCCATCTCGATCCCGATGCGATCGAGATGGGATCTGCCCGGAGCGAGCGCCTGCAGCCGGGCGCCCTCGTCGACGACGCAGACGCCGCGGAAGGTGCCGTCGCGCATGGGGAGCTCCAGATAGCTCTCGAGGTCCGTGGTCAGGTACGGCATGGAACCTCTTCGGTCAGTCGGTCGGAGGATTCCGTCCCGGGGCACGGCACGCCGCGCGCCTGGGACGGGGTGGTCTGGATCGGAACGGCGCGAGGCGATGCCTCCCGACCTGTCCTTCGCCTCATCGTCGGCCCACGGCGCCTCGGCGAAGACCGATGCAGTCGCGGCGAAATGTGACGTAGCTGAAGGGCTTCAGCGGCAGATCGGGCTTCTCGTAGAACCGGTGTGCGCCATCGTTCACGGTCCGAAGGTCAGCGATGGCCTTCCGGTAGCCCTCCCTCATGCCGGTTCCGGACGCGTTCGTCCGGATCGCATGGTGTAGCCTCAGGCCGCGCACGACGCGGTTCGGACCCACGTCGCGCCTGCGCGGCGGGGGGCAGCGTCGACCGTCGCGACCGCGGCGACTCCGCTCGGTGCGCCAGCGCTTGACCGTGGACGGACTGGCTGGCTCCCCAAACCGGGCTCGGTGACCGCAGGACCAGTGCGCGTGAAGTGCGATGGATATGGCCTTGATGCCGTTCGGGACGTTCAGAGCGTCTAGGAGATTGCAGTGCGCCGCGATACGGTCGGCCTGCGCGGACCGAGCTTCATCGACGCCGAGGCGCAGGGGCCGAAACGTCATTTTTAGTACTTCGCCGTCGGTCGCGACATCCTCCGGGGATGAAAGCGAACCGTGCAGCTCGAAATCTACCTCCAGCAACCTGCGGAGCCGTTCTAAGACTAGTTCGATCGGCATCGTCTCGTCGTCACAGACGATCCTCAGGTCTACCTGCTTCTTCCGTTGAGCCACTTACGCCTCCTATACTGCCCAGACGCTTCGATTTGCTCGACGACATAGTTTCGGCGATGGCCGGCTCAACCGATCCTGCCAGATAAACGTTTACGCACTCGCTTGCTCGCAATGGCTAGATATGGCGCGCTATTCATTCTTCGCCCGCAACCGGATTATCTCGACCACACGCAGCGGCATCGACTAGACGGTTCTGAGGTTCGCCGAGGTCGGTGCGCAGGCGTCGGATACGCCGGCCAGGGCGCGGCCCAGGTAGGAGAACGCAGGCATCGGCCGGCTTCGCCCAATATCTTTGCGTGTTTCAGGTCGAGCGGGCTGACGCCGACCCAACCCGGGCGCCGGCTCGCCGACCGACCGGGGCGTCCGGCTTCCACTGCTGACCCGAGGGGTGCGCATGAACGAGGCGGGTCCCGTCGCATCGGCGGCGGCCTCGCGCGCGGTCAGGTCCCCGCATGGTTCACCGCGAACCGCGAACCGCCTGCTCACTGGCCTCGGCCGGACGCCTGGCCGCATCGACCAGCAGCCTCCGTAGACTGGCGGAGAGCCGGGCGCGCATATCAGGATCGGCGACGAGGGCCCGGCGTGGGCCGGGAAAGGCGAGCCGTAGGCGTCCGCGGACGATGTCCTCGGCGTCCTCCAGGCCGAGCGGACTTCCGCCCTTCGGAATGCGGGCGCGACGCTCCGCCGGCGGCCGACCGGCTAAGTCCGGCTTCAGCAGGAGGCCTGCGGGACGGTCCCCGAGGATGCGGGTGGCCTCGCGCCAGCGGCGGCTTCGCGGAGGAAGGACTTCGAGCTTCGTGCCCATCCCTGCGCTCTCGAGCGCGACGGCCAGCCGACCCCAGTCCCCGCCGACCTCGCCCATGAGCAGAGCGGACCATGGTGCGGCGGCAGCCTGAAGGTCGAAGCTCGTCAGCGCGTCGAGCAGCGCGGAGGCGGCGGCCGCCGGCGACGGCGTCTCTGTGGTCAGTGCCATTCCGAGAACGACAGGGCCATCGCGGACGTCGAGGACCAGTGCGGCGACGGGTGCCACGCTGCCCCCCTCGCAGGCGACAGGGACGTCGACCCCGCAGAACGTCAGCACCAGGGAGCGGTCCTGCACCTGCAACGGCGGTCGGGCGCGCTGCCTTCCCGTGGCCACCGCATCCGTTTCCCCGGAAACGGTCCGATCGACGCCGCCGTCGCTTGTCGGCTGTCCGGTTCGGGCGCGCGTCCTGCTCTGCGACGCGGACGGCTTCTCCCGCCTCGCCGGCTTCGGCGACGAACTCCGTTCGCCAGGCGACGTCGCCGCAGCCTTCAGACGCCCCGACCCCAGGAGCGCTTCCGGTCGACCCGTAGCTCTCCAAATCTTGGCGAGAAGGAAGAAGGTGGAACGTGCGATCTGCAGCTGCTCCATCGCCTCTGCGCTTGCGATCTCTCCCCTGATGTACCGATCGAGTATGTCGATCCGACGGTTCGTCTCCGCCAGTCGGTGAGGCGCGACACGAGTGATGTCGCGAGTAGTTTTGTTCATGTTTTGTTCCTTGGTTTGGCTGGTTTTGCTGGGCACGCCCGTTGCGCTTGACCCCGGATGTCGGCGGGGCGGCGTCGACCGTCGGTCTTCCGGAAATGCTCCGTCGCCTGTTCACGGGGCGCTGGCGGCGTCCCGCGCGAGCTGCGCGAGCTGCGCGAGGTAGCATGTGGCTATGGGATAAGCCCGGAAACCCTGCAGGGCCTCGATTTGCCCTCCATGGGCCTCACTGCTGCTGGGCGGCCTTGCCTCCAGTCGCGAGGCAGGTGCGTCAGGCGATGATCTTCTCGCCCTTTCCGGGCCGGGGGACGGTGATCGCCGCCTGGAGAGCCGCCTTCATCGGGGATCGGTGTCCCGGTAGTCTCTTGCTGACCGCTCCGGCGTCTCTGAGGCGTTTCAGCACCGGTCGGTTGTGCTCATCCACTGACAGCTGGACCAGATCGCTGGCGGTGGCCAAGTCGGTCACGCTGCGGCCGAGGGTTCGAACGGCGGCGGCCGTGGCCTTTCCCGTCGACGTCGACTGAGGTATGATCTTCACGCGCCCAAGCGACGGGCCGATCGTCTCCATCGTCAGGCGTGCGAAGCGCCGGGCACCGTGGCGGACTGCGCGGTTAGGTCCCAGATTCGAGACGAGAAGATATGCGAGCGCCTCGTCGCTCCGGGACGAGGCAAGTCCGATGACGGCCCTGACGTCGGTCGCCTCGGCCGCGACGGGCTCGAGCTTCTCCGCGGAGATCAGGCGGATCGCCTGCTGAACGGAGCTGAGCTGAGCCTCGACGCTCTCGTTCAGGAAGGTGGGTTCCGCCGCAAGGATCAAACCACTCCACTCCTCGATGACGAGGGCCAGCCCGAGCAGCTGGGGCTCGGATCCTTCCTCGCGACGCGCGACCAGCGAGACGGCGCTTATGTCGATGAGGATGCGCCGGCCGTAGTTATCGATCAGCCTCCGAGGCTCGTTCCGAACGTCCTGACGGATCTCACGAGCGATATTCTCCAGCGACGCGACCGATATGCGCTCCTTCATCTTGGACCGGACGTGCTCGACGATGGCTCCGACCGTCATGTCCGCGATGTCGCGGTCGGCAGCGAGCTTCGTCGCCAGCCTACGGGCCCGCTTCTGCGCCGGCCCGAAACCCGGACCGCGCACCCGACGGCCGGCGACGCCGGCCAGTTCCCGAAGATCCGGCTTCTCGGACCAGCTCTTCTTCAGTCGGAAGAAGTTCGAACGTCCCATCCCCGACATCGCGGCGGCGCCGGATGGTGCAAGTCCCTCCTTGAAGGCCACAAGTGCCCGGAGACGGCGCAGTAGCAGCTGGTTCTGCTCCGCGGTTAGGACCCGAAGAAAGCGCCGTTGTTCGCCGGAGGCGATGAAGCCCAGCCGCTCGAACAGCTGCTCATGCCCGCCGGGAAGGTCCGCATCCAGGCGATCGAGCCCCTGACCGGCGGCATTCTCCTCGTCCAACGTATGCGCATCCAGGGCCATGAGCCCCGGAATACATTCGCCAGCCAGGAGAGCGCAAGAACGGCCTCGACGGCTTTCCAACATGGCGTCGCACAGGACGTGAGTCCATTATTTTATGGTCCTGTGTTGACGGCCTGATGATCATACTTATCTTGGGCTCAGTCCACGGTCTAATCATCCTAAGGGTGACGGTGGATTCATCATCATCCTGACCTCAGGTCAGGAGCAGAAAGGGGACTGAAGCATGGATGCGAACGTCGAATATCCGGACGCACTCTCGTCGTCGAACACCGGCCAGTACGAAGCAGCGATGGCTTCCATCATTCGCGAGTGCGGCCTCCTCGTCGACGATAGCGAGCTCCTCTACACTATGCATCGCATCGGCACCCACGAGCCGTTCCTGCTGTTTGGCCAATGGCTGATGGCGACTGCGCAGCGCCCCGACGGAACGTACATCGCGATCTCGGTCGATCGGTCGGGGGACCGGGTCGACCTCAGGAGGTGGGAGCTCCCGGTTGAATTCATCTACGCGGTGCTCTGCGAAGACGGATTCCAGTTCCCGTGGCGTCCCGGTGCGCCGCCGTCGAATGGCCATGTCCCCGCGATGCTCAGGCCGATGGCTGCCTGACGCCGCTCCACGGACGGGCTTCCTTCATCTTCAGAAAGGAATTTTCAATGATCACCCTCACCCATCGCCTCTTCAAGCGCATCGTCTCGAGAACGAAGCGGATCATTCGCGAGGAGATCGACGGCGACTTCACGCAGCACGTTGTCGAAAGGGGCGTCGTGGCCGGCTTCGAGTTCGACAACTTCCACGAGATGATGTGCTCGGTTCCCTGCGACGCGCGCTGGAACGGCGACGCCTGCGCGAAGCTCTTCCACGAGGCCGGCTATCTTTCGCAGGAGGACGCCGAACAGGTCGTTGCCTGGCTCGACGAGGATCTCGGCTTCCTGCTGAAGGAAGACGTGGACCGCTCGCCGGTCTGGGACGACGGCGGGCAGGCGGAAGCCGCCTGACCGAAGCCCCGCGGGCGCAGGATCCCGCCATGTCCGCGGCGTGACGTGAACCCGCGACCGGATCCGCACATCCGCGATTCATCGACCCGTCCGGAACCGGCGGACCTGCCGCAGCCGCGTGGATGCGCTCGGCTTCATCGTCGAGGACCGGCCCCGGGAGTCCGGCCGGCCTCCAGCTAGGATAATAGGATGGCAACCGTGCTCGACCAGGTGGACGACGAGTTCACCGACATCTTCAGGCATACCGAGGTGCGACGCATCGTGTTCGACGCACGAGGCAATCAGCTCCGGCAGGCGCTCAGCGGTACCAGGACCCACGAGACCTGGAGCTTTCCGTCCAAGCGCTGGCGTAGGGCGCTGACGGGCGAGACGGCCCTCGAGCTCGTGATCGCGAAGCGTTTCGAGGCGGAGGCCGGAGTTCTGGACTTCAACCCTCAGCCCTGCCGCATCGAGGGCGAGGTTCGCGGCACGCCGACCATGGCGCTACCCGACTTCGCGGCCGTCGAGATCGGCTGCGTGCCCGTCCTGGGCGAGGCGAAACGCGACTGGCGGCAGTTCGATAAGACGGCCGCGCTTCGCCAGAAGGCGCTGACGATGAAGGGCGCGGAGCGGCTCGGCTGGGACTATCGGCAGGTCACGGCGGACTCGGTCGGGACGCTCGCCTACCGCGAGAACCTGGACGAGGTGACGGCCCATCGCTTCGCACACGTTCCCATCCGACAGGAGCAGGCGGCTGTCGCATCGCTTGCGCGCCATGGATCGATGACCGTGGCGGATCTCGCCGACGAAATTGGGGAGACCGCCTCTCGGGGCCAAGCGCTGATCTGCGCGCTGATGGTGCGCCGTCTGGCCGACATCGACCTGCGCGTTCCACTCGGTAGTCGGAGCGTCGTCAGGAAGCCCCCCCGGATGCCGTTCGCATTCCCCCGCATTCGGCTTTGAACCCACGCGCCGTACTCCGGCGCCCTCCCTTCTTCCTCATTCCACATTTTGCCGCACGGCGCCGAGCGACGCCGACCGCGGACTCACGCCTCGCGTCTGGAGCACGACCACATGGACTTCATCGATCCCGCCTTTCTTCTCGCCGACGCTTGCCGACGCTCGCCGGGACACCCCAAAGCACCGATCGAGCGTCAGCTTCGCCGGATGGCATCGCCGAGCAGTCCGCTGGTCGCTACGGGCGGCGGAGCGGACCGGCTCCATACGCCCCCCGCGGCCGATGACGGGAGCGACATAGCCTCGCCGGACCAGTGTCGTCAGGCTCTGGCGAAATGCCTCGACGGGTATCACCGGGAGCCCCCCCGTCCGCCGCGTGAGCGACTGTCACTACGTTGGCCGACGGGCTCGAAGACCCTCTGACATCGAGCCCTCTTTGAAGGCTCACTGACCACACGAACCAGGTCGTCTCGGACGACAATTGCCGTCCGGCGCCGCGCGACGCCGTACCGCGGATCCATTCCTCGCGCCCGGAGCACATCGAATGGACATTCATAGACAGCAGCCCCCGCTCAACATCGTCGGCCTCACCCCCGGCGCCATCGTCTCCGTCGACGGCAAGAAGCTCGTCTTCCGCGGAGAGCTCGGCGACGGCGACCTCAACGTTCAGGACTACGAGACGGGCGAGCTCTACCGGCCGCTCGACGCCTCGACCGGCACGCGGCAGATCGCCACCGTTCACTGGCTGCAGGACGCGCTCGCAAAAGGCGCGTTCCGCGTGCTGGTGCTCGCCGACGGAAGCAGACCGGATCCGGAGCGCGCGCCCGTTTCCGAGATGGATCGCGACGAGCTGCTCAAGTACGATCGGCAGGCAGAGGCACGGCAGACGCTGCTTCTCGACCTCGCCGCAATGGGCATGGACCGCAGCGATCCGAGGCTCGCCGAGGCGGTGGACAGGATCTGGACCGAGCGGCTCCTGTCCTTCGGCAAGTGCCCCGCGACGTCGACCGTACGCGAGTGGATGAGCTGGACCGACCCGAACCTCCCGGTGCTTTCCCAGCTCGTCTCGAACAGCGGAAGGGTACCGCGCGCGAGACGGCTCGATCCCCTCGTGATCGAGATCATCGATCGGTGGAAGGACTGGTACTGGGATCTGCGCGGCCGTCAGATCAAGGACATCGAAGCCGCCGGCAGCCGGGACCTCGTAAAGATCAACGCCGAGAGGCGCTCGCAGGGACTGCCTCCGCTGAAGCAGCCGTCGCGCGAAGCGTATCGACGTGCGGTAAGAGCGTCGGAAAGTCCCGAGAACTTCGAGCGAAAGTATGGAAAGGTCGCGGCGAAGCGCTACTGGCGTCCCTCCCGCGAGGGGCAGCGGGCCAAGCATGCGCTCGAGCTGGTGCTGATGGACGACACCGTTCTCGACGCGGTCGCCTGCATCGCGACCGTAAATGGCCGCCGGTATCCGGCGGGGCGCCCATATATTTGCGTGGCGATCGATGTCGCGACAAGATGCGTGCTCGGATTCGTCCTCAGCTTCAAGCCGCCGACGACGCATACCGCGGCGGAATGTCTGAAGCGGGTGGGCCTCGAAAAGACCGGTGTCTCCGCCGACTGGAAGCGCAGGTATCCCGTCCTGACGACGATGGCCGGAAAGCCGGTGGCGATCGGAAGCGACAACGGCTCGAACTACATATCTCCGAGTTTCCAGGAGGCCGCCGCCGAAGCGGGCATCACCATCCGCTACGCTCCGATCGGCGAGCCGAAGTGGAAGGCGATCATCGAGCGATTTTTCAGGAGTTTGAACACGTGGCTCCTGCAAAAATTGCCCGGGCATACTCTCGAACCGAAGACGCTCCGCGAACTTGACTATGATCCCTCAATAAAGGCGGTCCTCCTAAGAGAGGAACTCGAACAGCTCATCTCCGAGTTTCTGAACGTCTATCACGTGTCGCTTCATTCCACGCTGAACGAGCAGCCCGCGGCCGCCTGGCTGCGGTCTATCGAGACCCGCCCGCGCGCCATCCTCGACCAGGATGCGCTGAATAGGATGCTGCTCATCACGGTGCCGGGCCGGCGGCTCACGATCAACGGCGTGCGTTGGAAGAGCAGGACCTACCGGGTCGGCGACGTCGAGCGTCTGCTTCGCGCGAACGTTCCGAACAGCGCCATGGGCGACAGGATCAAGCCGAACGCCGCCTGCACGATGAAGATCAAGACCGACCCGAACAACGTTGGACACATCTTCGTCGAGGACCTCGAGACGCGGACCTACGTCGAGCTGCGGGCAACGGACTGCCAGTATTCCTGGGGCCTCAGCCTGGATCAGCACGAACAGGCGATTGTCTGGGCCAAGAAGCACAACCTGGCCTTCAACACCGAGGAGGAGCGACTGGCCGTACTGGACAATCTCAACACGTTCATCGAGGAGATGATTCCCTCCCTGCCCGCACGGGAACGTCGAGCGATCGCCCGCTTCACGGATCCCGTGGAGGAACGCGGGATCGATGACGACGTCGAAATCGTCCATGCGAACGCGTCGCATGACGGCCTCGGAGAGATCATCGAGCACGATCCGGCCGGGCCGGAGCGGCTGGATTACGACGTGGTGCAGGACCGTCCTTCGACTGGCAAGGTCGCGGACGGCGGCAGCCACGATTCCGATCCCCGCGAGGATCCGGACATTCCTGCAGTCGATCCCATTACAGGGCTCTTCCTGTCTCCCGACGACGAGGACGAACGCTTCGAGGAGGACTATTCGTGAGCGCGCGGCGACGGCGCGCCATCGTCCATCCGACGTTCTCCGCAGAGCAGCTGCGCCCCTCGACCGGCCTGCCGGTCGAGAACAACAGTCGGGAACGATCGATCGCAGCGGCGGAGGCCGTCGCGTCCTCCAAGGCGATCTATCTTCAGCATCCCGCTCATCGCGCCATGTTCGCGGCGTTCGACTACATTCGCGCCGTCGACAGGCTTTGCTCGGGACCCAAGTCCGCGATGCGCGTGATCGGAGCGAGCTCTTCCGGCAAGTCGACGGGGTTCGATCAGTACATCGAGATCGACCGCAGGCGCTCGGAACCACCGTCAGGCCATCTGCCGATCTTCCGCGTCAAGCTCGATCGGGCCTGCACGACCAAGCGGCTCGTGACCTCCATGCTCGACTGCTACGGCGACGAGTACTCAGACTCCAGCGTCGAGAGCACGCTGCGCAAGCGCCTGTACCGCTGCGTCGAGGTCTTCAGGACGGAACTCGTCTTCGTCGACGAGGTACAGCATCTCGGCTTCCGCTCATCGGAGCGGTCAGATCCCACGGATACGCTGAAGCGGATGCTCGACGATGGAGTCGTGTCGTTGGTTTTCGGCGGAGACGAGAGTGCCCTGCCCCTCATGAATCGCAACATACAGCTCGCAAACCGGATGATCGCTCCGGGCGACATCAACGCCTTGCGGATCGAGGTGCCGGAGGACCGCATGACATTCCGCACCTTCGTATCTAAGCTCGACGCGGAGCTGGTCGCTCGCGGGATCATGCAGAAACCGTCCGACCTGGCGGACGAGACGACGCTGCGATGCCTGTTCGTGGTATCCAGCGGATACCTTGGACGCGTCGTCAATCTCGTCAGGCAGGCCATCGCGATCGCAGTGCGCCGCTCCGCACCGCGCATCGAGCCGCACGACCTGTGGCTTGCGACCGATCGATGGGCGATCCAGCAAAAGATCGTCTCCTACAATCCTTTCAGCCAGGGGACGATCGATGACTGACCACGCTCGATGGACGAGGCCCGAGCGCGGCTCGGGACGCGTGCTGTTCCCACCCGCGGCCGATCCGCTGGAGTACCTGATGGGGCTCGTGCTCAAGGCGGCATCCGACAACATTCACATGAACGTCGGCGCCATCCTCGCGGCCGCCGGCTATCCTCACGCGAGATCGTTCGACCTGGCCCTTAGCCGCCTCGATTCGCTCGATCGACTGGCCGAGGTGCTGGGCATCGATCACGCCATGCTGAAGGGGCTGGCCTTCACGACCGTCCACTCCACGAAGGCGCTGACGACGGTGTCCTTCCTCGGCGGCAAGGCGTCATCGTTCGACATCGTCACGCGACGGCGGCGCCTGTCGGGCGAGACCTTGCTGCGTCAGCCTTTCCATAGAGCGGTCTGGACGCACGGTCTGCTTCCCTACTGCCCATCGTCGCTCGAACTGCTGGTCGATCGGTGTCCCGGATGTGGTGATCCACTGGACTGGTACCGGGCAACCCTTGCAGGTGAGCCGGAACGGCGCCCTGTCGACGTCAATGCCATTTTCCGGTGCGCCGAGCCTGATTGTGGCCTCGACCTGCGCAGGCTTCCCTCGCCGAAGCTGCCCGAATCCGTCGCCAAGTCGTATCGCAGGATGGCGGCGCTTGCCGCACCCGCGGACCGGCACGACGACCGATGGGACCTTCATCCCACACTTCGCGCGCTCCCCGCCGGCGCATGCTTCGAACTGGGCTGGTGCCTGGCAAGGGCATTTGCCGAGGATGCGGTACCCCGCGCGCGCTGCAAGCAGCTGCCTGCTGAAACGATAGCGCAGACCCTTCAACTGGCTGAAGGTCTTCTCTCTGGCTGGCCCGACCGCCTGCTGGAATTGCTTGCCGCCGACGCGCGTGCCGTGACTGTCGAGCAGATGACCCGCCGCCTGCGGTCGTGCAGGGCGCTGGCCGGATCGAAAGCGACCTGGCCGGGGCTCGCGGACCTCTTCAGAAGTACCTATCCCGAACTGATGAGGCGCGACCGCGAAGCCCTCAGGTTGCTGAACCCGGCCGTGGTGACCCGGACGGAAGCGGTCGAGATCGCCGGGATGCACACGGCCACATTCGCCAAGGCGGCCATGTCGAGCGGACTGGATGCACGGTCCTCGTCGGGCACAAGGCGAGTGTTCCAGGATTTCGACATCGGCGAGATCGAGCGACTACGCGATGCGAAGGACGGCAGCACTCCCATCGACGCGGTCGTGGAGCGCCTTGGTATCAGCTATCACGGCGTTGAGCAGCTCGTCGTCTTGGGACTGCTCGAGGTAGAAGGTCATGCCGCGCTCCCCTCCGTCTATCGGCTTTCGAGAATCACCCTGCAGTCGCTGGATGACCTGATCGCCGGGCTCCTCGCCGCTTCTAGTCTCGAGGACATCGAAGGACAGGTGCCTCTTCGCATCGCGGTTAAGTCCATCAGGGGGGAGAAGCCCTGGGGCGCGATAGCCGGAGCTCTCCTGAACGGCGCCTTGCCATTCAGGCTGCACGTGGACGTTCGACGGATCTTCCGCGGCATCGTGGTGGCGCCTGCAAGCGTCGATCTGCTCAGATCTTTTTCTTTCGAACGAGCCAATCACCCTGATTTCCGCTTCGAGCGGGACATGAGCAGGCGGGACGTGGAGGAGGCTCTGAACTTGGTCCCCGGCACTTTGAAGGCAGCTCTCGACCAGGAGCTCGGCCCTGACCGAAGCCGTGGCCGCATCCCTGTCGCAGACGTGGAAGCCATTGCGAGTCGCATGATCTCCGCAGCGGAGATCAGCGCACGCACCTGGCCGGGCACGCGACGCCTGCCGCGCGCCGTGACGCGATCAAGGCATCGAAGGCTCGGCGCAGCCGGGTGGCTTCGGAGCGATGTCGAACCTCTCCTCGGCACAGGACGCTGAGAGATAAAATCACGAGGAAATCTAGCATGTTCGATAACATCAAAGTCTACGCTGCCCGGCAACAATTCCACGGAACGATCTACCAGGTTTCTCATATAGAACGTTTAGCTCGAGGACTACATCATATACTACTTGAAGATCTTGGCCGTCAATTAAACATGAGGTATTGCATAGCAACTGTCGTGAAGGCATGCGCAATCTCCAAATACACGACGGGCGGCAGCGTAATCTATCTTGGCAGGCCTTGGTGTACGGCGGAAGCGTTGAAATACCTTGCGGGTATGGGGCATGTCTTCTCTCCTCGAGATGCACGCCGAGCTCTAACCCTGCTGGAGGACGCCTTCATAATCGACCGGCGGCGGCTGGAATGGCGCCGTAACAATGCCGACGGGCGGCCTCGTGCCCGCCGACCGCTCCCGTCTCTTCGCCGAGCTGACGGGCGGAAACGTTCCAAGGATCGTCTCCCGCAATCCAACCCGTTCGTGATGGGAGTCGGAAAATACCCGCTGGGCGACCAGCGTTCGAGCTAGCAAGGTCTACGCTGATGCTCGGATAGTAGCAAAATACATTACGCCGCACACAGGCCGACCTGAAATAGGTCGGCCTTTTTTTACTTTTTGAGAGGCTTCTAGTTTCTAAGCGTTTTACGCTTTCATCCTTGCGTCTGTAAGCGTGCCCCGCTTAGCGTGTATCAGGGTGGCCCCCTGTAGAGATATTGGCCCGTTAGCGTGCGGGATTAATGATCGATACTTGGGCTAACCGCCATGCGGCATGGCGTTCGCCCGACCGCGCGACATCGACAAGCGTCGACACCGCTGCGATAGGTGCAATATGAACCCTTCTGCCGACGTACCCGCTCCCCTGCGCCGTATCGCGATTGACCGGGGGGGCACGTTCACCGACGTCGTGGCGGAGCGCGCGGACGGGAGCATCGCGGTCGCCAAGCTGCTGTCGGTCGATCCCGGCCGGTACGACGATGCCGCGGTCGAGGCGGTGCGCCGGCTCAGCGGTGTCGGTGATGGGGCGCTGCCGGTCATCGAGGTGCGGATCGGCACCACCGTCGCGACGAATGCGCTGCTCGAACGCCGGGGCGAACCGACCGTGCTGGCGATCACGCGCGGCTTCGGCGACGCGCTGACGATCGGCTATCAGGACCGTCCCGACATCTTTGCGCGCGCGATCCGCAAACCGCCGCCGCTGCCGGACCGCGTGATCGAGATCGACGAGCGTATCCACGTCGACGGGCAGACGATCACGCCGCTCGATCCGGACACGGCAGAGGCGGCACTGCGCGCGGCCTTCGACGATGGGCTGCGCAGTATCGCCATCGTCCTCATGCATGGCTGGCGGCATGTCGCGCATGAGGAGGCGCTTGCGGCGATCGCCACGCGCATCGGCTTCACCCAGGTGTCGGTCAGCCACCGCCTGTCACCGCTCGTCCGGCTGATCGCACGTGGCGATACCACCACGGCGGATGCCTATCTGTCGCCGATCCTGCGCCGCTATGTCGATGGCCTGACGACCGCGCTCGGCGGCGCGCCGCTGTTCATGCAATCGTCCGGTGGGCTGGCGGAAGCGCATGCCGTCAGCGGCAAGGACGCGCTGCTGTCCGGCCCCGCCGGCGGTATCGTCGGCATGGCCGCTGCGGCAGGAGCGGCAGGGGTCGCCCGCGTCATCGGGTTCGATATGGGTGGCACCTCGACCGACGTGTCGCTGTGGGCGGGCAGCTTCGAACGGCGGCAGGAAGCAGTGATCGGCGGCATCCGCGTGTCGGCGCCGATGCTGCGGATCGACACGGTCGCGGCGGGGGGCGGATCGATCTGCCGCTTCGATGGCGGCCGCTTCCTCGTCGGGCCGGAGTCCGCCGGTGCCGATCCCGGCCCCGCCTCCTATCGACGCGGCGGCCCGCTGACCGTCACCGATTGCAACCTGATCCTCGGCAAGATCGTGCCCGCGCATTTTCCGGCGGTGTTCGGGCCGGATCGCGATGCACCGCTCGATCGGGCTGCCGCGCAGGCGCAACTCGATACGCTGCTCGACGCGGTGGAGGCGGCGACCGGTGCGCGTCCCGATCCGCACGCGGCTGCGCAGGGCCTGGTCGATATCGCCGTCGCCAGCATGGCGAACGCGATCAAGGCGGTGTCTGTGGCACGGGGCCACGATCCGTCCACCTATGCGTTGATGAGCTTCGGCGGCGCCGGCGGGCAGCATGCCTGCCTCGTCGCCGATGCGCTCGGCATGACCGAAGTGCTCGTCCATCCCCTTGCCGGCGTGCTCTCGGCGTGGGGGATCGCGCTCGCCGACCGGCGGGTGATGCGACAGCGGACGATCGGCCTGCCGCTGTCGGACGATGGTTGGCGCAGTGTCCTCGTCGAACTGGCCGCCGACGCGGTAGCGCAGCTCGGCAAGGATGCGGTCGTCGAGGCGGTCGCCACCTTGCGTTTCGCGCGCACCGATCAGGGGATCGACGTTCCGGTCGGCGATACCACCACGATGGCCGCAGACTTCGCGACCGCACATCGCGACCGCTTCGGCTTCGACGGCGACGATGCACTGGTCGTCGAGCGGCTGCAGGTCGAGGCGGTGCTGGCGACCGCACGACCGGCTGCGATCGGCGTAGGCGGCGGCACCGGCCCGGTCGAACACGTCGATGTGACGATGGCGGGTGACCGGCACCGCGCGCCGCTGCATCGCCGCGACACGCTGGGTGCGGGTGCCCGTATCGACGGGCCGGCACTGATCGTCGACGACACCTCGACCATCGCGGTGGAATCCGGCTGGACGGCATCGGTCCTGGTCGACGGCACGCTTCGCATCGTCCGGACCGCGCCGCGCGGCATCGCCCAAAGCGGCGCCGGCGATGCATCCGTCGACCCCGTTCGGCTCGCGATCTTCGCGGGGTTGTTCATGGGATTGGCGGAGGAGATGGGCTCCGCGCTCCAGCGCAGTGCGGCATCGGTCAACATCCGCGAGCGGCTCGACTTCTCCTGCGCGATATTCGACGCCGCCGGTCATCTGGTCGCCAACGCGCCGCACATCCCGGTGCATCTCGGCTCGATGGGCGATTGCGTCCGCCATCTCATCGCCAGTCGTGCCGCCGATGGACGCGGCATGCGACCGGGTGACGCCTATGCGGTCAACGATCCGTACCGCGGCGGCACCCACCTGCCCGACATCACCGTCGTCCAGCCGATCTTCGCCGGGCAGGACACCGCCCCCGCCTTTTTCGTCGCGGCACGCGGCCATCACGCCGACGTCGGCGGCACCAGCCCCGGATCGATGCCCGCCGACAGCCGCAGCATCCACGAAGAAGGCATCGTCTTCGACGACGTGCTGGTCGTCGCAGAAGGGCGGCTGCGCGATGCCGAGTTGCGCGCGCTGTTCGCCGGCGGCGCGCACCCGGCGCGCAACATCGACCAGAACATGGCCGACCTCGCCGCCCAGCTTGCCGCCTGCGCGCGCGGTGCGGCCGGCCTCGGCCGCCTCGTCACCGAACAGGGGCTGGCGGTGGTCGCGGCGTACATGGAGCATGTGCAGGCGCATGCCGAAATGCTCGCGCGCCGTGTCGTCCGCGACCTCGCCGACGGCAGCTTCGCCTACGCGACCGACGATGGCGCGTTCGTCCGCGTCGCCGTGCGGATCGATCGCGATGCGGGTGCGATCACGGTCGACTTCACCGGCACCAGCGAACAGCGTCCGGGCAACACCAACGCGCCGCTGGCGGTGACGCGCGCGGCCGTCCTCTACGTCCTGCGTACCCTGGTCTCCACCGACACCCCGCTCAACGACGGGTTCCTGCGCCCGGTCACCTTGATCGTGCCGGAGGGATCGATGCTCAATCCGCGCTTCCCCGCCGCCGTAGTCGCGGGCAACGTCGAGACGAGCCAGGTCGTCACGGATGCGCTGATGGGAGCGCTTGGAGCGATGGCGGCGAGCCAGGGCACGATGAACAACTTCACCTTCGGCGACGAAACGCGCCAATATTATGAAACGATCGCCGGCGGTGCCGGTGCCGGACCGGGGTTCGCCGGCGCGCACGCGGTACAGACGCACATGACCAACAGCCGCCTGACCGATCCCGAGGTGCTGGAAACCCGTTTCCCCGTTGTGCTAGAATCCTTCGCGATCCGCCGCGGTTCCGGCGGCGCAGGCGCATGGCCCGGCGGCGACGGTGCGACGAGGCGGCTGCGCTTCTGTCAGCCGATGCGCGCAAACATCCTGTCGAATCACCGCCGCATTCCTCCCTTCGGCATGGCGGGCGGTGACGAAGGTGCGGTCGGCGCGAACCGGATCGAGCGCGCCGATGGCCGCATCGAACCGCTGGCCGCCGTCGCCTCGGCGGACATGATGCCGGGCGACGTCTTCGTCATCGAAACGCCCGGCGGCGGCGGTTACGGGAGCGCGGGCTGATGCTGGTCCTTTCGGGTGTCGTCGTGATCGCGCTCGGCTTCCTGCTGCGCTTCAATCCGCTGCTTGTGATCGCCGCCGCTGCCCTTGTCACCGGCCTTGCCGCCGGGCTCGATCCGATGGCCGTGCTGGCCCGGTTCGGACACGCCTTCAACGAAACCCGCTACGTCACCGCCATCTACATGGTGCTGCCGGTGATCGGCCTGCTCGAACGCGCCGGCTTGCAGGCGCGGGCACGAGCCCTCGTCGCCGGGCTGCGCGGCCTTACCGCAGGTCGGCTGCTCGCCGGTTACCTGCTGTTCCGCCAGCTGTCCGCCGCGCTCGGACTCACCGCCATCGCCGGCCACGCGCAGACCGTACGGCCATTGGTCGCGCCGATGGCAGAGGCCGCGGCAGACCGTCAGGGCGGCGCCGACCCGGAACGGATCCGCGCGATCGCCGCCGCGACCGACAATATCGGCCTGTTCTTCGGCGAGGATATCTTCATCGCCATTGGATCGATCCTGCTGATGAAGGGCGTGCTCGACGGCTATGGCTATCATGTCGAACCGTTCCACCTCTCGATCTGGGCGATCCCCGCCGCCATCGCCGCATTCCTGATTCATGGCGCGCGCCTGTGGCTGCTCGACCGCAGGCTGGCGCGGCAGGCCCGATGATCGGTCTGAACCTCGTCTATCTGGTCGCAGGCGCGTTCTTCGCGGCCTGCGCCTTGCTGGGGCTGATCGACCGGCGCTGGGCCAACGCGCTGTTTCATGCGCTGCTCGCCACCTCGTTCTTCGCCGGCGACCGGATCGGCGATATCGGCAACGGCGTGCTCGTCCTCGCGCTGATCGCGACCGCCACGTCGGGGCGTATGCGGCGGGGCGAGCCGGTCGAACATCGTGCGCCGCATGGCCCGCTGCTCGTCCTCGCGCTCGCCATCCCCGCATTGACGCTCGTGGGAACCCTGCTGTTCAAGCAGGTGCCGACATGGATCGATCCCAGACAGGCGACGATGGTGGCGCTCGTCTGCGCCGTCCTCGTCGCGTTCGCCCTGTGCCACATCATCTTGCGGCCACCACCGCTCGCCGGCGTGCGGGCGGGACGGCGGTTGCTGGACGAAATCGGCTGGGCCGCGCTGATGCCGCAATTGCTCGCCAGCCTCGGCGCGGTCTTCGCGGTCGCGGGCGTCGGCAACGTGGTCGGCGGGCTGATCGGGCTGGCGATACCGGGGGGCAGCGTGTTCGGTGCCGTGGTCGCTTACGGCCTGGGCATGGCGTTGTTCACGATCATCATGGGCAACGCCTTCGCGGCGTTTCCGGTGATGGCGGCGGCGGTCGGCATCCCCTTGCTCGTCCACCGGTTCGGCGGCGATCCCGCGCCGGTCGCCGCGATCGGCATGCTCGCGGGCTTTTGCGGCACCTTGCTCACCCCGATGGCGGCGAACTTCAACATCGTGCCCGCCGCGCTCCTCGACCTGCGCGACCGCTATGGCGTGATCCGTGCGCAGGTCGCGACCGCGCTGCCGCTCCTGCTGTTCAATATTCTGCTGCTATGGTGGGTGATACGATGACGACACCGGACACCGGCCCGACCATCGGCCTCGACGCCGCGATGGCCAGCCGCTTCGCGCGGATCACGCTGGCGCATATCGGCCTGCAATATCCCTACAAGCTCGACCTCGTCCTTACCGGCCCGCAGGATGCCGTGCCGCCCGCAACGCTGCACCCGATCTTCCACGGCAGCTTCGACTGGCACAGCTGCGTCCACGGCTGGTGGCAGCTGCTGACGCTGCGGCGCCTGTTCCCCGACCTGCCGGAGGCCGCGGCGATCGTCGAACGCGCCGATGCGATGCTGACGCCCGCACTGGTCGCCGGTGAACTCGCCTATCTCGACCGCCCGATGAGCGGCGGGTTCGAACGCCCCTATGGCTGGGCATGGCTGCTCGCGCTGCATGCCGAGGCCGAGCGGCACGACGCACCATGGGCGGCGGCGCTGGCGCCGCTCGCCGCCGCCTTCGCCGCGCGTTTCTCCGCCTATCTGCCGAAACTCACCTACCCGATCCGGGTCGGCACTCACTTCAACACGGCCTTCGCACTGGTGCTCGCCCGCGACTGGGCGACCGGGCGGGACACGCCCCTTGCGGCGCTGATCGATGCGCGGGCGCGTGACTGGTTCGGCGACGATCGGGGCTGTCAGGCGTGGGAGCCATCGGGCGATGACTTCCTCTCCCCTGCCCTGACGGAGGCGCTGCTGATGAGCCGCGTCCTGCCGCCTGCCGAATTTGCCGCGTGGTTTGCGGCATTCCTCCCCGATCTCGCATCGGGCCAGCCAAAAACGCTGTTTCGCCCGGCGCACGTGTCCGACCGAACCGATGGCAAGATCGCCCACCTCGACGGCCTTAATCTCAGCCGCGCATGGTGCTGGCGCGCGATCGCGGATGCGCATTCCGGCACGGTTCCGCTCGAAGCCGTTGCGAACGACCATCTCCAGACAAGCCTGCCCCACCTCGACGAAGACTATATGGGCGCTCACTGGCTGCCGACCTTCGCCCTGCTCGCATTGATCCGCTGAGCCGCATCGGTTAAAACGTACCTGCCGGTACAGAAAGCTGTTGACGCAGCAGCGACCGGGTTTATATACCACTCAGTATAGAACGTGGCGCTTGCGAAGCGACAGCCACGCGCCACCCGATGCGTCGCCGTCCGAGTAAGGGACGGCAAACTGGATATTCAGCCGGAGCGATCCGACGGCGCACAGCCTGTGCGCCGATCGTAGCCGTTCGCCAACATCGACCATCAGCCTCGGACCGGGCGTCCGCGGGCAACGACCCGCCGTGTCCGCACGACATGATCAAGGGAGATCATCATGGCCTATCTTTCCTTTACCGAACTCGGCCCCGACGGCATCGTCGCAGTATCCGGCCCGGTCGCAGACCTCGTGCCGCGCATTGCGGCTGCGTCGCGTACCGGAGAACGGGCAACTGCCGCACGGCTCAGCGCACTCGAATGGTCGGTGGTCGCACTCGCCGCCAAGGACCCGCTGTCGTCGCTGCGCACGCCCGGCCGGATGGCGGTCGCCATGGCCGCCGTGTTCGGTGATCGCCGGCGCTCCGCGTTGGCAGACCCGCGACTGGAGGCGCTGCGCCGGATCGCAGTGCTCAGCCGCCATCAGGGTTACACCGTCGCCCCCACCGAAATTCGCGCGTTCGTCGCCGCCGGCTTCAGCGAGGATCACTACGAACTGATCGTCGACAGCCTTCGTGCCGCAACCCGCAGCGCTGGAGCCCGCGCATGAACATGCATGTTCCCATCGAAACCTCTGCAGCGGATACACCCGCCGCGGCACCGCATCGGCGTTGGCGCAAGGGTGCGCTCGTGCTCGTCCCGCTCGTGATCGCCGGGCTGGGCTATGGGCTGATCGACCATGATGCCCCCGCCGTCGCCGCGCCGCCGCCGCCCACCGTCACGGTATCGCAGCCGCTGGTGCGCGAGGTGAACGAGTGGGACGATTATGTCGGCCGGTTCGAGGCGAGCCGCAGCGTCGAGGTGCGCCCACGCGTGTCGGGCGCGGTCACCGCGATCCACTTCACCGACGGCGCAATCGTGCGGAAGGGCCAGTTGCTCTTCACGATCGATTCCCGCCCCTTCGCCGCCTCGCTCGCCGAAGCGCGCGCCGGTCTGGCGAGCGCACAGAGCGACGTCGCCCTTGCCCGCGCCAATCTCGACCGCGCCAACCGGCTCGTCGCCGATGACGCGGTGTCGAAGAGCGACGTCGACCAGCTCAACGCCCGCCTGCGTGCCGCCACCGCCAGCCTCGCCGCCGCGCAGGCCCGCGTCCGCTCGCGCGCGCTCGACGTGGAATTCACGCAGGTCCGCGCACCGATCGCCGGCCGCATCTCCGATCGCCGGATCGACGCCGGCAACCTCGTCGCCGCGGGCGATTCGAACGGTACGCTGCTGACCACGATCAACGCGCTCGATCCGATCTACTTCACCTTCGACGGGTCGGAGGCGCTGTTCCTCAAGACCAGACGCGCCGCCGCCTCGGGTGCCGACGTGACCCCGGTCGAGGTGAAGTTGCAGGACGAGGGCGACTATCGCTGGAAGGGTCGCCTCGATTTCACCGACAACGGACTCGACCCGAAATCGGGGACGATCCGGGGCCGCGCGGTGCTCGCCAACCCCGGCCTGTTCCTGACGCCGGGCCTGTTCGGCAACATGCGCCTCGGCAGCGGCGGCACCACGCGCGCGCTGCTGGTCCCCGATTCGGCGGTGCAGACCGACCAGGCGCGCAAGACGCTGCTGACCGTAGCGCAGGACGGCTCGGTCGCCGCCAGGCCGGTGCAGCTCGGCCCCGTGCTGGGCGGGCTGCGCGTGATCCGCGCCGGCCTGTCGCCCACCGACCGCGTCGTCATCAGCGGCACGCAGATGGCGATGCCCGGCACCAAGGTCACCGCCAGGCCCGGCCGCATCGCGCCGGCGTCCGAAGCCGCACCGCCCGGCGGTGGCGGGGCTCCGCTCGCGGGCGAAGTCACCTTCGCCCGGTAACCCCCACTCACCCTCATCAGGCGCACCGCCGGTGAGGGTGAGACCGATATGCCTGTCGAATTCCATCCTCTTCCGGGGAGCCTGCCATGCGCTTTTCGCGCTTCTTCATCACGCGCCCGATCTTCGCCGCGGTCATCGCGGTCATCATCACGATCGTCGGCGCGATCGCCTATTGGGGCCTGCCGGTCTCCCAATATCCCGACATCGTGCCGCCGACGGTGACGGTCACCGCTACCTATCCCGGCGCGTCGGCGGAAACCGTCGCGGAGACGGTCGCCGCGCCGATCGAGCAGGAGATCAACGGCGTCGACAACATGCTCTACCAGAGCAGCCAGTCGACCGGCGACGGCACGGTCACGATCACCGTCACGTTCAAGCTCGGCACCGACCTCGACGCCGCGCAGGTGCTGGTCCAGAACCGCGTCGCCGTCGCCGTGCCCCGCCTGCCGGAAGAGGTGCAGCGGCTGGGCGTCGTTACGCGCAAGACCTCGCCCGACTTCCTGATGGTCGTGAACCTCGTGTCGCCCGACCACAGCCTCGATCGCGGCTACATCTCCAACTACGCGCTGACGCAGGTCCGCGACCGGCTGGCGCGCATCGACGGCGTCGGCGACGTGCGGCTGTTCGGCGCGCGCGACTATGCGATGCGCGTGTGGATCGATCCCGGCCGCGCCGCCGCGCTCAACCTGACCGCGGGCGACATCGTCCAGGCATTGCGCGCGCAGAACGTGCAGGTCGCCGCCGGCACGCTCGGCCAGCCGCCCTATGCGAACGGCAGCGCGTTCCAGCTCAACGTCGAAACGCAGGGTCGCCTCGTCGATCCGGCGCAGTTCGGGCAGGTCGTGATCCGCACCGATGCGGACGGCCGCCAGGTCCGCGTCGCCGATGTCGCGCGCGTCGAACTGGGCGCGGCCGATTACGGCTCCAACACCTATTTGTCGGGCGAACCCACCGTCATCGCCGCCGTCTTCCAGCGCCCCGGATCGAACGCCCTCGCCGCCGCCGAAGCCGTCAGCGCGGAGATGAACGCGATGGCGAAGGACTTCCCCAAGGGGCTGGAATACCGCGTCATCTACAACCCGACCGAGTTCATCGCCCAGTCGATCGACGCGGTGAAGCATACTTTGGTCGAGGCGATGATCCTCGTCGTCCTCGTTATCCTCGTCTTCCTGCAGAAATGGCGCGCGGCGATCATCCCGATCGTGGCCATTCCCGTGTCGCTGATCGGCACCTTCGCGGTGCTGGCGGCGCTGGGATACAGCCTCAACAACCTGTCGCTGTTCGGGCTGGTGCTGGCGATCGGCATCGTCGTCGACGACGCCATCGTCGTGGTCGAGAACGTCGAGCGCAACCTGGAGCGCGGGCTCACCCCGCTGGAAGCGGCGCGTACGTCGATGGACGAGGTGTCGGGCGCGCTGGTGGCGATCGTGCTGGTGCTGTGCGCGGTGTTCGTGCCGACGCTGTTCCTTACCGGCCTGTCGGGCGCGTTCTACCAGCAGTTCGCGGTGACGATCTCGACCGCGACGATCATCTCGCTGCTGCTGTCGCTAACGCTGTCGCCGGCGCTCGCCGCGATGCTGCTCAAGGCGCATGTCCATGCGGAGCACGGCAACCGCCTGACCCGCACCGTGCACCGCGCCGGCGATGCGTTCAACCGCGGGTTCGAACGGATGAGCGCCCGCTACGCCGCGCTCACCGCCGCGCTGGTCGCCCGGCCGAAGCGGATGATGACGGTCTATGTCGGCCTGATCGCCGCCACCGGCGCGCTGTTCTGGGCGACGCCATCGGGCTTCATCCCGGCGCAGGATCAGGGCTACTTCCTGACCGTCGTCCAGCTTCCCTCCGGCGCGTCGGTCGAACGCACCGACGCTGTCGTGCAAAAGGTCGCCAAGCGCATCCTGCCGCTGGCCGGGGTAAAAGGCGCGGTGATGCTCGCGGGCTTCGACGGCCCGTCGCAGACGCTCGCCCCCAATGCCGCCGCCGCCTACATCCCGCTGAAATCGTTCGAGGAACGCGGCGAGCTCGGCGTCACCCTCGCCAGCATCATGGACGAGGCGCGCAAGGCAACCGCGGATATCGACGAGGCCCGCATCCTCGTCATCCCGCCGCCGCTCATCCAGGGGATCGGTTCGGCCGGCGGCTATCGCCTGATCGTGCAGGACAAGAACGGCGGCAGCTACCAGAAGCTGGGCGAGGAGACGGGCAAGCTGCTCGCCAAGGCGAACCAGACCGAGGGGCTGGCGCAGGTCTTCACCTTCTTCGATTCCGCCACGCCGCGCATCTTCGCCGACATCGACCGCGCCAAGGCGGACATGCTCGGCGTCCCCCCGGAACGCGTATTCGAAGCGTTGCAGGTCTATCTCGGCTCGGCGTTCGTGAACGACTTCAACCTGCTGGGCCGCACCTACCGCGTCACCGCGCAGGCCGACGCGCCGTTCCGCGCGACCACGGCGGACATCGCCAACCTCAAGACGCGGTCGAACAGCGGCGCGATGGTGCCGATCGGATCGGTGTCGACCTTCCGCGACAAGACCGGGCCGTACCGCGTCACCCGCTACAACCTCTTCCCCGCAGTCGAGGTCGATGGCGACACCGCGCCCGGCTATTCCTCCGGTCGCTCGCTGGTGACGATGGAAAAGGTCGCGGCCGAAACGCTGCCGGCGGGCTACGGCACCGAATGGACCGGCATCGCCTTCCAGCAGAAGGCGGCGGGCAGCACGGCGGCGATCGTCTTCGCGCTGGCGGTGGTGTTCGTCTTCCTCGTGCTGGCGGCGCAATATGAAAGCCTCGTGCTGCCGCTGTCGATCATCCTGATCGTGCCGATGTGCCTGCTCGCGGCGATGATCGGCGTGAACCTGCGGGGGATGGACAACAACGTCCTCACCCAGATCGGCCTCGTCGTGCTGATTGCGCTCGCCGCGAAGAACGCGATTCTCGTCGTCGAGTTCGCCAAACAGGCGGAGGAACAGGACGGCCTGTCCCCGGTCGAGGCGGCGGTGCGGGCGGCGCAGGACCGGTTGCGGCCGATCCTGATGACCAGCTTCGCGTTCATCCTGGGCGCGGTGCCGCTGCTGATCGCGAAGGGTGCCGGTGCCGAGCTGCGGCAGGCGCTGGGGACCGCGGTGTTCTTCGGGATGATCGGCGTCACCGGCTTCGGCCTGTTGTTCACCCCCACCTTCTACGTCGTGTGCCGCGCGCTGGGCGATCGTCTCGCCCGCCGCCGGCGCGCCCCCGCCCCAGACCAGACCGCGCCTCACGCGCTGCCGGCGGAATAAGGAGCCAAAACCATGCGTGCCATCCTCGCCACCGTCTCCGCACTGGCCACAGCACTGGCCCTCGCCGCCTGCGCGACCGGCCCAGACTATGTCGCCCCGCAGACGCCCGCCGCCGCGGCGGGGCCGTTCCTGTCGACCAGCACCGCGATCGACCCGACCGCCCCTGCCAGCGACCGCTGGTGGCAACTCTACGACGATCCCGTCCTCGACGGCCTCGTCACCGACGCGCTCACCGCGAACACCGACCTGCGCGTTGCCGCCGCCCGCCTCGCCCGTGCCCGCGCGTCGCTGCGCGAGGTTCGGGGCGACCGCCAGCCGCAGGGCAATGTCAGCGCCAGCGGCAATTACGGCCGCGTGTCCGAAATCCAGACGATCCCCGGCGTCGATCGAGAGGGCTGGCGCGTCGATGGCGGCCTCAACGTCTCCTACGAAGTCGACCTGTTCGGCCGCATCAGCCGCAACGTCGAGGCGGCGCGGGGCGACGTTGGCGCGGCGCAGGCGGACCTCGACGCGGTCCGCGTGTCGATCGCCGCCGAGACCGCCCGCGCCTATGCCGACGCCGCCTCCGCCGCCGAACGCATCGCCGTGGCGGAGCGGATCGTCGCGCTGATCGACCGCTCGCTCGGCGTCACCTCGAACCGGGCCAAGGTCGGCCTGACCACCGGCCTCGACACCGCGCGCATCGCCGCATTGCGCGATCAGCGCCTCGCCGACATCCCCGCGATCCGGGCGCAGCGTCAGGCGGCGCTGTTCCGGCTCGCGACGCTGACCGGACGTGCGCCCGCCGACCTGCCGCCGATCGCCGCCGCCCGCACGACGACGCTGCGCCTCGATCGCCCGATCCCCATCGGCGACGGAGCGCAGTTGCTCGCCCGCCGTCCGGACGTGCGCGCCGCCGAACGCCGCCTCGCCGCCGCCACCGCGCGGATCGGCGTCGCCACCGCCGATCTATACCCGAAGATCAGCCTGGGCGGATCGATCGGCCAGACCAGCACCGGCCTCGGCGACCTGTTCGGCGGCGGCCCCCTGCGTTGGCTGCTCGGCCCGCTCATCAACTGGAACGTCAACCCGACGAAAGCCCGCGCGCGCATCGCCGGTGCGGAGGCCGATACGCAGGCGGCGCTCGCGACCTTCGACGGAACCGTGTTGCAGGCGCTCGAGGAGAGCGAAACCGCGCTGTCCACCTATGCAAACGCGCTGCAACGCCGCACCGCGCTGCAATCGGCGCGCGATGCTGCCGCCGCCGCCGCACGCATCACCCGCGCCCAGCAACGCGAGGGCCAGATCGACAGCCTCGTCGCGCTCGACGCCGAACGCACGCTCGCGGATACGGAGGCGACGCTCGCGCTCGCCGATGCACAGATCGCCACCGCGCAGGTGGACGTGTTCAGGGCGCTCGGCGGCGGCTGGGCCGCCTGAGTGCTACCGGCTCCGCTCCTCGCGCAGTCGCATCGCCAGCGCCTGCCCGGAAGCGGCGGCATAGGCCTGGCACGCGCCGGCCTCCGTCCGGAACCGGTCCGTGCGTCCGCCCTGATCCGCATGCGCGGTGATCAGGATATCGCACGGGATACGGCGCATCCGGGCGTGGCTGCGGGCGAACGCCGCGACGATCGGCCGGCCAGCCGCCACGGTGTAGCGATATCCGTCCGCCGACACGGGGTTGAGGCTGGAGGCGAAGACGATCGCGCGGCACTGCGCGCGGGCGCACGAACGCCAGCTCCAGCTCATGCTGCCCATCGTATGGCCCGGTGTCGCCTCCGCGCGGATCGCCACGCTGCCCAGGCGCAGCACCTCGCCGTCGCGCATCACCTTTACCGTGCCGACCGCGGGAAAGCGGCTGTCGTATCCCCGCTGCGGGTCATCCGCCGCAAGCCTCCCCGAGCGCAACCCCTCGGCCCCGCGCACGCTGGCGACCACCGTCGCACCCGTATCGCGAGCCAGTGCTGCAATCCCCCCGGCGTGGTCGAAATGTGGCTCGGTGCTCAGAATGTAGCGGATGTCGCGCGGTCGAAAGCCCAGTTTCGCGACATTGGCGAGGATCGCGGGCGCGGCCTGCGGCAACGCCCCGTCGATCAGGATCAGGCCTTTACCGGTGTCGATCAGCGCCACGTTCAATCCGCCGAACCCGACCAGATAACTATTGCCGAAAACCCGTACCGGCGGCCGGGGCGCGAGCCATTCCGCGGTATGATCGCCGACGATCGGCCGGGTCAGCGGATCGGCCCGACGTTGTGCGTCGGCCGATCCCATCGGCGTCATGGCAAGAAGTACGGCTATGGCGGCGCGCATGGATCATCCCGTCGATCGGTGGAGCGCACCTTGAACCATGCGCAGCGCCGATACGCCAGTGCCGGGGTTCCAGCCTCGATCGCCGGCTACCCGCGCGTCGCTCCGGGCTGAAACGACTTCGGCGTGGCCGGCGCCTCTCCATCCTCGCCGCGGTGATCGAACAGGTGCGCCAGCATCGCCGCCATCGCGGTCTGGCCCGCTTCGGTCAAACCGACGTGGACGCGGCGGTGATCGGCGGGATCGGCCTGCCGTTCGATCAGGCCCGCGTGTTGCAGCCGGTCGATCCGCCGCATCGCGCTCGCCGGACTTTCGCCCGACAGCAGGATCAGGTCCTTCACGCACAATCGCTCGGCGGTGCATCTGGCGATGAACAGGTCGATCATCATGTCCCACGCCGGATCGACCAGCAGGTCGCGCGGCAGAAAGGCACTCATCGTCGCGCGCAATTGCCGCGCCTGACGGGCGCAGGCGAGCAGCGCGGGGGAATGCGCGATATCGGTCATCGTTCGCGCAGGGCCTCCTTTGCCCGGTTGAGCGGCTTCAGCAGATATTGCAGCACGGTCTTGCTGCCGGTGTGGATGTCGACCGTCGCGACCATGCCGGGCGTGATCGCGAACCGCTTTCCGGCCTTGTTGACCAGGCTGTCCGCCTTCGTCCGGACGAACACGCGATAGTACAACACGTCGGGTTTCACCTCGTCGCGGATCGTATCGGGCGAGATGCTGGCGACGGTGCCGTCGAGGCCGCCGTAGATTGAATAGTCGTAAGCGGTCACCTTGACGCTCGCCGACTGGCCCGGACGGATGAAGGCGATGTCGCGCGGCTGGATGCGCGCCTCGATCAGCAGGCGTTCGTCGAGCGGCACGATCTCCATCAGCTTGCCGTTGGGCGGCACGACGCCGCCGATCGTCGACACCTCGATATTCTTGACGACACCGCGCACTGGCGAGCGCAGCGTGAGGCGCGACAGCGTGTCGGACCGGCCGCGGACGACGGGAGCGAGGCTGTCGACCTCTTCGGTGACCTTGGCGAGGTCCTGCCGCGCCTCGACCATATATTGCGAGCGGAGGTCCGCCTTCTTGAGTTCAAGATCGGCCCGCTGGCGTTGCAGGCGCAGCACCTCGACGCTGCTCGCCGCACCGACCGCGATCAGGCGCTGGCCGATCGTCACCTCTCGCCCGATCAGCGCAAGGCTCTGGTCGATCAGCCCGATCGAGGATTGCAGGCTGCTTCGACGCGCCGCGTAGAGGCGACTTTCCGCCGCTTTCAGATCGGGAAAGCGGTCGAGTTCGGCGGGAAAGGACAGCGGTGTGCCGTTCGCCTCCGCCCGCAGGCGCGCTGCACTGGCGAGGGCGGCGCGATATTTGGCGGCGCTTTCCTCAACCGTCGATCCCGCCTGCGTCGGGTCGAGCTGGGCGAGCAACTGTCCGGGCGTGACGATGTCGTCCTGCCGCACGGTCAATTTGGTGAGGATGCCGCCCTCCAGCGACTGGATCACCTGCTCGCGGCTGGTCGGGACCACGCGCGCCTCTCCGGTCGCCACCTCGTCCAGGTCCGCGAACCAGGCCCACAGAAGCGCGGCGGCGAACAGCGCGGCCAGGATCCAGACCAACCGCGTCGCATGGACGAGGCGAGCCTCCCCCTCTCCGCCGAACAGATGGTCGTCGTCGATCGCGATGCCGGTCATGCCGCCGCACTCCGCGTGCCGCGCATTTGCGCGAGGATCTGATCCTTGGGTCCGTCGAGGACGACGCCGCCGTTGTCGATGACGATGATGCGATCGACGATCTCCAGCATCCGCATGCGGTGGGTGGCGACCACCAGCGTTCGCGTCCGGCTCCATCCGCCAAGCTGTTGAATGAAGTGACGTTCGGCCCCCTCGTCCATCGCCGCGGTCGGTTCGTCGAGCAGCGCGACCGTCGGCTGGCGGAGCAGCAGACGCGCGAGCAGCAGCGTCTGGATCTGTCCGCCCGACAGGCCGATGCCGCCCTCCTGCACGATATGACCGAGCCCCTCGCGCAGGCGGCGGACCATCGTATCGGCGCCGACCATTGCCAGCACCCGTCCGATCTCCGCGTCCGACGCGGCAGGCGCGCCCAGCGTCAGGTTCTCACGCAGCGTGCCGTGGAACAGGCGGCTGTTCTGGGTAAGCAGGCCGATGTCGCGGCGAACGTCGGCGGGATCGACCTGATGCAGCGCCAGACCATCGACCAACACCTCGCCCGCGACCGGCTGGAGCATGCCGGACAGCCCCTGCAGCAGCGTCGATTTGCCCGCGCCGTTCCGCCCCAGCAGCGCGATCCGCTCGCCCGCCCCGATATCGAGGCTGGCGACCGTGAGCGCGGGCGGGGCGTTGGGATCGCCATAGGTGAAGACCGCCGATCGCAGCGCGAAGTCGCCTGCTACCGCAGGCAGCGGGATACGGTGATCGGCATCCGCGCTGTCGACCGGCAACGCCATGATCTGGTTGAGGCTGCCCATCGCCACCTTGGCATGCTGCAACCGGCCGAGCAGCTGCGTCACCTGCGCCATCGGCGCCATCATCCGCGACCCCAGGATCGACGTGGCGACGAGGACGCCGGTGGTGATGGTCCCGGCGATGACCATCGGTGCGCCGACGAAGATGATCGCGGCATAGACACCGTTCTGCACGCTCTGCGTCCACACGGACAGGCCGTTGGTGAGGCCGCGCAGGCGCAGCTGTGCCTCGCCGGCGACGGCATTGTAGTGGTTCCACTGGTGGTGGAAGCGCTCCTCCGCCTGCAACGCCTTGATGTCCTCGATCCCCTGCACCGCCTCGACCAGCATCGCGTTGCGCAGCGAGGATTCGCGCATCGATTCGGTCGCGAGGATGCGCAACCGGCGCTGGGCAAGAAGGCCCGGTAACAATAGCAGGACAAGCGCCCCGACCGGCACCAGCGCCAGCCCGCCACCGATGTACCAGAGCAACCCCAGGAACATCAGGAAGAACGGCATGTCCGCGACCGTCGCGACAGTGGTCGAGGTGAGCATGTCGCGGACCTGATCTAGGTCGCGGAGCTGCGCGATGAAGGTGCCCGTTGACGCTGGCCGTGCCCGGTTACGCACACGCAGCGCGTGGCCGAAGACCCTGTCGGATATGCGCAGGTCCGCGCGCTTGCCCAGCACGTCCACGATATTCGTCCGCAACCGGCGCAGCAGGAAGTCGAATCCGATCGCGATCAGCACGCCGACGAACAGGATGGTCAGCGTCGGGATCGACCCGGCCGGTACGACCCGGTCGTACACCTGCATCGAGAAGAGCACGCCGGCGAGCCCCAGCACGTTGGTGACGACCGATGCCACCATGACGTGGCCGTAGGATCGCGCGTCCGCCATCAGGATGTCGCGCAGCCAATGGTCCTGAAACGGACGGATATAGGTGTCGATGCGCGCATCGGGCGTCGAACGCGAGGGACGTGGAATGACGAACCCCGTCGCGGCGTCGGTCAATTGCGTCAGCGGCAGACGGGTCTGGCCACCGCGATCGCCGGGCAGGATCATACGGGCATGGCCGTCGGCGTCGATACCCTCGATCAGTGCGATCTCGCCATCCGCCAGCCGGGCAATCACCGGCAGTCTCCAGCTGGTCACGCGCATGCCGTCCGCGGGCGCGAACTGCACGCTCAGCCCGGTGGCCCTCGCGAGCGTACGGATACGTGCCTCGTCGTCGCTGCCAAGGTCCCATTGCGCCGCCAAGCGCGCGCGCTGTTGCGATACCGGCAGCCGGTAATGCCCTGCAACGCGGCCGAACAGGTCGAGCCAGCCGTCGATCGACGGCACCGCAGTCAGATGCGCGGTCACAACGTCACCCCACGCACCGACGTGCCGGACAGGTGGAAGGCATCGCGCATCCGCCCCGACAGGAACAGGCAGTCGACCTGCAACCGACGCAAATTCTGCGTGATGTCGACCGCCTGAAAACGGACCTGCTGCAATTCCTGTTCGGCGTTGAGCAAATCGACCAGCGTCCGCGTACCCATCTCCAGATACTGGATGCGATACAGGCGCCCGGTCTCGCGCATGTTGCCCTCGCGCGACGCCAGCGTGGCGACGAGTTGCGACAGGCTGTCGATCTGCTGCTGCGCCTCAGCGAGGCGTTGGCTGGTCTCGTTGCGGACGCGCCGCTTCGCCGCTTCCGCCGCTTCCAGCTCGTAGGATGCGCTGCGCACCCTTGCTTTGGTGATGCCGCCACCGAAGATGTTGCCGCTGACGCGCAGCCCGAAATTGTAGATGCTTCGGTTGCCGAACGGCGACCCGATATCGGTGGACGCATCACCACCCACCGACAGCGTCGGATAGCGGTCGGCGCGGTTGCGCCGCAACGCGGCGGCGGCACGTTCCGCCTGTGCGTCGGCGACCATGACGGCGGGTACCATGTCCCACGTGGGCGCAGGTCCGGCGCAGCTGCGCATCAGCCAGTCCGGCACGTCCGCCGACACCGTCGCCGGCGGCGCGTCGCGGCCGAGCAGATAGGCAAGATTGCTCGCCCAGCGCCGCTCCTCCGCCTCCACCGATGCGAGATTGGCGATGGCGGCCTCGACCCGCGCCTGCGCCTGAAGCGCGTCCGAACGGGTCGCCGCGCCCAGCGCCGACCGTTTGCCGACCAGATCGCTGATCTCGCGGATACGGTTGGCCTGTTCGCGGGCGATCACATGCTGCGCCGATGCGCGCTGATATTCGACGACGGCATAGGCGGTGTCGCGGATCAGCCCATCGATCGCGAGCAGCATCTCGGCACGCCCGATACGGGTGCCGGCGCGCGCGCCCGCGACCTCGCTCGACACCTTGCCGAAGTCGTAGAGCATCTGCGACGCGCCGACCTGCGGCCGTGGTCGCCACGTCCCTGACACGCGGCTGTCATAGCCGCTGCCGACGCCCGCGCTGACCGTCGGCAGATAGCCGGCACGCGCCGCCTTCACGTCTTCCGCCCGTGCGGCCAGCGCACCGGCCGCCTCGATCACCGACGGATGCCATGCCACCGCTTCCCGGGCGGCGGCTTCCAGCGTGATCGCGGCAGTCGGACCCGCGGCGGCGCCACTGGTTCCGATGGTCAGCAGGATGCCCGCACCAAGCAGCCTGATACGGTCAGATATTGGATAGATCATGGTATCCCGGTCCTCTCCCGCGATCAGGAAAGGCCCGGGGGATTTAACAAACAGTGTAGAAGAACTGACCTTTATCCACTTGAAATCATTCGTAATAACACCCGGAATGAGCCCTTATACAACATGATTGGAGGCAGTTTCGTCGCGGTACTGTTCCGGTGTCGTAACCAGGTAGTCGAGCGGGTCGGCAACGGCAGGCATCGGCGCATCGAACGCCATCACTGGTCGCACCGTTTCGGCTGGATCGGTGGTTTCGACGCGGCCTTGGGTACCGAGATAATGCGACAGGACATCCTCGACCTCACCCCTGCCTTCGAACAGATCGTAGGTGGCGGCGACCGTCGCTCCCGCATCCGGCGTGCCGGGATGAGCCTCGACCGCAACGGGCGTCAACGCGTCCAGCGGGATCACGTCCGCCTCCACCGCCAGCGCATCGGCGGGGATGGTCGATGACGATGCCGACGATACGATAGCGGCACCATCCGCCGGCACGTCGATCGTCACGCTCAGCGTCGCCGTGGCGAGTACCCCGTTCGGCTGCACCAGCTGATAGGTGAACGTGTCGAGGAAGTCGGTCGCCGAATAGCCCAGCGTCGCGCTCGGCTGATAGACGTACCCGCCGGTCTCGTCGACGGTCAGCGTGCCATGCTGCCCGACCAGCGCGACGGGCGTATCGCCGACTTCGGTGAAGCCACCGCCGGCGTTAACGCGAATGGCGGCGAACGGCGTGTTGGCGACATCGTTGTCGAACAGATTGCCCGTCGCCGTCTCCCGCGTGGCGAGGGTGTAATCGTCGAGGAACGTGGTGGTCGATCCCAGCGACACGGCCGTCGTGAAGGTGCCGAGCGCCGCGCTGCTGCCGACCGTATAGGTGTAGCTGCCGCTCGGCAGATCGTCGATCGTGAAGGTTGCCCCGGTGCCGATCGGCAATCCCGCCAGCGACGGTATCGTCTGCCGCAGGACCAGTCCGCCCGCGCCGTCGAACACGCTCAGCGTATAGCTTGGCAACAGCGAGATCGACAGATTGGGCTGCCGCACGGCGGTGATCGTGATGTCCGCCAAGGCATCGGGCGCGACGACGAAACTCCCCGTACCAAGCCCCGTCGACGGTTGCAGCAGGCCGCCCGGCTGCGAGGTGAACGTGAACGCCTGCGTTACCGGAGCGGTCGTCACGACGTTGGCGAAGGTCACGTCGACCGCGGCGACATCGGCATTGGCGACCGGCGACCCCGTCACATCGGGGCTACCGATGGTGATCGACAGGTTCGCGCTCTCCACCTCCCCGTCGCTGGGATCCAGCAAGGTATAGGTGAACACGTCGGTCTGGCCGATCGCGGCCGCGCTCGCATCCGGCGTGTAGCTGTAGCTGCCGTCCGGATTGATCGTCAGCGTGCCCCACGCGCCATCGACCACGCTGCCGCCCGCCGAGACCGTGCTGGTCACGCCGTTGACCGTGACGCTGGTGACGCGCGTACCCGGCGACACCACGTCGACCTCGCCGTTCGGACCGGCATCGACGATGACGTTGCCGACTGTGGCGGCGGGCGTCGCACTGGCGATATCGGTGAAGTCGGAATCGACACCGGTCACGGTAAGATTGCCCAGCAACCCGATGCCGGCCGCGCCCTGGTAGGTCAGGAACGCGCGATATTGGCCCGGCCCCAGCGTCTCGGTCGCGCTGAGATTGCCGTTCAGCAGACCGATATCGAGCAGCGATGCGGGGCCGTTACCGCTGACCGCGACCCATTGCGTCCCTTCCAGCCGCTGGACCACGACGGCGTAATTGCTGGCGACGCCGATGTCAGCCAGCGCGTCATAGGTGAATCTGGCGTCGAGGGTGTGCCCTTCGGCCACGCTGAAGCGGACGTTGTCGACGGCGAGCACCTGCGCCTGCAGGTTGACCAGCCCGAGCGAGACGAGCGCGACATAATCGGCCCTGCCCAGATTGACCGGTGTCGTGACCGGCACGAGGTCGATCAAGGCGGTGTCGGTATTGTCGAACGCCCGGATATCGAACGGGGCGGCAATGTTGGCCGGTCCCGAGACATTGCCCGCGCCATCCGCCTGCGTCACCGACAGCGTGCCGCCAGCAGCCTGCGCCGGCGCCAATGTGACCGTGAACCCGCCATCGGCAGTGACGGTGCCGCTGCCGAGCAGGACGCTGTTCGCGCCCCTGACCTCGACGCGCGCACCCGGTTCACCGGTGCCGGTCAGCGTCGTGCCGTCGCCGGTCACCGCCAGAGCGGTGGGTGGCGGTGGCGCGGTAAGATCGGGCGCCACCGCGATCGTCCCGCCGGACGCATTGCCGGCGGGGTCCCGCTGCGTCGCGACGACGGATTCGCCGTTCCGCTGCAGGACATCCAGAACCACCTGATAACCGCCGCCACTGGCGACCACGCCCGTGCCGAGGACGGCACCCGCCGCGGTGGTGATGGTGACGGTCGCGCCGGGTTCGCCGATGCCGGTCACCACCCCGCCCGTCCCGTCGACCACCGCGGTCGGCGCCGCCGGGGCGGTCAGATCCGGTGCGATCGCCGGGATCGGGGGCGAGACGTTGCCCGCGGCATCCGACTGGACGACGGTCAGCACTTCGCCATTGCGCTGCGGGACGTCCAGCGTCGCGCTATACGTCCCGCCCGCACCGACGATGGCGGTGCCCAGCACGGTACCACCGGTGCCGGTTACGGTGATCGTCGCCCCGGTTACGCCCGCGCCGACCACGGCGCCACCATCTGCGGTAACGGCCGCGGTAGGCGCGAGCGGCGCAGTCGTATCGGGAGCGACCGGATTGGCCGGGGGCGATACGTTGCCGGCGCGGTCAGCCTGCGTGACGGTCAACGTCTGGCCGTCGAGCTGCGCCTGCGACAAGGGCACCGCATAATTGCCCGACGCATCGACCACCGCGTTACCGAGCGACGCCCCGTTCCCGCCGCTGACCGTAACTGTCGCACCCGGTTCGCCCCGGCCCGTGACTAGCCCGCCATCGGCCGAGACGCTTGCGGTCGGCGCAAGCGGCGCGGTCGTATCGGGAGCGACCGGATTGGCCGGGGGCGAGACGTTGCCGGCACGATCGGCCTGCGTGACGGTCAACGTCTGGCCGTCGCGCTGCGCCTGCGACAAGGGCACCGCATAATTGCCCGACGCATCGACCACCGCGTTACCGAGCGACGCCCCGGTCGGGCCACTGACCGTAACCGTTGCACCGGGTTCGCCTCTGCCAGTGACGAGCCCGCCGTCGGCCGAGATGCTTGCGATCGGCGCAAGCGGCGCGGTCGTATCGGGAGCGACCGGATTGGCCGGGGGCGATACGTTGCCGGCACGGTCGGCCTGAGTGACGGTCAACGTCTGGCCGTCGAGCTGCGCCTGCGACAGGGGCACCGCATAATTGCCCGACGCATCGACCACCGCGTTACCGAGCGACGCCCCGGTCGGGCCACTGACCGTAACCGTCGCACCGGGTTCGCCCCTGCCAGTGACGAGCCCGCCGTCGGCCGAGACGCTTGCGGTCGGCGCAAGTGGCGCGGTCGTATCGGGAGCGGCGATCGGCGCGATACCGGAGGCGTTGCCGGTCGGATCGCGTTGGCTTGCCCCCAGCTGTTCGCCATTGGTCTGCGGCGGCGTCAGCGGCACGACGAACGTACCGTCGGGGGCGACGATCGCCGAACCGATCGATACGCCGCCCGCGCCGGTGATCGTCACCGTCGCGCCCGGTTCGCCGGTGCCGGTGACACTCGTGCCATCGGCGGCTACGACCGCGTTCGGCAAACCCGGAGCGGTGAAGTCGGGCGCGACGAGCGGCGTGGCTGGCGAGGTATTGCCGGAGGAATCGCTCTGGCTGACCAGCAGCGACTCCCCGTTGCCCTGCGCCGTCGCGAGCGTGACGGCGTAGCTGCCATCCGCCGCGACGATCGCGCTGCCGAGCGGCGCGCCACCCGGACCGGTCACGGTGACGGTGGCACCCGCTTCGCCGACGCCCGTCACGGTCGCGCCATCGACACCGATCGCGGCAGTCGGCGCGGCTGGCGCTGTCGTGTCGAGCGCCGCGTCGAAGGTCGGTGGCGACACGTTGCCGGCGGCATCCGACTGGGTCGCCGACAATGTTTCGCCGTTGAGCCGCGGTGGTGCGAGCGCGATGGTGAAGCTGCCGTCGGCGCCGACCGGTACGGTGCCGATGATGCCGCCATCCGGATTGCGCAACGTGACGGTGGCGCCGGGTTCGCCGGTCCCGCTCGCCGACGCGCCATCCGCGGCGATCGACAGCGTCGGTGCGACCGGCGCGGTGAGGTCCGGCGCGACCGCCTCGACCGGTGGCGAGACGTTGCCACCACCATCGGTCTGCGTCGCGTTCAGCCGTTCGCCATTACGCTGTGCCGGATCGAGCGATGCGACGTAGCGGCCATCCGCGGCCACGACGGCGAGCCCGACGACCGCACCCGCGGCGTCGGTGATGACGATCCTGGCGTTTGGTTCGCCATTGCCGGTGACGCTCGTCCCGTCTGCGGCGACGCTGGCCGTGGGGGCTGCGGGCGCCGTAAAATCCGGCGCGACCAGCGCGATCGGGGGGGAAACGTTGCCGGCCGCATCCGCCTGCGTGACAGCCAGCGCCTCGCCGTTGGTCTGTGCCGGGGTCAGCACCGCCGCATAGGCGCCGTTGGCCGCGACAGTCGCGGTGCCGAGCGCGATGCCGCCGACGCCGCGTACGGTGATCGTCGCGCCGGGCTCACCGGTGCCCGTCACCACGCCGCCGGTGCCGTCCAGCGCCGCGGTTGGCGCAGCGGGCGCGGTGAGATCGGGCGCGACGGCGGTGGCCGGCGGCGAAACATCGCCGTCCGCCTCGGTCTGCGTGACCCGCACGACCTCCCCGTCGACACGCGCGGGGGCCAGTACGACGCTGTAATTGCCGTTCGCGTCGGCGATGCCGGTGGCGATCACCACCCCCGTCGCGTCATAGACGGTGATCGTCGCTCCTGCGATTCCGGCGCCGTTCACCGATGCGCCATCGGCACCGACGACAGCGGTGGGCGCGTCCGGATCGCTGTCCGCGACCAGATCGGGCGCGACTGTGCTGGTCGTCGGGGAAACGTTACCCGCCGCATCGGCCTGCCGCACCGACAACACTTCGCCGTCGGTCTGCGGCGGGGTCAGAGGTGCGACATAGCTGCCGTCGGCGGCGACGGTCGCGCTGCCGATCACGACACCCAGCGGATTGCGGATCGTCACGGTGGCGCCGGGCTCTCCCGCGCCGCTGACGGTCGTGCCGTCCGCCCCGACGATCGCCGCGGGCGCGGCGGGGGCGGTCAGATCGGGGGCCACCAAATTGGCTGCCGGCGACGCATTGCCTGCCGCGTCCGTCTGCACGACCGCCAGCGTCTGCCGATCGACCTGCGGCGTCGCCAGCGTGATGGTATAGCCACCCTGTGCGGTGACGATGGCGCTGCCCAGCGCGTTGCCGGTCGTATCGGTGACGGTGACGCGGGCGCCCGGTTCGCCGGTGCCGCTCACGATCGCCCCGGTCGCGTCGAGGGTCGCGACCGGCGCCGGCGGCGCAGTGATGTCCGGCGCGACCAACGAGAGCGGGGCCGAGGCATTGCCGGCCGCATCCGTCTGCACGACGGCGAGCGTCTCGCCGTTTGCCTGTGCCGGTGACAGGGGTGCGGTATAGCGGCCGTCCGATGCGACGTCCGCCGTGCCGATCACCGTTCCGGCTGCGTTCGTCACCACGATGCGGGCGCCGGGTTCGCCCGTTCCGCCGACGCTCACGCCATCGGCGGCGATCGTCGCGGTCGGCTGCGCCGGTGCGGTGAGATCCGGCGCGACTGTGCTCGCGGCGCCGGAGACGTTGCCCGCCGAATCTGCCTGCCTTGCCTCCAGCCGTTCGCCGTCGACCTGCGCCGGGTTCAGCGTCGCACTGTAGCGGCCATCCGCCGCCACCGTCGCGCTGCCGATACGCGTGCCGTCCGGATCGGTAATGGTCACGCGGGCACCGGGTTCACCGGTCCCGGTCACGACGGTGCCATTGGCATTGACGCTTACCGTAGGCGCTGCCGGCGCGGTGATGTCGGGGGCGGTCAGCGCGATCGTCGGCGATACGTTGCCCGCCGCGTCGGCCTGCGACGCCGTCAACGCCTCACCATTCGCCCGCGCGGGTGTCAGCGCAACCGTATAGCTGCCATCGGATGCGACGACCGCCGTCCCGATCACCCCGCCGCCGGCATCCGCGACGGTGACGGTGGCGCCCGCCTCGCCGATGCCGCTGACGGCGCTGCCGTTCGCGCTGACGATCGCGGTCGGTGCAGCCGGCGCAGTGATGTCGGGTGCCGCCGCAGCGGTGGCCGGCGAGACGTTGCCTGCCGCGTCGGTCTGGGTGACCGCGACCGTGCCTCCGTTCGCCTGCGCCGGTGCCACCGGAACGGCGAAGCTTCCGTCCGCGCCGACCACGCCGCTGCCGATCGTCGTGCCGGACCCATCGCGAACGGTGACGGTCGCGCCCGGCTCGCCAGTACCGGTCACGACGCTGCCGTCCGCGCCGACGTTCGCCACCGGCGCGGACGGCGCCGTGATATCTGGCGCGGCGACACTGGTCGGGGCGGACACGTTGCCGGCGGCATCGCTTTGGGTCACCGCGATCGTTCCGCCGTTTGCCTGTACCGGGTTCAGGATAACGGCGTAATCGCCCTGCGGATTGACGGTGGCTGTTCCGATCGCGGTGCCATCGGCGGTGCGCACGATCACCGTGGCGCCGGCTTCTGCGGTGCCGGTGACCACCACGCCCCCGGCGTCGACGGTTGCGGACGGCGCTGGAGGGGCCGTCAGGTCCGGTGCGATCGCGACCGTCGGCGGCGATATGTCGCCATCTGCGTCGGTCTGCGTGACGCGGATCGTCTCGCCGTCGATCCGTGGCGGGATCAGCGCGACGCTGTAACTGCCATCCGCGCCCGCGACGCCCGTGCCGACCACGATCCCGTCGCCATTATAGAGCGTGACCCTGGCGCCCGCGTCGGCGGTGCCGGTCACCGCGCCGCCATCGGCAGCCACCGCAGCCGTCGGTGCATCGGGTGCGGTGTCGACGATCAGGTCCGGTGCGGCGACGGTGACGACCGGCGACGCATTGCCGGCCGCATCGACCTGCCGAACGGACAATAGCTCGCCATCCGTCCGGGCGGTCGACAAGGTCACGACATACGTGCCTTCCGCGCCGACCACGGCCGTACCGATCACCGCGGCCAGCGGATCGCGGACGGTGACGGTGGCTCCCGCCTCGCCCGTGCCGGACACGCTGGTGCCGTCGGCGGATACGGTGGCGATCGGTGCGGGTGGCGCGGTGAGATCGGGTGCGGTGAGCGGCGTCGCCGCCGAGACGTTGCCGGCGGCGTCGGCCTGGGTCACGCCCAGCGTCTGACTATTCACCTGCGGCGTCGCGAGCGGGATCGTATAGCTCCCCTGCGGTCCGACGGTCGCGCTGCCGATATCCGCACCGCCCGCGTCGCGAACCACGACCCGCGCCCCTGGTTCCCCCAAGCCGCTGACGATGGCCCCAGTCGCATCCAGCGTCGCTACGGGAGCGCCGGGCGCGGTGACATCCGGCGCGGCGATCGTGATGCCGGGCGAATCGTTACCCGCGGGATCAGTCTGGCCGATCGTCAGCGTACCACCATTCGCCTGTGGCGGGCTCAACGCCACGACATAGCCACCCTCCGCCGTTACCACCGCGCTGCCGACCACCACGCCCGACGCATCGCGGATCGTCACCGTCGCGCCCGCCTCGCCACGCCCGGTGACGGTCGTACCCGTGACGTCGATCGCCGCGCTCGGTGCGGCCGGTGCCGTAATGTCCGGAGCCGCCAGCGTGACTGCGGGCGATACGTTGCCGGCGGTGTCGGCCTGCACGACCGACAGCGAACCGCCATTCGCCTGCGTAGGGGAAAGCGTCGCAGTGTATGTCCCATCGACTGCCACCACAGCCGTGCCGATCACCGCCCCCGATCCGTCGCGGATCGTCACCGTAGCGCCTGCTTCGCCGCGGCCGGTGACCGCAACACCCGTGGCGTCGATCGCTACGCTCGGTGCGACCGGTGCTGTGATGTCCGGAGCCGCCAGCGTCACCGCGGGCGATACGTTGCCGGCGGCGTCCGCCTGCACGACCGATAGCGAACCGCCATTCGCTTGGGCGGGGGAAAGCGTCGCGGTGTACGTGCCATCGGCTGCCACCACGGCCGTGCCGATCACCGCTCCCGATCCGTCGCGGATCGTGACGGTTGCTCCAGCCTCGCCGCGCCCGGTGACCGCCACACCCGCAGCGTCGATCGCCGCGCTCGGTGCGACCGGTGCTGTCACGTCCGGAGCCGCCAGCGTCACCGCGGGCGATACGTTGCCGGCGGCGTCCGCCTGCACCACCGACAGCGAACCGCCATTCGCTTGGGCGGGGGAAAGCGTCGCGGTGTACGTGCCATCGGCTGCCACCACGGCCGTGCCGATCACCGCTCCCGACCCATCGCGGATCGTGACGGTTGCTCCAGCCTCGCCGCGCCCGGTGACCGCCACACCCGCAGCGTCGATCGCCGCGCTCGGTGCGGCCGGTGCCGTAATGTCCGGAGCGGCAAGCGTCGCCGCGGGCGATACGTTGCCGGCGGCGTCCGCCTGCACCACCGACAGCGAGCCGCCATTCGCCTGCGTAGGGGAAAGCGTCGCGGTGTATGTCCCATCTGCTGCCACCACGGCCGTGCCAATCACCGCTCCCGACCCATCGCGGATCGTTACCGTAGCGCCCGCCTCGCCGCGCCCGGTGACGGTCGCACCCGTGGGATCGATCGCCGCGCCCGGCGTGTCGGGCGCAGTGATGTCCGGGGCGATCGCCGACGTGCCGGCGGACACGTTGCCCGCAGCGTCGGTCAGGGTGACGACCAGCGGTTCGCCGTTCGTCTGGGGTGGTTCGAGCGTCACGGCGTACGTGCCGTCCGGACCGACCACGCCGCTGCCGACGACGATGCCCGCGCCATTACGCACGTCGACCGACGTGCCGGGTTCGCCGCGCCCGCTCACCTGCACGCCATCGCCGCGCACCGCTGCCGTCGGCGCCGCGGGGGCATCGCGGTCGGGGGCGGTGTTGCCCGATCCGTTGCCCGGATCGGGCGGGCCACCGACGTCATCATCGTCATCGCCCCGGTCGTCGTCACCACCGCCGCCGCCCGCCACGGCGGCGACGGCGCCGGCCGCGGCCAACCCGCCGAGTAGCATCGCCGGCACTGCCAGCGACGATCCGCCGCCATCCCCGCCCGCCGCGAGCAGATCGTCGAGATCGGCCAATGTCGTGAAGCGTGGCGCACCCGTCCCGATGCGGGCATGCCATAACGTGCCGTCACTTTCGCGCAGCACGAGGTCGTTCGGTGCCGCCGCGCCCCCGTCCGGATAGAAATCGGCGATGCGAACCTGTTCGCCGGTGACCAGTCGGATGACGAGATCCTGCCCCTGCCGCTCGAACCCGGCGACCTCGGCACGCGCCAGATCCAGCCGGACGATGCTCGGCGCGTCCAGATCGATCGCATCCGCAGCCACCTGCACCACGGCACCCGTCGCCTTCGAGATCACTTCGACGTTCATCACTCGCTCCCTTTCGATCCAGCCCCGACGGGGTCGCCGCGCGACCCCGCTCGTCCGCCGCCCCCATTCGGGTGACGGCGGACGACACAGCTGATTTCTCTGAAGCAAAAACCGCGATGTCATGGCGCGGCTGCGTTCATTCCGATTTCGGAATCAATTCGGGTTGTGGCGCATCATCGCACCTTTACGCTGAGGGAACTTGGCCAATGCGATACGTCAGCGAAAGGATCAGATTGGATGTTGAACGACAACGATGATGGTTCGATTATCATCATGGCCGGCGACATCGAATACTATCGAAGGCGTGAATTGCATGAGCGCCGCATGGCGCGCCGCACGCGTTGCAAGCATGCCCGGCGCATCCATGCCAATCTCGCCGGTTTCTACGCCAGCCGCCGTGCAGCCATCGCGCCGGGGCCGCCGGCCGGCCCGTCATTCTGGCAAACCGTGCTCGACTGGTTCGCCGGCCTGCGGCCGCGCGTCTAGCGCGTCACCCCGACGCGACCGTCTTGTCGATCACCCGCAACCGGATGCGACGAATCGATCCATTTTGGTAGTTAACGGCAGGAACGGTGATTCGTCGGGCGGGTTGTGTGCCCATGAGTCATCCTTTGCCCCATCTGTTCGCGTTCGAGGAAGCAGACCATCTCACCCGCGTTCACCTCAAACTTGCACTTGAGGATATCGGTTTCGCCGTGGACGAACGGGAACGCACCATCGCGATACTCGGCCACGGCGGAACGGCGCAACCTGTCGCCAAGCCTCTGGATACCCCGCATAAAACGAGATAGGCTCACCATCGATCAACAGGCGGCGGCAACAGGTCGTCATCAGGAGGCGGTATGAAGACGGTGTCCTATATCTGCGCGGCGATATTGCTGGCGTCCGGTCCTGCCGCGGTCGCGCAACAGACGACCGCCACCCCCACCGTACCGGCGGACGCAACCGCGGCCGCAGCAGCGCCGACGCTAACCGAGGCGGAGCAGGCGACGATGAAGAAGTGCGCGAAAATGGCACCGGCGCAGCAGGCGCAGAGCTCGAAATGTTCGGCAGTCATGACAAAGGCCGGCAAGGACGATCCCGCCAAATCGCGTGGCCCCGGACCGAGCCGATAGGGCGAACTGCAGGGGAATTAGCGCCCCGCCTTGGGTGCTGTCCGTAGGACGGGGCGCCGGTCTCCGTAGTGACCAGTCGTATGCTTGTGCGCTAATCCGCGCCGCGACAAGTGAAATCGCGGCGCGTGTGCGTCATCAATGCGCGATTGGCGATGCATCGAACCCCGTCAGCAGCATCGCGATATCGTCGTAATGCGCGATGGCGCCCCCGAGCGCCCCATCGTCGAAGCCGCCCGATCGCACCGCGATCGCGGCGATCCCGCAGCGTTTTGCCGCCTCGATGTCATAAGGCGTATCGCCGATTACGATGGCACGTTCTGGGCGCGACCCAACCTTGGCCAATGCAGCGGCGAAGATGTCGCCAGCCGGCTTGGTCGTCGAGACATCGTCTTTGGACGTCGTCGCATCGACCAGGTCGCCGGCGGCCAGCAGGCGGACGTAATGATCCAGTTCCTCGCCGTTCGCCGACGAGGCCAGCACGACCTTGCGGCCGCTCTCCTTCGTCCGGCGGAGCATGTCGGTTGCGCCGGGGAACGGCCGGACGAGATCGAGATAGCGCGCCTTGAAGATCTCGCCATGACGCCGCGTGAGCGTCTCGCGCTCGGCTTGCGACACGCCCGGCAGCAACGCGGGTACGAGCAGGTCGCCGCCCTTGCCGATCTGGCCATGGATCGTACCGCGGTCGAAGACGTGACCGCTCTCGCGGAACGCCCGTTCCCAGGCGTCGACGTGAAAGTCGTTGCTGTCGACCAGCGTCCCGTCGAGATCGAACAGGACGGTCTCGATCCGGGCACGCTCGCGCATCAGCCATGCCGCCAGTGCACCCGCGCCCAGCAACGCCGCGCCGGCACGCGCGCGCCCTCGCTTGCGCATCAGGCGCAGGCCCACCGTCGCCACGGCACTGGTCGCCCAGCCGGCCTTGCCGATCCCCGCGGCGTGTCCTGCATGCGCGACCATCCGGCTGGCGGCGAATTCGGCCGTTACGCCTTGCCGGCGCCGGTGGCTTTCGGCGGGGACGGCACGCTCCACCCGGTCTCCTGCGACGTGATCCGCAACCCACGATCCACGCTCGCCGAGCGGTCGTGACGCGCCCGTGGTCGTATCCTGCGCGGTCTGATGTTCCAGTTCGGCGTTCAGCTCGGCGCCGAACACGAGGATGTAGCTCGACAGGTACAGCCACGTCATCATCACCACGACGGCGCTCAGCGAACCGTAGGTCGCGTTGTAATTGCCGAAGTTGGCGACGTAGAGGCCGAAGCCGATGCTGAGCAGCAGCCAGCCGACCGCGGCGAATGCCGATCCGGGCGTCAGCCACAGCCAGCGCGCCTGCGATCGCGATGGCCCGAAGCGGTACAGGGTCGCCGCCGCCCCGGCGCCAGCGGCGAGCAGCAGGGCATAGGTCGCGAGCTTGCCGATCACGACGACGACGCCCGGTGCACCCGGCAGCAATGCCTGCAACTGCCCCAGCGCGGCGATCGCCACCGCCGCGACCAGCGCGACGACGACGGCCGCCAGCGTGATGCCCAGCGCCAGCAGGTTGACCTTGATGAAGCCCCGCTTCTCCTCTTCCTCATAGGCGACGTTGAGCGACGTGATCACCGCGCCTGCGCCGTTGCGGGCGCCGAACAGCGCGAGGCCAAGGGCCAGCAACAGCCCGAACCCCTTCTTGCCATCTGACGACTGGACGACGTTCATCAACTGTTCGCCGACCAGCTTGGCCGCATCGGTCGGCATCACCGCGGTCAGCTGGTTGACGTTTGCGATCACCGTCTGCGGATCGGCGATCAAACCGTAACTCAGCACCACCGCACCCAGCAGCGGCACCAGCGCGAGGAATCCGTAGAAGGCGACGCCCGCGGCGATCAGCCCGACGTTGTCGCTGCTGGTCTCCGCCCAGGTTCGCCGTAGCACGGCCTTCCAGCCGCCCGCCGGCAGCGCCCATGGGCTAGTTGCCTGATGCCCTTGATCGTCCACGTTAGCTCGCCCCTTTTTACGTCACGTGGCAAGCGAACCGGCAGCGGCGAACAGTGTTCCGATGTCCGGTGCAAAGGTGGCAATTCCCGTTTCGGCACGGCGGTGGCTGCCGTTAATGGCTGGTGCCCCGCCGGCGGTGTGCGGCAAGGGCGGAGATGCCGGGGGGCACGTTTTTTAACGCGAATCGAAATATTTGGCATCGTGATGTTGCATCCCCCCGCCCCCTGCGATCCGACCACGTCGGCCGAGCGTATCCATACGCTCGACGTCCTGCGCGGAATAGCGATCTGCGGCATCCTGCTGATGAACATCCACGGCATGGGCGATGTCGCCGATTATCCGCTGACCCATTTTCCGGCCGCATGGAACCTCGAATGGGTAAGCTGGGGTATCCAGACGCTGTTCGTGCAGGGCGCGATGCGCGGCCTGTTCACGCTGCTGTTCGGGGCAAGCATGGTCATCATGCTACGCCGGGCGGAGGGCACCGGCGCTTCGGCACGCCCGCTGGACGTCTGGGCGCGGCGGTGCATCGCGCTGATGGGGTTCGGCGTGGTGCAATGGCTGGTCTTCCTGTGGCCGGGCGAGATCCTGTGGAATTACGGGATCAGCGGCCTGTTCCTGCTGGCGTTCCGCTCCGCACGCCCGCGAACGCTGCTGATCGCGGCGGCGCTGCTGACCGCCGGCCTTGCCGCCAACGGCGCATTCTGGACGCATCAGCAGGTCGTACAGCTGGAACAGGGCGACGCCGCCGCCACGCGGCTGCAAGCGGGTCAGCCGGTGACGAGCGACGATCGTGACGCGATCGCTGCCGAACGCGCTCACCGCAGCAGCATCCGCTTGACCGCCGTCGAGCGTGCCGAGCGCATCCGGCAGCGCACGCATCTGTTGTCGCTGCTCCACTGGAGCGGTGGCTATTGGATGCGCGAGAACCTGACCATCACCGGCTGGGTCGATATCGGCGAGAGCATCAGCTTCATGCTGATCGGCATGGCGCTGTTCCGGCTCGGCATCCTGACCGGCGCGGCATCCACCGGGACCTATCGGCGATTGCTGCTCTATGGCTATGCGGGCGGGCTGCTGCTGCGCGGCCTGCACGTCGCCCTGATGGCGCGCACCGGCTTCGACATGGGATCGCCGCTCGCGCCCGGCTGGGAATGGGTCTTGGCGGAGGCATCGTTCGAACCCGCACGCCTGCTCGTGACGCTGGGCCATGTCGGCCTGGCCGTGCTGCTGTTCCGCGGCGGGTTGTTCGGGCAAGCCGTCACGCTGCGGGCATTGGGGCGGATGACGCTGTCGGTCTATTGCCTGCAATCCATCCTCGGCGCGGCGATCTTCTACGTCGGCGGCTATGTCGGAATGCTGTCGCTGCCGCAGCTATGGCTGGTCGCGGCAGCGATCTGGGCGATCTCGGCCCTGGTGTGTCGCTGGTGGCTCGCCACGCACGCGATGGGACCGGCGGAGACGCTGCTGCGCACCATCGCTTACGGCAGCCCCGACGCCAGGGTCCATCCCGTACCCCTGTAAAGGCGCGGGATGGACCCCGGATCACTCGGCGGTGTCGCCGGGCGTCCGGCTACCCGGAAAATAGCCCAGATGCGGCGGCTGGTTGTAGGCGGTGTTCTGCCACGCCACGCCCATGCGATAGATGGGATCGTGCATCAGCGTCACCAGCCGGTGCGTCGTCGGATAGGGAGTGACATAGATCCGCAATTCGCGATTGTCCGCGGATCGCCACATCACCTCCTCGCGCCAGTCCCCCAGAATGTCCGCCTGCAACGCCGGGTTCGACTTGGTGCCGTTGTTCGATGCGACATCGTCGGGATGCAGCAACGGTATCGCGCTGCCGGTCCGCCAGTCCCATTTGCTGACGGTCGTGCCGTCGAGCAATTCCTGCAACAAATCGCCGTCCCAATAGAGCGCGAAGTTGGTCTGGCGTGGCGCCGGTCCGATCGCATTGCCCTTGACGTCGAACAGCTCGCGGCTGTTCGATCCCCAGAATTCCGCACCGACGTAGCGCGGATCGAGGTCGGCGGCGACGCCGCGGCCGGTGTCCTTCTCGGCGGGCTTGCTCCACAACACCTGACCCGTCCGCGCATCGAGCAGGGCCGATCCGATCTGGCCGTTGCGACGGATCTCCTCGTGCACGCCCCATTTCTCCAGACCCGGCCGCCCGGGATCGAGGTCGGCGACGTGCATCGCGTCGCCATGATACAGCGGCTGCGTCCACAGCCCCTTGCCATTGTCGTCGATCGCCATCGATCCGTAGATCACCTCGTCGCGACCATCCGCATCGACGTCGGCGATGCTGAGTTCGTGGTTGCCGCGGCTCGCATAATCGGCGTTTCCCGGCGCCGCGCTGTCGAACGTCCAGCGCCTGGTCAGCTTGCCGCCACGATAGTCGTACGCCGCGACCACCGTTCGCGCGTAATAACCGCGGCCGAAGATCATGCTCGGCAGCGTGCCGTCGAGATAGGCGACGCCCGCGAGGAAACGGTCCGACCGGTTGCCGTAACCGTCCCCCCAGGTGTCGCGCAGCTGTTCGAACGTCGGATTGCCGCCCGGAAACCGCGGCGGATCATAGGGTGCGCTCGCCAGGGCGCGGCCGGTCCTCCCCTCGAACACCGTCAGATATTCCGGGCCTTTCAGGATGCGGCCCTGCAGGCGCGCAACCTTCGTGCCGTCGGGGAGCAGCGTGGCCCCGGTGCGATCGGGTTGTGGCACCTCGCCGACATGACCGCGCCAGTCGGCCTTCGCATCGCCGATGGCCCTGCCCGTCCCGTCGACGGTGCCGTCGGCGGTCTTCACCGCGATCTCCGCCCGGCCGTCGCCATCGAAGTCGAAGACCTGGTACTGGGTATAATGCGCCCCAGCCCGAATATTGCGGCCGAGGTCGATCCGCCACAACCGCTTGCCCGCCAGCGTATACGCGTCGAGCAGCACGTTGCCCGTATAGCCCGCCTGACTGTTGTCATGGCTGTTGGTCGGGTCCCATTTCAGCACCACCTCGTACCGGCCGTCACCGTCGAGGTCGCCGACCGACGCGTCGTTGGCGGTGTAGGTATAGGCCTGTCCGTCCGGCGTGGTGCCCCCCGACGGCGGCGTCAGCGGGATCGACAGATAGCCGCGCGGCAGCATCAGGGCCGGCTTGCTCGTCGCAGCCGCGCCGCGCACACCGATCGCCTTGATCGTATAGCGGCTGGTGGCACTGCCCTGCGCATCGACGAACGATGTCGCGCCGCTCACCGCAGCCGGGTTGATCTTGCGACCGTCGCGGTAGACGTCGAACCCGAGCCCTTTCGGGTCGGTAGCAAGCAGCCGCCAGCTGATCAGCCAGCCGCCATCCTTGGCGGGTGCCGCGACGACACCGCGATCCAGCGTCTCCAGTACGCGTCCGGGCGCCGCGGCGGCGATCGCGCCACCGGGCATCGACAGCGATCCGGCCAGCAGGGCCGCCAGCATGCCATTGCGATTGATGACCTTCATGATCTTCTCCCATAACCGTTTCGTCGGTGCATCACGATCCGGCGAATCCGCATTGTCTCAATAATCATGATTGCATTTCAAATTTTGGCAACATAGGAACGGAACTCTGGCCCAGTATATGGACACGGGCAGGACGGCATGAAACGCCGCCGATGACGGTAACAGCCGCATCGTACTGGAGGGGACGCATGATGACATTGCCATTGCCGCGAACCGATCGATCCGCGCCGCACGCCAGCGTGCCCGCCGCCGGACCGCATCCCGCCGGGTAACGCCCGTATCTGGAACACGTCACACCACATCAGCATGGGGCGATTGCGACACGCAACGCCCACAGGCCGCTCCACGCGGCATCCAAGGGGAGATACGATATGACCATCAGCCGAGGCACCCGCCGCACGCTCGCGACCACCTCCGCGCTCGCCATCGCGCTGGGCTGCGCGATCGCACCCGCCGGCGCCCAGACGACCAACGGTCAGGCGCCCGCGCCGGGCGCGCGCCCGGAAACGGCCCCGCCGGAAGACCGCAACATCGCGCCGTCGTCTGCGGCCGTCGAGCCGAAGGCAGCAGCGGAAACCCCGGCCGCCAATCCCCCGGTGCAGGACGCCGCACAGGCCGCTCCCGCCGCACAGGATGCAGCACAGGCCAGCCCCGAAGCCTCGCCCGAAGACATCCTGGTCGTCGGCACCCGCGCCTCGCTGCAATCGGCCATCGCCCGCAAGCGCAACGCCGGCACCGTCGTCGACTCGATCGTCGCCGACGACATCGCCAGCTTCCCCGACAAGAACATTGGCGATTCGCTGTCGCGCGTCACCGGCGTGCAGCTGAGCCGCGATTTTGGTGAAGGCACGCAGGTATCGATCCGCGGCGTCGAACCGGACCTCAACCGCGTCGAGATCAACGGCGTCAGCCAGGTGTCCGCAACGGGCACCCGCGCCGGCGACTTCCGCGAGCTCGCGACCGAGCTGGTCAAGTCGATCGACGTCTACAAAGGTTATTCGGTCGACCTGACCGAGGGCGGCATCGGCGGCACTGTGTCGGTCGAAACGCGCAAGCCGCTGGAACTGAAGAAGCCCCTCGGGACGCTCGTCTTCTCCGAACAGCATCTCGACACCACGCAGGACTGGCGTCCGCGTGGCACGCTGGTGCTGGGCACCCCGAGCCTGTTCACCGACCGCCTCGGCGTCCTGCTGAACGTAACCTATGACGACAAGACGACGCGTCAGGATTATATCAGCAACACCAACTTCAACCGCTTTGCCGATTTCGATCGTACGGATCAGAAGACGGTAGCGAACTCGACGTATTCGGCATTCAACACCTATGGCAGCTGCGCGGGCGTCACGGGCACCACCGCGGCATCCGCGACGGCCAATCGCCTCGCCTGCGAAACCCAGTTCTTCGACTGGATCCCGTCGACGGTCCGTTATCGTAATCTTGTCCGCCGCGACAAGCGCATCTCGGCCGACTTTACGGCGCAGTATGAATTCACCAACAACTTCCGCGTGTTCGGCGAAGCACAGGTAAACAACCGCAACCAGCGACTGTCGGACACCAACTATGCCATCGATACGTCGCGGTTCGAACGCTTCCAGACCGACGCGCCACTCGCCGCCAATGCGTCCGGCGGCACCTCGCGTCCGCAGATCACGCGCGGCACCGCTACGGTGGACGAGAATCACGTCGTCACCAGCTGGACCAACGCGCTCAACTCGGTGAACATCGGCACCGCGGCGGCCCCCAATTTCAACGGGTCGAGCAACATCCTCAGCGTTCAGCGCCGCGATTTCGACTATGATCAGAAGTCCAAGTATTTCCTCGGCGGCTTCGACTGGAATGTCGATCGCATGCAGATGAAGGGCCTGATTTCCAAGGCGACGGCACGCACGATCAACAACACCAATCTGGTGTCCTATTCGACTGGCGTAGGCGGCATTGCGGTTGATCGCCGCAATGATCTCGGCCTGCCGGTCTTCATCTATCCGAGCGCGATCAACCCCGCCGATCCCAGCATCTATGCCGACTTCAATCGTCCCGGTAATGCGGGGCAGGCGGGACCGACGGTTCAGTACCGGCCGCAGGATTTCAACAACTCCGAATTCCAGTTGAAGCTCGATGTCGACTATGAAGTCGAAGCTGGTCCGCTGAAGAGCATTGAATACGGCGGTCAATACCGCGAGCAGAAGTTCCTGAACTACACCAACGGCGGCTTCCGCCTTCTGTCCGCGCCGGGCGTTACGCCACTGGTCTATCAGACGGACAACAACCAGTCGTTCACCACCACGATCGACCGCGTAAATGCGCAGGTGCCGGTGCGACGGAACGGCAACAACTTCAACATTACACAGGCCGAATATCAGCAGCTGATCGCCGGCAACAGCGGTATCAGCGGCGGTGCACCGCTGTTCACCGGTCTCAGCGTCGTTCCCGAAAGTGCCCCCAGCCGGATTGCGGTGCCTCTGTTCAATCAGGCGGTACTGGAGCGATATTACGACTTGTCGCGTTTCAATCAGGACACCGTGCGCTTCGCCGATGGCTTGCCGCAGATCCCGAACATCAAGATCGATGAGAACATCACCGCCGCCTATCTGAAGTTCAATCTCGATAGCGAAGTGCTCGGCATGCACCTGACCGGCAACGGCGGTATCCGCTATCTCAAGACGACGGATACCGGCACCGGCACCAACGTCAGCCGCATCACCCGGCGGAACGCGGCGAACACGGCCAACGAAACCGTCGTGCTGGCGGCACAGCAGTTGTCGCTGAAGAACAGCTACACCGACTGGCTGCCGGCGTTCAATCTCGCGCTGGAGATCACGCCGAACCTCGTCGCGCGCGCGAACTGGGCCAAGAACCTCGCACGCCCAAGGCCGACCGATCTGGTGCCGAACATCAACTGCCTCGACGACGTTACGATCGCGGCGGCGGACGACACCTGCACCGCGGGCAATCCGAACCTCGTCCCCTATCGCGCCGACCAGTGGGAAGTGAACCTCGCCTGGTATCCCAACCGCGATACGTTGCTGAGCCTCGGCTATTACAAGAAATACGAGAAGAGCTTCGTGGTGCCGAACGTCACCCGTTCGGGTGTCGACCTGTTCGGCGATGGCCTGCTCTACACCGTGCGCCAGCCGGTCAACGGCTTCGGCGCCCTCCTCGACGGTATCGAGGCGAGCGCGCAGACCGCCTTCACCTTCCTGCCCAAGCCGTTCGACGGGTTCGGCGCGTCGGGCAACGTCACGTGGGCGCGCGCGATCCGCACCAACCTGACCAATTCGGCGACCGGTTTGCCGCTCGACGAATATCCCGGCCTTTCGAAGTGGACGTATAACGCCAGCATCTTCTACGATAAGGGCTTCCTGAATGCCCGCATGAGCTACAACTACCGTTCCGACTGGCTGGTCACTGTCGCTGACGCGAACAACGGCAACCTGCCGATTTATCGTCAGGCCGAAGGCTATCTGGACGGCAAGGTGACCTTCCGCTTCCCGGAATGGCATTACAGCATCTTCATGGAGATGCAGAATATCGGGAAGGAATATTCCCGTTCGTATGTCAAAGGCATCGGGACGCAGGAAGTCTACTATCCCGGCCAGCGGTTCTTTGCCGGTTTCCAGCTTAAGTTCTGACCCGTTCCTCCCCCTCGGCCGGTCGTCGCTGCTGCGGCGGCCGGTCGCTTGTTACATTGCCAGGATGTAAGAAGGAGTCCTAAGGAGTGGACATGAGCACTACGGCAATGATCGACAAACCCGACGCCCCCAATCTGGCTGGCGGTTCGGTTGGCGCGGGCAGCCAGACGCTGATGCGCGGGCTCGACCTGATCGAGGCTGTCAGTCACGAAGTGCTGACGTTGAGCGAACTCGCGACGAGGCTCGACCTCACCAAGAGCACGACCCACCGGCTGCTGTCCGCGCTGGTCGATCGCGGCTACCTCGCCTTCACCCCGCGTGCCGGTTACCGGCTGGGGCCGAAGCTGCTGCTGCTCGGCACGCTGGCGCAGGCCCAGGCCGATCTGGTGCAAGTCGCGCGCCCGCATCTCGAGGAACTCGCCGCCTCGACCGAGGATACCGTGCACCTCGGCGTGTTCGACGGCGATTTCGCGCTCTACCTCGACAAGGTGCCGGGCCGGCGCCGCATCACCATCTCCAGCCGTGTCGGCGATCGCCAGCCGCTCAGTTCGACCGGACTCGGCAAGGCGCTGATGATCGACTCGCCTCCCGCCTATTGGGACGAGCGCTTCGCCGCGGATCAGGCGGCGGGATCGATGAAAGCGGACGCCGCGGTCTGGCGGGAGCGGATGGAAGGCTATGCCGCCTGCGGCCGCGCCTTCGACCTCGAGGAGAACGAGGACCAGATCCGCTGCGTCGCCGCACCGATTCGCGATGCCGCCCGCAAGATCGTCGGCGCCATCAGCGTGTCCACCGCCGCGCAATATATGAGCGACGATCGCATGACCGCGCTGTCCGACGAAGTCCGCGCCACCGCAGACGCGATCAGCCACGAACTCGGCTTCGAGCCGTCCACCGACTGAAGACCCAAGGAGAATAGGATGTTGCTCGAAGGCAAGACCGTGCTGGTCACCGGCGCGTCGGCCGGCATCGGCCGCGCCGTGGCGATCGGCTGCGCGAAGCACGGTGCGAACGTCGCGCTGAACTTCAGCCGCGACGTCGACGGCGCCAACGCCGCCGTCGCCGAGATCGAGGCGCTGGGCCGCAAGGGCATCGCGGTGCAGGGCGACGTGTCCGATCCTGCCACCGCGACCGATTTCGTCGGCAGGGCGGTGGCGGCGCTGGGCCGCGTCGACGTGTTCGTCAACAATGCCGGCATCTGCCCCTTCCACGCCTTTCTCGACATGCCGGTCGAGACGTTCGAGCGGACGATGAAGGTCAATCTGCACGGCGCCTATTTCATGGTTCAGGCGGCGGCGAACCAGATGGTGAAACAGGGCGACGGCGGCTCGATCATCGCAATGTCGTCGATCTCGGCGCTGGTCGGCGGCGAATACCAGACGCATTACACCCCGACCAAGGCGGGCCTGCATTCGCTGATGCAGTCCGTCGCGATCGCACTCGGCAAGCACGGCATCCGCTGCAACTCGCTGTTCCCCGGCACGATCCTGACCGACATCAACAAGGACGATCTCGCCGATCAGGGGAAGCGTTCGTACATGGAAGGGCGCATCCCGCTCGGTCGCCTGGGACAGCCGGAGGACCTCGTCGGGCCGACCGTCTTCCTCGCGTCGGACCTGTCGCAATATGTCACCGGCGCTTCGCTGCTGGTCGACGGCGGCGCCTACGTGAACCTGCAATAGGCAACATGGTGGTGCCGGCGCTCACCAAATCCCAGCCGTCACCCCGGACTCGTTCCGGGGTCCACCGTACCGCGAGGGAATCCCTCGCGGACGAGTGGATGCCGGAACAAGTCCGGCATGACGAGTGTGCGTGGTGACGATGCCGGTGACACGCAGGGACGTGGGGATCGCACTCGCCACCATCCTCCTCCCCTTTCCCGCTCACGCCGCGACGATGATCGACATCCGCGACCACGGCGCGAAGGGCGACGGCAAGGCGCTCGACTCCCCCGCGATCAACGCCGCCATCTCCGCCGCGGCATCGCGCCCGCAAGGCGGCACCGTCACCATCCCCGCCGGCCGCTACCGCTGCTACTCGATCCGCCTGCGCAGCCGCGTCACCATCGTGCTGGCCAAGGGCGCGGTGATCGAGGCCGCGACCGGCACGGGTTACGACCTGCCGGAAGACAACGGCGAGCAACTCTACCAGGACTTCGGCCACAGCCATTGGCGCAACAGCCTGATCTGGGGCGAGGATGTCGAGGACGTCGCGATCACCGGCCCCGGCCTGATTTACGGCCTCGGCCTCACCCGCGACGGCCCCGGCGCACGCTGGAAGGCACAGACCGGCGAACGCCCGCTGTCGATGCGCCAGATGACCGCAGCGGAGATCGCGAAACTCGAACCCGACGCCACCCGCATGAACGGCCTCGGCAACAAGGCCATCGCGCTGAAGAACGGGCGTAACATCCGCCTGTCCGGCTTCACGATGCACCAATGCGGCCACTTCGCCATCCTCGCGACCGGCACGCGGGGCCTGCACATCCACGACCTGTCGATCGATACCGATCGCGACGGCATCGACCTCGATTGCGTCGCCGACACGATTGTCGAACGCTGCCGGGTCAACACGCCCAATGACGACGCGATCGTTATCAAGAGCAGCTTCGCCCTCGGCCGCGCCATCCCGGCGGAAAATGTCGTCGTGCGTCACTGCGCGGTCAGCGGCTACGACCTCGGCACGATGCTCGACGGCACCGGCCGCACGACGCAAATCCTCGCCCCCGATCGCGACCGCCCCACCGGGCGCATCAAGCTCGGCACCGAGAGCAACGGCGGCTATCGCAACATCCTTATCGAGGATTGCACCTTCCACCATTGCCGCGGCCTCGCGCTGGAGACGGTCGATGGCGGCGTCATGGAGAACGTCGTCGCGCGCCGGCTGACGATGCGCGACATCACCACCGCGCCCCTGTTCCTGCGCATCGGCGACCGCCGCCGCGGCCCCGCCGGCACCGGTGTTGGGGCGATCCGGGGCGTGCTGATCGAACAGGTCGACGCCAGCGGCATCGATCATCGCTTCGCCGCCATCATCGCCGGCCTGCCCGATCGCCCCGTCGAGAACGTCCGCCTCAAGGACATAAGCCTCACCTACGCCGGCGGCGGCACCGCCGCGGACGCCGCCCGCCGGCCGGAGGAACTCGCCACGGCATACCCTGAACCGAGCATGTTCGGCGTCACCCCGGCGTGGGGCCTGTGGGTCCGTCACGCGCGCGGACTGGTGATCGTCGGCCTGACGCTCGACACCGCCACGCCCGACGCCCGCCCGCCATTCCGGGTCGAGGATGCGACCGACCTGCGTGTCACGAACACACCACTCTGGCGCGCTTACCGTTTGACGGCGACCGGATAACGGCTTACCAAATCCTACATACCAATTCCATATAATGGTCTGGAGGGGTTTCGTGTCGATCCACGCATTCAAGATGCAGCTGAAGCCCGGCGTCATCGACGAATATCGCCGCCGCCACGACGAAATCTGGCCCGAACTGTCGACGCTGCTCACCGACAGCGGCATCCATGACTATTCGATCTTCCTCGACGAAGTCACGCTGTCGCTGTTCGCGGTGCTCAAGCTGGCCGAGGACAACGACCGCGACGCGCTGCCCGACCATCCGGTGATGAAGCGCTGGTGGGATTACATGGCCCCGCTGATGGAGGTCGAGCCGGACAACCGCCCGGTCGAAACCCCGTTGCCGATGATCTTCCACCATGATTAAGCGCACTGCGGGCGGGATGCTCGCCTTCCTGCTCGCCACCACCGCGCACGCGCAGGTCGCCAAACCCACCGAAAACCTCGCCGCGCCGGTGAAAACCTTCGGCCGCGTTAGCTACGACGCGCGCTCGCTGATGATCGATGGGAAGCGCCAGGTGATCTGGTCCGCCGAATTCCATCCCTTTCGCCTACCCAGCCCCGACCTGTGGCGCGACGTCCTGCAAAAGCTGAAGGCGAGCGGCTTCAACACCGTCGCGATCTACTTCGACTGGGGCTATCACAGCCCGAAACAGGGTGTGTACGACTTCACCGGCATCCGCGACATGGACCGCGTCCTGCGCGAGGCGGCGGAAGAGGGCCTGTACGTCATTACCCGCGCCGGCCCGTACGTGAACGCGGAGCTGTCGCGCGGCGGCTTCCCCGGATGGCTGGTCAACCAGCGCGGCCGCGCCCGCACCGACGATCCCGCCTATATGGCGGCGGCCGACGAATGGCTGACCCGGATCGACGCGATCATCGCCCGCCACCAGATCAACAATGGTGGGACGGTCATCCTCCACCAGATCGAGAACGAGCTGGCCCTCACCACCCCGGCGCAGCGCCGTTACATGGACCACCTTTACGCCAAGGCGCGCGGCGACGGCATCACCGTGCCGCTGTTCCACAACGATCAGGGCCGCAACGGCTATTGGGTGCCAGAGAGCAGCAAGGTCGAGAACGTCGTCCACGGCCCCAACGACCTCTACGCCTTCGACGGCTATCCCGGCGGCACCTGCACCGTGGCTGGCAAGCCGACGCGCGGATCGGCCGCACCCGACTGGGGTTATTACGGCCCCGGCGGCGCCAAGGGCGGCGCCTCGGCCTCGCCGGACACGCCCGCATTCCTCGCCGAATTCGGCGGCGGCTGGTTCGATTACTGGGGATCGAACGGCGGCTACGAATGCAACGCGATCCAGCGCGGCAAGCGTTTCCAGCGCGTATTCTACGGCACCAATCTCGCCAACGGCATCGACATCCAGAGCGTCTACATGGGATATGGCGGCACCAGCTGGGGCTGGCTCCCGGCCCCGGTGGTGTTCACCAGCTACGATTACGGCTCCGCGATCTCGGAACCGCGTGAGCTGCGCGCGAAGGCGGAGGAGATGAAGCAACTGGGCGGCCTGATCGCCACCGTCCCCGACCTCGCCGGCATGGTCCCGGCGGGCGAGCCGGTCGTGTCGTCGCCCAACGTACAGGTCTATCACGATAAAAGCCCGGAGACCGACGCGCGCTTCCTGATGGTGACGCACAAGCCGTCGAACGGCAGCACCGACGATCGCTTCACGATCACCGCCGACCTGCCCGACGGCCGCTACACCTTCCCTGCCGCCGAGCCGATGCGCCTCAACGGCTTCGACGCCAAGTGGCTGGTCGCGGGTGTGAATGTCGGCAAGCAGCGGCTGGTCTATTCGACGTCCGAGCTACAGGCGGCGCTGTCCGCCGACGGCAACGACCTGATGCTGCTCTACGGCCGCGCCGGCGAAAACGGCGAGACGGTGCTGCGCTACGCCTCCGCTCCACAGGTCCGCGTGCTCGAAGGACAGGCGACCAGCCAGTTCGACGCAGCGAAGGGCGACCTGCGCCTCAACTACCCGCACCAGGGCCGCGCCGTCGTGCGGATCGAGGGCGGCGGCCGTCCGCCGCTGACGCTGATCCTCGCCGACGAGGCTGAGGCAGTCCGCTACTGGCGACAAGGTCCCGCCCTCGTCCGCGGCCCGGCGCTCGTCCGTAGCGTGACGGCGAAGGGCGGCACGTTGACGCTCACCGGCGACACGCGCGAAAACACCCCGCTCGAGCTCTGGGCACCGGCAGCGATCAGGTCGGTCCGCTGGAACGGCACCGCCGTCGTCACCAGAACCACGCCGATCGGCAGCCGTATCTCCACCCGCCCGCTTGCCGGCCCCGCCGCCGTCACGTTGCCATCGCTGACGTGGCGTGCCGCCTACGGCTCGCCCGAGACGCAGCCCGGCTTCGACGACAGCACATGGCAAGCGGCCGAGGGCAAGCCCTACGCCAGCATCACCGCGCGTCCCGATGGCCAGCCCAATCTGTCGATGGACGCCTACGGCTTCCACGACGGCGACGTCTGGTATCGCGGCCGCTTCACCGGCACGCCCGACGCGAAGCAGATCGCGCTCTACTACGGCGCAGGCGGCTCCGGTATGGTGCAGGTATGGGTTGATGGCCAGTTCGTCGGCCAGCACGAGCTGCCCGGCGGCCTCCCCCGCCCGATCACCACCGGCACCGCCCGCTTCGACCTGCCCGCCAGCGTCCAGGGTGGCGGCGAGCATGTCGTCAGCATCATGGTCCGCAACAACGGCCACAACTGGGATCTCGACAGCGACGACGCGCACAAGGAAGCGCGCGGGCTGATCTCCGCGTCGATCGAAGCCCCCGGCGGCCGCAGCTTCGCCGTGCCTATTGCATGGAAGATTCAGGGCAAGCAGGGCGGCGAGGATCTGCCCGATCCTGCCCGCGGCGTCGCCAACAACGGCGGCCAGTTCGGCGAACGCAATGGCTGGCACCTGCCCGGCTTCGACGACGCCAAGTGGCAGGCCGCACCTGCCAGCGTGCAGCCGGGGACGACATGGTATCGCACCCGCTTCGACCTCGCGCTGCCCAAGGGTCAGGACACGACGGTCGCCGTCGCGTTCGGCGATACGACGACACCGCGTTCCGTCGCCAGATACCGCGCATTGCTGTTCGTCAACGGCTGGAACATGGGCCAGTTCATCGCCCATGTCGGTCCGCAGCGCGTCTTCCCGATCCCGGAAGGCATCCTCAACCACCATGGCGCGAACACCATCGCGCTGGCGGTCACCTCCGACGGCGCACCCGGCGACGTACTGGAGCCGGTCAGGCTGGTCGAGATGCGCTCGGTCAAGGGCGGCCTGCCGGTGACGATGGTCGCCGCGCCGCAAAGCCCGGCGCCGCCGAAATGACCGCGATCACGCGCCGCACGCTCGGGCTCGGGGTCGCCGCCGCCGGTGTCGCTGGCCTTGCCCCCGCACGCGCCGCCGCGACCCGCCCGTGGCCCTATCTGCTCGGCGCGGACGTATCGTGGCTGCCCGAGGACGAGGCCGCCGGCGCGACCTATTTCGCCGATGGCAAACAGCGCGATCCGCTCACGATCCTGCGCGATGCCGGCTTCAACGCGATCAAGCTGCGCCTGTTCGTCGATCCGGCCAACGGCTATTCGAAGGGCAAGCCCGGCGGCCCGTGGTGCGACATCGCACAGACGGTCGCGTTCGGTCGCCGCATCAAGCAGGCCGGCTTCCACTTCTCGCTGACGCTGCACTATTCCGACACCTGGGCCGATCCGCAGCATCAGGACAAGCCCGCCGCCTGGGCGACGCTGCCCTTCGCGAAGCTGGTCGATGCCGTCCACCGCCACACCGTCGACGCGCTCACCGCGCTGAAGCGGGGCAACGCCTACCCCGACCTCGTCGTGATCGGCAACGAGACGACGTTCGGCATGCTGTGGCCCGACGGTCGCGTGCCGCTGACCATCCCGACCGGCAATCCACAAACCGATGCGGTGCACATGAACGTACCCGGCGCGGGCGGCTACGACCGATTCGCGGCGCTGCTGAAGGCCGGGATCGCCGGCGCGCGGGAGAGCACGCCCGACGCGAAGGTCGCGGTCCACAACCATCTCGGCCGGCACTGGCCGATCGTCCGCCACTGGATGGACCAGTTGATCGAGCGTGGCGTCCGCTTCGACGCGACCGGCTTCTCCTGCTACCAGCAGGCGGCACAGGGCGATTGGCAGCGAACGTTCGACGGCTTCACCAAAGCCTATCCGGACCACGGCTTCCTCGCGCTCGAATATTCGTCGCGCAAGCGCTACGTCAACGACCTCGTCCATGCCCAGCCGAACGGCTGGGGCAGCTTCATCTGGGAACCGACGCGGCATCAGGAGGCGATCTTTACCCGCGGCGGCATCAACGCCGGCGAAGGGCCGAAGCCCGACCTGCTCTCGCAAGGCATCAATGCGGCGGAAGCACCGGGCGCAGCACCCGCGCCCGCCGGCCCGAAGCCCCCGGAACACCACGGCGGCCGCTACGACGCCGATCCCGCCTTCCTCGACCTCTACCGACAGATGGGGCGCGATTATGCCGCCACCCCGTTCAAGCCCAGGAGACACTAATTGGCCGCCCTCACCCACGACATTCCCCGGCAGGAGGTCACCGCCGCCATCGCCAAGCTGATGGACAACCTCGTCAACATCAAGGACGAGACCGGCGAGTTCCTGCTCCATCTGGAGGATGGCCGCATCATCGACACCAAGGGCTGGGCCGGCTGGGAATGGACCCACGGCGTCGGCCTGTTCGGCATGTGGCGCTATTACGAACAGACCGGCGACACGGCCGCGCTGGCGATCATCAAGCAATGGTTCGAGGATCGCTTCGCCGAGGGCACGCCGACCAAGAACATCAACACCGTCGCGCCGTTCATCACGCTCGCCTACCTCTACGAACACGAGCCGGACCCGCGCTACATCCCCTATCTCGACACCTGGGCCGAATGGCTGATGGCGCCGGACGGCCTGCCCAAGACCGAAGAGGGCGGGTTCCAGCACATCGTCTACAACGACGAGAATCCGGGCGAGATGTGGGACGACACGCTGATGATGTCGGTGCTGCCGCTCGCCAAGATCGGCCTGCTGCTGAACCGCCCGCAGTACATCGAGGAGGCGAAGCGCCAGTTCCTCGTCCACATCAAGTATTTGTTCGACAAGAAGACCGGCCTGTGGTTCCACGGCTGGGACTTCAACGGCCGACACAATTTCGCCGAGGCGCTGTGGGCGCGCGGCAATTGCTGGGTGACGATCGCGATCCCCGAGATCATCGAGATCCTCGACCTGCCGCAGGGCGATGCGCTGCGCATGTTCCTGATCGACACGCTCGAGGCGCAGGTGAAGACCCTCGCCGAGACGCAGGATGCGGACACGGGCCTGTGGCACACGCTGATCATGGACCCGTCGAGCTACCTCGAAGCCTCGGCCACCGCCGGCTTCGCCTATGGCATCCTGAAGGGCGTGCGTAAGGGCTATCTGCCGCGCCATTACGAGGCGGTCGGCATCAAGGCGGTCCGCGGCGTCCTCGCCAACATCGACGAGGCGGGCGAACTGAAACAGGTCAGCTTCGGCACCGCGATGGGTGACACGCAGCAATTCTACAAGGACATCGCCCTCACCTCGATGCCCTACGGCCAGAGCCTCGCGATGGTCGCCCTCGGCGAATTCCTGCGCACGTACATCTGACACGAACATAAGCCCCTCCCCTTCAGGGGAGGGCACCTCAATTTCTCCCCTCCCCTTCAGGGGAGGGGCTGGGGGTGGGGGATGTCTCACCGAGACCGACGCCCGCGGACAGGCCCCACCCCAACCCCTCCCCTGAAGAGGAGGGGCTAACAGGACACAGCACATGGCCACCGACCCCCCAAAGACCTTTGGCGCCGCCGCACCCGTTCTGCCAACCGCACCATCACGCCCGGTGCATTGGTACAACCTCCTCGCCTATGGCTCGAACGACGTCCTCGGCGCCGGCTCGATGGCGGTCATCTCGACGTGGATCCTGATCTTCTACACCAGCTTCTGCGGCCTTTCCGCGGTGCAGGCGACGATCATCTTCGGCGTGGCGCGGGTGCTCGATGCGTTCACCAGCCCGCTGATCGGCCATGTCTCTGACAATATCGGCCGGACGTGGCTGGGGCGGAAGTTCGGTCGCCGCCGCTTCTTCATCCTCGCCGCGATCCCCTTGCTGCCCTCGTTCGCGATCATGTGGGTCGCCGGGCAGAGCTTCTGGTATTACCTCGTCACCTACGTGTTGTTCGAGATGGTCTACGCCATGGAGATCATCCCGTACGAAACGCTCGCGTCGGAAATGGCGACCGATTACAAGACCAAGGCGAAGTTCGCCGGCGCGCGCATCCTGTGCGGCCAGTGTTCCGCGATCGCCGCGGCGTTCCTGCCGGCATGGCTGATCGCGTATCTCGGACCGGATTCACCCGACACCTACCTCTATATGGGCATCATCTTCTCCGCCCTGTTCATGGGTGCGGCGGGGCTGCTCTATACCTTCAGCTGGGAACGCCAGCGCCCGCCGGAACTCGCCGAGGCCGAAGTCCACGACAAGCCGACGCTGGGCGCGGCGTTCGCGGCACTGTACCGCAACCTGTTCTCGACCTTGCGTATCCGTGCGTTCCGGTTGCACCTCGGCATGTATCTGGGCGGCTATATCAGCCAAGACATCTATAACGCCGCCTTCACCTATTTCGTGATCTTCGCGCTTGCCGGTTCGACCGCGATCGTCGGGCAACTGGTCGGCGTCACCTATATCGTCCAGCTCGTCGCCGTCGTCCTCGCGATCAACTTCGCGCTGCGCCTGTCGCCGGCCGCCGCCTACCGCTTCGCCGCACTCAGCTTCGCGATCGGTGTGGTGATCTTCCTCGCCATGTACGCCGCCGGCTATACCGCGACATCGGCCTTGTTCTGGCTCCCGGTCGTGTTCGCCGGCCTCGGCCGCGGCGCGCTCAACTACATCCCGTGGGCAACCTACAATTATATGGCGGATGTCGACGAAATCGTCACCGGTCGCCGCCGCGAAGGCGCATTTGCCGGCGTCATGACCTTCGTCCGTAAAATGAGTCAGGCACTGGCCGTAATCCTCGTCGGGCAGGTGATGGGCGCGTCCGGCTTCGTGTCGAAGGCGACCACGCAAAGCCCGACCGCCATCGCCGCCATCGTCGGGGTGCTCGGCGCAGGTACATTGGCGATGCTGATCTTCGGATCGCTGGTATCGACCCGCTTCCGCCTCGACCCGCGCACCCACGCGATCCTGCTCGACGAGATCGAGCGCTTCCGCAGCGGCGAACGCCAGCCCGCCGATCCGGAACATGCCGCGGTGGTCGAGGATTTGTCCGGCTGGTCCTATGACCGCCTGTGGGGCAACAACCCGGTGGCCGGGGCGCAGCGGTAGGGACAACCGCTAGCGATTCGTCCGATACCTGATTCCGTCATCCCGGCGAACGCCGGGACCCATGGAGGCGCTGGGCTGGTGATAGGATGGAACCGCAGCGATCTGGCAGCCATGGGTCCCGGCGTTCGCCGGGATGACGGAGGGGATAGGGCAAGACGGACGGCCTTCACACCACTCGTCATCCCCGCGCAGGCGGGGATCCATAGTCGCGACCGTAGCGACGGAGCCGTGAGGCCAGCCAATATGGATCCCCGCCTACGCGGAGATGACGAAATGAAGGTATGGATTCCGCCGGTGCGGGATAGCGGACCTACGGCATGATCCTCGCCTGCGCAGAGACGACCTAATGGTCCCGCCATATCGAAGAAGGTGGGGAGCTTCTGTTGCCCGGTGCTCCCCGTACCGCTGGAATCCCTTCTGTTGCCCGGTGGGTCCAACCGCGTAATCTTGGTATAACGTCAGGCCGTTAGGCCATCAGTTACGCCGCAATCGCGAGTGCTTCGTTATCGTTGGCACTTGTGTAATGGGCCGTTGCGGTGGTCCCATTCCGAGCGAAAGACAGCGCATTTCAACACACGTCGATCCTAGTTCGGCCCCGTCATCGCATCTGATCGCTCAGCTGCGGTGGTGGAGCCGCCGGGTACTGCCCCCGGGTCCGCTGCGTCTATGCAACGCCGCCGTTTATCGCCATAGCCGGCTGGAAGCCGGCCCGTCCTATATAGGCGAGACGACAAGCGTCTGCAATCCGCGCCTTTCACTCGCCACATTATGCGCTCATACGGCGGCCATCATGTTGACCCAGCGTTCCCGCTACGCGCTGCGCGCGATGCTGTTCCTCGCCGAAGCACCCGCCGCCACCCCGCCCATCCCGATGGGCCGGATCGCGATCGCCGCGAACGTGCCGCGCAAGTTCCTCGAACTCATCCTCGCCGATCTGCGTGACGCCGGCCTGCTGGCTAGCACCCGCGGCAAGATGGGCGGCTACGTCCTCACCCGCCCCGCGCATCTGATTTCTCTGGGCGAGGTGATCCGCGTGATCGAAGGCCCGCTGGCGCTCGTTCCCTGCGTCAGCCGCACCGCCTATCGTCCCTGCAACGACTGCAAGAGCGAAGCCGATTGCGCCATCCGCCACGCGATGATGCGGGTTCGCGATGAGACGGCACGCATTCTCGATGGCACCAGCCTCGCCGATGCGACGGCGGAGCACCTCGTCGCTGCATAAGATACTCCTCCCCCGCCGGCACGGGGGAGAATCACAGGACATCAAACCCGCGGGCGCGCCTTCAGTTCGTCCCGGATTTCACGCAACAGCGTCACGTCCGCTGGCTCTACCGGCGCCGCAGCTGCCGGCACTTCCGGCTTCGGCATCAACCGGTTCACCGCTCGCACGATCATGAAGATGATGAAGGCGACGATCACGAAATTCGCCGCCTGCGTGATGAACTCGCCATAGCCCAGCAACGGCACTCCTGCCTTCTTCAGCGCAGCGTAATCCGAAAGCGAACCGCCGTAATTCGCGGGCACCGGTCCCATGCGCAGGAAATAGCCGGAAAAATCCAGTCCGCCGAAGATCTTGCCGATCACCGGCATGATCACGTCCTCGGTCAGCGACGTCACGATCTTGCCGAACGCCGCACCGATGATCACCGCCACGGCGAGGTCGAGCACGTTACCGCGCGCGATGAAGATCTTGAATTCCTTGAACATGATCGCCCGTCCCTCGTTACATGCCTGACGAACCGAGGTTAGGCGGCGAATAGCCCTTCGCCAAGCCCGATCACTGTCCTATATGAATAGGACAGAGCCGTTCAGGAGGATGTCCATGTCGTCGCTTCGCCCCATTGCCGCCTTTGCCCTCGCCGCCACCGCATCGGTGTCGCTGGCCGGCTGTGGCATCAATTCCGTGCCGACTGCGGAAGAGAACGCGAAGGCGCGCTGGGCGGATGTGCAGAACCAGTATCAGCGCCGCGCCGACCTGATCCCCAACCTCGTATCGACCGTGAAGGCGGCGGGCGCGCAGGAAAAGGACATCCTTGTTCAGGTTACACAGGCCCGCGCCGGCGCCAATCAGGTCAAGCTGAGCGGCGATCAGTTGACCGACCCCGCCAAGATGCAGGCATTCGAGCGCGCGCAAGGTGCGGTGACGCTGTCCTTGCAACGTTTGCAGGAAGCGTACCCCGAGCTCAAAAGCCAGGGCAATTACACCACGCTGATGAGCCAGCTGGAAGGCACCGAGAACCGCATCACCATCGCGCGTACCGACTACAACACCGCGGTACAGGCTTATAACACCCGCATCCGCACCTTCCCCGACGCCGTCGGTGCCCGCATCTTCTACGGCGCCAAACCGCTGACGCCGTTCGCGGCGACCACACCGGGCGCCGAACAGGCACCGACCGTCAACTTCGGGAATGCGAGCTGACGGGGATGATACGCGGCGTCCGGCTACTGGGGACCGTACGGGCGGCGATGCTGCTGGTGCTGGCGTGGCTGATCGTCGCGCCGGCGGCGGCGCAGACCTTTCCGAAATTCACCGGTCTCGTCGTCGATGCCGCCAATGTCCTGCCCCCGGAAACGGAGGCGGCGCTGACGGCGAAGCTGGAGGCTTTGCAGAAAGATACCCGGCGCCAGCTGGTGGTCGCGACGATCCCGGACCTGCAAGGCTATTCCAACGAGGAATATGGTTACAAGCTCGGTCGCGACTGGGGCGTGGGGTTGCGCGATGTTAACAACGGCGTGGTATTGTTCATCGCCCCCAATGCACCGGCCGGTCAGCGCGGTGCGCGGATCGAGGTCGGTCGCGGCCTCGAGCCGATCCTGACCGATGCCCTGTCTGGCGTCATCATCAACACCGACATGCTGCCGCGGCTGAAGGCGGGTGACATTCCCGGTGGGGTCACTGCCGGCGTCGATGCCATCGCGACGCAACTCCGCGCCTCGCCTGAGGAAGCGCAGGCGCGGCTGGACGCGGCGACGAAGCAATTCGATCAGGTCCACCGCCGCTCCGCCTCGAACGACAGCGGTGGCGGTGTGCCGTTCGGACTCGTCATCTGGGGAATCATCCTGCTGTTCGTGCTGATCCCGCTACTACGCGGGCGAAAGCGGGCGGGACCATGGGGCAAGCGCTATCGCAGCGATGGCGACGGCGGCACGCTGCCGATCGTATTGTGGAGCATCGCCAACGAGATCGGCCGTTCGCGCGGCAGCAGTTGGACTGGCGGGGGTTGGAGTGGCGGCGGCTCCGGTGGCGGCAGTGACGGCAGTTGGGGCGGCGGCGGCTTCACCGGTGGCGGTGGTGGCGATTTCGGAGGCGGTGGCGCCTCGGGGAGTTGGTGACATGCGCCTGACCGAAGCCGATCGCAACCGCGTCGCCGAGGCCGTGACCGCAGCGGAACGCGACACCGCGGGCGAAATCGTTACGATCGTTGCCCGGCGATCGGACAAATATCACGACGTGGCGCTGCACTGGACGGTGCTCGCGATGCTCCTGATGCTCGCGTTCCTGGCGTTCCGTCCCGGTGTGGCGATCTGGCTGCACGGCCTCGTCGCCGATCCCTGGGATGGCGCGCCCTCGCCCGGCGGCCTGTTCACCGTCGCGCTGGTGTTGCTGGTGGTCACCTTTCTCGTCGTACGGCTGGTCCTGGCGTGGATGCCGCTACGCCTCGCGTTGACACCGGGCGGCACCGAAGCGCGCCGCGTCCATGCCCGCGCGCTCGCACTCTTTCGGGCAAGTGCCGAGACGCGCACGCGCAATGCCACCGGCGTGCTGCTCTACCTGTCGCTCGACGAACACCGTGCCGAGATCATCGCCGACGCGACGATCCACGCTCGCGTGGAACCGGATGTCTGGGGCGAAGCGATGGCCGCGTTGCTCGAAGCGACGCGCGACGGCCGGCCCGGCGACGGCATGGTCGCGGCGATCCGACGGATCGGCATCGTCCTTGCCGAACACGTCCCGCCCGCAGCGCACGACATCAACGAACTTCCGGACCGATTGATCGAACTATGACCATTGATACCGTGTGGCAGGGCAAATACCTTTCCGTTCGCAAGGCCGGCAGCTGGGAATATGCCGAGCGAGTCGGTTCGATCACCGCTGCGGTAATCGTCGCGATCGATGGCGAGGGCCAGTTGCTGCTTGTCGAACAGCATCGCGTGCCGCTTGGCCGCACCTGTCTCGAACTTCCCGCCGGACTGGTCGGTGACGAAAACGCCGGCGAAGACGTCGCCGATGCGGCACGCCGCGAACTGGAAGAGGAAACCGGCTATCTCGCGACGATCGTCGAGGAACGCGGCGAATTCTACTCCTCGCCGGGCATGACCTCGGAAAGCTTCACTCTCGTCGTCGCGACCGGCCTCACCCGCACCGGCGATGGCGGCGGCGATGCGCAGGAGAACATCACCGTCCACCGCGTCGCACCGGAAGCGGTTGCCGGCTTCGTTGCCGAAAAGCGCCGCGCCGGCGTTGCGATCGACGCCAAGATGCTGTTGCTGCTCGGCAGCGGATTGCTCGCCGAAATCGCAGGGCAATAACGCGTCTACACGCGAAAAATCTTGGCCTTACCGGAAATTATCGGCGTAAGCCTGCAGCTTCAACTTGCGCTCCGGCGCCGCGATCAGTTCGTAATCGAAGCCTTGCGCCTCGCAATACGCCACCGCAGCCTCTTGCGAGGGGAAGCTCAACTTCACCTGGTCGCGCGTGTCGCCACTGCCGGCCCAGCCGGTCAGCGGATCGGGCTGCTTCGCTTCGGCGGGTTCGAATTCGAGGGCCCAGGTGTGCGTCCGGGCCTTGCCGGACTGCATCGCGTTCTTGGGGCGCTGAAATATACGGGCGGTAGGCATAGATTGTTCCTTTAGCGTGTCGTGGAGGCACGCGCATCAGCCTTTTTGGTGCGGAGCGTCGCCGACGCCGCGGCTGGATCGTCTGGCCACGGATGTTTGGGGTAACGCCCCCGCATCTCCTTCGCCACCGCAGTCCAGCTGCCAGCCCAGAACCCGGGCAGATCGCGCGTCGTCTGGATCGGTCGTCCCGCGGGTGAGGTCAGGCTCAGTACCAGCGGCACCCGCTCCGATCCGATCGACGGATGCTCGCCGAGCCCGAACAGCGCCTGCACCCGCAGCTCTACCCGCGGTCCGCCCTCGGCCGCATAGTCGATGGCGTGCGTGCTCCCCGCCGGGCTAGTGAAGTCCGCCGGCGCCAGGCGGTCGACCTGCCGCATCGCATCCCAGCCGACCAGTCCACGAATCGCATCGGTCAACGCACCCGCCGGGATCGCGTCCAGCCGCCGCCGTCCCTCCAGCAACGGCGGCAACCATTCCTCAAGCCGTTCGGCCATCAAAGCCTCGATCGCAACGCCGGCATAGGCAGCCCGCGCCCGCAACGCCTGCGCCCCCGCGCTCCAAGGCAGCAGCGCAAGACCGTGCGCCCGCACTCCATCCAGCAACGCCGCCACGACCGCCGCAGGATCGGCCTGCGGATCGGGGCCGGACGACAGGCGCAACGCCCCCAGCCGCCGCTCGCGCAACGTCGTCACCCCGCCGCCGACCGGATCGAACTCCACCGTTCGCCGTGTCTCGATCTGCTGCCCGAACAGCCGCTCGATCGTCGCCAGTGTGATCGGCGCGGCGGCAAGAATGCGCGCAGCCGAAGCTGCGCCCTGCGTTTCGGCCACCGCCAGCCACTCCGCCCGTGCCAGCGCCGTCGTCGGATCAAGCCTGAATCCGCGGCCCCCGACCGAGGCCCAATATTCACCGCTCGCATCCCGTCGTCGCGCGATCCGATCGGGAAATGCGAGCGCGATCGGCACCTCCACACCCTCCCCGAACTCCCCGTCGCCACCACCTACGCCGCCGGCGCTTCCCGCAAAACCCGCCCAGCGCTCCGCCAGCCGACGCGCCGCCACCGCCTTGGTGCCGCGTTCGGTCCGCCAGCGCCGCAGCCGCGTGTCGAGATCGGGGTCGTCTCCACCCAACCCACGTTCCGACAGCAGCACCGCGACCGCCGCCGCGATCCGCCCCTGCCCGATGTCTCCTGCGCGCAGCAGCATGTGCGCGAGACGCGGGGACATCGGTATGCCCGCGATCCGGCGCCCGTGCGCGGTCGGCCGTCCGTCGCCATCGATCGCCTGCAGCGTCGCCAGCCGCTCGCGCGCTTCCGCCACCGCTGCGGCCGGCGGCGGGTCGATCCACGCCAGATCGCGCGGATCGCCGACGCCCCACAGGGCACTCGCCAGCACCAGCCCCGACAGATCGGCTTCCAGTATCTCGGGCGGATCGAAGCGCGGCAGGCCGCCGGTGGCCGCTTCTTCCCACAGCCGATACGCCACGCCGGGTCCCAGTCGTGCGGCCCGGCCCGCGCGTTGCGTCACCGCCGCCTGACTCGCCCGCTCGGTCACCAGCCGCGTCATGCCCGCCGCACGATCGTACCGAGGGCGGCGGGCGAGACCCGAATCGACGACGATGCCGATGCCATCCAGCGTTAGGCTCGTCTCGGCGATCGACGTCGCCAGCACCAGCTTGCGTCGCCCGTCCGGCTCCGGCCGGATCGCCGCGCGCTGCGCCGCGGGATCGAGGCTGCCGTGCAAGGCGTGAATGACGATATCCTCGGGCAGGTTGCCGAGCCGCTCCGCGGTCCGTTCGATCTCGGCGACCCCCGGCAGGAATGCCAGCACGCCACCCTCCGCCTCGCGCAACGCCTGCCGGATCGCGGCCGTCATCGCATCCTCGATCCGCACCTCGCTTGCCCGTCCGAGATGCCGCAACGCCAGCGGATAGCTCCGCCCCTCGCTTTCCACGACCGGCGCATCGCCCATCAACGCGGCGAACCGCACGCCGTCCAGTGTCGCCGACATAGCCACCAGCCGCAGGTCCGGTCGTAGCGCGCCCTGCGCATCAAGCGCCATCGCCAGCCCGAAATCACCGTCCAGGCTGCGTTCGTGTACTTCGTCGAACAGCACGGCCGACACGCCGGTCAGTTCGGGATCGGACTGGATCCGTGCAACGAAGATGCCTTCGGTCACCACCGTCACCCGCGTCGCCGCCGACCGCCGGCTGTCCATCCGCGTCGCATAGCCGAACGTATTGCCGATCGGCTCGCCCGCCAGCGTCGCCATCCGCTCCGCCGCCGCGCGCGCCGGCAGCCGCCGCGGCGACAGCACCAGCACTTCGCCGTCGCACCATGACTCGGCAAGCAGTGCCGGGGCGACCGCCGTCGTCTTGCCCGCCCCCGGCGGCGCGACCAGCACCGCATTGCTCCCCACGCACAGCGCGGCGAGCAGATCGGGCAAGACGGCAAGGATCGGCAGATCGGTCACGACGCGGCGCCCTTGCCACGGATCGCCACGCGACGCGACAGGGTGTGGCTGCTATGACTGTTCCCGCAATCATCAAGGAGACGCGCGATGGGCCTGTTGGACGGCATCCTCGGCCAGGTGGCCGGCAATCCCGAGATCGCCAATCTCGCAGCAAAGATAGGCCTGTCCCCCGAACAGGTTACCGCCGCCATCTCTGCCCTCGGTGCCGCGCACGTCCAGCCGGGGGACACCGTTAGCGGCGCGGCCGACTCGACCGGCCTGTCGCCCGACGTGCTGCAACAGATCCTCGCTCACCTCGGCGGCGAAGGTGCGTTGGGCAACCTGGGCGCGCTGCTCGGCGGTACGGGTGGAGCCGGTGGAGCCGGTGGGCTGGGCGGCATGCTGGGCGGCCTTGGCGGCATGTTCGGTAAGTCGTGATCCATCCTCTCGTCGCCCCGGACGTGTTCCCGGGTCACGGCAGGACGGGAGGCCGACGTTCGGACCTCGCCATCGCGTCCTGGCATTTGCTGCCCCCGCTCTGGTAGCGACAAGCGTACATCACGATCGGGCTGGACCATTGGGCGGACATCATCACCACGGGCATGGCCCCGGACACCATCACGGCCATGATCATGGTCACGGCCACGCCCCTGCGTCGTTCGATCGCGCCTTCGCGATCGGCATCGCGCTCAACATCGCCTACGTCCTCGCCGAAGCGGGCGCGGGAATGTGGACCGGCTCGGTGGCCCTGCTCGCCGATGCGGGCCACAATCTTTCGGACGTCCTCGGCCTCGCCGTCGCATGGGGCGGGGCCGCGCTCGCGCGCAGTGCACCCACCAAGCGCTTCACCTACGGGCTAAAAGGCTCGACGATCCTCGCCGCGCTCGCCAACGCGTTGTTCCTGCTCGTGGCGCTGGGCGCAATCGTGATGGAGGCGGTGCAGCGGTTCGACGATCCTCCCGTCGTTGCGGGCTTGACCGTCTCGATCGTCGCCAGCATCGGCATCGCGATCAACGCGCTGACGGCATGGCTGTTCGCGCGGGGGCGCAAGGGCGACATCAACATCCGCGGCGCCTATCTGCACATGGTCAGCGACGCAGCGGTGTCGGCGGGCGTCGTCTTTGCCGGCATCGTCATCTGGTTCACCGGAATCGGCTGGATCGACCCGCTGGTCAGTCTGGTGATCGCCGCACTGATCCTGTGGCAGACCTGGGGTTTGCTACGCGAAACCGTGGAGATGTCGCTCGCCGCCGTGCCGCGCGCGATCGATTACGACGCCGTCACCACCGCCCTGATCGCCTTGCCCGGCGTGACGAAGGTCCACGATCTGCACATCTGGCCGATGTCCACTACCGAACCCGTGCTGACCGCGCATCTGGTCATCCCCGGCGGCTCTCCGGGCGACGGCTTCCTCGCCGCCGCACGCACGATGCTGCACGACCGGTTCGCGATCGGCCATGCGACGCTACAGGTGGAAACCGGCGATCAGTGCGACGGCTGTTGAAAGGCATTCAGGCGCAGGGGCAGACGGCGTAGCCGTACCTGCGTCCGTCAGTACGCCCGCGCGACCGCGAACTCGACCGCTTCGATCATCGCATCCTTGGCCTTGCCGTTGGCGAAGCCACCGATCGCGTCGATTGCGCGTTGGCCGTAATGCCGCGCGCGCGCCAACGTGTCGTCCACCGAGCGTGTCCGCCGTACCAGGTCGATCGCGTGCGCGAAATCCTCGTCCGCCGCACGCCGCCCCTCGATCGCATCCTTCCAGAACTTGCGATCGTCGGCGTCGCCCCGCGCATAGGCCAGGATCACCGGCAGCGTCATCTTGCCTTCGCGGAAGTCGTCGCCCGCATCCTTGCCCATCGTTCCCGCGTCCGACACGTAATCGATCGCGTCGTCGACCAGCTGGAAGGCGATGCCCAGATTGCGGCCATAGGCGTCCAGCGCCGCCTCCTCGCCCTCGCTTCGCTCCGCCACGACAGCGGAAATGCGACACGCGGCAGCGAACAGCGCCGCCGTCTTCGCGTTGATGATATCGAGGTAGCGATCCTCGCCCAGATCGATGCGCCGTGCCGCGGTCAGCTGGTTGACCTCGCCCTCCGCGATCACCGCGGAGGCGTTCGACAGGATCTTCAGCACCTTCAGGCTGCCGTCCTCGACCATCAGCTCGAAACTGCGGCTGAACAGGAAATCGCCGACCAGCACGCTCGCCGGATTGCCCCAGATGATGTTGGCGGTGCGCTTGCCGCGGCGCAGGTCGCTGCCGTCGACGACGTCGTCGTGCAGCAAGGTCGCGGTGTGGATGAACTCGACCGACGCCGCCAGCCGGTGGTGGCGCGTGCCGGTGTAGCCGATCAGCCGCGCGCTCGCGAGCGTCAGCATCGGCCGCATCCGCTTGCCGCCCCCGGCGATCAGATGGCCGGCAAGCTCCGGAATCAGCGGGATCTGCGACTGCATGCGGTCGAGGATCACCTGATTGACGGCGTTCATGTCGCCCGCGACCAACTGGAGCATCGGCTCCAGCGAGGGCTCGCGGTTGTCGAGGCGGTGGATGGTAGCGGACATCTCGCCCCGCGCTCTGGCCCCTCGCCCGCGCGAACGCAAGTCTTGCTCGCAGCCGCAACACACCCCATGGGACAGGAAATCGGGCGGCAAAGGGCCACGACATGAGCGACGACGTGCTGCAGGGCTACCGCAAGAGCATCGACAATATCGATGCGGCGCTCGTCCACCTGCTCGCCGAACGCTTCAAGGTGACGCAGGCGGTGGGCCGGCACAAGGCGACATCGGGCCTGCCAGCCGCCGATCCGGGCCGCGAGGAACGCCAGATCGCCCGCCTGCGCCAGATGGCCGAAGAGGCGGAGCTGGACCCAGAATTCAGCGAGAAGTTCCTCCGCTTCATCATCGACGAGGTGATCCGCCACCACGAGAAGTTGCGCGGGTGAGCCGCGTCACCACGTGTCCGGCGTGATCGCCGCCCTGCTCCTCGCCGCCGTGGCACCGGCCGCCGTCGCCGATCCGCACGCGGCGATCCTAGGTATATGGCACAATCCCAAGAACAGCGTGGCGGTGCGCACCGGCCGCTGCGGTGACAAGCTCTGCGGCTGGGTGATCCGCGCGACTGAAAAGGCGAAGACCGACGTCGCCAGCAAGGGGTATCCGCCGCTGCTCGGCACCGCGCTGCTGCGTGAATATAGAAGGAACGGCAAGAATCGCTGGTCCGGGCAGATATACGTGCCCGATATGGGCCGGGCATTCGGATCGACCGTGACGATGATCGACGCCGACACGCTGAACGTGAAGGGCTGCCTGATCGGCGGCATGCTCTGCAAATCGCAAATCTGGCGCCGCGACTGATGGCCGGTGCGTTCATCGCGATCGAGGGCGTCGACGGGTCGGGCAAGAGCGGCGTCGTCCGCCACCTGATCGCCAGCTTGCGGGCCCAGGGGCACGACGTGCTCGGCACCCGCGAACCCGGCGGTACGCCGCAGGGGGAGGCGTTGCGTGGCCTGCTACTTGCGGGCGAAGACGAAGCCTGGGATCCGCGCGCCGAATTGCTGCTGATGACCGCCGCGCGCGTTCAGCATGTCGCCCGCATCGTGTTGCCGGCGGTGGCGGCGGGGCGTGTGGTGGTGTCCGATCGCTACGCCGGATCGACGCTCGCCTATCAGGGCGCAGGCCGTGGAATGGCCGAGCGGTTGATCCGGGATCTGCATGCTGCCGTGGTGGACGACGTGTGGCCCGACCTGACGCTGGTGCTCGACCTCGACCCGGCGGTGGGACTGGCACGCAGCCGCAAGCGGCTGGCGGTCGATGCGGTGGACGAGGGCCGGTTCGAAAGTCTCGACCTCGCCTTCCACCAGCGCATTCGCGCCGCCTTCCTCGCTCAGGCGGCGGCGGCACCGGAACGACACGTCGTGGTGGACGCCGGCGGCACGCCCGACGAGGTGCAGGCCGCGGCGCTTGCTACGTTGGTGCGGTTTCTGGAACGGTAGGTCACCCTCACCCCGCGCGAAAGGGTGAGGACGACAATCAGAGGTAACGCCGGTTACTTCCCCGTCCACGCCCCCGGACGTTTCTCGACGAACGCCGCCATGCCCTCCTTCTGGTCGGCGGTGCCGAACAGCCCGTGGAACAGCCGCCGCTCGAACTGCACGCCCTGCGACAGCGTCGTCTCGAACGCCGCGTTGACCATTTCCTTGTTCGCCAGCACCGCCAGCGGTGCCATGCCGGCGATCGTCGCGGCGGTCTTCACCGCCTCATCGACCAGATCGGCGGCGGGGATCACCCGGCTGACCAGCCCGGCGCGCTCCGCCTCGGCGGCGTCCATCATCCGACCGGTCAGGCACATCTCCATCGCCTTCGCCTTGCCGACCGCGCGCGCCAGCCGCTGCGAACCACCCATGCCGGGACTGACCGCCAGCTTCACCTCGGGCTGGCCGAACTTCGCGCTGTCGGCGGCCAGGATGAAGTCGCACATCATCGCCAGCTCGCATCCTCCGCCCAGCGCGTAGCCCGCCACTGCGGCGATGATCGGCTTGCGCGTCGCGGTCAGCCTTTCGTAGCCGCTGAAGTGGTTGCGGCCGTACATCGCGGCGAAGTCCATCGCCTGCATTTCCTTGATGTCCGCCCCCGCCGCGAACGCCTTGGCGCTGCCGGTCAATACCGCGCAGCCCTGCGAGTCGTCGGCATCGAACGCCGCGAGCGCCGCCAGCAGGTCGTCCAGCACCTGTGCGTTGAGGGCATTCAGCGCCTCCGGCCGGTTGAGCGTGATGAGCGTCACACGATCGCGCCGCTCGACGAGGATGGTCTGGTATTCGGCCACGGAAACTCTCCTTATGCGGGCGTCCACGCGTCCGCTTCCGGCAGCGGCGCGAAGATCTGGTCGATGACGTGATCGGTAACGCCGGCGGGCGTGGCGGGCTGCCAGCGCGGCGCATTGTCCTTGTCGACGATCACCGCACGCACACCTTCCAGAAAATCGTGGCGCTGCACGACGCGGCTGGCGACGGCATATTCCTGTGCCATCTCGTCGGCGAAGCTCTGCATCAGCCCGCCGTCGTATAGCAGCCGCAGCGACACCTTCATCGCCTGCGGACTTTTGGTCCGCAGCACCGCAAGTTGTGCCTGCGCGAACGCGCCATCGTCCGCCTCCAGCGCGGCGAACACCTCCTCCAGCGTGTCCGCAGCGAACAGCCGGTCGATGTCGGCGCGATGCGCCACCAGCTTCGGCTCGGGTGGCGCGATGCTCACTCGATCGAGGATCGCCTCGATCCCCTGCGGGTCGGCGACGATCCCCACCTTCGCCCCTTCCAGCGCCGTAGCCGGCAGATAATGCGTCGCCAGTCCCAGTGCGTGCGCTTCCGCACCATCCAGGCGGTGCCCGGTCAATGCCAGAAACTGGCCGATCCGCCCCGGCAGCCGCGACAGGAACCAGCCGCCGCCCACGTCGGGGAACAGGCCGATCCCGGTTTCCGGCATGGCGAAGCGCGTGTTTTCGGTCGCGATGCGATAGCGGCAGGGCAAGGCGATGCCGACGCCGCCGCCCATCGTCACGCCGTCCATGAAGGCCACCGTCGGCTTGGCATAGGCGAACAGCCGATGATTGAGGCGGTATTCGGTGTGGAAGAACGCCCGCGCTGCCAAACCATCGGCCGCGCCGCTCTCGCTCAGCATGCGGATGTCGCCACCGGCGCAGAAGCCGCGACCTTCGGCATGGTCCAGCATGACCGCCGCGACGTTAGCATCGGCGCGCCATGCCTCCAGCGCCGCCAGCATCCCCTCACACATCGAAAGGTTCAGCGCGTTCAGCGCCTTGGGTCGGTTCAGGCGAAGCCGTCCGACGGCGCCTTCGGTCGTGGTCAGCAGATCGTCGCTCATACCGGCAGCCTTTGACCCGCGGCACGCCCCACGTCCATACCGGACAGACGAAAACCTGCTCCAGGTGTTTGACACATATCGGGCAAGCGCTCATTTCACCGCCCATGTCCTCCATCCCCTCTGCGCCGACGCCCGCCCCTGCTGCCTGGCCGGTCGGCGGCGGCGAATGCGGCGCGCTGATTCGCGCATTCGACTGGAGCCGCACGCCGCTCGGTCCGGTCCACGACTGGTCGCCCGCGCTACGGACGACGGTGAGCAACATCGTCAATTCGCCGGTGCCCAAGGTGCTGATGTGGGGCGCTGGCCACATCATGATCTATAACGACGGTTACGCCCGCGTTGCCGGTGGTCGCCATCCGCAGGCGCTCGGTGCGGACGTCGGGTCGGTGTGGCCCGACCTGTGGGAGTGGAATCGCGATATCCTGATGCGCGGGTTCGCCGGAGAGGTCGTCGCCTTCCACGATCAGCCGATGATGCTCGCCCGTGACGACGGCGCGGCGCAACGTTTCTTCCTCGACCTGTTCTACACCCCAGTCCATCTCGACGACGGCAGCGTCGGCGGCGTCATGTGTACGGTCATCGACAACACCGCCCGGATCGGCGCGGAGGTCGCCGTCGCCGCCAGCGCGAAGGAATTGCGCGCGATCACCGATGCGTTGCCGGTGCTGATCTCCTATGTCGGCGCGGACCACGTCTATCGCTTCGCCAACAGCTACTACCTCGACTGGTTCGGCCTGACGCCGGACCAGGTGACCGGACGACACTTGCGCGACGTACTCGGCGCGGAGATCTACGCCGAGCGCCTGCCGCTGATCGAGCGTGCGCTTGCCGGCGAATCGATCCGGTCCGAAGGGCGCATGTCGCACCGCGACGGCAGCTTCCGCCGTGCCGACATCCGGTACCTGCCCCGCGCCGACGCTGACGGAACCATCCTCGGCTTTCACGTCCTCGTCACCGATGTCGAGGAACGGGCGCAGCGCGAGGCGGCGGTGCGGGTCAGCAACGATCGCTTCCGCGCGGCGATGGAGGCGGTGCACGGTGTGTTGTGGACCAACACCGCCGATGGCCGGATGCTGGGCGAACAGCCGGGCTGGAGCGCGCTGACCGGACAGGATGCCGAAGCCTACAGCGGTTATGGCTGGGCGAACGCCGTCCATCCCGACGATGCCGACGCGACCGTAGCGGCATGGAACGCCGCGGTCGCTGCCCGATCGATCTTCATCTTCGAACATCGCGTCCGCCGCCATGATGGCGCATGGCGCAACTGCCTGATCCGTGCGCTGCCGATCAAGGATGCCGCGGGCGAGATCGTCGAATGGGTCGGCGTCCACACGGACATCACCGAACAGCGCGCCGCCGAACAGACGCTGCGCGATCAGGCGGACCATCTGCAACGGCAGGTCCGCCATCGCGAGCGTGCCGAGGAACAACTGCGTCAGCTCAATGAAAACCTAGAAGCCCGCGTCATCGCCGAAATCGGCGAACGCCGCGCAGCCGAAGCGGCACTGGCACAGAGCCAGAAGATGGAGACGATCGGCAAGCTGACCGGCGGCGTCGCGCACGATTTCAACAATCTGCTCCAGGTCGTTTCCGGCAACCTCCAGTTGCTGTCGAAGGACATCGCGGGCAACGATCGCGCCGAACGCCGGGTATCGAATGCGATGGCCGGCGTCTCGCGCGGGTCGAAGCTCGCGGCGCAACTGCTCGCCTTCGGACGGCGTCAGGCGCTTGAGCCCAAGGTCGTCAACGTCACCCGCTTCGTACAGGGCATGGACGACATGCTGCGCCGTGCGATCGGCGAGGGGATCGAGGTCGAGACGGTTTTCGGCGGCGGCCTGTGGAACTGCTTCATTGATCCTGCGCAGATCGAGAATGCCTTGCTCAACCTCGCGATCAACGCGCGCGACGCGATGAACGGCACCGGCAAGCTGACGATCGAACTCGCCAACGCCCACCTCGACGACGCGTATGCGCTCCGTCACGAAGAGGTCGACGCGGGCCAGTACGTCATGCTCGCGGTCAGCGACACCGGCAGCGGCATGGCGCCCGATATCGTCGCCAAGGTATTCGAACCGTTCTTCTCGACCAAGTCGGAAGGCAAGGGATCCGGGCTTGGCCTGTCGATGGTCTATGGCTTCGTCAAACAGTCCGGCGGCCACGTGAAGATCTATTCGGAGGTCGGCGAAGGCACCACGATCAAGCTGTACCTGCCGCGCAGTCGCGAGGCGGAGGATGTCGAGGTTCAGGTCGACACCGGTGTGATCGAGGGCGGCACCGAAACGGTGCTGGTGGTGGAGGACGACGACGAGGTGCGCGCGACGGTGGTCGAGATGCTCGGCGACCTCGGCTATCGCGTGCTGAAGGCGGTCGATGCGCAAAGCGCGCTCAACGTCATCGAAAGCGGCATACCGATCGATATGCTGTTCACCGACGTGGTGATGCCCGGCACGCTCAAAAGCCCGGAACTCGCGCGCAAGGCGAAGGAGCGCCTGCCGGACCTCTCTGTGCTGTTCACCAGCGGCTATACCGAAAATTCGATCGTTCACGGCGGGCGGCTCGATGCCGGCGTAGAGCTGCTGTCCAAGCCCTATACCCGCGAGGCGCTGGCGCGGAAATTCCGCCACGTCCTTGCCAACCAGCGTCAGCGCAGCGCCGGGCTGGCCGCGCGAGAGCTGACCAGCGCCCCCGTCGCGTTACGTCCGCCGGCAGGCGCGAAGGGCCAGATCACCGTCCTGCTCGTCGAGGATGACGCAGTTATCCGGGCGACCACCGCCGAGCTGCTACAGGCCAGCGGCTATGTCGTGGTCGATGCGGCGAGCGCGGAGGATGCGATGACCGCGCTGCAAACCGTGCCGATCGATGCGCTGGTGACCGACGTCAACCTGCCCGGCGCCTCCGGCCCGGAATTCGCCATCACCGCTCGCGAGCTACGGCCAGGCGTCGGGATCGTCTTCGCGACGGGTGACACCGCCGCAGTACCGAGTGGCACCGGTGCGGTGCTGCTGGCCAAGCCCTACGGCATGGAGGCGCTTCAGGCTGCAATCGCAGCAGCCCTGCCTAATGGCGCGGCAAAGCCCCGGCAACTGGAAAAGGAAATATGATTCTCCCCGCGATGAGGGTCATGAAGCCGTGACGGAGGGGGAGGCAAGCTGCGCATTAGGCGAAGAACAGAGAAGCCTCCGCCATCGGTCGCATGTCCTCGTCCGCTAAAGCGCCGGTTGCGCCGGGTCAGCCATACGCAGCCTCCCACATCAGCGCCGTGATCTGCTCCTCGCCAACCGCGCTCATCGTCGTCACTCCATCCGCGATTGCCGCCTGCGCCACGACCATCGCGATCCGCAATGCCACATCCCGCAAGTTCTCGATCGGCGGCAGCAGCGTCTCCCCCTCTCCGCCCATTTCACCGAGCGCCCGCGCCGCCGCCATGAACATGCCGTCGGTCACCCGCGTCGCGCCCACCGCCAGTGCACCCAGTCCGACGCCGGGGAAGATGTAGACGTTGTTCACCTGCGTCACCCCCGCCACCCCGAACGGGCTGCCGGTGCCGACGATCGCACGGCCATCGGTCCATGCCAGCACGTCCGCGGGATGCGCCTCGGCCCGCGATACCGGATTGGAGAGCGGAAAGATCACCGGTCGGTCGCAGCCCGCAGCCATTGCCCGAACGACGGCTTCGGTGAAGCTGCCCGCCTGACCCGATGCGCCGATCAACACGGTCGGGCGCACCGCCTGCACCACTTCGAGCAATCCGAGATCGCCCTGCGCATCGCGTGCCCAACCCGCAACTTCGGCAGGATCGCGGGCCAGCAGCACCTGCGGCGGCGTCAGCTTCGCCATGTCCGACAGCACCAGCCCGTCGCGATCGACCGCCCATATCCGCGCCCGTGCGCCCGCCTCGTCCAGCCCCTCCGCGCGCAAGGCCTGCACCAGCAACTCGGCGACGCCGCTGCCTGCAGCCCCTGCGCCGAACAGCACGATCCGCTGCTCCGTCAGCGCCGCGCCGGTGCGACGGATCGCAGACAGCAGCGTCCCCACCGCAGTCGCTGCGGTGCCCTGGATATCGTCGTTGAAGCTCAGCAACCGGTCACGATAGCGCGCCAGCAGGTCGTAGGCGTTGTGTCCGGCGAAATCCTCCCATTGCAGCAGCACGTTCGGCCAGCGCGCCGCCACCGCCTCGACGAAGGTATCGACGAACGCCGCATAGTCCTCACCCCGGATGCGCGGGTTGCGCCAGCCGACGTAGAGCGGATCGTCGCGCAAGCCCGCATTGTCGGTGCCGACGTCGAGCAGGATCGGCAGCACCTCTGCCGGATGAATGCCCGCGCAGGCGGTGTATAGCGCCAGCTTGCCGATCGGAATGCCCATGCCGCCCGCACCCTGATCGCCCAGCCCAAGGATACGCTCGCCGTCGCTGACGACGATCACCTTCACCCGGTCTAGCGCGGGATCGGCGAGAATATCCGCGATCCGTTCGCGGTTGGGATAGCTCAGGAACAGCCCGCGCGGCTTGCGCCAGATCTCGCTGAACCGCTCGCACCCCGCGCCCACGGTCGGCGTGTAGACCAGCGGCAACATGCGCGGCAGGTCGGCCTGCACCAGCGCATGGAACAGCACCTCGTTCGAATCCTGCAATTCGCGCAGGAAGGCATAGCGATGGAAATCGTCCGCCATCCCGTCCAGCACCCGCCGCCGCCGCACGATCTGGCTTTCCAGCGTCCCCACATGCGGCGGCAGCAGGCCGTGCAGGCCGAGCCGGTCGCGCTCGGCTTCGGTAAACGCCGTCCCCTTGTTGGTCAGCGGATCGGACAACAGCGCGCGGGCGGCGGCATGGAATGCGGGGGACATGATCGATACCCTTCAGAAGCGAAAGCTGAGCCAGCCGGCGAGGAAATCGGAGCTCTTGAATCCCGCCTTCGTCAGCGACGGGCCGGCGGCGAGGTGTTCGTAGCGGCCGGTAAAGGACAGCCGCGGCGTGATCGACCAGATCGCCTGCAACCGGGCGACGTCGCCGATCTTGGCGTCGCCGATCCGCTGCGTCCCGGCGAAGGGCTGCCCGTTGGCGCGATAGACCGCGTCGGTGGTGCTGTCGCGCCAGGTCAGCTGGTATTCCGCGGTCAGCCGGACGTTCCTGATCGGCTGGAAGGTGACGTTTGGCGCCACCGCGATCAGGTTCGACGGGGTCAGGAAAAGGCCGTAGCTGTAATAGATATTGTTGCCGAACGGCGCATAGGCATCGCGCAGCTTGCCATTGCCATAACCGCCACCGCCACTCGCATAGTCGAAATGGACACCGACCCGCGGTGCGGTCTTCGCCTTGCCGATCCGGTACGTCTGCGCGAACAGCAATTGCCAGGCGTCGATGTCCTGATTGATGTAGTGGCCATATTGATGGTTGATCGTCCAGTCGATCGTCACCGGTCCGGCATCTCCCCAGATATGGGTGCCGATATAATAGCGCGTCGCCGGCCCGATCCGCCCGCCCCACGCGCCCACCGTGTTGCGCCGCCGCCAGAAAAAGGGGTCGATATACAGCTTCGATCCGCCCAGCCACGTCGTCGGTGCCGCAAAGCCCAGCGTCACGCCGGAAAACCGCCGCGCCGGATCGCTGACGTCGTCATCGGTGCCCAGATCGCCATATTGCGTCGGCTTCAGGTCGAACAGATCGGCTCGCACGCGGCTGCCCCGCGCCCATGCCCGGATGCCGTTCAGCGTATAGCGGATCGTATTGTTGTCGCGCTGCGACACGAGCAGGTTCGGCCCGTCGGTAAACTCCTGCCGGCCATAACGCGCGCCGATCGCCACGCCGGCGACCTCCGCATTGCCCTCGACGAAGGCCTGTTGCAGCACCAGATCGTTGCGCAACGTCGCCGCGGGGGCGCCGAGTTCGACGCCGGCGATGCCGCCGTGCGCGACCTCGGCGAAGGCGCGGAAATGCGGGCCGACGTGCAGATCGGCGCCCCCGACGATGCGGTTGATATCCTGCCGCTGGGCTCGCGCGTCCCGCAGGTTCGGGTTGGTGGTGTGATTGACCCGCAAGCGCAGCTCGCCCGACAGTGTCAGATAGACATCGCCATCGCCATCGAGCGGCAGGAACTTCAGCCGGTCGAGAATGTCGTCGCGCTTCTTGGGATCGCGCATCACCCGCCAATCCTCTGCCCAGCGCGACAGGTTGAAGCCGTTCGTCGTCGCACCGTCGCCCACGGCGGCGGAGGGATAGGATGTGACGATCGGCGTCGCGGGGTTGCGCGTCTGCCCGCTCTCGGTGGGTGCGACACTGGTTTGTGCATGGGCGGCAGTCGCGAGGGTGAGCAAGACGGTGGCGCCCAGGGCGCTGGTACGATGGAACATGGACGTGATCCTTTCTGGGGCGACCCGCGCCCTTACCCTTCCGCCGCCTTGCCGCTCTCTCCCTAATTCCGGCGGGAGAGGAGACGGACGCCAAAGGCGACGATGGATGAGGGTAAGCGGGGCGCGCTCCGTTATTCCGCGGGGACAGCGTCGGCGGGCATCTGGTCGACGCGCAGGGCCCGTCCCCGAAGCGCCGCATCCAGCTGCTCGCTGTCCAGCGCGCCTTCCCAGCGCGACACCACCACCGTCGCCACCGCATTGCCGATGAAGTTGGTCAGGCTGCGGCATTCGCTCATGAACCGGTCGACGCCCAGGATCAGCGCCATGCCCGCCACCGGTACGCTCGGCACGATCGACAGCGTCGCGGCCAGCGTGATGAAGCCCGCGCCGGTCACGCCCGCCGCCCCCTTCGACGACAGCATAGCGACCGACAGCAGCAGCAATTGCTGCCCCAGCGTCAGGTCGACGTTGCACGCCTGCGCGATGAACAGCGCCGCCAGCGTCATATAGATATTGGTGCCGTCGAGGTTGAACGAATAGCCGGTCGGCACGACGAGTCCGACGATCGACTTGGGGCAACCCGCCCGCTCCATCTTCTCGATCAGCGCGGGCAACGCACTTTCCGACGACGAGGTGCCGAGCACCAGCAGCAGTTCGGCCTTCAGGTACGAAATCAACCGCAGGATCGAGAAACCGCACAGCCAGCTGACGGTGCCGAGCACGACGAGGACGAACAGCAGCGACGTCAGGTAGAAGGTGCCGACCAGCATCGCGAGATTGGCGAGCGTGCCGACGCCGTACTTGCCGATGGTGAACGCCATCGCGCCGAACGCGCCGACCGGCGCCGCCTTCATGACGATCGCGACGACCTTGAAGAAGGCGAGCGATACGTCCTCGAGTACGTTCAGAACCTTCGCACCGCGGTCGCCGATCAGCGCCAGCGCGATGCCGAACAGGATCGATACGAACAGCACCTGCAGGATGTTGCCCTGCGTCAGCGACGACAGGAACGTGTCGGGGATGATCCCGGTCAGGAACCCGGTGATCGTGCTGTCATGCGCCTTTTCGGCGAACTCGGCGACCTTGCTGGTGTCCAGCGTGGCAGGATCGATGTTCAACCCTGCGCCAGGCCGTACCACATTCGCAACGATCAGCCCGACGATCAGCGCCAGCGTCGAAAAGAACAGGAAATAGAGGAAGGCCTTGCCCGCGACGCGGCCGACCGCGCCCAGGTCGCGCATGCCGGCGATGCCGGTGACGATGGTCAGGAAGATGACCGGCGCGATCACCATCTTCACCAGCTTGATGAACGCATCGCCCAGCGGCTTCAGCGCCTCGCCGGTCGCTGGCGCGAAATGGCCGAGCAGCACGCCCGCGACGATCGCGATCAGCACCTGGAAATAGAGTTGCGCATACCACGGCTTCGCGGCCGGCGGCGTAACGGGTGCTTGCGCGATGCTGATGGTCATGGGCAGCCTTTCATCCTCTGTGACGACGCGACCGGACTCTTGATGGCCCTGAGCGTCGACGGAGCATGCCGCGATAGAAGACGCCGCGGCAACGGCTGGACGAGATTTAGTTATCCTTGTTCATCAATAACTTAGCGTTATGGGACAGGGTCGATTACCGTTCGGGTCATGGCGTTGCCATGAAAGTGTGCCGAAAATTGCACACTGTCACAGCGGCAATTCTCCGGCGCGCCGCTCCAGCGCGAGCAGCGCCGCTTTCGCCTCCAGTCCTCCCGCGAAACCGGTCAGATGCCCGCCGGTGCCGACGACGCGATGGCAGGGCGCGACGATCGACAGCGGATTGCGTCCATTCGCCGCCCCGACCGCGCGGCTGGCACCGGGCCGCCCGATCTCGCGCGCGATCGCGCCATAGCTGCGCGTCTCGCCATAGGGGATCGCCAGCAGCGCCGCCCATACGCTCTTCTGGAAATCCGTACCCCGCATGTCGAGCGGCAGGTCGAACGTCGTGACCTCGCCGGCGAAATAGCCGCGGAGTTGACGCATGGTTTCCATCAGAACCGGATGGGCATCGTCCGGTGCAAGCGGCCCGAGCCGAACGCGTAAGGGGTCGTCGTCTTCCCAAAGCACCGCGACGAGCCCGACATCGCTCGCAACGAGCGTCAGCAGTCCGACGGGCGATTCGATCGTGGCGGAGGACAGGGTCATATCGCGAGATTACAGCACCCACGTCTCCGCGCCATGTCCGTCGTCCCGGACGTGGTCCGCGGCTACCCTCTTCGAACATGGACCTCGCCTGCAAAGCCCGGAGCCCGGCTTCGACTGCACGGCTATGGCGCGAAGCGCGTCGCGGAGGCTCGGTCGCAGAACGGGCGAGAGGTCCCTGTTCGAAAGGCACAAGCGCCGATGTGTTCCGGGATGACGGAGCGTGCGGGACCTGAGAACGCCGCGGGAACGCCCTTCCCCCACCCTCGTTCACCGCGCATGACCCAACGCTGGCCCGACACGCTCTGGATCGTCCGTCACGGCGAAAGCGCCGGCAACGTCGCGCGTGCGGCCGCCATCGCCGCGAGCGCGGACCGCATCCTGCTCACCGCGCGCGATGTCGATGTCGCGCTCTCCCCCCTCGGCGAGGATCAGGCGCGGGCACTCGGCCGCTGGTTCGCACGCGGCGAGGCGCATGGCCGACCCGACGTGTTGCTGTCCTCTCCCTATATCCGCGCCCGTGACACCGCGCGGCTGTTTCGCGACGCGGGCGGCTGCGACGCGGATGAGCCGATCTGCCTCGACGAACGGCTGCGTGAGAAGGAGTTCGGCATCGTCGACGGACTGACCACCAGCGGCATCGCGGCATTGCAGCCAGAACAGGCGGCGTTGCGGACATTGCTCGGCAAATTCTACCATCGTCCGCCCGGCGGCGAGAGCTGGTGCGACGTCATCTTTCGCCTCCGCGCGGTGATGGACACGATCGCGCTCCACTATCGCGGGCGCCGCGTGATGATCGTGGCGCATCAGGTCGTGGTGCTGTGCCTGCGCTACGTGATCGAGAATCTGACCGAGGACGAAGTGCTGGCGATCGACCGCGCCGGCAACGTCGCCAATTGCTCGGTCACCGAATACCGCTTCGATCCCGGCGCCGGCAAGGACGGCGGGTTGCGGCTGGTCCGCTACAACGCCACGGCACCGGTCGACGAAAGTCCTGTCGCGGTGACCACAGCCGACGACCCGATCGTGGGCGCACGCGGATGATCCCGTTGGACACGGCATGGCGCGCGGCGCATCCGCTACCGATGCCGTCGGGCGAGACGGACAAGAACAGCCGCGGGCAGGTGCTGGTCATCGGCGGCGCACGGCGGGTACCGGGTGCCGTGACGCTGACCGCCGAAGCTGCATTGCGGGTCGGCGCCGGCAAGGTGCGCGTCGCGACGATCGCCGCGGCCGCGATCCCGATCGGCCTTGCCATGCCGGAAATCGGCGTGCTCGCCCTGCCCGAGGATGACGATGGCAATATCGCGGTGAGCGAGGATGCGGCTCTGATCGCCACCCTCGACCATGTCGATGCGATCGCCATCGGACCCGGGATGGGCAGCCCCGCCGCTGCCGCTGCGATCGTCCGCTGGATGGCACCGCGCGTGAAGCGGAATAGCATCCTGTTGCTCGACGGCGCCGCGGTCGCCGGGGCCGGGACGCTCGATGACGTGCTCTTGCCACTGGCTGGCCGGCTGATCCTGACTCCGCATCCTGGCGAGATGGCGTCGCTGATGGGCTGCCCGTCCGATGCGGTCGGGCCTGCCATCGCACAGGACGCCGCCCGACGCTTCGGCGCCATCGTAGCGCTGAAAGGTGGCCAGACCGTCATCGCCGCTCCGGACGCCGAACCGCTGTGCTACGCAGGCGGTGGCATCGGGCTGGCGACCGGAGGCTCGGGCGATGTCCTTGCCGGGGCCATCGCCGGCCTTGCCACCCGCGGCACGTCGCCCTGCAATGCCGTTGCATGGGGCGTGTGGCTGCACGGCGAAGCGGGACGGGCGCTGGCGCGGGACCTCGGGCCGATCGGCTTTCTCGCACGCGAATTGCCGCCATTACTGACGACGCTGCTACCGCGCTGAGTCGTAGCACGGGCGCTGCGTTATTCCGAGTTCGCCGGGGTGACGGATGGGAGCGGCTCGCCCGACCATCCTCGCATTAACGAATTTCATCTTACTTAATCGCTGCGTCGCTGGTAGCGTCACCATCAACGTCGGCATCGCAAAGCCGGCGAGGGGGAGAGCGTCGCATCATGGCCGTCATACCACGTCACCTGACCGCGTTGCTCGCCCTCCTTGCCGCGACGCCCGCCGCCGCCCAGACCCAGCTGCCCCGCATGGTCAACCAGAACGGCCGCCATGCGCTGCTCGTCGACGGCGCGCCGTTCCTGATGCTCGGCATACAGGCGAACAACAGCAGCAACTACCCTGCGATGCTGCCCAAGGTGTGGCCGATGGTGGAGCGCATCCACGCGAATACGCTGGAGATTCCGGTCGCGTGGGAACAGATCGAGCCGGTCGAGGGGCGGTTCGATTTCAGCTATGTCGATGCTTTGCTCGCCGGCGCGCGGGAGCATGATACGCGGCTGGTGCTGCTGTGGTTCGGGACGTGGAAGAACACCAGTGCCGGCTATGTGCCGCAATGGGTGAAGACCGACGGCAAGCGCTTCCCCCGCATGCGCAAGGCGGACGGCACCGCGCATTACGCGCTGACGCCCCATGCCCGCACAACGCTGGAGGCGGACAAACGCGCCTTCATCGCGCTGATGCAGCATCTGAAGGCCGCCGATCCCGATCATCGCGTGATCATGGTTCAGGTCGAGAACGAGAGCGGCGTCTATGGCCAGAACCGCGACCTGTCGCCCGCGGCGCAGGCGCTGTTCCGGCAGCCGGTGCCGGCGGCGCTGAAGAAGCGCGGCGACTGGACTACCGCGTACGGCAAGCTTGCCGAAGCGGCGTTCAACAGCTGGTACGTCGGCCGCTATATCGACGAGATCGCCGCAGCGGGACAGGCGGTGCTCGACCTGCCGATGTATACCAATGCCGCGGTCGGCAGCCCGTTCGCGACGCCGGGCGAGGATGGCGGCGCGAGCGGCGGGCCGAACTGGCCGGTGATCGACGTGTGGAAGGTCGCGGCCCCGCATCTGGATGCGGTCGCGCCCGATATCTACAACCGCGATCCCAAGGCCTATGCCGCCTATTTGAAGCTGTACAACCGGCCCGACAATCCGCTGATGGTGCCGGAAACGGGCAATGCCGCGGATTATGCGCGCTTCCTGTGGAGCGTGCTGGGGCGCGGCGGCATCGGCTTTGCGCCGTTCGGGTTCGACGACACCGGCTACGTCAATTACCCGCTCGGCACCAAGGTTGTCGACGAGGCAACGGTGGCGGCGTTCGGCGACAAATATGCCCTGCTCGCACCGATCGCGCGGGCATGGGCGAAGCTCGCCTACGAACACCCGACCTGGGGCAGCGCCAAGCCCGCCGATGGCAGCGACGAAACCGCGACGCTCGGCCGGTGGAAGGTCGCCGCGCAATATGGCCTGTGGCAGTTCGGCGAAAAGGATTCGCCCTGGCTGAAGACCGATCCGCACCCGACCAGCGACCAGCCGGTCGGCGGGGCCGCGGTGATCCAGATCGCGCCCGACGAGTTCGTCGTCGCCGGTTCCGACGTGCGCATCCGCTTCGACCTCGCCACACCCGCGAAGGGCGAAAACACGCAGTTGCTGCGCGTCGAGGAAGGCAGCTTCGATGCCGCCGGCACGTGGCGCGCCTCGCACGGCTGGAACGGCGACCAGACGGACTATGGCCTCAATCTCACCCGACCCACGCTGATCCGCGTGACGCTCGGCACGTACCGCTAGGACCCGACGATGACCCGCACCCTCGCCCGCCTGACCGCCGCGCTCGCACTCTCCACCTCCGGCATCGCCATCGCCTCCGACGTCCAGCGCGTCGATCAGGGCGTCGTCGTCACCCCCGACAGCGGCCCCGCCAAGCGCGTCCGCGTCGTCGCTTACGGTGACGCCAGCTTCCGCGTCACCGCCGTCCCCGGCACCGACATTGCCGTCCCCGACAGCCTGATGGTCATCGCCAAACCGCACGGCGCGCCGCAGATCACCCGGACCGCGGCGATGGTCACGCTGAAGCTCGCCAAGGCCACCGCCGAAATCCGCCTGGCCGACGGCCACGTCCAGTTTCGCGACGCCGCCGGCAAGCTCATGCTCGACGAAGCGATCCGCGCCTATGCTCCCAGCGTCGAGGGCAAGGCCTATCTCGCCACCAGCCAGCAGTTCAACCGCGCCACCGACGAAGGCTTCTACGGCCTCGGCCAGCACCAGAACCGGCAGATGAATTACAATGGCGAGGACGTCGAACTCGCCCAGCACAACATGGACATCGCGATCCCGTTCGTCGTCTCGCCGCGCAATTACGGGCTGCTGTGGGACAACAATTCCATCACCCGCTTCGGCAATCCCAAGCCCTATGCGCTGGTGGGCGACGACATGAAGGTCAGCAGCGGCAGCAAGGCGGGATGGAAAGCCGATTATTACCTCGGCGACAAGCTGGCGGTCAGCCGGCAGGAACCGACGATCGCCTACCAGTTCATCCGCGATCAGGCACGCTGGCCGGCGGAGGCGAAGGCGCAGACCGTCGCCTCGGCGGACAGCGGCCAGAACACCGCGGGCAAGGTCGTCGGCAAGCAGCGCGTCGTCTGGACCGGCACCGTCCAGCCGACCGCGACCGGCACGCACAAGTTCCGCGTCTACGGATCGAGCTATTTCAAGGTCTACGCCGACGGCAAGCTCGTGATGGACCGCTGGCGGCAGAACTGGAACCCGTGGTTCCACAACATCGATCTGCCGATGACCGAGGGCAAGCCGGTCGCGATCCGGATCGAATGGGAGCCGAACGCCGGGTACATGGCGTTCTTCCACAACGATCCCCTGCCCGAACCCGACCGCCATTCGCTGTGGCTATCGTCGGAGGCGGGCAAGGCGGTCGATTATTATTTCGTCGCCGGACGCGACATGGACGATGTCGTCGCCGGCTATCGCGGGTTAACCGGCAGGGCGCCGATGATGCCGCAATGGGCCTACGGCTTCTGGCAGAGCCGCCAGCGTTACGAGACGCAGGAGCAATTGCTCGGCGTGGTGCGCGAATATCGCAAGCGTCAGATCCCGCTGGATAATATCGTGGAGGACTGGTTCTACTGGCCGCAGGACCAATGGGGCAGCCATCAGTTCGACAAGACGCGCTTCCCCGATCCGAAGGCGATGGTCGACGAGGTTCATGCGCTCAATGCGCAACTGATGATTTCGGTCTGGCCGAAATTCTATCCGAACACCGCCAATGCCAGGGAGCTGGCGGCTAAGGGGTTCCTGTATCAGGGCAATCTGACGGCGGGCAACAAGGATTGGGTCGGGCCGGGGTATCTCAACACCGATTACGATCCTTATTACCCCGAGGCGCGCAAGATCTACTTCCGGCAGGTGCGCGACAATCTGGTCAAGCTGGGCATCGACGCATGGTGGATGGATGCGACCGAGCCGGATATCCATTCCAACCTGTCGATCGACGAGCGCAAGGCGGTGATGGGACCCAATGCGCTCGGGCCGGGTGGCGCGTATTTCAACAGCTTCCCGCTGGTCCATGCGGCGGGGTTTGCCGACGGGTTGCGGGCGGCGACGCCGGACAAGCGGCCGTTCATCCTGACGCGGTCGGGGTTCGGCGGGGTGCAGCGGGCGAGTTCGGCCTTGTGGTCGGGCGATGTCGCGGCACGCTGGGACGATCTGCGCGACCAGATTTCGGCGGGCGTCAACCTGTCGATGTCCGGCGTCCCCAACTGGACCCACGACATCGGCGGCTTCGCCGTCGAGGATCGCTACACCAACGCCGAACCGGCGGCACAGCCCGAATGGCGCGAGCTCAACCTGCGCTGGTTCCAGTTCGGCGCCTTCAGCCCGCTGTTCCGTAGCCATGGCGAAAAGCCCAAGCGCGAGATCTACGAACTGGGCGCCGACGACCCTGCGATGGCGGCGTCGATGCTCTGGTACGACCAGCTCCGCTATCGGCTGATGCCCTATATCTACACCGTCGGGGCGGACACGTTCCACAAGGACGGCAGCATCATGCGCGGGCTGGTGATGGACTATCCCGCCGATCGCCGAACGTGGAACGTCGACGACGAATATCTGTTCGGCCGCGATCTGCTCGTCGCGCCGGTGACCACGTTCAAGGCGCGGTCGCGGTCGGTCTATCTGCCGGCGGGGGCGGATTGGTACGACTTCGCCAGCGGGGCGTTCCACAAGGGCGGGCAGAGCATAATCGCCGCTGCGCCGTATGAGCGGATGCCGCTGTTCGTGCGGGCCGGCGCGATCCTGCCGACCGGGCCGGCGGTGCAATATGCGCGCGAGCAGCCGGATGGGCCGATCGTGCTGCATGTGTTCACCGGGCGGGATGGTGCGTTCTCGCTGTACGAGGACGACGGCGTGTCGCCGGGGTATGAGAAGGGGCAGTTCGCGCGGGTGCCTCTGGCGTGGAACGAGGCGGCAGGCACGCTGACGATCGGCGCGCGCGAGGGGGGCTATCCGGGGATGCCGGCGAAGCGGGCCGTGTCGGTGCGGTTCCATACGCCGGGCAAGGCGGAGGCGGTGGACTTCGCCGAGAATGGCGCGACGGGGGTGGTGTATGAGGGTAAGGCGGTGACCGTGCGGATGCGGTGAGGGCAAGGCCGGGGTTGGGTGGCGATTGCCCTAAACTCCGGACGTGTTCGCTCCCCTCCCGGCAAGGGAGGGGTCGGGGGTGGGTAGAGGCCTGGCGCTACGGCTGGCCAAGACATGCGGTCCATCCGTATCGCCCGGACGCCACCCACCCCCAGCCCCTCCCTTGCAGGGAGGGGAGTCCGGCTGTCCTATACCAGCCCCGGTCCTTCGAGCATCACGACTGGCACCATCTCGCCCTCTCCCGCGCGTGGTAGCGTGAAGACATGGCCCCGCACCGCCACCGGTCCGCCGCCGACCAGCGTCGCACGGGTGATCCGTGCGTCCTTCAGCAGCGGCACCGCCACCGGCGCGTCGGGCCATTTCAGCAGCGTCATGAACAGCTTGCCGGCTTTGGTGGTAAAGCGCACGTCCTCCGCCCCGAAGGCGCGGGTCTTGCCTTCGCTCATCACGCCGGTGTCGACGTTGGTCGGGCCGCCGCCGTAGACGCGCCATGGCCGCGAGCCGTAGATCGCCTCCTCACCGTTGCGGGCCATCCAGCGGGTGATGCCGGCGAGGATTGTTTCCTCCTCGGCGTCGATCGTGCCGTCGCCGCGCATCGGGATCGACAGCAGCAGGTTGCCGTTCTTGGACACCACGTCGCAGAGGCGCTGGATCACCTGTTCGGCGGGGACGTAGGAGCGGTCGGTGAAGCGGGCGCGATTGTAATGCCAGTCGCCGATGCAGGTGCAGGTCTGCCACGGGTCGGGACGAAGGTGGTCGCTGAACCCGCGCTCGATATCCTCGGTCATCGCAGCCCGTTGATAGGGGGTGAGCAGCTTGGCGGTCAGCACGCCCTCGACGCGGCCGTGTCGGGCGATGCTGTGTTGATAGTAATGCGCGAGCGCCTCGACACCGATCGATCCGAAGGGCAGCGCGGTGTCGTCGAGGTAGACGAGATCGGGGCTGTATTTTTCGACGAGGTCCTTCTGGCGGAGCAGCCATTGCGCCGGGAAGGCCGGGTTGGCGGCGGGGGCGTATTCCATCCAGCGGCCGTCGTGCACCTCGTGCCATGCGTCCATCGCGGCGGTTGAGCGGATGCCGTCGGGGGCGGCGAAACTGGGGCCGGTGTAGAGCTCCTGCGGGTCGAGGCCTTCCCACCAGGTGCCCTTGCCGTCCGCCTTGCGCAGCCGGAACGCGTCATAGCGTTCGCCGGCGCGCGGACCTTCCGGGTCATAGGCATAAGCGGTCTGCCACCAATGCCACGCATGCGAGATGTGGTTGCTGACGCCGAAGCGCAGGCCGGCGGCGCGGGCGTGGCGTTCCCAGGTGCCGACGATATCGCGCTTGGGGCCGACGCGCAGCGTGTTCCAGGCGTGGTGTTTACTGTCGAACGTGTCGAGATTGTCGTGGTGGCCGGCGAGCGCAACGAAATAGCGGGCACCGGCGCGCTTGTAGAGGTCGATCAGTCCGGCGGGGTCCCACGCCTCCGCCTTCCAGCGATTCTCGATCTCCATGAAGCCGGTGTCGGCGGGGTGGCCGTAGGTCTTCAGGTGATGGTCGTAGAAGCGGTTGCCCTGCTGGTACATCTGGCGGCCGTACCAGTCGCCGTATTCGGGCACGCATTGCGCGCTCCAATGCGCCCAAATGCCGAATTTGGCGTCGCGGAACCAGTCGGGGTGGCGGAACACCTCGCGGATGCGCGACCAGTTCGGATCGAGCGGTGCGGCGGCGCGGGTGGCCGCGGCACTGGCGAGGCCGGCCGCCCCGGCGAGGACGCCGCGGCGGCCGATCCTCATGCCGGGAAGATGCCCTTGCGCGCCGCATAGGTCGCGAACAGCGTCGGCCATGCGGCGGCCGGCGTCGTCTTGGGCAGGCGCACGCCGAAACCGTGGCCGCCTTCGTCGAACAGATGCATCTCTGCCGGACGCTGCGCCGTCAGCATCGCCGTGTAGATGGACAGACTGTTGGCGACCGGCACCGTGCGATCGTCGCTCGCGTGCGCCAGAAAGACCGGCGGCGTCGCCGCGGTCACGCGCCCGTCGACCGATGCGGCTGCGACCTCCGCGGCGGTCGGCGTGGGGCCGAGCAGGTTGTCGCGCGATCCCTTGTGCGTGATCGCGGCATCCATGCTGACCACCGGATAGATCAGCCCGGCAAGATCGGGCCGCGCCGACAACCGGTCGGCGGCGTCGACCGGTGCATAGACCGTTTCGCCATGGCGCGTCGCCAGCGATCCGGCGAGGTGTCCGCCCGCGGAAAAGCCGATGATCGCCACCCGCGCCGGGTCGACTCCAAATCCGGAGGCGCCATGACGGATCACCCGCATCGCGCGCTGTGCATCCTGCAACGGCACCAGCCGCCGGTCGCCCCACCCCTCGCCCGGCAGGCGATACAGCAGGATGAAACAGGTGACGCCGAGTGCGTTTAGCCACCGCGCCTGCTCCGTCCCCTCGTTGTCATAGGCAAGGAAGCCATAGCCGCCGCCCGGCATCAGCAGCACGGCCGCGCCGTTCGGTCTTGCAGGCCGCTTAACCACCAGCGCCGGCGTATCGATGCCCGTCATCCAGCGATCGTTGAAGCCCGGCGTCTTCGACCGTTCGTTGACCTTGCGGGCGATCCGCGATCCCTGCCGCCCGGGTATCGCGCCGGGCCACAGCGGCACCATCTCGTCACCCGGATCGACGGGCGCGATAGTCTGCTGCCCGGTTTGCGCGACGGCCCTGCCCGCCAGCATCAGGGCGGCAGCCCCGCCGATCACCGTCCGCCGCGTCAGGTCCTGCATTCCATGTCACTCCACCTGTTTCACGCAGCCTGTTCTACGCCGCCTATTTCACGCCACACGTCACCGGTCCCGCCGGCGCACTCCCGACGCGAACGCCGGACACATCCACGCCCAGCGACCCTGTGCTGGCGAGCACGAACGGCTGCGTCACCTTGCCCATCGCGATCCCCTGATCCGCGAAACAGCGTAGCGGCACCGCGGCGGTCGTCCAGTCTCCCGGTGTCATCGCCCCGGTCAGCGGCACCGTTGCGGTCTTGCTGCCGTCGGCGATCCCCAGCGTCACCTGTCCCGCCGGCTTCGCGGTGACGCGATAGTCCACGATCAGGCTCAGCTGCCCGTTCGATTCCCGCGTCAGATCGATCGGCATTGCCTGCTCGATCGATACCGCCCCCTGTCCCTTCCACGTCAGGCGCAGGCTGTCCTCCTGCGCGGCGCGGTCGGTCCGTGTCTGGACCACGGCGCCGGCGGTGTTGATGCGCGCACCGCCCGCGACCCGGCCGCGCACGAACAGTGCGTTCTGATCGCCCGTCGTCACCTTCGGCCGGGTTTCGTCCAGCCGGCCGAGCGTGGCTCCGGCGGCATAGGTCAGGCCATAGCCCAGCGGGAACAGCGGGTCGTAGCCGGCATCGCGCCGGTTGAGCACGTTCTGGTCGATCCGCCTCGGCCAGCTGAAGCTCAGCTTGCCGCGGAAGTCGTTGGCAGACCGGCCGTCCTTGCCCGCGATCAGCACGTCGGCGACGCCGCCGCCCTCCGTTCCCGGCAGGAACGCCGCGACGAAGGCATCGGCGGCGTTCAGCTCCGGGTTCACCCACAGCGGCCGCCCCGACAGGAACACCGCGACCGTCGGCACGCCCGCCGCCTTCAGCGTCCTGAGCAGCGCCAGATCGCTCTTGTCGTCGGGGCTGTATTCCAGGCTGGGGCGATCGCCGGTGAATTCGGCGTAGGGCGTTTCGCCGAACACGACGATCGCGACATCGGGCTTGGTGGTGAAGGCACCGTCCGCCGCCAGCGTCGCCTTGCCGCCGCCGGCGCGTGCCGCCTGCTCGATCCCCGACCAGATCGACTGGCCGTTCGGAAAGTCCGCGTTGGTGACGTCGGTCCCCTGCCAGGTGATCGACCAGCCGCCGGATTGCACCCCGATATCGTCGGCATGGCGGCCGGCGACGAGGATGTTCGCGCCCGCCTTCACCGGCAGAACGCTGCCGTTGTTCTTCAGCAGCACCAGCGATTCGCGTACCGCCTGCCGGGCGATCGCGCGATGCTCCGGCGCCCCGAGCAGCGCGAACTTGCCCGACATCGGCCGCGACGACGGGCGGCCCGCCTCGAACGTGCCGGCGATCACCTTGACGCGCAGGATGCGGCGGACGGCATCGTCCAGACGCGCGGCGGGGATGATCCCGGCCTTCGCCGCGCGCAGCGTGTTGGCGTACAGTTCCTTCCACTTCGGGCCGGAATACATGAACATGTCGAGCCCGGCATTGATCGCGGGCGCGCAATCCTCGTTGGTGCAGCCCGTCACCTGACCATGCGCGTTCCAGTCGCCGACGGTGAAGCCCTGAAAGCCCCAGCGCTCCTTCAGCACGCCGGTCAGCAGGCTGGCGTTGCCCGTCATCTTCTCGCCGTTCCAGCTCGAAAAGCTCGGCATCACCGTCAGCGCGCCGGCGGGCAGCGCGCTCATATAGCCCGCCGCATGCACGTCGCGCAGCACGCTCTCGGGCACCCGCGCGTCGCCCTGATCGTGGCCGCCGGTGCCGCCGTCGCCCAGGAAATGCTTCACCGAAGCGATGACGTGACCCGGCGCCATGAAGTCCCGCCCGATCGTCCCCTGAATCCCCTCGACCATCGCGCCGGCATAGGAGGCGACGATCGCCGGATCCTCGGAATAGCTCTCGTAGGTGCGGCCCCAGCGGTCGTCCTGCACCACCGCCACCGTCGGCGCGAAGCTCCAGTCGATGCCGGTCGCCGCCGTCTCGGCCGCGGTTGCCGCGCCGATCCGCTTGATCAGCGCCGGATCGCGCATCGCGCCGAGGCCGATGTTGTGCGGGAACAGCGTCGCGCCGACGATATTGTTCGCGCCGTGCACCGCATCGGTGCCCCATATCACGGGCACGACCGGGCGACCGTCGCTGCGCTTCACCGAAGCGTCGTAAAAGGCGTCGAACAGCTTCAGCCATTCCCGCGCCGGCGCACGCTCGTCGTTGTTCGGCGCGCTGTTGCCGCCGTTGAGGATCGACCCGAGCTTGTACGTCTCGAGGTCCGCGGGGCTGATGCTGGCGATGTCGACCTGCAGCAGCTGGCCGACCTTGTCCTCGACCGACATCTTCGCCAGCATCGCTGAGACCCGCGCCTCGACCTTCGCATCGCGCTTCAACTGCATCGGCAGGAGCGGCCATTGCCCGGGATGCGCCTGCGCGGAGGAAACCCCCTGCTGCTGCGCGATGACCGGTGTCGCGCCCGTCGCCAACGCGATCGCCGCACAGGCGGTGCCGAACCTCAAAGCCATCACTCTCTCCTCACCAGCCGTACCGTATCGTTCGTTCGTGCCAGCAGCACCAACCCCGTCGCGCGACAGCTGTCAACAATACATATTTCAATTTGGCTTTTCCGGCCGGCTGTGCTTCGTGATCGGGAAGGACGCCGTTCGACACGCGCGGCGGCGGGAGGATGACGATGGCGGCATATGGCACGGCGATCACGTCGATCCGGGCCGGGACGGCACGGGCCGCCCTGCTGGACGTAGCACTGGGTACGGCACTGGTAGCGGCACTGGGCTCAGCCCTGCTCGCGGCACCTGCCGCCGGGCAGACGGTCGCCTCGCCCGACGGTCGGGTGGCCGTGACGCTCGGCACCAGCAGCGACGACCAGCCGACCTATGCCGTCAGCGTCGGCGGGCGCCCGATCGTCACCCCATCCCCGCTCGGACTGGAATTCGAACGTTACGCCAAGCTGTCGAACGGCCTGCGCGTCGCATCGACCGACGCCGGCCGTGGCGAGGATCGCTATGCGCTGCCGGCGGGCAAGGTGTCGTCGGTGGCCGAACGCTACAACCAGATCGTCGTCCATATGGCCGAAAAGGACGGCCGGCGCCGCCGTCTTGACCTGATCGTCCGCGCCTACGACACCGGCATCGCGCTGCGCTACGCGGTCCCGCGACAGCCGAACCTCGCCACCCTGCGCATCGCCAACGAGCTGACGCAATTCGCCTTCGCCGCCGATTACGCCTGCACCGGGCTCAACCTCGGCAGCTTCGGCACCAGCCACGAAGGCGAATACGATCCGGTCGCGGCATCGGCCATCCGCGCGCACAATCTCTACGAACTGCCCTTCGTCTGCCAGACCGGCAGCGGCGGCCCGGCGATCGCCATCGCCGAAGCGGCGGTAGAGAACTGGCCGGCGATGTACCTGACCGGCACCGAAACCGGCGCGCTCGGCGTCGCGGCGAAACTGACCCGCCGCCCCGACGATCCCGCCATCGCGGTAAAGCTGGACGTCGCCGACGGCGTGGTCTCGCCGTGGCGCGTGGTGATGATCGCACCCGATGCCGGCACGCTGATCGAGAACACGCTGCTCACCAGCCTCAACCCGCCGGCCAAGGGCGACTTCGGCTGGGTGAAGCCCGGCAAGACCGCATGGGACTGGTGGTCCGGCCCGCTGCTCGCCTGGGCGCCGCGGGCGGGATCGAACGCCGCCACCGAACGCGCCTTCGTCGATTTCGCAGCCTCGCTCGGCCTGCCGTACATGATGGTCGACGATGGCTGGTACGCCAACAGCGGCACCGGCCCGCTGGTGCTGCCGGGTGCGGATCCGACCCGTCCGCTTCCGGAAATCGATCTTCCCGGCCTCGTCGCCTACGGCAAGGCTCGCGGCGTCGGCCTGATCCTGTGGATCAACTGGGAATTGCTCGATCGCGACATGGAGCGCATCCTCGGTTCCGTCGCGGATAGCGGTGCCAGGGGGATCAAGGTCGATTTCATGAACCGCGACGATCAGGACATGATCGGCTTTTACCACCGTCTCGCCGAGGCGACCGCGCGCCACCACCTGCTGCTCGACCTGCACGGCGCGACGCATCCGTGGGGCATGACCCGCACATGGCCGAACTTCCTGACGCAGGAGGGCGTGCTGGGCGCGGAATACAACAAGTGGACCCGGCGGATCACCGCGCGGCACAACATCACCCTCGCCTATACGCGGATGCTGGCGGGGCCGCTGGACTATACCCCCGGCGGCTATCGCAACGCGACGCCCGCGACCTTCGCCATCGCCGCGACCGGTCCGCAGACGCAGACGACGCGCGCCGCCGAACTGGCGAAATACGTGGTGTTCGAAAGCCCGCTGCAATCGGTCGCCGACACGCCGGATGCCTATCGCGGACAACCCGGCCTCGACTTCCTCGCCGCAGTACCGGCGACATGGGACGAAACCCGCTTTCTGTCCGGCACGATGGGGGAATCGATCGCGATCGCCCGGCGCAAGGATCGGACATGGTATGTCGGCGCGATGACCGACGCCGCCCGCAGCGTGACCGTGCCGCTCTCGTTCCTCGGCAAGGGCAGCTATACCGCCCGACTGTGGAGCGACGGCGCGACGGCGACCGATCTCGCCACCACCAGCCGGCGGGTCGACGCGGCGGCGACGCTGACGCTCGACCTGCACGCCGCGGGCGGCGCCGCCGCCATCCTCGCCCCACGCTGATCCGGAAGACCGTCGCATGAAACTCGCCATCGCCCTGCTGCTCGCCGTCCCGACCGGCCCCGCTCTCGCACAGTCGTTGCCGACCGCCGAACAGAAGGCGCAATGGGAACGCGAGGGCGAAGAGCGGCTGCACAAGGATTTCGGCTGGCTCGGTCGTTATCAGGAGGCGAATGCGAAGGTGACCGCACCGGCGAAGGTCGTCTTCATGGGCGATTCGATCACGCAGGGCTGGTTCGACATGATGCCCGCCTTTTTCACACCCGGCCGCTACGGTCGCGGGATCGGCGGACAGACGACGCCGCAGATGCTGCTCCGCTTTCGTCAGGACGTGATCGACCTGCATCCGCAGGTGGTGCAGATCATGGCCGGTACCAACGATATCGCCGGCAATACCGGGCCGATGACCGCGGCGCAGACGAAAGCCAATCTGATGTCGATGGCGGAGCTGGCGCGCGCGCATGGCATTCGTGTCATCCTCGCCTCGATCCCGCCGGCGGATCATTTCCCGTGGCGACCGGGCCTCGACACGGCGACGCCGATCGCCGCGATGAATGCATGGATGAAGGATTACGCCGCGCGCACCGGCGCGACCTACGCCGATTACTGGACCGCGCTGCACGACGGCGACGCGCTGAAGGCCAGCCTGACCTATGACGGGGTGCACCCGAACAAGGCGGGCTATGCGGTAATGGCGCCGGTGGCGGAGGCGGCGATTCGCCGAGCGATGGCGAAACCCGCGCCCGTCCACACCCCTGCCCCCGCCCCGATCGCCCGGTGATGATCGCACTGGCGCTCGCACTCGCGGCGGCGGGACCGGTGATCCGTACCGACCACGGCCCCGTCCGCGGCGAGGCGCTGGCGAGCGGCGGTGCGGTGTTCCGCGGCATCCCCTTCGCCGCGCCGCCGGTGGGCGCCTTGCGCTGGCGCGCGCCCCGGCCACCGAAGCGCTGGACGCGAACTCGCGCTGCGATGGCCGAACACGCCGCCTGCCCGCAGGTCGTCTATGGCGACTGGAACCGGACCGCCGCCAACGCGAGCAGCGAGGATTGCCTGTTCGTCGACGTGCGCACCCCGTCACTGAACGGCGCGGCGAAGCTGCCGGTGCTGGTCTGGATCCACGGCGGCAGCAACCGGGCGGGGGCCGGCGGCGGCACGGTGGAATCGCGGATCACCGACAAGGGCATCGTGCTGGTCAGCGTCCAGTATCGCCTCGGCGCCTTCGGCTTCCTGTCGCACCCTGCGCTCAGCCGCGAACAGGGCGGGCGCAGCGGCAATTACGGCCTGATGGATCAGCAGGCGGCGCTTCGCTGGGTCCGGCGCAATATCGCCCGCTTCGGCGGCGATCCGGCGCGGGTGACGATCGCGGGCGAATCCGCCGGAGCGATGGACGTCGGCCTGCACATGCTCAGCCCCGGATCGCGCGGCTTGTTCGCTCAGGCGATCGCGGAGAGCGGCACGGCGGGCTTCGGCACCGCCCCGCGCACGCTCCAGGCCAATGAAGTCGTGGGTACGCTCATCGCAAGGGGGGGCGGCCTGCCTGCGGACGCGACGGCGGCGCAGCTCCGCAGGTTGCCGATGGCGGCGGTGCTGAAGGCGGACGCGCAGGTCGATGCACCCGGCCTCGACGACGACAGCTTCGTGTGGTTGCAGGCGGTGGTGGACGGCGCGGTGTTGCCCGACACGCCCGCGCACCTGTTCGCCAGCGGCCGGATCAATCCCGCGCCTCTGGTGATCGGCATCAATGCCCGGGAATTGACGCTCCACGGCGGTTTGCCTGCCGCCGCCGCGACGGTACGCCGCGAATTCGGCCGCTACGCCGATCGCGCGCTGCGCTTCTACGGGTTGCAGCCGGGCGGCACGCCGGTGTCGGACGCGCGTCTGGGCGACGTGACGCTGCAACTGGCGAACGACATCACCTTCCGCTGTCCCGCGATCGCCGTGTCGAATGCGCTTACCCGGCATGGCGGCACGGTGTGGCAATATCAGTTCGACTACGCCCCGCCCGGCGGCACGGTCAGTCATGCCAGCGAACTCGGCTATCTGTTCAACCCGCCGCAGCCCGGCCAGCCGCCGTTGCAGGCCTATTGGGTGAACTTCGTGAAGACGGGCGAGCCGAACGGCGCGGGGCTGGTACGCTGGCCGGCGTACGATCGGAAGACCCGCGATTACATGGCATTCGATCAGGACGGGCCGGTCGCCAGGCGCGACTTGCGGCGCGATATCTGCGACCTGCGCGATACGCCCTGATCGCCATTCCGCGCCTTCGTCGCTGCTGGCTTGTCAGTTGCCCCACAGCCGGGCCGCACCGCGCACACCCGAACTGTCGCCCCATTGCGCCGCGACGATGCGCCCCTCCCAATCTCCGCCGAAGCTGTAGCGGTCGATCACCGCCGGCAGCGCATCGTATATCTCCGATACGTTGCTCATCCCGCCGCCGATGACGAAGACGTCGGGGTCGACGATGTTGGCGATCATCGCCATCGCCCGTCCCAGCCGGTCGACATACGCGTCGAGCGCCGCCTTCGCATGGGGCGTTCCGGCACGCGCCGCGGCGACGATGGCAGGCCCCGAATGCGTCTCGCCGCTGCGCGCCGCCATATCCTTTTGCAAACCGGTTCCCGACACCAGCATGTCGAGGCATCCATGTTGTCCGCACCAACAGGCGGGACCGGGATATTCCGCGGCGGTCATCCACGGCAACGGCACATGGCCCCATTCGCCGCCCATGCCGTTCGCGCCCTCGACGATCCGGCCATCGACCACCAGTCCGCCGCCGACGCCGGTGCCGACGATCACCGCGAACGCCGATCGCGCGCCCGTCGCGGCGCCGTCGACCGCCTCGGACAAGGCGAGGCAATTGGCATCGTTGGCCATCCGCACCTCACGGCCCAACGCCGCCTCCAGATCCTCGCGAAAGGTCCGGCCGTTCAGGAACGTCGCGTTCGAATTGCGCATGCGCCCGTCGCGGGGGTTGATCGATCCCGGGGTGCCGATGCCGATCGTGCCGGCACTGCCCGCGTCTGCCTCTGCACGACCGATCAGATCGCGGACATCCCGGATCGCCTGATCGTAGTCGCCGGGGTTGGGCGTGCGGACCCGTGCCAGAAACGCACCATGGCGATCGAGCGCCGCGGCCTCGATCTTGGTGCCTCCGAAATCGATGCCGATCTGGATCACGTTCGTCATGCTCCTGCGCCGCTACTGCCGGCGACGGGTCGCCTCGGTCTGGATTGGTATTACATCGGCATAACAATAAGGCAAATTGAGATAATTCTGCTGGCATGCGGGCCGGATTACCGTACCCAAACGGGGTGACGAATTCAGCGAGTGGGGATAGGCGTTCCTGACCCTGATAAAGCATGGAGCCACACTCGATATGCCGATCAGCTTCGGTTCCAAACCCGGCCGCCGTATCGATGCACAGACCTCGGACGGCCGCGACGCGCGTTTGTCGCGCAGCTTGTCGGGCACCAATCTGGAACGTGCCGGGGACTATAACCTGCGGACCGTGCTGCAGGCCGTCCGGCTCAATCGCGATACGACGCGGGTCGCCATCGCGCAGCAGACCGGACTGACCGCGCCGACCATCGCCAACATCACGGGTCGGCTGATCGACATGGGCCTCGTCCGCAACGCCGGCAGGATGCAGGGCGGCCGGGGCCAGCCGGCGCTGCGCTTGCAGATCAATCCCGAAGGCGCTTTCGGCATCGGCCTCAATATCGATCGCGACCATCTGACGCTGGTTTCGCTCGATCTGGCGGGACAGGTCCGCAGCCGGGTGACGCGCGAGGTCGCGTTCGCGATGCCGGACGACGTCTCCGCCTTCGTTCGTGACGTCCTGGACGATGTGATCGCGCAGGGCGGCGTGGATCGCGACCGGGTGCTCGGCGTCGGCGTGGCGATCCCCGACGATCTCGGACGCATCCGCCTGCCGCACCAGCCCGCCGGTTACGACAAATGGAACGAGGTCGATCTGGCCGCGCTCCTAAAAATAGTCCCCTGGCCCATCCACCACGACAATGATGCCGCCGCCGCGGCTGTGGGCGAGGCAGAATATGGGACTGCGTTCGACAATCCCAGCTTCTTCTATCTGCTGATCAGCGCCGGACTGGGCGGCGGGCCGGTGATCGATCGCTCCTATCATCGCGGCGCGAACGCCCGCAGCGGCGAGATCGGCCTGATGCCCGACATTACCGGCCGGCCCGGCGCGACGGTACAGGATACCGTATCGCTCTCTGCCTTGCTCGCACGAATGGAAGCGGAAGGTTTCGCCGATCCGACCGTCGCCGATCTCGCAGGCGACGACGCAGGACTGGAGGATGTGGTGGCGGGCTGGCTGGCGGATGCGGTGCGCGCGCTCACCGCACCGCTGGTGGCGATCAATTGCCTGCTCGACCCCGACGCGATCCTGATCGGCGGGCGCCTGCCGATGCCATTGATCGACCGTCTCGCGGCCGGGCTGACCGCCGCGCTAGATGCCGTTCCGCAGCCCTCACGCGCCAAGATCATGCCCGCGGTGATGGCGCAGGATGCACCGGCGATCGGCGCCGCGATCCTGCCCTTCCTGGCGCATATCCTCCCGTCCGACGCGATCCTGATCCAGAGCGGCCGGCAATGACGACATGGCGGGTGCTGCTGCTCCTGATTGGGGCGGCACCCGTCGCAGCGGTCCCGGCCGAACCTTCGCCCGGCACGATCCGCATCGACCAGCTGGGTTACGAAACGACGGGCCCGAAGCATGCAATCGTCGCGACACCGGACCTGACGCCCCTGCCCTGGACGCTGGTCGACAGCACGGGCGAGCCGGTCGCGACTGGCACGACGCGGCCCTTCGGCCACGACCCCGCATCCGACGAGACGATCCAGCGGGTCGACTTCACCGGTTTCATGATGACGGGCGAAGGCTATCGCCTCACCATCGGACGGCTTGGCAGCCAGTTATTCAGCATCGCCGACCGCCCGTTCGCCGCAGCCGCGACGGCGGCGATGAGCTTCTTCTATCAGCAGCGTAGCGGTGTGCCGATCGAGGCGCGCTACGTCCAGCGCCCGGACCTCGCGCGCGCCGCCGGCCACGCGCGCGAGATCGTCACCTGTTTCCACGGGCGTGATCAGCGCAGCGTACGCTGGCCCGGATGCGACTACCGCCTCGACGCCACCGGCGGCTGGTACGACGCCGGCGATCACGGCAAATATGTGGTCAACGGCGGCGTGTCCGCCTGGACGTTGCTCGACCTGCACGAGCGGCTTGCGGCCCTGGGCGATGCCGATGCATTCGCCGATGGCCGGCTGGCGCTGCCCGAGCGTGGCAACGGCCGCGACGATCTGCTGGACGAGGCGCGGGTCGAGGTAGCGTTCCTGCTGGCGATGCAGGTGCCGCAAGGGCGACGGGTGACGGTGGCGTTCAGCACCGACACCGGCGCTCCGGCCAAGGATTTCCGGACGATAGATGCGGGTGGTCTGGTCCACACCAAGGTGGCGGACGAAGCGTGGACGGGCTTGCCGATGGCGCCGGCCGCCGATCCGATGCGCCGCTTTCTCTACCCGCCATCAACGGCTGCAACATTCAACATGGTCGCTGTCGCCGCACAGGCGGCGCGCATCTGGCGGCAGAGCGATCCTGCCTTTGCAGACCGGGCGCTGGCGGCGGCGCGCAGGGGATGGGAGGCCGCGGAGCGCATCCCCGGTCTTCACGCCAGTTCGGATTTCACCGGTAGCGGCGGCTATGGCGACCGTCAGATTGCCGACGAACGTTTCTGGGCGGCGGCACAGCTGTTCGTCACCACCGGCGAGGCACCGTTCCGCGCGGTCGTGACCGCGGCACCCTTCCTCCGCGACGGCAGCGTCGATCTTGGCTGGGGCAGCACCGCACTCGCCGGTGTGTTGACGCTTGCCACCGTGCCGAACGGATTGCCGCCCGACCTGCATGCCGTTATCCGGGACGAAATCGTCGCACGAGCCGACATGCTGCTCGCCGAGCGAGATCATAGCGGCTATCGGCTGCCCTTCTCCGGCGCGTATTATGGCTGGGGTTCGAATTCGACGCTGCTCAACCGCGCAATCGTGCTCGGTGTCGCCTATCAGATCACCCGCAACGCGGCCTATCGCGACGCCGTCGTCGATGTCGCCGACTACGTCTTCGGCCGCAATGCCCTCGATCGTTCGTTCGTCACCGGCTTTGGCGCGCGCACGACGCATCAGCCCCATCACCGTTTTTGGGCGCAGGCAGCAGATGCCCGCTATCCGGCGCCGCCGCCGGGTGTCCTTTCGGGCGGTCCGAACGACAGTGCCCGCTTGGACGATGGCGATCCCCTTAAGGGCCGCTGCGTCGGGCAGACGTGCTGGCGCGACGACTGGCGCGCCTTCACGATGAACGAGGTCGCGATCAACTGGAACGCGCCGCTGGTATGGGTGACGGCGTTCCTTGATGCTACGCGGATCAGGAGCGCCCGAGCGCCCGGATAAGATAGTCACGGATCCGCTCGGCCCGATCGGGTGACGCACGCCCAAGCACGCCGCGCGCCGGTTCCGGCAGGTGATCGGCGGCGCGTGACGCATCGGCGCCGAAAACATAGTGATCGAACCAGCCGCGAACCGCGTCGCGTTCGCCCTGCGGCAGGTCGCGCACGGCCACCAACGCGTGGATCAACGCCGCGAACGGCGACGCCATGGCCTGTTGCCCCCACCAATAATTCACCAGCACATTGAGCGGACCGATCGCCTTCACATCGTGCCACCAGAGCGAGGGGACATATATCGCATCGCCGGGTTCCAGCTCCGCGACCTGCATCTGCCCCATCGCTTCGGCGAAGCGGGGATAACGGTCGAGGTCGGGTGATTCGAGATCGACCATGCTGGTCGGCTGGCCGGCGATCGTCCGATCCAGCGGACCGACGTACAGATTGCTCCCCTGCTCCGGCGGGAACAGGACGAAGCGTCGGCGGCCGGCGACGACCGCGGCGATGTTGCTCGATATGTCGTAATGGGTCGACACGCGGCTGGCGTTACCGATCCAAAGGCGCGGCACGGCGTCGGGTGTGGCCAGCGGCAATGGGTTGGCCTCGACCCAGCCGGGAAACGTATCCGCGGCAGTGGCGGCGCCGGCATACAGAGCAGGTACGTCGGGATCGTCGGCCTGCGCGACGAGCTGGTCGAGCAGTACCGGCAGCAGCACCTGCGCCCGCTGGAAATTGAACCCCACCATATCGGGCGTGTAGAAGAACCGCCCGCGTTCCTCCGGCGCGGCAACCATGACATGCGCCGGACGGCCGCCGTTGAAACGCCGTATATAGGCGGCCATCGCGGCAGTTCCCCGCTGCCCTGCCTGCACAGCCGGCCAGTGTCGAACCAGTCCGCGCAGCACCGCGGGTTGATATGTCGGCACGACCTCTTCGGCGAAGCGCTGCGGCGTCATGTCACCGAATTCGCGGACGCGTGGGGCAAGATCGATGGCGCCTGTCATGTCTTGTCCTGTGAACGACCGGACGATTCCGTAGCCGCTTCCCGCCCCGATACAAAGAAGGGTGGAGCACCGCGAAGGTGCTCCACCCTTTCAGGGGGAGGAAAGTGAAAGGGTCAGAACGTCAGACGCGTCGTGATCGACAGCTGACGATCGCTCTTGAAGAAGGAGCGTGGGGCGGTGAGGCCTTGCGGGTTGAGCAGAAACACCGTCTTCGTCGTCGTATCGAGCAAGTTCTGCGCTTCGATGCCGATCTTGAAGTTTTTGTTCACCGTGAGGAATACCGATCCGTCAAGCTGACCGTTGCCGAGCGCATAGACCGGCAGGAACGGGAAGCAGCAGTCGCGGTTGGTCAGCAGGAACTTCGACCGCCAGCTATACGCGAAGCGGGTGTAGATCCCGCCCTTGTCATAGAAGGCGGCAACGTTGAAGTTGTACTTCGACAGACCGGCGAGCGGCAGGTTGTTGTAGATGCCGGTCACGTCGAGTGGTGGGCGCGATCCATCCGCCGAGCCATTGGTAGGCACGCCGTTCGGGATGTTGCTGGGATCGACGAAGGTAAAGGTCGCCTGCGTACCCAAGCCCGACAGCAATCCAGGCAGAAAGTCGTAGGTCTGCTGATAGCTTAGTTCTACGCCCTTGATCTTGCCATGGCCCGGCGCGTTCGCCGGACCGTTGACGGTCACGTCGAAGGTTTGGCCATTGTTGGTGTAGGGCCGCTGGAACCCGTAATTGTCCAGGATGATATTAGTGAGGTCTTTGTAGAAGAAGGCCGCCGTCAGCGAACCTACCTTGGCGAAATACCATTCGGCGGTCAGATCGAACTGCTTTGCCTCGATCGGACGGAGGTACGGGTTGCGGGCCGAAGCCTGGAAGCCATAGCTGCCCCTGGCGTTCGCGCCCGATGGCGAAACGAGGACGAAGTTGCGTAGATCGCCGAAGTTCGGCCGCGAGATCGCCTTGGACGCCGCAAAGCGGAACAGCAGCTTGTCGGTGGCTTGCAGCTTGACGTTCAGGCTGGGAAGCCAGTTGCTGAACTTTTGTGCCGCAATTTCGGCGCGGTTGCCGTTGGTTGTACCGGGCACGTAGTTTGAAAACGCCTGAATGGCGGACTGCTGTGCCGCTGTGAGTGTACAGATGACCGGGATGGTCCCTTGCTGCGTGGGGTTCGCGATCGAATAGGTGCAATAGTTTTGCAGGTTGGTGTAGCGGGGCGGGTTCTGCGTGTCCGGCGTGAACACGTCGTTTGCCGACGGGAACGTCAATCGTCCGAACGACTCATCCTTGGTGTGGACGTAGCGAACGCCGATGTTGCCCGACAGGCTCATGCCGTTGCCGAAATCCTCGACCCCGAAGTCGGCGCGGGCGTAGGCGCTCCACGTCGTTTCGGTGTTGCGATACTCGGGCAACGCGCCGCGGTCCTCGAGCGGCGTGTAGTTGCCGCCTCCGGCCTTGGTGACCGTGCGCAGCAGCGCGGTCAGGGCGTCATGATCGCGCATGATGCTGTCAGGGATGTAAAAGGCGTTGGGCGGCTGCACCGCCTGATTGCGATAGAAATTGTCGTACGCGAACAGCGATGCCTGATTGGCGGGCAGCGCGTTGAAGCCGACGGGGCCGCCACCGGTCCACGTGTCCGACACCGCGCCCCAATTGTTGTAGTCGTTGGTCCGCACGGTCTGATCGCGCTTGGCATAACGCCCGCCGGCCCGCACCTTGCGCAGGAAGCTGTCCTCGCTGACGTCGTAGCTCACGTCGCCGCGGAAGGCATATTCGTCGCCATCGTTGTCGGCGAGGTTGTTGAAGGCGTCGCGGAAATAGGTAGACGCCTTGCTGCCGAAATAGTCTGCGGTGTTACGACCGTCGGGACGCAGGTTGACCTGCGGCACTTTACCGCGCAGGTCAATGTCGACACCCGAATAGGTCGCCATGTCGACGATGTCGTCACGATTGACCGACTTCGACTTCACATATTGACCGTCGAGGTTGATGTGCAGACGATCGGTCGGGTCGATCTTGGCGTTGAGCGAAAAATCCTGTGTCGTCGCTTTCTGGTAGAATGCGCGATTCGAGAAGGTCGTGAAGATGCCATTGGGCGCGAACTGCGTCAGTTCGCCATAGCTGCCGTCGGCACGATTGCCGAACACCGCGCCCGAATTCTTGACGATCGATCCGCTGGTGAAAACGCCGTTCGCGTCATAGGTGTTGGTGGTACCGGGGCGCGGGAAAGTCGTGGTGACGTCGCCGTAATAGACGTTCGGCTCGATCGTCTTTTCCAGCCAGTTCTGCTGCCCTTCTGTGCGCAGATATTGCGCGGTCAGCAGGAACGTCTTGGCCGCATTCTCGAACTGCGCCGCTGCCGACACGCCGATTCGCTTGCGATCAAAGGACTGGGTGCGTGAACCGCCGCCGACCGGGGTATAGACCGGGCCGACGCCGCCATTGGGCACCGGGAACGTATCGAACAGCGTCGACGAGAACGGCGTACCCGCGTTGATCGTGCGACCTTCGCCGGCATCCTGGACACCGTTGCGGTTGCGATCGTCGTTGTAGCGCGGCAGCATCGACGACAGGAACACTGAGTCCGAGCGGCTGTACTGCTGCGAATAGCTGGCGCTGGCGAGGATGCCGAAGCGGCTGCCGCCGGCGGTGTCCCACTGTTGGCTGTAGAGGCCGACGACGGATGGCGCGCCGCGCTGCTCCATATCGCCCCAGTTCATGCTGCCCGACAGGTAGATCAGGCGCTGGTCCTGATCGAACGGCTTGCGGGTGTTGATGTTGACGGTGCCGGAGATACCGCCTTCGATCAGGTCGGCGGTCAGGTTCTTGAACACCTCGACAGAACCGATCAGTTCGCTCGGTACGTCGTTGAAGCCGATCTCGCGACCGCCCGACACCGCAAAGGTATCGCGGCCGTTGAATTCGCCACGCACATAGCTGAGGCCGCGGATGACGACGCCCGAGCCCTCGACCGAGAAGTGCTGCGAATCATTGGGCGCTGCGAAGCGACTGATCGCGACGCCGGGGACGCGCTGGAGCGCCTCGTTGACCGAGCGATCGGGCAGCGCACCGATATCCTGCGCTGTGATCGCGTCGACGACGGTGTCACTGTTCTTCTTGATGTTCTGCGCGGTGGCGAGGCTCTGGCGGACGCCGGTGACGACGATCTCGTCCCGCTCGGTCTCGGGCGGTGTGACCGCACCGTCCTGCGAACTGCCCGACGTGCCGGTGGTTGCGCCCGCCTGGTCGGTCGCGGTGGCGCCGGTGCCGGTATCGACGCCGGTGGTACCAGACGTGGTGCCCTGCGACCCGCCGGTCACCGGCTTGGTCGGTGTCGCGCTATCCTGCGGGACCGTCCAGGCAAGTGCGGGTTGCGCCGCGCACAGCATGGCAAGGGCGGATACACCGATGCTGAGGTCGCGCAATTTGGTGCGGCCCTCCCGACGCGTGTCACGAACGATCATGTCTACCCCTTTCAGTCCTCATCCCGAGACCGTCCTCCGGTACAAGCCGGAAGATCTGTCGCCGTATGCTCACGAGCTTGAGTGCCCGCCCTGTATGATCGCGTCGTATCCCGACCCAAATCTTGTCACAAGCAGAAATATCGCAACTTGATATAAGTATTCGATGAGGTAGGCTTTCCTGCAACAGGTACGGCCGCTCCGGCCCGGCCGCGGGGGAGTGGATGTGGAGGCAAACCATCGCATCAGGGTCGTCGTGGTGGGTGGCGGCACAGCGGGATGGATGACGGCAGCCGCCCTCGCCACGCTGATTCCGGGCGCGGCCCGGGTCCATCTGGTCGAGTCGGCGGAGATCGGCATCGTCGGCGTCGGCGAGGCGACGCTGCCGCATCTGCGTGCTTTCGTAACCCGGCTGGGGATCGACGAGGCCGCGTTCATGGCCGCGACCAACGCGACGTTCAAGCTCGGCATCGAATTCCGCGATTTCGGTGCGATCGGCGAACGCTACATCCATCCGTTCGGCACCTATGGGCGGCCGCTCGCCGGCGTCGGCTTCCACCATTATTGGTTGCGGCGCGACCGAGAGGCCACCATTCCTCCGATCGGCGCCTTTTCGCTGGGCGTTGCCGCGGCTGCGGATCACCGTTTCGCCAGACCCGGCGACGATCCGGACGATCTCGCGAACAGTTATGGCTATGCCTATCAATTCGACGCGACGCGGTTCGCGCCGTTCCTGCGCGCGCATGCCGAGGCCAGGGGGGCGGTGCGGACCGAGGGTACGGTGGCGACGGTCGAACGGCATCCGGAAAACGGCGACGTTACCGCCATAGTGCTTACCGACGGGAGCCGGATCGAAGGCGACCTTTTCATCGATTGTTCGGGCTTTCGCGCCCTGTTGATCGGCGGCACGATGGACGAGGCATGGGAGGACTGGTCGCACTGGCTGCCCTGCGACCGCGCGGTTGCCGCGCCGTGCGCATCACCGGAGGGCGGCATCGAGCCGTACACCCGCGCCACCGCGATGCCGGCCGGATGGCGTTGGCGTATCCCCCTCACCCACCGGGTCGGCAATGGATACGTCTATGCCAGCGCCTTTCTGTCCGACACCGACGCCATGGACACGCTGGTCGGGTCGATGGAAGGACGACCGCTCGCGGACCCGCGACTGTTGCGCTTTCGCGCCGGGCGGCGGCGGCGCAGCTGGGTCGGCAACGTATTGGCCGTGGGGCTCGCGTCCGGGTTCCTCGAACCGCTCGAATCGACCAGCATCTATCTGGTGCAGATGGCGATTACGCAGTTGATCGAGCATTTCCCGAACATCCGGGTGACGAACACGGATCGCGACGGGTTCAACGCTCTGGTCGATGGCGAATACGACCGGATCCGCGATTTCCTGATCCTGCACTATCACGCGACCCGGCGTGACGATTCGCCATTCTGGAATCATGTGCGGACGATGGCGATCCCCGCCAGCCTCGCCGAAAAGATGGCGCTGTGGCGGCAGACGGCACAGGTATCGCAATATCGGCACGGACTGTTCCTCGAGCCGAGCTGGATCGCGGTCTATCTGGGTCAAGGCGTAGTGCCCGAAGGTTGGGACCCGCGCGCCGACCTTCCCGACGCGGCGGCGCTGGATCGGGCGATGACGGCCCTGCACGACGGTATCGCCGCCACGGTGTCGGGCATGCCCGACCACGCAGCCTATCTGGCTGCCGCCGCGTGAATCGGCGCGAAGCCCTGCGCCGGATCGTCGTGATCGGCGGCGGCCCGACCGGCTGGTGCGCAGCGATCGGCTTCGCACGCGCTTTGCCGGGTGCCGAAGTGACGTTGCTCCCCCTGCCCCCGCCCCCTGATGCGTTGGCCGATCGATTGCCCGCGATCGGGCCGGACGCGATTGCGATGCTCGCCCAGATGGGCGTGGACGAGACGGCGCTGATCGCATCCGGTGCCGCGACGCATCGCGTGGGCGAACGCTTCGCATGGGGCGGCGACCCGTTCGCGATTGGCGATGGCGAGGGTGTGCCATCGCTTGCCGGAGCGGCGCTGCACCAGCTCTGGCTGACCCATGGCGAAGGGGCGTTCGGCGCATTGGTGCCTGGTGCCGTGCTCGCCGAGGCGGAGCGGTTCGTCCATCCGGTCGACGATCCCCGATCTCTGCTGTCCTGCATCGACTATCATCTGCGACTGGACGGCGCGAAGGCGACTCAGGTGTTCGCGCAGATCGCTGCCGCGGCGCGGATCCGCGTCGCTCCCGTCGTCTCCATCGCCGTTGAGCGGGCCGGCGATACGATCGCCGCGATCGAGGCCGGCGGCACGCGCTGGACCGCCGACCTGTTCGTCGACGCAAGCGGCCCCGCCGCGCTGCTCGCACCGCCGGACACGCGATGGATCGACTGGAGCGACAGCCTGTCGGTTGACCGGTTGTTGCTGAAGGTCGAGGGTGCACGCCCCTCACCGGTCGATCGGTACGAGGTAACGGGCAGGGGGTGGGCCGCACGCTGGCCATCGGGCACGCAGACGCTGGCGGCATTCGCGTATTCCAGCGCGACGACGACCGACGCGCGGGCCCGGCGACAGTTCGGCGATGGTGAACGGATCGTGGTGCGGGCGCGTCGCCGGGCGCAGCCGTACGCGGGCAACGTGCTGGCGCTGGGCGATGCAGCAGTAGCGACAGGGCCGCTCGGCTGGTGGGGGCTACCGCTCGCGCTGTCGAACCTGTCACTGGCGCTGGAACTCATGCCGGCGCGGACAAGCGAACCGCTGCTGATCGCCGAATACAATCGTCGGGCCACGCTGCGGGCGGACAGGATTCACGCCTATATCGCAGCCTTTTATCTGGCGGGCACCCGCCGTAGCGGCGATTTCTGGCATGCGATGCGGACCCGGGCGGCACCGGACGAGCTTGCCACCGCGCTGGCGCAATTCGGTCAGCGCGGCACGCTGCCGCCGCTGGAAGAGGAGATGGTACCGCGCGTACAATGGCGACAGGCGCTGATCGGCCTTGGTCTGCGACCGGTGCGGCACGATCCAGTGGCGCTGTCCATTCCGCGCGCAAGCGCCACGGCGTCTCTTGCCCAATTGCGCGCCGCGGTCGCATCGCTGCCCGGCCAACTGCCCCCCTATCCCGCGTATCTGGCGGCGATGATGCGAGAAACACGATGAGCGGCGAACCGATCGGACGGGTGGTGATCGTAGGCGGCGGCACTGCCGGATGGATGGCGGCAGCCGCGGCGGCGCGGTTCCTCGACGACGGACGGCGGACGATCACGCTCATCGAATCGGATGCGATCGGCACGGTTGGCGTTGGCGAGGCGACCATCCCGCCGATCCGCGGTTTCAATGCACGATTGGGAATCGACGAGGCGGAGTTCCTGCGCGCGACTGGCGGCACGCCGAAGCTGGGCATCGAGTTCGTCGGCTGGACCGACGGGCGCGACCGCTACATCCACCCGTTCGGCACCCACGGCCGCGATATCGAAGGGCTGAATTTCCATCAGTTATGGTTGAAGCTGCGCCATGAGGCAGGGATCGGCAGCATCGAGGATTATGCGATGTCGGCGGTGGCGGCGCGCGCGCATCGCTTCGCCCCGCCCTCGCCCGATCCACGTTCGCCCTTGTCCGGGCTGGAATATGCCTATCATTTCGATGCGGGTCTCTATGCCGGTTTCCTGCGCAGCCGTGCCGAAGCGCAGGGCGCGGTTCGTGTCGAAGGGCGGATCGTCGGGGTCGAGCAGGACGAGCACGGTCACGTCACCGCCGTCCGGCTGGAGGGTGACCGCCGGGTCGAGGGCGACCTGTTCATCGATTGCTCGGGCTTTCGCAGCATGCTGCTCGGCGAGACGATGGGCGTGTCGTTCGAGGACTGGTCGCATTGGCTGCCGTGCGACCGCGCGTTGGCGGTGCCGACCGAACGCAGCGCGCCGCTGCTTCCGTATACGCGCGCGACCGCACATGGTGCGGGCTGGCAATGGCGGATCCCGTTGCAGCATCGCACCGGCAACGGCCACGTCTATGCGAGCGCCTTTACCGACGATGCGGAAGCCGAGCGGGTGCTCATGGCGCATCTCGACTCCCGACCGACCGCGCCGGCGCGCCAGCTGCGGTTCAAGGCCGGACGGCGGGCGCAGATGTGGAAGGGGAACGTCGTCGCGCTCGGACTGGCGGGCGGATTTCTCGAACCGCTCGAATCGACGAGCATCCATCTGATCCAGACCGGCCTCTCGAAGCTGTTCGGGCTCTTCCCCGACATGCGGTTCACCGACATCGAGCGCGACGAATACAATCGCCTGATGAGCGACCAATATGTCGCCATCCGCGACTTCATCATCCTGCATTATGCCGCGACGATGCGCGACGATACGCCATTCTGGCGATACGTCCGCACCATGCCGCTGCCGGACACGCTCACCCGCAAGATCGCGCTGTTTCGCGAAAAGGGCCGCATCTTCCGCTACGACGACGAGCTGTTCGCCATCCCGAGCTGGGTCGCGGTGATGCTGGGTCAGGGTATCATCCCCGATGGCTACGACCCCGTGGTCGATGCGCTCGATACCGAACGCGTCGCAGGAGCGCTGCGGCGGATGCGCGGGGACTATGCCGCCATGGCGCAGCAGATGCCGATGGCGGGTTAACACGGCCTCCAAACACCCGAATTGGTTTTGTTACACATATTTAAGCCGCTCCACCCAAACCCGCGCCATGGAATTCGACCTGAAAGGGGTGGGGGTGGATCGATTGGGAGAGCGTGGTTTCGAACGGGACGATACGTTCGGGCCCGGCTATTCCGATGCCGCCGATGACGATACGGTGATGCGTGCGCTGACTGCGATCGCAGCGTTCGAAGACCGTACCCCTCCGCTGGGCGGCGTGCTCAGCCAGGCGCGGATCGGGCTGCTCCACCGCGACCGGCAGCGACGGGTGCTGTCGGTCAACGACCGTTTTTGCCAGCTGGCCGGCCGCAACGCGGCACAGCTTTCCGGTCTGCCGATCGAGGAACTGATCCACCCCGACGACCTCGCGCGCGTGCAGCGTTTGCATGCCGAGCACATGGCACGGTCGATGCCCTTCGCGATCGAGACCCGGATCGTGCATCCCGACGGCACCGTCATCTGGTGCGGGATCAACGTGTCGTTCGTCTGCGATGCGAACGGCACCGCCACATCGACGATCACCATCGCGCAGGACATCACCGCAAGGCGCTTTGCGGAGGCGGAATTGCGCGAGAGCGAGGAGCATTATCGCTACACGGTAGAACTCAATCCGCAGATCAGCTGGACCGCACGCGCCAACGGGCAGATCGATGCGGTGAGCTCACGCTGGACGGAAGTTACCGGCAACGATCCACGGCATGCGATGGGAGAGCAATGGCTCGCTGCCCTCCATCCCGACGATGCCGCGCGGACCGCAGCTGCCTGGAGCGACGCGATCGCGAGCGGGGAAGCAGTCGATCTGGAATATCGCCTGCGGACGCCCGCCGGCGAGTACCGGTGGTTCCGCTCCCGGGCCACGGCCAGGCTGGATGATACCGGAGCCGCCGTCCGGTGGTACGGTACGCTGGAGGATATCCACGACCGCAAGCTGGCCGAGCGGGCGCTGCGCGAAAGCGAAGAACGCTTCCGGCTCGCCGCGCATGCCGCAGGACTGGGCATCTGGGACTATGACGCGTTGGGTAATCGTCGCGAATGGTCCGACGAATTCAAGGCGATGCTGGGCCTGCCGCTCGAAACCCCGGCTACCGTCGCCACCGCGCTGGCGCTGGTGATCCCCGAGGATCGGCACCGGTTGCAGGCGCTGGTGTCAGCGGTGGAGGCCGGCGACGGCAACCACCGGTTCGAGACGATGCTGCGCATCCACCGCGCCGACACCGGCGAGGAACGCTGGATCAAGACCGGTGGCTGGCGGATCGAGGCGCCATCGGGACGGCTCAGCCGCGTGCTGGTCACCACCCGCGACGTCACCGAAGAGCGGACCGCGGAGGACCGCATCCGCTTCGCCGCGCTTCACGATACGCTGACCGGCTTGCCCAATCGTGCCGCATTCGGCGACCGGCTCGAATCCGCGATCGTGCGGGCGACGGCCACCGGCGACAGCCTGGCGCTGGTGCTGTTCGACGTCGATCATCTGAAAGAGACGAACGATACCGTCGGCCACGATGCCGGCGACGTCGTGCTGAGGACGTTCGGCGACCGTCTGCGCGGGGCGCTGGGAAACGACTGTACGCTCGCACGGCTGGGCGGCGACGAATTCGCGGCGGTCATCGCCGGCAGCGACGATCCGGCGGTGGTGCTCGACCGCGTCAAGGCAGCGTTGCGCCGGGTGCGCGAACCCCTGGCGCACGATGGCCGTATCCTCGACTGTCAGGCCACCGCGGGCGGGTCGCTGTTCCCGGCGGATGGTGCCACCGCCGCCGAATTGCTCAAATCCGCCGACATCGCGCTCTACGCCGCCAAGGACCAGCAGCGTGGCGGGCTGATGACGTTCCAGCCCTATATGCGGGCGGACCTGCAACGCCGGTCGTCGATGCTCAGCATCGCCCGTGATGCGGTGCGCGACGACCGGATAATGCCCTTCTATCAGCCGAAGGTCGCACTGGGCACCGGCAAGGTCTGTGGGTTCGAAGCGTTGCTACGCTGGCAGCATCCCTTGCTCGGCCCGCAGGTTCCGGCGATGATCGCCGCGGCGTTCGAGGATCTGGAACTCGCCGTCGGCCTCAGCGAGCGGATGCTGGCGGGGATCGTCGGCGATATGCGGCGCTGGCTGGACGAGGGCATCGAATTCGGCCGGATCGCGTTCAACCTGTCTCCGGCCGAGTTCCGCCGCGAGGATCTGGCGGACCGCATCCTCGGTCGGCTCGTGCGGGCCGGGCTGCCGCCCGAGCGGCTGGAGCTGGAAGTGACCGAGACCGTATTCGTCGGACGTGGCGCCGAATGCGTTGCGAGCACGCTGGAAACGTTCAACCGCGCCGGCGTGCATATTGCGCTGGACGATTTCGGCACGGGCTATGCCTCGCTGACGCACCTGAAGGCGTTCCCGGTCCACACGATCAAGATCGACAAGAGCTTCGTCAGCCATCTCGACCGGGATGCGGGCGACGCGGCGATCATCGATGCGGTCGTCGCGCTCGGGCACCGTCTGGGTATGACGGTGGTGGCCGAAGGAGTGGAAACCGTCCCGCAGGCTCGACACCTGCTGGCGCAGGGGTGCGATATGGCGCAGGGCTATCTCTTCGGGCGCAGCGTGCCGGGTGCGGCGGTTCCCGCGGCGCTGCACCAGGCCTACCGGATCGCGCAAGGCGACTGGCGCTAGGCGCGTCGGCGTTCGAACCACCACAATGCGCCCGCTGTGATCAGGAACGCGATGAACCATCGCCAGGAGGGCCGACGTTCCTGTTCCGGCGACGCCAACTCGCTGGGCCGGCGATCTCCTGCCAGCGCGAGCGTTGCCTCGCGACGGCTCGCGGCGCGCAAGGCCGGCAAGGCACCGGCCGGATGGACGTAGAAGGGCGTGACGCCGGCGCGATGCCAGCCGGCATGGACGGGCCAATATGCGGCGCAGCCTGCGGCAGCGGGGTCCGGCACCGGCACGGTGCGAGTGCCGTCCGGCGCGACGACACCGACAGGTCCGCCGGTTGCACAGATCGCGACGCGCTCCCCCGCCCACGCTAGCGGGTCGATCCGGATGTCCGCAGCAGGCGTGCCCCGGCCGACGGTCGAGGCGATCGCATTCCAGATGTCGGCATGCGCGTCGCCGTTGCCGCTGGTCGCGAGGGCGAAGCTGTCGAGAAGCGTGACGAGCGCGACCCGGCCGCGACCGACGTTTCGCCAGCCGGCGAACGGCGTGCCGCGCACGTCGCGGAGCAGCGGAACGCCGCTGATCGATGTGGCGAGCCGGGTGAGTTCGGGCACCTCGCCCAGCGGTGCGGCGATCGAGGCGGGCGCGTCGCGCGTACCCGGACCGCGGCGGGCCGCCAGCGCGGCCTTGCCGGGCGCCGCCGGCGGCAGGCGCAGCGGCACGACGGCGGAACCGCCGCCGGTGGCGAGACCCAGCACCTGCCACCCCTTCGCCACGGGTCCGGTGACCCGGACGACCAGTCCCATGCCGCCGCGCACCGCCTGCGCTAGCGCCGCGCGCGCGCCGTATCCGAGCCCCGCCCACATGCGATCGTCGAGGATGGCGATATCATAGCCCGCATAGCTCGCCGGCGGCTCGCCCAGCGTCAGCCCGCCGCCGACGGCGACCTGCGTCTGCGCCGCGACACCCGCATCAGCGGCCCAGCGGCGCAGAAACTTCACCTCGGGCCCCGGGGCCCCGGCAAGGATCAGCGCGCGGGCGGGCGCCACCGGACCCGTGACGAGCGGCACGGCGGCGCTCGTCTCGTCGGACAGGCGTAACGCGAACAATGCCTCGCCTGCGACGCGCGCAGTGCCGTGCAGGACGACGCTGCCGTCCGCCGCAGGCCGGGCGGTATCGACTACGCGCCCGGCCGGGTCGAGCAACGTCGCCGCGGCCCCGCCCTCCACCCGGGCGGCCACGGCGAAGCGCTGACCGGGGGCAACCGGCGGCGGCGGAACGAGCGCGACGAGGCCGCGGCGCTGCGGTGGCGCTACGTAGCGCAGCGTGACCGCCGCGGCGGCGACCCGGTCGCGGGCGACCAAGCCGCTGCCGACGACGCGGATCGCCGTCGCACCCGGATGGCGTCGCAGCGCGGTGCCCAGATCGGGTTGCCGGATCGCGCCGGCTACGTTCCCCGCCTCCGGCAGCGCCACCAGCGTCTCGCCAGCGCGCGTCGATACGAAACGCGGCGCGCCTTCCGTCGCGACGACCAGCGTCTTTGTCGTGTTCGCTGCGGTCGACCCGAACAGGGTGAGGTACAGCAAACCCGCCACCGCGATCTGCATCAGTCCCAGCACTGCCAATCGCCACGCCGGACCTTGAACCGTCGCGCGCCGCCGCCACAGCCACAATCGCACCCAAGCGATGGCGACGGCGAGCGACAGCAGAGTAGCGGCAATCCGGTCCGGCGTCATGGCAGGGCATCCAGATAGCGGCGCGCGACCGCGTCGCCGGCGTTGCGGCGGGCAAGGCCGGGTGCCGGACGCGGCAACGCCTGCCACAAGGCGCTGCGCAGGGCGTCGCGGCAGCGTGTGCAGTCCGGCTGGCGACGAAGCGTATCGATCGCGCCCGCCAGCACGAGCGGATCGGGAATACGGCTGCCCCCGGTGCGCATCCATCGGGTCAGGGCGTCGAGCGCAGCGTCCCGCCGCGGCCCGTCGAGCGCGCGCCAGATCGCGGCAGGAGTGGGGTCTATCGGATCGGCGGCGGCGGTCGGCAACATACGGTTACCCATCGCGCCGCGATCGCCGGTCATCCGCCGCGCCATGTCTATCGCAGGCAGGTCGGAGCCGGTCCGCGCCAGAAAGATGCGCGTCGCCTGCTGCACCTGCTTGATGAAGCGCAGCGCCTTATAGGCATAGGGCAACGCCGCCTTTGGGTCCCCCTGACGCAATGCGCGTTCGGATTGCCACATGTTGTCCAGCGCCTGACGCAGCGTCGCGCGCGTGCCGGGGTCGAGCAGCGTCGCGGCCTCCGATTCATCGTGGGTGTGGCCGTATTCGGCGGTGACATCCTCCGCCGCGCCGAACCCTGCCGCCGGTGCAGGCTCGGCATGATCATGCCCATCGGTCGGCGCGGCAGCGGTAGCATGCGCCGCGCCCTCCTCCTCGTCGTTGGTCGGCATGACGTTGGTCGCGCCGCCGCCCGTCTCCTCCCCCATGAACTGGCCGTAGCGCATGCGGAGCAGGCGCTGGTCTGCGCCGATCGCATCGGATCGCGATAGGAAGCGGTCGGCCGGCGGGCGCGGTCGTTCGTTGAGCAGCGCCTCGGTATCGATGATGATCTGCCGCTGGCTGCGGAAATAGGCGGGCATGACGCGGCGGGTCATCGCTTCGAGCCCGCCGCCTTGCGCCGCCACGGCGGGCTGGCGACGCAGGATGATGCTGGGGCCGCGCACCTCCTGCGGCGAGGGAGTGCGAGTGTCGCTGACGATCAGCTGCGCGACGATATCGCCGGGTTCTACGAAGCCCAATGCGGCAAAATTCAATTGCGCAGTGAAACGCCGCTCGCGGGGTGCGCCACTGCCACTGACGGTCAGCATCCGTTCGGAGAAGCGGACGTTCTCCCCCTCCCCCTGAGCGACGACGATGCGCAGCCGGGCGGTGGCGCTGACCGCGTAATCGTCGGTAGCGACGAACGCGATCGGGGCGCTGAGCTGACCGGGCATCAGCAGGGTCAGCGGCGTGCGCGGCATCGCGACTCGAACCTGCGGCAGGCGATCGGCGATCGTGTCGATCCGGTGGAGCGGAGGAACACCCGCCCGCTCGGCACCCATGGCGGTGACGCGGTAGAGCAAGGGCGTGTCGGCGCGATGGCTCGCGACCCAGTCGCCGCGGTCACGGACCAGCGGTATCGCCGGGCGACCGACCGTCGCCAGCACCGCACCGCGCGGCTCGGGCATGAACCGCAGCGTCCAGCTCACGCGCGAGCCCGCCGGGATGCGTGCATCCAGCATCCCGAGCAGGCGTGGCGGCAAGCCGGTATAGGCTGGCGGCGCGACCTCGATCGCCAGGGCGGTGAGACGGGGAACGCCGGGCAAGACCGGCAGTCCCTCTCGCGCCGGCACAAGCGAGGCGCCGGGGTGCTGCGGCCACAGCAGGATCGCGGCCGTCGCGGTCAGGCTGGCGCACACGATCGCGGCGATCGGCCACAGGCCGCGCGGCGCATCCAGCGCCGGGATGGAAGCGGCGTCGACGCGGGCGGCGATACGGCCGCGCTGGACACGCTGAAGCGGGGTGAGCGTGGCAGGATCGGCGAACAGGAGGTCGCTGCTGTCCTCCAGATCGCGGCGCGTCGCGTCGAGCGCGGCGATCAGCCAGCGGCGGTCGAAGCGCCGCGCCCGAAGGTGCGCTACCGTTGCCAGTGCGACGAGGCCAACGATCAGCAGCGTGACGGCGGTGGCGGGACCGGACAGTCGCCAGCCGATCGCCGCAAGCAGGATGACGAGCGGCACGCCGGTCGCGGCGTCCCGGCGCCATGCCCGCAGGCGGGTCGGGCGCGTCCAGGGCGCGATGCGGGGATCTGCGCTCATGGTGCGGGGGCCCGTCCGGCGCGCGTGGCGAGCCAGCGTTCGATGACGAACAGCGCTGCAACGGTGACGGCGAGCCATGGCGAGAGCGGCCGGGCGGGAGGGGTCGGCGCCAGCCCTCCGGCTTGTGGGGCATAGGCTTTCGCCGCGACGCGCGCCGGCTCCGGCGGACGGACGAACAGCGCGACGAGCCGGCGGGGAAAGTCGGGATCGAGCAGCTGCGGCATCGCGGCAGGGGAGAGCGCACGGGTGAAACGAAGGAGGCGCCCCTTGCCAAGGGGCTGCATGTCGACGAGCGGCGCACTCATGGTATCACGCCAGACGGGGACGGTGGCGCCGGCCGGAACGATCGCGTCGGGTGAGACGAGGATGGTTTCATCGGCCTCGATATGCTCGATGATGCTGCGGGGTATCGGGCCGGCACCCAGCCAGATGAGAGCGCGGCCCGCCGCTCCCCCCTGCACCGCCACGGATCGGTAGCCGATGTCCGTTCCGCCTAGCGCGCGGATCGCGGCGGCAAGGTAGCGGGCGCCGGGATGGGCCGGATCGTATCGCAACGCCGGGGGGGCAGCAGGCACGGCCGCGGCACTGCCCCTGCCGTCACCCGCGATCCGCCACGTCACGGTTCGCGACAGCGTCGGCCGCTCGGCGTCGGCACCGTCGAACAGGCGCGGTACGACGATCGTCAGCCGCGTCTTCGGCGGCAGTTCGGCATCGAGCTGACGGATCAGGCTGGCGATCGGCTGCCGACCGGTGGGCGGCGGGGTATCCACGGCGGGAAAGCCGGGCGCGAGCCAGATGCGGCGTGCTGCCGACGGCGGGGGGATGTCCGCACCGGGCGCGACAGCGATCACCGGCATCGCGGCATCGACGTCGGAGAGAACCGGTTGCGCCAGCACCAGCGCAACGGCCACGAGAAGCAGCAATCGCGTCGCCAGCAGCAGCCGCTCGTCGAACCGTGGTCGATGACGCGGTCGTGGCTTCTGGCTGAGCCAGCGCAGCGCCGCAAAGTCGGTCGGGCGCTGTTCGGTACGGCGGGCGAGATGAATCAGCAGCGGCAGCAACACGCTCGCGAGCGCCGCGAGGCCGAGGGGAAGGAGCAGGGTCACCGTTGGCTCCGTCCGAACAGTGTCTGCAACGGCGTGTCGAGCGGCTGGTCGAGGACCAGTGTAGCGTAGCGGATGCCCGCGGTAACGAGTGCGGCGGCGAGGTCGGCCTGTGCCGCGCCGAAGCGGGCGAGATACTCCGCACGCAACGCCGCGGCATCGCCGAGCAATTCCTCACCGGTTTCGGGATCGCGAAAGCGGTAACCGCCATCCAGCGCGAAATCGCGTTCGGTGACGGTGAGGATCTGGATCGCCAGCACCTCCCGGCCCGCGGCGGCCAGCTTGCGCGCGAGATCGAGGCAGGCCGGGTCGAACCAGTCGGACAGGATCGCAACCATGTCGCGCGCGCCGATCCGGTCCCAGATCGGTGCCAGCAACGTGTCGGCGGGGAAGCGTCCGCTGGCGTCGATCCCATGCAGCGCCAGATGAGCCCGGTCGCGCTGGCGGGCGCCACCGGCTGCGGGGATCAGGTCCAGTCCCGTTGCGCGCAGCGTCGCTAGCGCGAACCGGTCGCCCTGCGCCAGCGCCAGCTCGACGAGCGCGGCGGCGATGCCCTTGGCGGCATCCATTCGGCGGCCGGTCGCGTCCGCCTGATTCATCGATGCGCTGGCGTCGAGCAGGATCCACAGAGCGACCGGGCTTTCGCGCTCCGCTTCCCGCACGAAGAACTTGTCCGATCGGCCGTAGAGCTTCCAGTCGATCTGGCGCGGCTCGTCACCCTGTTCGTAGGGACGATATTGCGCAAATTCGAGGCCCGACCCGCGCGCGCGACTGGTATGCAAGCCCAGCCCGCGGTCGCCGATCGCGCGGCGGGCGACGATGGTCAGTCCCTTCAATCGGTGGCGGACGTCCGCCGGCAACAGGTCAGGCACCGGGTCCCCGGACGGCGGCGAGCAGGCGGTCGACGACGGCATCGGGGCTGACGCCATCGGCTTCGGCGGCGAACGCGAGGATCAGGCGGTGGCGCAACACCGGCGCGGCGAGCGCAGCGACATCCTCGCGCGTCGCCGCAAGCCGGCCTTGCAGCAGCGCGCGTGCCTTGGCGGCAAGGACCAGCGACTGGCTGGCGCGCGGGCCGGCACCCCAGCGGACGTAGCTGCGCAGCGTCTCGGGCATCGACGCACCCGGACGCGTGGCGCGCACCAGCCGCGTGATCCAGTCGACCAGGTCGGAACTGAGGTGGACGTCGCGCACCAGCGCTTGGATGGCCAGCACATCCTCGCCGTCCATCACCCGCGGCACCTGTGCAAAGCCGCTGCCGGTGGTCGCCGCAAGAATGTCGCGCTCCTCGGCTTCCGACGGATAATCGAGCCGCACGTGTAGCAGGAAGCGGTCGAGCTGCGCCTCGGGCAGCGGATAGGTGCCGGCCTGCTCGATCGGATTCTGCGTCGCGAGGACGAAGAACGGCTTCGGCAGCGTATAGGTCGTGCCGCCATAGCTGACGGTGCGTTCCTGCATCGCCTCCAGCAGCGCTGCCTGCGTCTTGGGCGGCGTGCGATTGAGTTCGTCCGCCAGCAGCAGGTTGGTGAAGACCGGCCCCTGTTGGAAGCGGAAGTGGCGCTTGCCGGTGCCGTGATCCTCTTCCAGCAATTCCGTGCCGAGGATGTCGCTCGGCATCAGATCGGGCGTGAACTGCACACGGCGGAAATCGAGGTGGAGCGCCTCGCCGAGCGAGCGCACCAGCAGTGTCTTGCCGAGCCCCGGCACGCCCTCCAGCAGGCAATGGCCGCCGGCGATCAGGCCGATCAGCAACTGCTCGACCACCGCCGCCTGCCCGACGATCGCCTGCCCGATCGCGGCGCGCAGATCGGTGAGCTTGGACAGCTGGGCCTCGATGTCTGCTTCGGTCATGCGGTCCTCACGAATTGAGCGCGTACATCACGATGTTGACGCCGAACTTCGTATTGTCCTGCGCGAGGAAGCGTTTGTTGCGCCAGTCGTAGTCCCATTCGCACCCGTAATCCTTGTTACTGTACAGCAAGCCGAGGCGGCCATCGATCGTGATGCCCTTCAGGTAATCGTGGACGAGGTCGTCGCCCCAGCCGTTCAATTCGAAGCCGGTGTTGGGCGGCCCGTCGAACTTGAAGAAGCTGGTGTAGATCGGGTGCTTCGGCGGCAGCTTCGCGAGCGCCTTCGGCCCGAAGATGGCGCGCATCTGCCGTTCGAAACTCTGCGCGAACAGGCCGTCGATATCGTGGTTGCAATCGTCGACCAGCACGAAGCCGCCGCTTCGGACGTAGCGTTCGAAATTGCGGCGTTCGGCTGCGTTGAACTCCACCAGGCGATGCCCCGCCATGTAGCAGAAGGGCGCGGTCAGCATCTTGGGGTCTGACAGCGCGACGACGCGTTCCTTCGGGTCGATGCGCAGATTGGTGTAATCGACCAGCGACGTCAGCAGGTTGCTCGGCATGCGCTGGTCGACGTCCCAGTCGCCACTGTCGTAGCGCAGCCGCGTGAACCAGAAGTCGTAGGCTCCTGCCGCAGCGGCGGCGCGGGGAATGAATGTAGCAGCAAGCGTAGCGATGCTCGCGCGCAGAAACTCCTGCCGGTTCACCCTCACCCTTCCGCGGCTACGCCGCTCCCTCCCTCTCCCGCCGGGAGAGGGAGAAGACGCCGAAGGCGGCGCAGGGTGAGGGTGAGCGCCACCAACTACACCGCGTCCGACAGCGACGTGAACGTGAAGTCCCGCAGCCGCATCGGCGGCAGCATCATCAACGTGTCGCCCTCGTCGCCCTTAACCCGCACCGGCTTGCCCAGTTCATCGATGTTGTTCAGCATGATCACCGGGCTTTCGTTGAAACGGAAGTTCTTCAACGGATATCTGATCTCGCCGTTCTCGATATAGAAGGTCCCGTCGCGGGTCAGGCCGGTGAGCAGGACGGTCTGCGGATCGACCATGCGGATGTACCACGTCCGCGTGACCAGAATGCCCTTCTGCGTGCCGCGCACCAGGTCGGCGGTCGACTTGGTGCCGCCCTCCATGATGATATTGCCCGGTTCCGGCGTCGCAGGCTTGCCCTGCTTCTGCGCCCAGTAGCGCGAGTAATCGAGGTTCGCGATCTTCCCGTTCTGGACGATCTGCATGCGCGTACGCGGCAGGCCGTTGCTGTCCCATGGCAATGCCGGCACGTCCGGGTGATTGGGATCGGCGTAGATGTTGACGCGCGGATCGAAGACCTGCTCGCCGATCTTGTTGCCGCCGCCCTTCTTCGACAGGAAGCTGCGGCCTTCATCGGCCTCGCGCGCACCGAAGAAGTTGAACATGAAGCCGATAAGCCCGGCTGCGGCGGCGGGTTCGAGGATGACGGTATACTTGCCCGGCTCCAGCGCGCGGGCGTCGACCGACCCCGCCGCCTTGCGCGCCGCGGTACGAACATCGGTGCCAGCCGAGAAGGTGTTCACGTCCTGCACGTTGCGGCCGACCCAGCCCGACCCACGGCCATCCTCGCTACGCACGGTGCAGGTGTAGTCGACACCGGACGCCCGCTGGTAGCCGAAATTGCCCTTGGAATTGGCGAAGGCGACGAAGCTCTGGCCGTCCTGTAGGAAACCCGCGGCGATCAGCTTCTGCGCCTTGCACGCGGCGATCGAATCGCCCGCCACCTTGGCGCGATACTCCGGCGTGATGTCCGCCGTCGTCTGGCTGAACGTCGGCGTCGCCTTGTACGCCTGCTTGCCGACTGCGGGGACGAACTCAGGGTTCTCGGGCGCAAGGCGGGCGAGCTCCTCCGCCCGGCGGACGACGCGCTCCAGTGACGCATCGTCGAACGCGTTGATCGTCGCGGTGCCGACGCGCTTGCCGAACGCGACCTGCACCGCGAGATCGGTGTTCGACACGATGCCGCTGGTCGAGATGTTGTTCAGCGCGAAACGGATGTTGCCGTCGACCGAACCGGTCAGTTCGGCGATACATTCGTCTGCCTTCGACAGCGCGACGCACTTGGTCAGAATGGCGCGTGCCTGTTCTTCGGTGAAGATTGCCATGATCCTGTCTCCTCAGCCGAGCGAACGGGCGGTGTTGATGACGTTGATGCCGTTGAAGCGCGCGGTCGAGGACCCGTGGCTCACCGTCGACACCTGCGACGGCTGGCCCTTGCCGTCGAAGAAACTGCCCCCCATCCGGTAATCGCTGGCATCGCAGACGCCGACGCAGGCATTCCAGAATTCCGGCGTGCGGATCTGGTAGGCGACGTCCTCGATCTGCTGCGTGATCTTGCCGTTTTTGATTTCGTAGAACAGCTGCCCGCCGAACTGCGCGTTGTAACGCTGCTGGTCGATCGAGAAGCTGCCGTCGCCGACGATATAGATGCCGTTCTCGACACCGCCGATCATGTCGGCGACGCTCTGCTTCTTCTTGCCGGGTTCGAGGCTGACGTTGGGCATGCGCTGGAACTGCACGCTCGACCAGCTGTCGGCATAGCAACAGCCGTCGGACGCGGTTTTGCCGAGCAGCTTCGCCTGGTCGCGGATCGCCTCCAGATCGACGAGCTTGCCATCGCGGATCAGGTCCCATTTCTTGGTCTTCACGCCCTCGTCGTCGTAACCGACCGCGCCCAGGCTGCCGGGTTGCAGCTTGTCGGCGACGATGTTGACGTTGGCGCTGCCGTACTGGAACCGCTCCTTGACCTTGTCGAGCGTGACGAAGCTGGTGCCGGCATAATTGGCCTCGTAGCCGAGCACGCGGTCGAGCTCGAGCGGATGGCCGACGCTTTCGTGGATCGTCAGCCAGGTGTGCGAGGGGTCGAGGACGAGATCGTATTTGCCCGGCTTGACCGATGGTGCCTTCAGCTTTGCGACCGCCTGTTTGGCGGCCGCGATCGCGTCCTCCTTCATGTCGTAGGACAGGCCGTAGTTGACGACGCCGTTGGGCGAGACGAACTTGTCCTTGGCATTGCCGTCGAGATACTCGAAGCCCATCCCCATCGGTGCCGACAGCCCTTCGCGGGTGCGGAACTTGCCGGTGGTCTTGTCAATCGCGGTCGCGGTCATCGGCGCCCAGATGCGGTGGACGTCCTGATCGATGTACGATCCGTCGGTGCTGGCGAAATACTTCTGTTCGTTGACTACGAACAGCATCGAATTGACGAAGTTCGCGCCCGCACCCTGCGCGGCGGCGTTGACGCCGAGCAGCAGGTCGACCTTGTCCTTGATCGGCACCGCCATCGCGTTCTTGACGATCGGCGTCTTCCAGCTGACTTCGCCGACGCCGGGCGTGGGGGCGAGCTGGACAGGCGCGGTCTGCGTCTTGGCGTTCGCCTTGGCGATGGCGACCGCCAGCTGCGCCGCCTTGGCAACCGCTTCGGGCGTCATGTCGTTGGTCGCGGAGAAGCCCCACGCCCCGTCGGCGATGACGCGGACGCCGGTGCCGAGCGATTCCGTGTTGACGACGTTCTGCACGTTCGCTTCGCGGGTGATGACGAACTGGCGCATGTAGCGGCCGACGCGGACATCGCAGTACGTCGCGCCCGCCGATTTGGCGGCGTTGAGCGCAGCATCCGCGAGCCGTTTCTTGACGGCAACGTCGATGGTCGATTGCAGTTCTTCCGCCGCGATCGCGCGACCGAGGAAGGACGGCACCACGCCGCCTCCGAGCGCCAGGCCGGTTGCGGCCAGGAAATCGCGTCTATGCAAGGCTGTCGTCCCCCCGGATGGACGCTGGCCGGCATGTTTGCCGTGAGCGCCAAGATGATGCGAGGCGAGCGACTTGCCCGCCTCATACACCGATCATTGCTTGGACCGGGGGATCGGTCAAGGTGCCTTTGCGTCCGACTGACGCCGCTGGGCCGGTCCCAATCGCTCCATCATCCCGGCGAACGCCGGGATGATGGAGTGAAGAGAGAAATGATCAGTTGCGCAGGCTGTCCGGCACGATGCCGCCATTCTCCGCGAGCTTCGCCATTACCGCCTTGTGGAGGGCGATATTCTGTTCTGCGCTGCCGTCGTCACCGGCGTGGACGCCGAGTTCCTGACCCAGTTCCTTGCGCGCGGCGAGGCTGGAATCCAGGTCGAGCAGCTTCAGCAAGTCGACGATCGACGATTGATAATTGCCGCCGCCGTTCTTCATCGCAGCCATTTCGGACAGCACTGCGCCGACGTCCACCGATTGGGTGGGCGCTGCCGCAGGGGTTGGGGCTGGCGCAGGCGTGGGTGCCGGGGCCGGTGCGGCTTGCGTGGTCTGCGGCGGCTGCTGCGGCGCGGCAGGCGCGTCCTTCTTATGGCCGAAGATCTTGCCCATGATATTGCCGAAAATACTCAACGTCGTTCTCCTGTCGAACCGAACCATGCGCCAACGTCGGGCGCGCCGGAACGCTCCCGTTGCGACGGCGGAACGGGTGGCGGGGCCGATACGTTGAGGACGCCGCAGCTAGGGAGACGAAAATGTTGAATAAAACCATGGTGATCCTGTCGGCGTCGGCACTGGCGCTCGCCGCCTGCGGGCAGAAGACGGACACCGCCGGCACCACCGATACGACCCTCGCGACCAATGACGGCGCGGCGTTCGACGCGGGCAACGTGGGTGCGGCCGATGCCAACATGACGGCGCCGGCCACCGGCGGTCAGGTCTTCGCCAACACGGCCGCCGCCAGCGACGCCTTCGAGATCGCCACATCGAAGCTGGCGCTCGACAACAGCAATTCCGCCGCGGTGAAGAAGTACGCCAACCAGATGATCGCCGCGCATACGACGTCGACCGACAAGCTGAAGGCGACCACGGCGGGCCTGACGCCGGCGATCACGCCCGATCCGGCGCTGAACGCAGAGCAACAGGCGACGGTCGATGCGCTGAAGGCCAAGAAGGGCGCCGACTTCGACACGGCGTATATCGCCGCGCAGCAGTCCGGCCATCAGCAGACGCTCGACGCACTGAAGGCCTATGGCGCGACCGGCGATGTGCCCGCGCTGAAGACCTTCGCCAGCGGGCTTGCGCCGACGGTGGCGGCACATCTGAACATGGCGAAGGGACTGAAGTCCTAAGCGCCCGATCCAATAACGATCGCCCTTACCCTTCCGCCGCGACGTGAGGGTAAGGGCCGAAGACGAAAAAGGGGGCGCCGGTCGAAACCGACGCCCCCATTTTTTTGTATCGGCTGCGAACGGTTACGCCGACTTCTTGCCGCGCAACGTGTTGAGGATCGCCAGCCCGACGACACCGGCAAGCGCGGCGGCGGTCCAGGGGCGGTCGTTCGCGAACTTGCGGGCCTTGTCCGCGAGCGGAGCAGCGGCGGCGGCGACGGTTTCCTTGGTATCGCCGATCGTCTTCTGCACCTTGCCGCTCAGCTGGTCGGCCACGCCGGCGTTCTGCGTTTCCGTATCGCCGAACGCATTGCCGATCGTTTCCTTGACCTTGCCGGTGAGGTCCGTGGCCGTGCCCTCGATCTGATCCTGGTTCATAACGTTTCTCCTGTGAAATGACTGCGCCGGTCAACGCACCGAAGGCCCACAGTTTCCGCAGGTGCGAACAATCAGCGCGGATGGCGCCGCGCCAGCGCGTGGCCGGCGAGGTTCTTGGACCGACCGACATGCTTCACATGAACGCGCGGAATGACCGCCACCGCTTCGCGATAGGCGGCAAGATGCGGCTTCAGCTGCGGGTTGCGACAGACCCAGCGCCCCAGCGCCTGTTCGACGATGGTCCGCGCATCGCCGACGAACAATACGTCCTGTGCTCCGGCCGCCAGCGCGATTTCGGCGGCATAGCGCAGCGCCAGCCATTCCGCCGTGCAATTGTCCCCCTCCCCCGCATCATCGCGGATGTAGCTGCGGCCGCCGGTTACGACCGCGATCTCCATCCGCCCGGGGTTGGGCCGGGCGCCGCCGTCGAAATACAGCGTCATCCGCGCCGTCATGCCGCCTGGCGACGCGGTGCGACGAGCGTATCGACGAAATTGCTCAGCTCGGTGCGGCGCTGCGCCTCATCGGCGAACTGCCGGTCGAGGCCCAGCTCCCACAGCAATGCGCGATCCTCGGGCGCATCGTGCAGCGCGTCGAGCAAGGCGGCGCGGCGTTCGACGCGGGCCTCGTCATGCGCCAGTCCGGCCGCGATCAGATCGGAGGCCTGTCGGCGCAGCGCGACAGCAATCTCTCCCGGACTGAGTTCGGGATGATATTGCACGCCCCAGAAGATGCCGCCGCCGTGACGGATTTCCGCGGCCTGCACCCGGGTGACGGCATTGCCCGCGAGCAGGGTCGCGCCCGCCGGCAGTTCCTCCACCTCGTCGCCGTGAATCGCGGGCGCATCCCACGCCGGCGCACGCCCGGCGAGCAACGGATGGTGACGCCCGGCCTCGGTCGGGGTGATCCGCCGCGCGATACCCGCCTCCATCCGCTGCGGCATCTTGCGGACCCGTCCTCCCGCCGCGGCGACGGCGAGTTGCAGGCCGGCGCACGATCCGAACGACGGGGTTCCGCTGGCGAACACCGTCCGCATGAAGGCGAGCTGACGGCGAACCTCCGGCGTGTCGTCATAGACGTGGAGCGGCGATCCGGTGATGAACACCGCGTCGAACCCACCGACCCGCTTCGGATCGAGCGGTTCGGCATCCTCGTCGGCGGGGGCGACGAGGGTGATCGTCGCGCCGGGATACATCTGTTCGAGGGTCGCGCCATAGCTTTCGCCCGAGCTGCGGCCGGCGTGTTTCCGCCGGGCCTCCCGCTCTTCGGGCGTTTCGCTCTCGGCGACGAGGAAATGGTACACGTGATGGACTTTCATGCGATGGGCCTCCCCTAACGCGCGAGCGGCGGCGACGGATCGGGCAGACATCAAATGTCATTCCGTCCCATGTCGCCGGTGTTCCGCTGACGGTCGGCGCGATATGGTCTTTGCCACGCGGCACCGGTACCCATGGGCCGGGACGCAAGGGAGAGATCGGGATGTTCAGCCGGCGCGAGATATTGATCGGTGGCGCTGCGGCGGCATTGCCGATTCCCGGCAGCCGGTCCGCCCGGGCGGCACAGGCGATACCATCCGATGCGCGCTTCGCCGCGGTCGATCCGCAGATGATCGACGACCTGAAGCTACTACGGCCGATGGACGTGTCGGCGGATAACCTCGCCGCGTTCCGCTCGCGCCCCGCGACGCGTCAGGCTCATCCGCTGCCCCCATCGCCGGTGTCGCGACTGCCGCTGAAGACCGTGACGATCCCGGGGCTGGCCGGGCAGCCGCCGGTCGGCACCGTGCAGTTCGATCCCGGGCCGCGGAAGGCGGGCCGCGGTGCCGTCGTCTGGATGCACGGCGGTGGCTATGTCGCCGGTGCGGCGGGCATTCCGGTGGCGCTGCGCGAGGCGGCGCTGGCGCATGGCTGGCTGGTCGTATCGGTCGACTATCGGCTCGCACCCGAGGCACGACTGACGGCATCGCTCGCGGACAATTACGCGGCGCTGCGCTGGGTGCACGGGCAGGCGGATGTGCTGGGTGTCGATCGCGCCCGGATCGCCGTCGGTGGCGCGAGCGCGGGCGGCGGTCATGCCGCGATGCTGGCCCTCGCCGCGCGCGATCGCGGCGAGGTGCCGCTCGCCTGTCAGGTGCTGATCTACCCGATGCTCGACGATCGCACCGGCAGCAGCCGGCCGGCGCGGCCGGGTACGGGCGAGTTCGTCTGGACGGCGGCGTCGAACCGGTTCGGCTGGTCGTCGCTACTGGATGTCCCCGCCGGCAGCGCAGGGGTATTGCGGGGCGTCGTGCCGGGCCGCCGCAACGATCTGGCCGGCCTGCCGCCGGCGTTTATCGGTGTCGGGACGCTCGACCTCTTCCTCGATGAGGATATCGCCTATGCCGGCGCCCTGGCGGCGGCAGGCGTCGCAATCGATCTCGCGGTCGTACCGGGGGCGTTCCACGCCTTCGACGGGATCGCACCGACCGCGCGGGCGTCGCGCGCCTTCACCGCGCGCTGGGTCGCCGGGCTGACGGCGGCGCTGACCTGACAGCGTGCACCCGATGCGGAGGTCGCGCGTTGCGCTCGCATGACCGATGCCATTCCCCTCACCACCCCGGACGGCCGTTATCTGGTCGTACGGGGCCGGTTGTGGCGCACCGCCGATCCGTCCCTGCCGCCGGACCGCCGCGAAGCGCTGGTGCACGACCTGATGCAGGCGCGACGCGATGTCGGAGCCGCCTTGCGCACCAGCGATGCGGCAGCGGAACGCGACGCGCGCCATCGCGTCGATGCCGCGAAACGCGCGCTGGGCGAGCGTGGCCCGGTGTGGTGGTGCGATGGCGCGCCCGACCTCAACCGCCACATGGCCGCCAATACGCCCTATGCCGACTGGTTCGCGGCGGCCGGTTCGTGAGCGACGACGTGCCACGTCGACTGAAGCTGTGGCTGCCGAAGCGCGTGATCGTCACCCGATCCGCGCAGGCGCAGGAGCATGGCCGCGCCATCGCCGCCCGCGCCGCCGCGCTCGGCGTCCCGGTGGACATCCTGTCGTCGGACCGGCTGGGACTGGCCCTGCCCGACGATCCCCGACAGGCCTATGCGGAGGCGAAGCGGACGCTGGCGGTGACGGTCGCGCCACCATCCAGGCTGCGCCTGCAACCGATTGCGCCCTCGGCGGACTGGCGGGTCGATCTGGCCGAAGGATGCCCCGCGCATTGCAGCTACTGCTATCTGGCCGGTTCGTTGAAGGGGCCGCCGATCACGCGCGTCTATGCCAATCTGGCGGAGATCGTCGGCATCCTGCCCGGCTATCTCGGCACCGGCACCGTGACCTCGCGCTCGAAAGCGCGGGCGAATGAGGGAACGACGTTCGAAGCGAGCTGCTACACCGATCCGCTGGCGCTGGAGCATCTGACCGGCTCGCTATCGGCGTTGATCGAGGCGTTCGGGCGGTGGCAGGCGCCGGTGCAATTGCGCTTCACCACCAAGTTCGCCGCGGTCGAACCGCTGCTGGCGCTGGAACATGGTGGCCGCACGCGGATGCGCGCATCGATCAATCCAGCCGCCTATGCGCCGTTCGAAGGGGGGACGGATCCGGTCGCGGCGCGGCTCGCCGCTCTCGCCCGGATGGCGCGTGAAGGCTATCCTATCGGGCTGACGATCGCACCGATCATCGCCGCGGACGGCTGGCAACGCGCCTATGCCGGGCTGATCGCACAGGCCGGCACGGCGCTGGCCGACGTGCCCGATGTCGACTGTACGATCGAACTCATCACGCATCGCTACACGCCGGGATCGAAGACGGTGCTGGACAGCTGGTATCCGGGATCGAAGCTGGACATGAGCGATGCCAACCGCGCCGAGAAGCGGACAAAATTCGGCTCGGTCAAGCACGTGTACGACGCCTCGACGATGAAGGAACTACGCAGTTTTTTCGAGGCGGAGCTGGCGAGCACATTGCCGTTCGCCCGGGTGTTGTACTGGACATGACACCCACGACCGCGCCTTCGCTGCGGCGCCTCGTGCAGGGCTAAAGGAAGGGAGGCGTTCGCGCCTCACACCTGTCGCAACGCCCGCGCCGGGCGGATGCTCAGGATCGGCCATGCGCCGACCAGACCGATCGTCAGCGTGATCCCCAGCCCTGCCAGCAGCGTCACCCCCACCGCCACCGCATCCGGTGCCCAGGCGAAGTCGAACATTCGCGCCACGACATACCATGCGCCGCCGAGGCCCAGCGCCAGCGCGACCAGCGTCACCACCGCGCCCAGCAGCAGATATTCCAGCGCCTGCATCGCGAGCAACTGCAACCGCGTCGCCCCCAGCGTGCGAAGGATCACCGCGTCGTAGGTCCTTGCCTCCCGCGCCGCCGCGATGGCGCCGACCAGCACCGCGATACCCGCTGCGACCGCGACGCCCGCCGCGGCGGCGATGGCGGCGGCGACCTGTCCGACGAGGTCGCGAACCTGCGCCAGCACACCGCGCACCTCGATCACCGACACCGATGGGAAGGGTGCCAGTAGTGCGCGCGTCACCCGTCCCTCTGCCCCGGTCGGCAGGTCGATCGTCGCGGCAAGGTTGTGCGGTGCATCGGCCAGCGTATTCGGTGAAAAGACCAGCACGAAGTTGAAGCCCAGCGTATCCCATTCGATCTTGCGAAACGATGCGACCCGCGCGGTGCGCTCGACCCCCAGCAGGCTGACGGTCAGCGGATCGCCGATCCGCAGCGTCAGCGCCTGCGCCAGCCGCTCGTCGACCGATACCAGCGGCGGGCCGGTGTAATCGCGTGGCCACCAGCGGCCCGCGGTGAGTGTACTCCCGTCGGGCAGGGTGGCGGCGTAGGTCAGGCCACGCTCGCCGCGCAACGCCCATGCCCCTTCGGGCAGCGTCTTGAGGTCGGCCACGCGGACGTCCTTGTACGCGGTGATCGTGCCGCGCAGGATCGGCACCGTCTTCACCGTTGCGGCAGGAGCGGCGGCGGAGACGATGCGGCGGAACTCCGCCTCGCGCGGACGCGGCACGTCGAGCGCGAACAGCGCCGGGGCACGGGCGGGAACGGTAGTGGCGATGTTCGCGTCGATGCTGGTGCGGATCGCGGCGAGCAGCACGAACAATGTCAGGCCGAGGCCGAGCGCCACGACCAGCGCCTCGGTGCGCGCGCCGGGCCGATGCAGCGCGGCGATGGCGAGGCGGAGCAGCGGCCGTCGCGATGCGGGCAATCGCCGTGCGGCGCTGCGCACCAGCCGTCCCAGGCCGGCGAGCAGCAGCAACGCCCCCGCCACCGCGGCGAGGAAGATCGCCGCCATCCCCGGTTGCGCCGACGTGGCGACGGCGAGCGCCACCGCGGTGCCCCCTGCTACCAGTGCGACAATACGCCCGCGCCACGAACTCGCCCGCATCGGCGCCAGCGCACCGCGCAGCAGGCCGGCGGCCGGCGTCGCCCCTGCGGCGGCGAGCGGGGGCGCGGCGAAGGCGGCGGCGATCAGCAGGCCATAGGCGGCGGCGCGGACGAGGGGCCATGCCTCCAGCGTGAGTTCGGGAACGACCGGCAATGCGCCCGCCAGTGCCTTGCCCAGCAGCGGCACCGAGAGGATACCGATGGCCAGCCCGCCGGCGACGCCTGCCGATGCCGCCGCACCGATCTCGATCGCATAGACGCGGGCGACGTCGGCGGTGGTGGCGCCGAGAACCTTGAGTGTGGCGATTCCACCGCGCCGGGCAGCGAGGAACGACGCGACGCCGTTGCCGACACCGATGCCGGCGATGGCGAGCGCGGCGAGGCCGACCAGCGTCAGGAACTCCCCCATCCGGTCGACGAAGCGCGACGCACCGGGCGAGGCGCGATTGCGCGTCTTCGCTTCCCAGCCGCCGGCCGGATAGGCGTCGCGGAACCGTTCGGATACCGCCGCAGGGTCCCGTCCCGCGGGCAGGCGAAGGCGGTAGCGGGTATCGTACAGGCTGCCGGGCTGGATCAATCGCGTGACGGGAAGCGTCTGCATCGCCACGATCGCGACCGGGCCGAGCGTGAATCCCTCCCCCAGCCGGTCCGGCTCGTCGGCGATGACGCCGGCGACGGTCAGCGTCGCCGCGCCCACCTTGAACGACGCGCCACGCTTCAGGCCAAGCCGCTCGGCCAGCGCCGGGACGATCCAGGCCTGTCCCGGCAACGGTCCGGCGACCCTGCGACCGTCCGTCAGCGTGATACGGCCATACAGCGGATAGGCGCCGTCGACGGCCTTCAGCTGGATCGGCGCCGCCACGCCGCCGGCAACGGCGTTCGCCTGCATCCGGATCGTCTCCGACACCGCACCCGCGCGCTGCATCGCCGCCAGTTCCGCACGCACCGCACGACGTTGCGACACCGCGAATTCGACGTCGCCACCCAGGATCACCGCACCGCGCGAGGCGAGTTCGCGGCCGACGGCATCGGCAAGCCCTCCGATCGCCGCCAATGCGCCGACGCCAAGCAGCAGGCACACGACCAGCAGCCGCAGCCCGCGAAACCGCCAGTCCAGCTCGCGCCGCGCCAGCGTCCAGGCGAAACCCCAGCGGCTCACACGATCCGCCCGTCGGCCAGCGTCACGACCCGGTCGCACCGCCCGGCAAGGCTGCGATCGTGCGTGATCACGACGAGCGTCGCACCGATCGCGGCGCGGCGGGCGAACAGCAGGTCCATGATCGCGGCACCCGTCGCCGTATCGAGATTGCCGGTCGGTTCGTCGGCGAACACCAGCGGCGGGCGTGGACCCAGCGCGCGGGCGATGGCGACGCGCTGCTGCTCGCCGCCCGACAATTGCGAGGGATAATGGTCGAGGCGGTGGCCAAGGCCGACGGCGGCCAGTTCCTCGGCCGCGCGGTCCCACGCATCGTCGGCACCGGCCAGCTCCATCGGCACCGCGACATTCTCGCGCGCGGTCATGGTGGGTAGCAGGTGAAAGGCTTGCAGGACGATGCCGATCCGTCCGCGGCGGGCACGGGCCAGCGCGTCTTCGTCGAGTACGCCGAAATCGAGCCCGTCGACGCGGACGCTGCCGCCGCTCGCCCGCTCCAGCCCGGCCAGCACCGCCATCAGCGACGACTTGCCCGACCCCGATGCACCGAGCAGCGCAACGCTTTCTCCGGGGGCGACGGACAGGTCGATACCGCGCAGGATCGTGGTTTCGCCCAGCGTCAGCGTGACATCGCGGGCAGCGATCACCATAGCGGATTGGGTCATGACGGAAGGAACAGCCTTGCAAGGGATGAAGCGCTATGCGGCAGGCGCCGCGATCGTCCAAGCCCTGTTGCCGGGTCTGTTGCTGGCGGGCTGCGATCGCACCGCGCCCTCCCCCGCCCCGACCGCGACACCGACCGAAGCCGCAGTGACGCGCCCGGCCGGACCGGAGCGACTGGTGCTGGCGTTCGGCGACAGCCTGTACGCCGGATACGGGCTGGACCGTGGGCAAAGCCTTCCCGACGCGATCCAGACGCGGCTGCGGCGCGACGGCATCAATGCGACGATCGTCAACGCCGGCGTATCGGGCGACACCAGTGCGGCCGGACGGCAGCGGCTGGGGTTCGTGCTCGACAATCTGCCGCGCAAGCCCGACCTTGTGCTGCTCGGCCTCGGCGGCAACGACGTCCTGCGGCAGATCCCGGCGGCGGAGACGCGGGCGAACATGACCGCGATGCTGGACGAACTGCGCAAGCGGGGCGTGCCGGTGATGCTCACCGGTATGAAGGCGCCACCCAATCTGGGTGCGGACTATGTCGCGGCGTTCGACGGCATCTGGCCCGATCTGGCGAAACGGGATCGGGCCGGACTGTACCCGTTCATCCTCGACGGCGTTATCGGCAATCCCGGGCTGATGCAGGCCGACCGGGTGCATCCGAACGCCGCGGGCGTGAACCGCATCGCCGACCGCGTGACGCCGCTGGTTGCGGAACGGCTGACGGCGGCGGAGTGACGGCGGCGGGGTGACGGAACGTCGCGGTTCGCGCTTCGCTTAACCCCCCGAACCCTCGAAAGGATTATCCATGGCCGAAAGCCGCAAAGCCACCCTGTACCGCATGGTGCTGCCCGATCACACCTGCCCCTTCGGCGTACGCGCCAAGCAGATCCTGCAGGCGGAGGGGTTCGAGGTCGACGACCGGATCCTGCGTTCGCGCGAGGAGGTCGAGGCGTTCAAGGCGGAACACGGCGTGGCGACGACGCCGCTGGTGTTCATCGACGGCGAACAGATCGGCGGCAGCGACGATCTGGAGCGCTATCTGGCGAGCGAAGACATCTGAGCCTTACGTCCCCGGCAGCGACCGGGGACGTGGGAAGGGGGACGCGCCGGCTTCCTAATCCCGCCCATTGTCCTTTGCACGCTTGCGCCCCGGCGCATCGGGCGCGACGATCGGTATCCGGTCCAGCGCCTCCGGCACCAGCGCGAGCGTCTGGATCGCCGCCAGTCCCCATTGCGACGCCGCGTTGGTCGATACGCCGGGCCATTCCAGCACCCCGGCGACCTCCCGCCGCGGATCGGCCGGCCACGTCCCCAGCCCCGCATCGCCCGACAGGAATTCCCCCGCCGCGCGCATCGCGAGCGCGGAATCCTTGTCCTCGAACGCGGCATAGGCGGTCAGCCGCGAATGCCCCTCGCGCAGGTTGCGCGGCCCGAACGGCGCACCGAACTTGGCGAGATAGTCGGCCTGTGGCGCATTGTACCAGCGACAATAGTCCAGCCACGCCGCGCGATATCGCGGCACGTCGAGCAACCGGATCAATTCGCTGTTGACCTCCACCGCGCCGAACACCGCATTCAGGTGCGACAGCCCGATCTTGCGGTTCTGGTCGATAAATCGCCCGGACGCCATGTCGAAAGGCGCGCTGCCGGTCAGCCAGCCGTGCGGCAGGCGGCCGATCGTGTCGAGCCCGGCGAGGATGCGGTCGCGCCAGCGGGTGTCGCCGGTCCGCTCCCACTCCGTCAGCCACGCCGCCGCCAGCGGGGACCACGTCGTGCCGAACGTCATCTCGATCGTCCCGGCGGGCAGGACGGGACGCTTCGCTCCGGGCACCTTGCGGCCGATCTCCACCCGCGTCAGCGCCTGATCCGAGGTGACGAGGTCGCGCAGCAGATCGCCGACGCGCTCGTCCGCGGTCAGATAGTAGAATATCCGGCGATAGCTGGCGTTGCTGACGCGCGGCTGTTTGGAGCTGTCACTCCAATGCTGGACCCCGTGCCGCGTGCCGAGCCCGCGGAAGCGGCCCGTGTGATAGACGTCGACCTCTCCCGTGTGCCGCGTCATCGCCTCGGCGAGGCGGAATGCCTGCGCGTCGCCGGTCCGCAACACCTGCGTCCACAGCCACAGGTCGGGAGACAATTCGCTGTTCGCCCAGGCGAAGCCGCCGATGTCGTAGCGCCACTGGTGCCGGTCGGCGTCATAGGTGTGCATGACGTCGCCGTGGTTCCAGAACCCGTACCACGACCGCCGGTCGACCTCGCCCGCATAGAAGTCGATCAGGTCGACCAGCTGGTCCTCGATCGCCGTGCGGTTCGGCGTCGTACGATCGGGCAGGTTCCAGTCGCCGAACACCCGTGCGGCGTGCAGATGCGCCGGCGCCGCCATCAGCTGCGGCGGCTGCGCCTGCATCGTCGCCAGCGCCGCGAGCGTCCCGGTCGGCGGCGTCGCGGGGAAGGCCCACACCATCAGCTCGCTGGTGCGCGCCACACCCGAAGCATCGTCCCAACCCGGCTCGTAATCCTCGTAGGTGACCGACAGCCCTTCGTTCTGCGCGTCATAGCCGCCCATGCCCATGACGCCGTGATACGGCCGCAGGTCCATCGCCGGAGCGTCCGGCGACCACAGCCAGGCGGTCAGCCGGGCGGTATCGGCGGCCGCGCCGTCGATGTGCAGCGCGGTCGGGTGGCGCTGCCAGAAATAGCGCACGCCGATGGCCGCGCCCCCGCTCGGCCCGCCGACATAGGCGAGGCCGGGCGCGCGGCTGCCCTCCGTGCTATCGACCCAGCCCTGCCCGGGCCCGGTGCGCTTGGTGATGGCAAAGCCGTTGGCGTTGGGCTGTTCGAGGCGAAAGTCGCCCCAGGCGGGGATACGTTCCAGCGTATCGCGCACAGCAGGCGCCATCTCGCCGAGCGGCGGAACGGCACGGCCGGCGATCTGCGCGTCGCGGAACGCCTTGCCGGGATCGCGACGCAGGCCGGTAAGCGGACGGACGCCCTCGGCGAACGTCTGGCGATCGGTGGCGATGCGGACGTGGCGGTCGTGCAGCGCGCCGGTCATCGGCACCGCCGCCTGAACACCGAGCGCCGACAGGAAATCCTTCGACACGTCGCCGTCGAAGATCACGCTGTGGACGATGCGCAATCCGGCCGAGCCCGCATAGGCGTAGAGCCGCACCGTGAACGGCATCCAGCGCCGTGTGCCGGCGGCATGATGCCCCTCGATCTTCACCACCGCGCGTACCGGCCCGCGCTGTTCGATCGTGACGCGGTCGATGCTGCCGCCGAAGGGGACGGGATCGCCATGCAACGGGTCGCTGCGCACCGCACCGACCAGCGACACCGGGCCGAGGACCGGCCTGCCGCCCTGGCTGGCGGAACGGATCAGCGCATCGCCCGATTTCGCGATGTCCCAGCGCAGATCCCCAGTCTGGATAACGATCGCGTCGGCCGTTTCGGACACGCGCACCGGTTGCTTCGGCGCGGTTTCCCGCCCGCGAGTGACCGTGAGGTCGGCCGCGGAGACGTCGGCGGGAATCGCATGCGCGGTCCATTTGACCGACCCGTCCGGCCATGTCGCGCTGATCCAGCTTTGCGCCGGCACCGCAACGCCGGCCGCCTGTACCGCAAGGCGGGTGTTGCGCTTCAGCACGCCGCGTGGCCACGCCACCCCGAACGTTTGTCCCGCATGCATCGCCGGTGCGGCGCCATCGATCCAGCGGACCGGGGCCGGGGCGAACGCTGAAACGGCGGCGGCGTCGGCTCCGGCCGGCAACCACATCGCGGCCCCGCCGAACAGCCCGGCCCTGATCGTGTCGCGTCGGTTGAGGTGCATGCGTCTCTCCATCAGCGCTGCGTCACCGACACGCGGCGGATACGCAGGTGGCTCCAGGTGGTGCGCAGCCCCCAGTGGCCACGCGAATAGGGTCGGTCGTCAGCCAGCGTGAACAGCCGCTTTCCGTCGCGCTCGACCGCCACGATACGTCCGTCGGCGATCAGCCGGATGCGCGTCCACACATTGGGCCGCAGCATGGCGGCCGGGATGCCGAGGTCGTGTTCGGGCAACAGCGGCCGGTTGCCCGGCTGGCCGATGTAGCGTCGGAAGCGCGTGGTCGTGTTCCGGTTACCGCCGATGCCGACATAATAGGTGCGAAGGTCGTCATATGCGGCAAAGGCGCCGCTGCGGGGATGCGCCAGAACCGATCCGCCATCCGCATCGGTCGCCATCCAGAACGCGTTGAGGTCGCTGACTGCGTCGTTCGGCCCGCCGGCGGACACCGCCATCGCCTCGAAACCGATCGTCACCGGCACGGTGATCGCCTGCCGCCACCACAGCGTCAGCCCCTTGGGCGTGTCGATATCGATGATGCCGCCGCGGACGTTGACGCGCGCATCCGGGGATTCCGCCTCGACACGCCAGTCGGACAGGCGCGGAGAGGCGGACACCGCAGCCGGTGTCGCCGCCATGATCGCCATGATCGCCAGGATCGCCAGGATCGCCAGTCGTCTGAGCAAGGCTCCATCTCCTTCGCAGCGCTCTGTCGGCGCAATACGATGCTTAGAACTCCCGATCGGGCATGCCAAGTCTATCCCGAATAATCGTTTTATGTTCCACATATTGACAGTTGCGCATCGTCGTGGCCGGACGCATGATGCGGGACAAAGACGTATGATGTGGAGAGTGGCATGAGGATGCGGTGGCTCGGCGCGGCGGCGATGATCGTGCTTACGGGAGCAGCGGACCCCGTCCCGCGGCGAATATTCATCGCCAGCGATTCGACGGCGCAGGACTACAAGCCGGAAAAATACCCGCAGTCCGGCTGGGGCACGATGTTGCGTTGCGCTGCGCCCGGCGTGACGATCGAGAATCGCGCGATCGGCGGCCGCAGCACCAACAGCTTCATCCGCGAGGGCCGGCTCGACAAGATCGCCGCCGATCTGCGCAAGGGCGATACGCTGCTGATCCAGTTCGGCCACAACGATGCCAGCGTCGACAAGCCGGAACGCTACACGACCATCGACCAATATAAGGCGAACCTCCGCCGTATGCTCGACGTCGCGAAGACGGCGGGCGCCAGGGCGGTGATCCTGACGCCGGTCGCGCGCCGCGATTTCCGGTCGGGTGTCGAACAGCCCAGCTTCCCGACCTATGCCGATGCCGCACGCGAAGTGGCGAAGGCCACGCACACGCCGCTGCTCGACCTCGGCAAGGCATCGCAGGCGATGGTGCAGGCGGCGGGGCCGGACGCGTCCAGGGCCTATTATTTGCATTACGACGGGGCGGCGGGTGCGCCCGGCTATCCGAACGGCGTGTCCGACGACACGCATTTCAGCGAACTGGGCGCGCGCAAGATCGCCGATCTGGTCGCCGTCGGCCTCAAGGCGACACGCCTGCCGGTCGCCAGGCGGATCACGCCGCACGTCCCCGCGCTGACGCGCACGACCCCGGCGGGCGGCCCGTCATGCGGGTAATGCTGGCCGGCGCCTTGCTGCTTCTCGCGTCACCGGCCGAAGCCGCAGCCCGGTCGAACGACGTCGCACCCTCCAGCACGAAGGCGGCGGTCCGCAGCTTCACCTTTGGCGACGCAGCGAAGAACCGCGGCGGCGCAGCGAGGAACGACCGCATCGCCGTGCCGGCAGGCCGCCCCTACGCGGATGGCTACGGCTACGAACCCGGCTCTGCCGCGCTGTTCTCCGTCGCAGCGGCACCCGGCAATTATCGCGTCACCGTGACGCTCGGCCGCCGCGGTGCGGCCTCCACCTCGACGATCAAGGCGGAATCCCGCCGGCTGATGCTCGACGCCGTTTCCGTTCCGGCCGGCCGCAGCATGACGCGAAGCTTCATCGTCAACGTCCGCGACGCGGCACTGACGCCGCCCCCCGCGAATGCCCCCGGCGGCACCAGGGTTCTGCTGAAGCCGCGCGAGCGCAACTCGCTCAACTGGGACGACCGGCTGACGCTGGAAATTCTCGGCGATCGGCCATCCGCGATCCGGATCGAACCGGTCGCCGTTCCCACGATCTTTCTGCTCGGCGATTCCACGGTCACCGACCAGCCGGCCGAACCCGCGGCCAGCTGGGGCCAGATGCTCCCCATCTTCCTCAAACCCGATATCGCGGTGGCCAACCATGCGGAATCGGGCGAGACGCTGAAATCGTTCATGGCCGAGCTGCGCTTCGCCAAGGTGCTGGAATCGGTGAAGCCCGGCGATATCGCGCTGATCCAGTTCGGCCACAACGACCAGAAGGTGCAATGGCCGCAGACCTATGCGGCGGCAGAGACGACGTATCGCGACTATCTGCGCGCATGGATCGCCGAATTCCGGCGGCGCGGCGTCACTCCGATCCTCGTCACCTCGCCCGAGCGGCGGGCGTGGACCGGCGACCGGATCAAGCCGACGCTGGGCGACTATGCGGCAGCGGTAAAGGCGGTCGGCGCGACGGAACGCGTACCGGTCATCGATCTCAACGCCGCAAGCATCGCCTTTTACGAAGCGCTGGGTCCGGCGCGGGCGCCGCTGGCGTTCAACGACGGCGGCAAGGATGCCACGCACCACGACAATTATGGCGCGTGGGTCCTCGCCCGCATCATCGCACAGGGACTGGCGGGGCAGCCCGCGGCGACGCACCTGCGCGACGATATCGGCCGGTTCGATCCCACGCATCCGCCCGATCCCGCGACCTTCCGGGTCGCCGCCAGCGTGACGCGCGATGCCACTCGACCCGACGGGAATTGAGATGACCGACCGACGCACCCTGATCGCCGGCGGCCTCGCCGCGCTGCTGCCGCTCCGCGTGTCGGCGCAGGCGACGGCCGACCGCTTCCCGCTCTGGCCGAAGGCGGCACCGGGCGGCGAAGGTCGCGCCATCGCCGACCAATGGGTCAAGCGCTCGCCCACCGGCGGCGCGGACGATATCGCCTGGCCGCACGTCGCGACGCCGATGCTTACCGTGGTACGTCCCACGAAACCGAACGGCGCGGCGGTATTGATCTGCCCCGGCGGCGGCTATGCCCGGGTCGCGGTGGGCCGCACCGGCGGCGGCATCGCGCGCGACTTCGCGAACCGGGGATTCACGGCGTTCGAGATGCTCTATCGCCTGCCGCACGATGGCTGGGCTGCTGGGCCGGACGTCGCGTTGCAAGACGCGCAGCGGGCGATGCGGGTGATCCGTGCCGGTGCGCAGCGGTTCGGAATCGATCCCGCGAAGGTTGCGGTCACCGGCTTTTCCGCTGGCGGCCATGTCGCGGCACGATTGGCCGCACGCGCGAGCGTGCGGGTCTACGATCCCGTCGACGCGGCGGATACGCTGTCGGCGCGGCCTGACGTGGCCGGGCTGTTCTTCCCGGTCATCACGATGCTCGACGACGGCGTCCATGCCCAGTCGCGTCGCGAACTGCTCGGCACGCACGCCGCCGGGGCCGACTGGCAGCGACGCTATTCCGCGCAGATCGACCTGCCCGCGGACATGCCGCCGACCTTCGTCGCGGCGAACGCCGACGATCCGGTGGTGCCGGCGCGCAATGCCGTGCTGATGTACGAAGCGTTGAAGGCGGCGAAGACGCCCGCCGAATTGATGATCTTCGAACGCGGCGGCCACGGTCCGCCCGCACCCTATCGCAACGGCAAGGCAGTGCCGTGGATGGACCTGTTCGTCGATTGGGCAGGCGATCACGGCTGGGCGTGACCGCGGCACCGACGTTGCACCTGCCTCGCGACCGCTTACCTGCGACACGATGCCGTTGCCCCGCGCCTTTTTCGACCGGGCGGTCGACCACGTCGCGCGCGACCTGATCGGCGCGACGCTGCTGGTCGATGGCGTCGGCGGGATCGTCGTCGAAACCGAAGCCTATGACGCCGACGACCCCGCCTCGCACAGCGCACGCGGTCCGACGCCGCGCAACGCCGCGATGTTCGGCCCGGCAGGCCATGCCTACGTCTATCGCAGCTACGGCATCCACTGGTGTTTCAACATCGTCTGCCGTCCGGGCAGCGCCGTCCTGATCCGGGCGATCGAACCGACCCACGGCCTCGATACGATGATTGCCCGCCGCCGTCTCGGCGACCCGCGCCTGCTGTGCGCCGGGCCGGGCAGGCTGTGTCAGGCGCTCGGCATCGACAAGACGCTGGATCATGCCCCGCTCGACGGCCCGCCCTTCACCCTCGAACCCGCACCCGCCCCGTCGTCGATCCACATCGGCCCTCGCATCGGCATTACCCTCGCCACCGATACGCCATGGCGCTTCTGCCGCACCGGATCGCGATTTCTCAGCAAACCACCACGCTCCTGAAACCGATACGGGACCTTCCATGCTGCACCTGCGTTCTCGGCCAGCAAAACCATCACGGGGGTTCCAGACTTGCACGCATTGCCCGACCGGCTCGATCCGGGCTCGCCCTACCCTCTCGGCGCCACATTCGACGGGCTCGGCGTTAACTTCGCGGTCTTTTCGGCCAACGCCGACGCCATCGAACTGTGCCTGTTCGATCCCTCCGGCAGGCGCGAACTGCAACGTATCCGCCTGCCCGAATGCACCGACGAGGTTTGGCATGGCTATCTGCCCGATGCCGCCCCAGGCCTGCTCTACGGCTATCGCGCGCATGGCCGCTACGAGCCGGAGAACGGCCACCGCTTCAATTCCAACAAGCTGCTGCTCGACCCCTATGCTCGCAAGCTGCACGGCCAGATCAAATGGACCGATGCGCTGCACGGCTACAAGGTCGGCCATGCCAAGGAAGACCTGAGCTTCGACAAGCGCGACAGCGCGCCGGCGATGCCCAAGGCGGTGGTGGTCGACGATCATTGGGACTGGTCGCGTGATACGAAACCGAACACCAAGTGGTCGGAAACGGTCATCTACGAGGCGCACGTCAAGGGGCTGACGAAGCTGATGGAGCTGGTGCCGCCGCGCGAACGCGGCACCTATGCGGCGTTGGGACATCCCGCGGTCATCAAGCATTTGAAGCATATCGGCGTCACCGCCCTCGAACTGCTGCCGATCCAGACGTTCACACAGGACCGTTTCCTCCAGGAAAAGGGCCTGAAGAACTATTGGGGCTATAACACGCTCGGCTTCTTCGCGCCCGAACAGGCGTATATGTCGACCGAGAGCCAGGACGAGCTACGCCGCGCCGTCCATCGACTGCACAAGGCGGGGATCGAGGTGATCCTCGACGTCGTCTACAACCACACCTGCGAAGGGTCGGAGAAGGGGCCGACGCTGTCATGGCGCGGACTCGACAATGCGAGCTACTACCGGCTGGTCAAGGATCAGCCGCGCTATTCGATCAACGACACCGGCACCGGCAACACGCTGAACCTTAGCAAGGCGCGCGTCATCCAGATGGTGACGGACTCGCTGCGGTACTGGGCAACGAGCTTCGGCATCGACGGATTCCGCTTCGATCTCGGCCTGACGCTGGGGCGTGAGGATCATGGCTTCGATCCCGGCGCGGCGTTTTTCGACGTGGTGCGGCAAGACCCGGTGCTCGGCCGGTTGAAGTTGATGGCGGAGCCGTGGGACGTCGGCCCCGGCGGTTACCAGCTCGGCAACTTCCCCCCCGGTTTCGCCGAGTGGAACGACAAGTATCGCGATACCGTCCGCCAGTTCTGGCGCGGCGAGCCCGGCCAGCGCGGCGACCTCGCCGCACGGCTGTCGGGATCGGGCGACCTGTTCGACCGTCGTTCGCGCCGGCCGTGGGCGAGCATCAACCTGATCTCCGCGCACGATGGCTTCACCCTCGCCGACACGGTGATGTACGAGGAGCGCCACAACGAGGCGAATGGCGAGGACAATCGCGACGGCCACGACAACAACCATTCGCGCAACTGGGGGGTCGAGGGGCCGACCGACGATCCCGCGATCAACGATGCGCGCGGGCGCGTGCAGCGGTCGATGCTGACGACGCTGCTCGCCTCGCTCGGCACGCCGATGCTGGTCGCGGGCGACGAATTCGGCCGCACGCAGCAGGGCAACAACAACGCCTATTGTCAGGACAACGAGATCAGCTGGCTCGACTGGAACGCCGCCGCGACGCCGGAAGGGCAGACCCAGATCGATTTCGTCGCCCGCCTCGCCGATCTGCGCCGCCGTTACCCCGTGCTCCGCGCCGCGACCTTCCTGTACGGTCAGGATTCGCCCGGCCACGGCATCGACGACATCGAATGGTGGGACGAGCGCGGCCAGCAACTATCGGCGGAGGACTGGCAGAACCCCGAAGGCCGCGCACTCATGATGCGCCGCGCAAGCTGCAACGACGTCGGCGAGATCGAGGCGGTGTCGCTGCTGGTCAACGGGTCGGAAGACCCGGTGACGTTCCATCTGCCCCCGCCGCACAGCCAGCGCACCGTATTGATCGACAGTGCCAGACCCGATCAGGGCGAACTCGCGATCGAGGACAGCTACGAAGTGTCGCCGCAGGGTGCGGTATTGCTGACCTGGACCGGCAGTTTCGAGGAGCCGTCGGCGTGAGCCGGCGCTGGGGCGCGGAGCTCCGCGACGACGGCACCACCCGCTTCGCGCTCTGGGCGCCCGATCGCGACGCGGTGATGCTGGAGATCGATGGGGCCACGACGCTGGCGATGAGCGCGGACGGCGACGGCTGGTTCACGGCCACCGTCGCTGCCCCGGCCGGCACGCGATATCGGTTTCGCTGCGGCGACCTGATCGTACCCGATCCGGCGTCCCGGGCGCAGTCGGGCGGCGTCCACGGCTGGAGCCTCGTGATCGATCCCGCCTACCCCTGGTCCGTCGCCGACTGGCGCGGCCGTCCGTGGGAAGAGACGGTGCTGATCGAGCTGCACGCCGGCGTGCTCGGCGGCTTCCGCGGGGTGATGGACCAGATACCGACGCTTGCCGCGCTGGGTTTCACCGCCATCGAACTGATGCCGGTCGGCGCGTTCGGGGGCACGCGCAACTGGGGCTATGATGGGGTCCTGCCCTATGCGCCCGCCGAGGCGTATGGCGCGCCCGCCGACCTCAAGGCGCTGGTCGACGAGGCGCATGCGCTCGGCGTGTCGGTGTTCCTCGACGTCGTCTACAATCACTTCGGGCCGGACGGGAATTACCTCAACGCCTATGCGGCGGACTTCTTCGACGCCGGGGTGGATACGCCATGGGGCGGCGCGGTCGCGGTCGCACGCGCGCCGGTGCACCGCTTCTTCGTCGACAACGCCTTGATGTGGCTCGGAGAATATCGCATCGACGGCCTCCGCTTCGACGCGGTGCACGCGATCGCCGATCCCGCCTTCCTCGACGCGATGGCGACGGAGGTGCGCGCAGCCTTCCCCGATCGCCACATTCACCTCGTCCTAGAAAACGAGGAAAACGACGCGGATCGCCTCGATCATGGCGGTTACGACGCACAGTGGAACGACGATTTCCACAACGTCATGCACGTGCTGCTGACCGGCGAGACCAGCGCCTATTACGGCGACTTCGCCGACAGACCCGCCGAACGCCTCGCCCGCTGCCTGTCCGAAGGCTTCATCTATCAGGGCGAGGGGTCGCCCAACCACGACGGCAAACCCCGGGGCAAGGCCAGCGCGCATCTGCCGCCGACGCACTTCGTGTCCTTCCTCCAGAACCACGATCAGGTCGGCAACCGCGCTTTGGGAGAACGGCTGACCGTCCTCACCGACACCGCACGCCTGCGCGCCGCCACCGCGCTGCTGCTGCTCGGCCCGCAGATCCCGCTGTTCTTCATGGGCGACGAACAGGGCAGCGAGAGCCCCTTCCTGTTCTTCACCGATTTCCACGACGAACTGGCGGACGCGGTGCGCGAAGGCCGGCGCAAGGAATTCGCCAAGTTCGACGCATTCGCCGACCCCGCCGCGCGCGAACGCATCCCCGATCCCAACGCACTGGCCACCTTCGACCGCTCGCGTCCGCAGCCGGGACCCGATGCGACCGGCTGGCGCGACCTGATCCGCGACCTCATCGCGTTGCGCCAGTCCGCGATCGTTCCGCACCTTTCCGGCGCGAAGGCATTGGGCGCGGAGGCCACCGGCGACGCCGCCGTCACCGCCCGCTGGCAGCTGGGCGACGGCAGCATCCTGACGATTGCCATCGACCTCGCCTACGATCCCGATCCGTTGCCACAGGGCGACGGCGAACTCCTCCACGCCGAAGGCGAACGCTTCGCCGCGTGGATCGCGCGATGATGTTCGCGCGGAGGCGCGGAGGGCGCAGAGAGGGTGCGGGCGGGGCCGGCGGCAGCCTTTCAAGAAGGTTGATCCACGCGGAGACGCGGAGACGCGGAGAGAAGAAGAGGAATGCCGGGGCCACGTTTCTCCTCCGCGTCTCCGCGTCTCCGCGTGAATCAAACGTCTTCGCTGCGCGGCTGAAGATCGCACCGCCGGCCCAGCAGACCAAACTCCTCTGCGCCTCTGCGCGAACCCAAGTATCCGAGGCGCAGACCCGATGACGAACCTCGCCGAAGACGCCGCAGCAGCCGGTCTCCAGATCGAATGGGAGGACGCCGACGGCCAGCAGCATAGGGTCGCCGACGGCACGATCCGCGCGATCCTCGACACGCTCGACACCCGTACGGACGGCATCCCCTTCGTCACTGCCGACGTCGGCAAGCCTGTCCCCATCGCCGCCAGACCCGGTCTCGCCACGCTGATCCTCGACGACGGCACCCGCACGACCGTCACCGTAGCGGCCGACGGCACGATCCCGCCGATCGCCGCTCCCGGCTACCACCGCCTGGAAACCGACGACGGCGCGATCACCGTTGCCGTCGCGCCGGACCGATGCGTCCCCCCGCCCCACGGCCATAGCTGGGGCCCGGCCGTGCAAATCCCGGCGCTGCGCGGCCGTGTCCCGACGCCTTATGGCGATCTCGGCACGCTCGTGGACGCTGCCCGGGCCTTTGCGAAGGCCGGCGCGGATGCGATCGCGATCAGCCCGACGCATGCCTTGTTCCCGACCGACGCCGGCCGGTTCAGTCCCTATGCGCCGTCGAGCCGCCTGTTCCACCACGCGCTGCTCGCCGATCCGACGCTGGCGGGCGTGTCGCCTGCGGCCGATGACGGCGGCGCGCTGATCGATTGGCGAAGCGCCCTTCCCGACCGCCTCACGCAGCTTCGCCGCGCCTTCGACACGGCGCCTGCCGATTTGCTCGCCCGCTTCGAAGCCGACCGCGCCTTGCGACAGGATTGGAACGAGCACGCACACTACGACGCGCTCCACGCGCATTTCGGCACCCGCGGCTGGCAGGACTGGCCGACCGAATATCACGACCCCGCCAGCGTCGCGGTCGAACGCTTCGCCGGAACCCACGCACAGGACGTGAGCTTCTACGCCTTCCTGCAATGGCTGGCCGAATGCAGCCTCGCCAACGCGCAGTCCGCCGCACGCGATGCCGGCATGCGGATCGGCCTGATCGCCGACCTCGCCGTCGGCATGGACGCGGGCGGCAGCCACGCTTGGAGCCGGCGCGGCGACCTGCTCACCGGCCTCTCGATCGGCGCGCCGCCCGATCCGCTCGGGCCGCAGGGGCAGAACTGGGGCATCACCGCGCTGTCGCCCTTCGCGCTGCGCCGCACCGGCTTCGACGCGTTCATTCGCACCGTCCGCGCCGCGCTGTGCCACGCCGGCGGCCTGCGCATCGATCATGCGCTCGGCCTCAAGCGGCTGTGGGTGATGCCCGATGGTGGCAGGGCGAGCGACGGCGCCTATCTGGCGATGCCGTTCGACGACCTGCTCCGTATCCTCGCGCTGGAATCGCACCGCGCCGATGCGATTGTCATCGGCGAAGACCTCGGCACCGTGCCACCCGGCTTCCGCGACACGATGGCGGCGAGAGGCATGCTCGGCATGCGCGTGCTGCCGTTCGAGCGCGACGCCAAGTGCTTCACGCCCTCGACCGATTGGGACGAACAGGCGGTGGCGATGACCGGCACGCACGACACCGCGACGCTGGCGGGCTGGTGGACCGGTCGCGACATCACCTGGAACCACAAATTGAAGCGCAGCGACGGAGACGAACCTTCCGACCGCCTGCGCCGTGTCGGCGAGAAGAAGGCGCTGTGGACCGCCTGCACGACCGCCGGCGTCGCCTCCGGGCCGGTGCCGCACGACGCAGCACCCGCAGTCGACGCGGCGATCGCCTTCACCACGCAGGCGCCCTGCCCGCTGACGATCGTGCCGCTGGAAGACCTGATCGGGATCGAGGAACAGCCCAACCTGCCCGGCACCACCGACGAACATCCCAACTGGCGTCGCCGCATGCCCGATACGACCGACGCGCTGCTCGCCCGTCGCGACGTCGCCCGCCGCACCGCGCTCCTCTCAGCAAAGACACCCCGATGACGCTTCCCCGCGCGACCTATCGCATCCAGTTCCACAAGGGCTTCACCTTTGCCGATGCGGAGGCGCTGGTCCCCTATCTCGATCGGCTCGGCATCAGCCACCTCTACGCCTCCCCCATCACGGTCGCCGCGGCGGGATCGACCCACGGTTACGACGTGATCGATCCGACGCGGATCAATCCCGAACTGGGCGGCGAAGACGCCTTCCGCAGCCTGGTCGCCGCGCTGCACGCGCGCGACATGGGCGTCGTCATCGACATCGTCCCCAACCACATGGGCGTGGCGGGCGGCGGCAATGCATGGTGGAACGACGTGCTGGCGAAGGGGCAGGACAGCGAATACGCGCGGTTCTTCGATATCGACTGGTCGCGCCGCCTCGTCCTGCCGGTGCTCGGCGATACGTTGGCCACGACGGTGGCGAACGGTGACATCGCCGTCGAGGGCGACCGGATCGTCGCTTATGGCGAACATCGCTTCCCGATCCGCGCAGGCTCCGACACGAGCGACCTCGCCGCACTGCTCGACCAGCAGCATTACCGTCTGGCCAGCTGGCGTGTCGCCAACGACGAACTCAACTGGCGCCGATTCTTCACGGTCAACGACCTCGCTGGCATCCGCATCGAGGACCCGGCGGTGTTCGACGCGACGCACGCGCTCTACTTCCGCCTGTACGACGAGGGACTGATCGAGGGCGTCCGCATCGACCATGTCGACGGCCTCACCGACCCGATCGGCTATTGCCGCAAGCTTCGCGACCGCCTCGGCCCCGACGCGTGGATCGTCATCGAGAAGATCCTCGGCGCGGGCGAAGGTCAGCCGGTCGGCTGGGGTATCGACGGCACCAGCGGCTACGACTTCATGGAACAGGTGGCGCTGCTGATCCACGATCCGCTTGGCGCGCTTCCGCTCGAGGAGCTGTGGCAGGATGTCAGCGGCCGTTATCAGGAGTTCGAAGCGGAGGAATTCGAGGCGCGGCAGGATCTGTTGTCGTGGCAATTCTCCGGCCAGCTCGACGCCTGCGTCGCCGCCTTCGCCGCACTCGACACCGACGAGGCCGTCACCACCGCCATGCTCCGCCGTGCGATCGAGCGGCTGTTGTGGGTATTCCCGGTCTATCGCACCTATGGCACCGGCGACGACGCCCCCGCCAGCGACGCGCGCATCCGCGGCATCGTCAGGGAACGCCTGTCATGGCTGATCCCGCCCGGCGAGGCGCATGTGGTCGACCGCATCCTCGCGTGGCTCGCCGGTGACGGGCCGGGTGACGCGGCAGAGGCCGTCCGCCGCTTCCAGCAGCTATCCGCACCGATCGCGGCGAAGTCGGTCGAGGACACGGCCTTCTACCGTTCCGGCCGCCTGCTCTCCCGCAACGATGTCGGCTTCGACGCCAACATTCTCGGTATCGGCCTGGACGAATTCCACACGCTGATGGTCGACCGCGCCCGCGACGTACCGCGTGCGATGCTGACCACCGCCACGCACGACCACAAACGGGGCGAGGACGTCCGCGCCCGGCTTGCGGTGCTCAGCACGATACCCGACGTCTGGCGCACCCGCGTCGAGGGGTGGGAGGCGATGTCCTTCGCGTGGAATCACGACGTCGATGGCGGCGACCGCTATATGCTGCTCCAGACCATCGTCGGCGCGTGGCCGGCTGAGGGGGCGTCGGGAGACTTCGCCGATCGTCTCAAGGCATGGCAGCAGAAGGCGTTGCGCGAGGGCAAATTGCGCTCGTCATGGGAAGCCCCCGACGAAGCCTACGAAGCCGCCGCCGCCGCGCTCGTCGACAGCTATCTGTCCGACGATCGCTTCGTTGCGGAGGTGACCGCCTTCGTCGCCGACATCGCGGCCGCCGCGGACGCGAACACGCTCGTCCAGACCCTGCTCCGCTACACCGTGCCCGGTGTGCCGGACCTGTATCAGGGCACCGAGCTGGCGGACCTCAGCCTCGTCGATCCCGACAACCGCCGCCCGGTCGATTACGCCGCCCGTGCCGCGTTGCTGGGGCGCGACGATGCTCCGGCCAAATTCCGCCTGATCGCCGATCTGCTGGCGTTGCGGCGCGCGCATCCCGGGCTGTTCGCCGCTGGCGATTACCGACCGGTGGCGGTCGAGGGCAGCGACCGCATCCTCGCCTTCACCCGCACCGCCGGTGGAAAGACGCTGAAGGTCGCGGCACTCGTTCGCGGCACCGCGATACCCGATGCGACCATCGCCTTCGACGACAAGCCCGTGTCTGCCCGCGACGCGTTCGGCGAGCGCGTCATCTGGTACGCCGTCACCTGATCGTCCGCGGCTCCCCAAAACAAAAGGGCCCCGAAAACCCGCAGGTTTTCGAGGCCCTTTCGATGGTGGGCGTGGCAAGGATTGAACTTGCGACCCCTGCGATGTCAACACAGTGCTCTACCACTGAGCTACACGCCCGCCGGAGGTGGGCCATTAGCCGGGGCTGGCCCGGCTGGCAAGCGGTCAATTCGGTAAAATTAGCTCAACCCACTAACACTACCCACCTCAAACACGCGGTCGACCTCGGCGACGAGATCGCGCAGGTGGAACGGCTTCGACAGGACCCGCGCATTTGGCATCTCCCGCCCGGCCTTCAGCGTCACCGCTGCAAAGCCGGTGATGAACATCACGCGCAGGCCCGGCACCATTTCGGCGGCGCGGCGCGCCAGTTCGATGCCGTCCATCTCGGGCATCACGATATCGGTCAGTAGCAGGTCGAACGTCTCGGTTTCGAGCAACGGGATCGCCGCCGTACCGCGATCCACGGGCGAAACGGCATAACCCGCGCGTTCCAGCGCCCGCGTCAGATATTCGCGCATGATCTGGTCGTCTTCGGCCAGCAGGATTCTGATCATCGCTTCGTCGGTCCCCATTCGCGGCCGCATCTATGACGATGAGGTGTGAAGATTTCCAGAGCGCCGAACGCGCGAAACCGCTAAGCCGTGCCACAGATGGACGCTTCGTTCGAACGGATCGGCGGTCAGGAGCCGGATGGCACACCGCTGAGCCCTGTAGTGCTGTCGGTGCCGCACGCCGGCCGTGATTATCCGCTGGCGTTGCGCACCGCGCTACGCGTGCCCGAAGCCGCATTGGTGGTGCTGGAGGATCGCTACGTCGATCACGTCGCGCAGGGCGCTCGATCGGTCGAGACGATGCTGGTGCAACATCGCGCCCGTGCGTGGATCGATCTCAACCGCAGCGAGGCCGAGCGGGATGCCCGCGTCGACGAGGGCGCGCGATCGCATAGTCAGCCCACCGCGTCGACCAAGTTGCGCAGCGGTCTGGGGCTCGTCCCCCGTCGCGCCGGGGCGGCCGGCGACCTGTGGCGACGCCGCTTCACCGGGGCGGAGGTCGCGGCCCGTATCGTCGAGGATTATCGCCCGTATCACGAAGCGCTTGCCATGACGCTGGCCGCAGCGCGGGACAGGTTCGGGATCGCGGTGCTGCTCGACATACATTCGATGCCAGCGGTCGGTCCGCATGCCCGGATCGTGTTGGGCGACCGGTTTGGCCAGGCATCCGCCGGTCGCTTCGTCACGCGACTGGAGGCGGCAGCGGCGCAAACCGGCGTACGCACCGCGCTCAACACCCCCTACGCCGGCGGTCACATCCTGGAGCGGCAGGGCGCGCCGTCGCGGAATATCCACGCGATCCAGATCGAGATCGACCGGACTCTGTATCTCGACCCTATGCTCGACCGGCCCGGCACCGGTATGGCGCAGACCATCGCGATGCTGCGCACGATGATCGACGCTGTCACGGATGAGGCACTGGCAGGGCAAGCAGGCGCCACCGCGCTGGCAGCCGAATGAACGACATAAAAAAACCACCCCGTGCTGTTCGCACGAGGTGGCCAAGGTTCAGGGAGGAGGCACACTGAAAGTGTGCCATACGGCGTCGCGAAAGGGGGGACACGAGCGCCGTACAGAAGTAAAATAGGTGAACCGTGGATTGGTTCAACCCCGACGTACCCGCCCGATGATTATTTTTGCGAATGCCCTGTTCCGCGAGCCGATGCCGTAATCTGCCGCCGGACCTATCGACGCAACGCAGGCGCCATGCGGGTAAGCACGGTGTCGCGCAGGATCAGGTGATGCCGCAAGGCCGCTGCGATATGGAGCACCACCAACGCCGCCATGAGCCAGCCGATCGGCCCGTGCGCATCATGGCCAAGATCGGCCAGCCCCTTGCCGACCGGCAGCGTCGGAACATCGAACAGGCCGAACCACAGCAGCGGTCGGTGCGGACCGGGCCCCGACACCATCAGCCAACCGGTCAGCGGCATCGCGATCATCAGCAGGTACAAGGTCCAGTGCGTCGCGTGGGCGACGCCTTTTTCCCATACAGGCGTGCCGGCGGGCAAGGCGGGCGGTCGATGGGCAAGGCGCCAGGCGACGCGCCCGGCGGTCAGCAACAGCACGGTGATGCCGATCGCTTTATGCGCGCCCATCAGGGATCGCAGCACCGGAATGGCGTCGTGGCCGATCCCGATAACCAGATTGACGATGACCAGCACCGCGATCGACCAGTGAAAGGCGATCGCGACACCGGAATAATATTCGCCGCGGGAAAATCCTGCCATGTCGAGTCCCTTGCCGTAAGGATCCGACAGTCCCCCGCGCGCATGGCAGGGTCAAGCGCGGACGATAGTCACCGGCGGCCGGTCGGGAGAGCCGCAGGCGCCCCCCCGCCGCGCATCAGCCGATCTGCGGCTGCGGCGTCTTGCCCAGCGTGACCTGGCGCGCGAAGATTTCGCGCATCAGCGACAGCGAGAACAGGTGCGCGTACAACAGCGGCAGCATGCCCGACTGCGACATCTTGCGCAGCTGGTCGCCGCGCAGGCCTGCAAGCTTTTCCTCGTTGATCATCTGGAAGCCGCGATAGACGAACGGCTGCTGGTTCTGATCGGCCTGGATCGTCACCTCGCCCTCCATCAGCAGCTCCTGCTCGCGCAGCTCGTTCATGAAAGCCTGCGTACGCGCACCGGCCTGTTCGAACTGCTCGGCGAAGTCGAGAATCGCCTTTGTCGTCTGGCTCGGCTGGCCGTTCTCGAACAGCACGTCGCCCTCGTCGAACGCGCCGAGCGCTTCGGACGTCGGATCGAAGCAGAGCGACAGCTCGTCTGAGTCGGGGCGCAGGCGGGCGAGCATATACGGATAGCGTCGCACATAGGCCGGCACGTAGAAGTTCGTCTCGGTCAGCTTGCCGTCGTCGCCCATGAAGACGTTGACGCCTTCGTTAAGGCCCATCAGCGCCAGCGGAATGGCATCTTCGCCAACCGAGAATACGATCGGCATGTGACGCTGCACCATCGGGAATTCGTCCGTGGTGATCGGCACCGCATGCTGCCCGACCAGGAACGGTGCACTGTCCTGCTGCCGCACGCGCCAGGTCGCGTGGGTCTCGCTCGAAAGCGGCTCGAGGCCATTGTAGAACAGGGGAAGCGGCGCGCTGGCCATCGGAACTCTCCACGTCGTAATGTGTTTGCGGCGCAGCCGCGGTTGGCGCGTTGCTCTATTGGGCCGCAGCCTCAGGCGCAAGCGCGACGAGCTTGCCCGGATTGAGGATGTAGAGCGGGTCCATCGCCGTTTTGATCGCGCGGAGCGTCGCCAGCCGCGCCGGTGACGATAGCCGCTCCAGCTCGCCGCGCTTCATCTGGCCGATGCCATGCTCCGCGGCGATCGACCCGCCCGCGGCAATGACCAGATCGTCGACGAATCGCGTCACCTCCGGCACGTTCTCGGCATACCAGACGTCCGGGTCGGTACCCGGAGCAGCCCGGACGTGGAAGTGGATGTTGCCATCGCCCAGATGGCCGAAACCGCTGGCGTGCGTCCCGGGAAAGCGCGCCTCGCACGCCGCCGCCGCCTCGATCATGAACCGCGGCATGGTCTCCACCGGCACCGACAGATCGTGCTGCGATGCCGGTCCCAACGCCCGTTCCGAGTCGGAGATCGACTCGCGGATGCGCCAGAACGCTGCCGCCTGTGCCTCGCTGGCGGCGATCGTTGCATCGGCGACCAGATTGTCCCCCAGCGCATCGGCTAGCAGGCGCTCCATCAGCGCAGCTCCCATGGCATCGGTATGCTCGATCAGGACATGCCACGCATGATCGCCAACAACCGGCGCCCGCGCGCCGGGAACGTAGGCGAGCACCGCGGCCAGCGATTCGCGTGGCAGGATTTCGAAACTTTCCAGCGCCTCGGTCGCCTGCTGGAAGCGGCGGAGCAGAATAAGGGCAGCCTTTGGGTCGGCGACCGTCACCCAGGCCGTCGCACGAATCTCAGGCACAGGCACCAGCCGGAGCGTTGCGGCGGTGACGACGCCCAGCGTCCCCTCCGCCCCGACCAGCAATTGTGTCAGGTCGTATCCGCGATTGTCCTTCTTCAGCGCCGCCAGACCGTCGTGGATGCTGCCATCCGCCAGCACCACTTCGAGCCCCGCGACCAGGCCGCGCATCGATCCGAAGCGCAGCACCTGCGTTCCCCCGGCATTGGTAGACACGAGTCCGCCGATGGTCGCGCTGCCCTTTGCGCCCAGCGTAAGTGGGAAACGACGCTCCACCGCCGATGCCGCGTCGTGCAGGTCGGACAGGATTACTCCCGCCTCCGCCACCGCCAGCCCGGCTTCTGCATCGACCGACCGGATGCGATTCATTCGCCGCAACGACAGGATCAGCGCCGAACCGTCCGCAGGCGGGGTCGCTCCGCCCACCATCGAGCTGTTGCCGCCCTGTGGCACCAGCGGAACCCGATGTCGCACCGCCGCCGCGACGATCGCCGAAACCTCCGCGGTCGAAGCCGGCGCCAGTAAGGCCGGGGACCGACCGTGGAAGCGCCGGCGCCAGTCGGTTTCCCATGGTGCGATATCGGCAGGATCGGTGATGATGCCGTTCGGTCCCAAATCGGGACGGAGCGCATCGAGCATGGCGGATTGCGCGGGCGTCATGCCGCGGTGCGCTAGGCCAAGTTCATCGCGTGTTCAACGACGGTGGCTAGGAACCGGAGCCTGCCATGCTGCATCCCGCCTTCCCCGTATCCCTCCTCGCCCTCGCTGCACCCGCCGTCGCGTTTGTCGGCGATGCGCTGGCGCAACTCGACGGGGTGCAATGGGCGCAGGCGACGATCCACGAACGCGTCGTGATTCGCGTTCCCCGTATGAGCATGAGCCGATCGGTCGGGCGCGTCGCAATTCCGGCACCGATCGTCCGCTACAAGGAAAAGAAGGGGCCGAAGTGCGTCGCCGTCGCCGATCTTGGCGGCGCGTTGATCACCGAAGCTGGTGCGGTCGATCTCGTGATGGCAGGCGGCAAGCGTCTGCGTGCGAAACTGGACGACGATTGCGGACCGATGGACTTCTATAGCGGCTTCTACCTGCGCCCCGCCGCCGACGGAAAGGTGTGCGCCGATCGGGACGTCATCCGGATGCGTTCGGGAGCCAGTTGCGGAATCAGCACGTTCAAGACGCTTCAGGTCTCTCGCTGACCGCCTTTTCTTGACTTTTGCTGGCAAATCCGCAAGCGCCCGGTTAGCGTTGCTGCGCGCGTGTGCGGCCGTTCTTTTCCGGACCTTTGCATGAGCCTTTTGGCATGAGCTTCGCCGACCTCGGCCTTTCCGACGAACTCCTGACGGCGGTCACCGACGCCGGCTATACGGAGCCGACCCCGATCCAGGCGCAGGCGATCCCGTCGGTACTGATGATGCGCGACCTGATTGGCATCGCCCAGACGGGAACGGGCAAGACTGCCGCGTTCGTACTGCCGATGATCGACATCCTGTCGCACGGCCGCAGCCGCGCCCGCATGCCGCGCTCGCTGATTCTGGAGCCGACGCGCGAACTCGCTGCGCAGGTTGCCGAGAATTTCGAGAAATACGGCGCGGGCACCAAGCTGTCGATGGCGCTGCTGATCGGCGGCGTGTCGATGGGCGACCAGATCAAGGCGCTGGAAAAAGGCGTCGACGTGCTGATCGCGACGCCCGGTCGCCTGATGGATCTGTTCGGGCGCGGCAACATTCTGCTCACCGGCTGCTCGATGCTGGTCATCGATGAAGCGGACCGGATGCTCGACATGGGGTTCATCCCCGATATCGAGGAAATCTGCACCAAACTGCCCAAGACGCGCCAGACTCTCCTGTTCTCGGCGACGATGCCTGCCCCGATCAAGCGGCTTGCTGACAAGTTCCTCGACAACCCCAAGACGATCGAGGTGTCGCGGCCGGCATCGACCAACCTCAGCATCAAGCAATATCTGGTGCCGGTGTCGGGCGTGGCGGCGAAGAAGCGCGACGCGCTGCGCCAGCTGCTGAACACCGACGAGGTGCGCAACGCGATCATTTTCTGCAATCGCAAGACCACCGTGCGCGAGCTCAACAAGAGCCTGAAGCAGCACGGCTTCAAATCCGGCGAGATCCATGGCGACATGGAACAGGCGCAGCGGATTGCCGAGCTGGACCTGTTCAAGGACGGCAAGATCAACATCCTGGTGGCGTCCGACGTCGCTGCACGCGGGCTTGACATCAAGGGTGTCAGTCACGTGTTCAACTTCGATGCGCCGTGGCATCCCGACGATTACGTCCACCGTATCGGCCGCACCGGCCGCGGTGGCGCGACCGGCATCGCGTTCACGCTGGTGACGTCGGAAGATGCCGAGAACATCCAGAATATCGAGAAGCTGACCGGGCAGAAGATCGATCGGCTCGAGATCGGCGCCGCTCCCAAGGCGGAAGCTCCGGCCACGGAAGAACCGCGTCGTGCCCGCCGCGAGCGTGCGCCGCGTGGTGAGGGCCGGCGCGAGCGCGCACCGCGTGCCGAAGTCGAGGAAGCGCCGCAGGTCGAGCGCGAGGCGGAGGTCGAGGCAGCTCCGCAGCAGACCGAACGTCCGCAACGCGCGCCGCGCGCCGGGCCGACGTTCACGCCGCCGCCGCGGCGCGACGTGCGCCGCGATGACCGCAATGATCGTCGTCCGCGTCGCGACGAGCGCGACGATGGTCCGGACGAAGGCTGGAACGGTCCGATCCCGGACTTCCTCAACGCGGTGATCGCGCTCTGATGCCGGGCGGCGGTCGCCCCCGCCGCCCGTCCGATGCCGTGATCCAGCCGGTGCCGCCGGTGGTGATCGTCAGTCCCTGCACCGGCGTATGCGCCATCGACGCCGGGGACCTGTGCCGCGGCTGCGGTCGCACGCTGGACGAAATCGCCGCGTGGAGCGTGATGACGCCGGCAGAGCGCGATGCGATCATGGTGGCATTGCCGACGCGACGCAGGGCGCCGCGATAACGGCGGTCACACCGTCGGCTTCGTGTCGATCGGCGTCAGGCCCTTGTCGTCACCTCGGGATGTTCCCCGACTGCTGTCCTCCGTGACCGGGAGAGGTGCAGACAACCCGTAGCCGTAGCAAGCGCCTTATCAAGACGCGCCGGGGCCTTCGGTTCGCTCGCACTGACCACAGTGACAGCTCAGGTGGCAGCCATCGCGGCCATTGCCGCGTCGTCCAGCGCCGCGGCCCGCTCATACGCCTCCCGCGCCGTCAGCCGCGCGATATAAGCATCGAACGCGTCGCGCTTCGGTAGCGAACCGAACTGCGCGCCCCAGATCACCTGCGACCCGACGTAGACGTCCGCTGCCGTAAACCGATCGCCGGCGATATATTCATGCGCCGCCACCGCCTGTTCCAGTACATCGACCATGCGGTCGTAGGTGCCATAACCAGCCATCCGCTGTTGCTGATCGGTCGGCGCGACACCGAGCGAGCGGTTGGTGATCGCGGCCTCGACCGGCCCGGCCGCGAAGAACAGCCAGCGATAATAGTCCGCCCGTTCGTCTTCGCGTGGGGCGAGGCCGGCACCGGGAAACGCCTCGGCAAGATAGGCGCAGATCGCGGCACATTCCGTCACCGTCTTGCCTCCGTGAATGATCGCCGGCACCTTCGCCATCGGGTTGACCGACAGGAACGGCTGCTCCTTCATCGTCGAGGCATAGTCGAGCAACACGGCATCGTAGTCGACGCCGGCCTCCTCCAGCATCCAGCGCGCAATCCGACCGCGCGACATCGGGTTCGTGTAAAGAATCAGGTCGGCCATTTGCAATTCTCTCATCAGACTCGCCGGAACAAAGATCGAACGATCCTGTCTCCAGTGTCAAGCGTGGCGATCGAGGTTGTTCGCGAACAGATCGAGCATCTTTCCCCACGCGCGCTCGGCCTGTGGCTGATTGTAGACCTTGCTGTCGATCACGCACCAGCCGTGCATCGCACCGTCATAGACCTCGATCTCGGCAGGGCGCTTCGCGGTCGTGAATGCCTCCCGCAGCGCGACCTTGTCGTTCGGGTTGCGTGCATCGTCGTTGGTGGCGATCGCGATCAGATAACCGCCGCGCAACTGCGGGACCAGCTTGTGCGGGCTGTCAGGGGCATCGTTGACCAGCCCTGCGCCGTGGAACGAGGCACCAGCCTTGATCCGTGATGAGGCTGCCGCGGTGCGGATCACCATCGGCCCACCCATGCAATAGCCGGCGCTGCCGATACCGCGTTTCGTATCCACTTCCTTCTGCGTGTCGAGGAAGGCGACGAAGGTCTTGCCGTCGCTGGTTACCGCCGCGGGCGTCAGGACCGCCCGCCATGGCGTGATCCGTTCGCGAACCGCCGGCTGGTCGAACGACTCGCCCGGCTGGACGATCGGCGACTTGGCCGAGCGGTAGAACTGGTTGACGACCAGCACTGCGTAGCCAGACTGGGCGAGCCGGTCCGCCATCGTGCGGAACGCGGGACGCAGGCCCATGATGTCGGGCCATATCAGCACCGCCGGATGCTTGCCGGCCGTCGGTGCGGTAAAATAGGCGTCGCACTGGCCATCGGGCGTGGTGATGACCACGTCGCGGCCCTTGATCGGCTTCGCGTTCGCCGGAGCGGGCAGCAGCACCGCCGCGCCGATCGCGCCCGCGGCGGCACCCAGTTGACGCCGGGACAGATGACGGTCGGTATCGGCGGCGGTCAATTCGTCGCACATGCGCGCTCTCCCAAGTATTCGGGGGAGGCTAGCCGAGACTCACCGCCGGTGCCAACGCATTACGTGTTCCTGCTCTCGCAGGATCGGAGACACAGTTCGGCCGGACCGCGTCAGCGCTTGAACGGATCGTTGAACAGTGCCGCCGCCGCCGCCGCGGGATCGTTATGATCGACATCGACACCGCGCGCCGCTGCGTCACGCTCAGCCCGCAACGATGCGATCAGCGCCTCGCGGTCGCCTTCAAGGCGCGTATCGGTCGGTGCGGCCTCGTTGCCCGATGCCTTCGACGCCTTGGCGACCGCGGCATCCAGTTCACGCTGCGTCGTCAGACCGAGCGTCACCGGATCCTTCGGCGTGATGTTGCCGATGTTCCAGTGGCTGCGATCGCGGATCGCGGCGATCGTGGTGCGGGTGGTGCCGATCAGGTTGCTGATCGCGCCGTCCGTGATCTCGGGATGGTTGCGGATGATCCAGGCGATGCCGTCGGGCTTGTCCTGACGCTTCGACACCGGGGTGTAGCGCGGCCCCTTGGTACGGCGGACCTGCTCGGGGCCCTTGATCATCTTCAGGCGATAGGCCGGATCGGCCTGGCCCTTGTCGACCTCTTCCTGCGTCACCTCGTGCGCACGGATCGGGTCGCGCCCGGTCAGCTTGGTCGCGGCGGTGTCGTCGGCGATCGCCTGCACTTCCAGGATGTGGAGACCGCAGAAGTCCGCGATCTGGTCGAAAGACAGCGACGTGTTGTCGACCATCCAGGAAGCGGTCGCATGAGGCATGAGCGGCTGGGCCACGGGAAAACTCCGTCGGAAATAAATAGGGCCGCCCCTTATCGGAGCGGCCGTGTCATAACCTGCGATGTACTGCGCACTGCTCGGAAGGGCAAGGTGCGACGGCAGCTATAGCGTCAGCACGATCTTGCCGACATGATCGCCCTCTTCCATCCGGGCGTGCGCGGCCGCGGCCTCGCCAAGCGGAAATACCTGATCGATCACCGGGCGCAGCCGGCCGGACTCGACATGCGGCCACACCGTACGGGCGATCTCGTCTGCCACCAGCGTCTTGAAGGCGGTGTCGCGCGGGCGCAGCGTCGATCCGGTCAACGTCAGGCGGCGGCGCATGATCTCGAACAGCGGGATCGTCGCCTGTGGCCCGCCCTGCACCGCGATCGAAACGTGGCGACCGTCGTCGGCGAGGCATTGAAGGTTGCGCGGCACGTAATCGCCGCCGACCATATCGATGACTGCGGTGACGCCCTTGCCGTCGGTGATCGCCTTCACCTGTTCGACGAAATCGTGCGTCTTGTAGTTGATCGCGTGATCCGCGCCCAGTTCCAGCGCCCGCGCGCACTTCGCGTCCGATCCCGCGGTGACGATGATCGTCAGGCCGAAGATGTTGGACAACGCGATCGCCATCGTTCCGATGCCGCTGGTACCGCCGTGTAGCAGCACGCTGTCGCCCTCGGTTGCGAAGGCGCGTTCGAACAGATTGGTCCAGACGGTGAACAGCGTCTCGGGTATCGCCGCCGCCTCGATCATCTCCAACCCCTCGGGGATCGGCAGACACTGACCGGCGGGCGCAACGGCGTATTCAGCATAGCCGCCCCCGGCGAGCAGCGCGCAGACCGGCTGACCCAATTGCGTGTCCTCCACTCCCTCGCCCACCGCGACGATCGTACCGGCGATTTCCAGACCGGGGATCGAGGAAGCGCCCGGTGGCGGCGCATAGCCGCCCTTGCGCTGAAGCACGTCGGGACGGTTGACACCGGCGGCGGCGACGCGGATCAGCACTTCGCCCGCACCCGGCTGCGGCACCGGTCGCTCGACCAGCCGAAGCACCTCCGGTCCGCCCGGCGCCTCCGGGTCGATCGCCTGCATCATCTGGGGCAGTTCGCTCATCCCGTCGCATCCTTCGCGTCCGATCCGCGCGCCTTATTGACATCACCGGGGCAAGGGTCAACGTTGATAGACGATGGATCTGGACGACGCCCCTTCGCGTCCCAACGACGCATTGACCGAGCTGCTGCGGCAGGACCTCGATCCGTTGTCTGTCGACGAGCTGGATTCGCGCATTGCCGCGCTGGAAGGTGAGATCGCTCGCACCCGCGCCGCGCGCGATCGATCGGTTAACCACCGCGCAAGCGCCGACGCGTTATTCAGGCGATGAGCCGTTGCCGCACCGGATGGGCACAGAGCCCTTCGCTCCGGTCGCGGTGTCAAGAGCTTGATGGACGCGCCCCCGATACCGACATTGGTGGAAAGGACGCGGCGACGCACCCCCGGCGCCTCCATAGTCCGACTGGAGTAATCTGAATGCCATCCTTCGCCCCCGCGCTCGAGACTACGCTCCACAAGGCGCTCGAAGCCGCGTCCTCGCGTCGGCACGAATATGCGACGCTCGAACATCTGCTGCTCGCGTTGATCGGCGACGAACATGCCTCCAAGGTCATGGAAGCCTGCCACGTCGACCTGGGCGAGCTCAAGACCACCGTCGCGCACTACCTCGACACCGAACTCGACGCACTGAAGGTCGATGCCTCGACCGACCCGTCGCCGACCAGCGGCTTCCAGCGGGTCGTGCAGCGCGCGATCCTGCACGTGCAATCGTCGGGCCGTGACGAGGTGACCGGCGCCAATGTGCTCGTCGCGCTGTTCAGCGAGCGGGAGAGCTATGCCGTCTACTTCCTGCAGCAGCAGGACATGAGCCGCCTCGATGCCGTGAGCTTCATCAGCCACGGCGTCGGCAAGGGCGGCACCGCCGACGCCACGCCGCCGAAAGGCGCCGAGGAGGACAAGCCCGCCAAGGGACAGGAGAAGGGCAAGACGGAAAGCGCACTCAAGCAATTCACCGTCGACCTCAACGAAAAGGCCAAGATCGGCAAGGTCGATCCGCTGATCGGGCGCGGGCCGGAGGTGGATCGCACGATCCAGATCCTGTGCCGCCGGTCGAAGAACAATCCGCTGTACGTGGGCGATCCCGGCGTCGGCAAGACCGCCATCGCGGAAGGGCTCGCACGCAAGATCGTCGAGGGCGAGGTTCCCGACGTGCTCAAGGAAGCGGTCATCTACAGCCTCGACATGGGGTCGTTGCTGGCCGGCACCCGCTATCGCGGCGATTTCGAGGAGCGGCTGAAGGCGGTCGTCAACGAACTCGAGAAGCTGCCGCATGCGGTGCTGTTCATCGACGAGATCCACACCGTGATCGGTGCGGGCGCAACGTCTGGTGGCGCGATGGACGCGTCCAACCTGCTCAAGCCCGCACTGTCGGGCGGCACGATCCGTTGCATCGGTTCCACCACCTACAAGGAATTCCGCAACCATTTCGAAAAGGATCGTGCGCTGCTGCGCCGGTTCCAGAAGATCGACGTCAACGAACCGACGATCGAGGATACGATCAAGATCCTCGCCGGCCTGCGCTCGGCGTTCGAGGATCACCATAACGTCAAATATACGCCCGATGCGATCAAGTCGGCGGTGGAGCTGTCGGCGCGTTACATCAATGACCGCAAGCTGCCCGACAAGGCGATCGACGTGATCGACGAGGTCGGCGCGATGCAGATGCTGGTGCCGGCGAACAAGCGGAAGAAGACGATCACCGCCAAGGAGATCGAACAGGTGATCGCGACGATGGCGCGCATCCCGCCGAAGTCGGTCTCGACCGACGACAAGGCGGCGCTGGAAAGTCTCGAGACCGATCTCAAGCGCGTCGTGTTCGGCCAGAACAGCGCGATCGAGAAGCTGGCGTCGGCGATCAAGCTCGCCCGCGCGGGCCTGCGCGAGCCGGAGAAGCCGATCGGCAACTATCTGTTCACCGGCCCCACCGGCGTCGGCAAGACGGAGGTCGCCAAGCAGCTGTCGTCGATCCTCGGCATCCCGCTCCAGCGGTTCGACATGTCCGAATATATGGAGCGGCATTCGGTCAGCCGGCTGATCGGTGCGCCTCCCGGCTATGTCGGGTTCGATCAGGGCGGGTTGCTCACGGATGCGGTCGACCAGAACCCGCATTGCGTGCTGCTGCTCGACGAGATCGAGAAGGCGCATCCCGATTTGTTCAACATCCTGTTGCAGGTGATGGATAACGGGCGCCTGACCGATCAGCACGGCAAGTCGGTGGATTTCCGCAACGTCATCCTCATCATGACCACCAATGCCGGTGCCTCGGACATGGCGCGCGAGACGGTCGGCTTCGGCAATCTGACGCGCGAGGGCGAGGACGAGCAGGCGGTGCAGAAGATGTTCACGCCGGAATTCCGCAACCGGCTCGATGCGATCGTGCCGTTCGGGTATCTGCCGACCGAGGTGGTCGCGCGGGTGGTGGACAAGTTCATCCTCCAGCTCGAACTCCAGCTTGCCGACCGCAACGTCCACATCAATCTGGACGATGCCGCGAAGAGCTGGCTGACCGAGAAGGGCTATGACAAGCTGTACGGCGCGCGTCCGATGGGTCGCCTGATCCAGGAAAAGATCAAGCAGCCGTTGGCCGAGGAATTGCTGTTCGGCAAGCTGGTCCATGGCGGCGAGGTGACGGTGCGGATGAAGGATGGCGCGCTGTCCTTCGCGATCGAAGCCGCGGCGCCCAAGAAGCCGCGCAAGAAAGGCAAGGCCGAGCCGGTCGATGCCAAGTAAGCGTTAGAACAACCTCCGAAACGGACCGGACTTTAGCCAGTTCGGTCCGCATCGGTGATAATGCTTTCGGGTGCCGACATTCGACGCCCCTACCCAACTGCTCCCCGACCCAGACGTTCGCGCCTCCAGCGATGCAAAGGCGCTGGCAGACGCGGCGGCCGGGCGGATGATCGACAGCAAGACGGTGGCCCGCTGGCTGGGTGGATGGCATCTTGCCCGGACCAGCTTCGACGACCTTTGCCACGTATCTCCCTTGCATCGTGATCGGCCTGCATCGCCCGATTCCGGCAGTGGGTTCCGCATCCGGTCGAACGACGCCGTCGGCGCTTTTCCCCTCATGTGGACCCAAACCGCGATAGACGAATGCAGTCGCATGCGACGGATATTCACTGTTATCAGCGACGAAGCGGAACCCCGTTTCGCCGCGGCCCTGGTTACGGTGATGGTGCGCCTGATCGTCGATGGCCCCGGTTGGGATAGCGGCATCGCGGACGTTCCGCTGCTGCCGCCATTCGCGCTACGTGTCATGATCGAGGACACCGGCCTGACGGTACTGGGCCCGCGACAGCCCCACATGCTGGTTTGAACGGTCGCACGCCGCCGGGCGGGTCTAGCGAAACGGCGGTTCCAGTGACTCCGTCCGCAGCGCGGTCATCGCAGCTTTCGTCGGGGTGGTCAGCGCATCGGGCATGGCATCCAGCGGAAACCATTCAGGTCCGTGGTGCTTCGCCGGCTCCATATTGCGCGGAGTTCCAGTGAAGGCATCGGCGCGATAGATCGGTGCGACCCAATGCGTCCCCCGCGCCACGTCGATCTGGTCGACGAAGCACAGCAAGCGTGCGGCGACCACGACGATGCCCAACTCCTCGACGATCTCCCGTCGCATTGCAGCCTAGGCTGATTCGGTCTGCACGTCCGGTGCAACGAACGCGTTCACCGGGATATCTGCCATTGGTATCGCCTGTCCTCGCCCGTTCCAGGCCAATCCTTCGTATCCCTGACATGCCGTTTACCAAAGCTTTGGAAACGATGACTTACTAGGGGTGCATGCCGAAGTGGCCTCCGATCCGGTGCATCGTTGCCACCCTGCTGCTGCTGCTGGCAAGCATCGTCGCTGCGCCGGCGGTCGCGGCTACCGGTACGCCGCTGCGGACCTGCATCTTGCCCGCAACATTGTTGTCCGGGATCGCTGGCGACGCGTTGCCAGGGGCGCTGTTCGCGCATCCCGACCGGTTCGATTGTACGACCAGAGCGACCGATTTCGGCGCGGGCGATTTCTGGGTCCTGTCGCAACCGCTGCCACAGGCTGCAGTGGGCGGCCCCGTCACCCAGGTCCGGCAGGCGAGCCTGTGGCAGAACCGGGTCACCCTCTACGTCCTGTATGCCGATGGCGCGATCCGGCATATCGGCTTCACCAGCGCCACCGCCGGTGAGCATCTGATGCTGGGCGCCGTGGTGCAGCTGGCATTGCCACGCCATCACGTCCACCCGACGCGGCTGCTCTGGCATATCGAGGGATCGCTCAATCGTCGTGGCGTACTGGTAGGACCGGCGCTGGTCGATCACCGCACCGCTGCCAATACCGAAATTACGATGGCGGCGCTCTATGCGGCCTTCGCCGGCATGTGCCTGGCATTGCTCGTCTACAATCTGGCGCTTTGGGCAGCACTGCGGCAGGCGTTCCAGCCGGCTTATTGCCTGATGGTGTTGTGCCTGCTGGCCTATGCCTTCACCTCATCGGGGCTGCTCGGCCAGTTGACCGGTATCGACAACAACGATCGGCAGCGGCTGAGCTATGTGCTGCTCGGCTGGTCCGCCGCGACCGCGATGGTGTTCGCCCGCGCATTTCTGGAACAGCGCGTCTTCGACGGCTGGCTGCGGCCGTACAGCAACCTCGTCATCGCGTTCCTGCTGATCGCCACCGGCAGCTACGCCATTCTGTCACCGCGCTTTGCGGACATTACCGATCCGCTGAGCACCTTCGCGTATCTGCTGGTGATCACCTGGCTGGTGCCGGTGCTTGTCCGCGCCTGGCGGCGGCGCAGCAACTATCTCTGGATCTTCGCCCTCGCCTGGGGCGCGCCGGTTGCGCTGGCCGGCGTCCGTGTCCTCGCCGCGTTCAACCTGATCGGCTGGCAGATGTGGATCGACAATTCGACGCTGCTGGCGATGGCGCTGGAGGCGGCGCTGTCGTCGCTCGGCGTCGCCTATCGCATTCGCCTGCTCAGCGTCGAGCGGGACGAGGCACGCGAGCAGGAGATCGCCGCCCGCCTGCTCGCCGCGACCGATCCGCTGACCGGCCTGCTCAACCGCCGCGCTTTTCTGGACAATGCGATCGGGCGGACGGAAGACCACCAGCTGATCCTGATCGACATCGACCATTTCAAGAGCATCAACGAGACGATCGGCCATGACGGCGGCGACGAGGTGCTGCGCGTGATCGCAAGGGCCTTGCGCGCCTCCGCGACGCCCGAGGCGCTGGTAGCGCGCGTCGGCGGCGAGGAATTCGCGATGATCGCTCCGGCCGAGGCGCCACTCGACGCGCGTGGCGTGCTCGACAGGCTGCGCATGGAGCGGATGCCGTTCGACCTGACCGTCACTGCCAGCATCGGCACCTGCATCGGCCCGCTGACCCGCGAGACTGACTGGAAGGCGATGTATCGCTGCGCCGATCGCGCCTTGTTCGAGGCGAAGGCGGCAGGCCGCGACCGCGTGCGTAACGGCGCGACGCTTGCCGACGCCGCCTGACGGGCCGCTGGCAGCCGCCTCGACTTTCTGCTACGCATCGTCGGGGAGGACATGCTGGATGACGGACCGTCGTAAATTGGCAATCGCCGCACTGGCGGTCGTGACGATCGTAGCGGTGCGCCACCCGACTCCGAACATCCGCCTGTTGACCCATGACGTTGGTGATACACAACCCCATCGCGTGCAGGCGGCGATCGACCTGGGGCTGATGGGCTTCTCCGTCCTTTATACCTGGACCGCGCGCCGTACCTGATTGATCAGCCGATCACGGTCTTCAGGTTCATGAATTCGTGCAGCCCGTATGGACCGAGCTCCCGCCCGTAACCCGACCGCTTGATACCGCCGAACGGGGCCTCCGGACTGGAGGCCAGCATCGCGTTCACCGCGATCATGCCAGCCTCGATATCCCGCTCGAACCGGTCGCGCTCGGCCGGGTCGCGTGTCCAGACCGACGATCCGAGGCCGAACGGCACGTCGTTCGCCAGCGCGATCGCGGCGTCGATATCGGCGGCGCGGAACACCATCGCGACAGGACCGAACAATTCCTCCTGCGCCGCCGGATGATCGATCGGCACGTCGACCAATATTCCGGCCGACATATAAGCGCCCCTGCCTGGCAACGCCTCGCCGCCGAACAACAGCTTGCCGCCGGCGCGCCGGATCGCCTCGAGCTGGCCGAGCGTGGTGGCGCGCTGCTCTTCGCTCGACAGCGGTCCCATGTCGGTGTCGCCGTCCATCGGATCGCCGGCCTTGACTGCGCGCATCGCCGTCGAGAACCGCTCCAGGAAAGCATCATAGACGTCGGTATGGACGATCATCCGTTTGGCGCAGATGCACGACTGGCCGGTGTTCTGCACCCGCGCCTTCACCGCCTGCTGGACCGCAGCGTCTAGATCGGCCGAGGGCATGACGATAAACGGATCCGACCCACCCAGTTCCAGCACCGCTTTCTTCAGGTGACGCCCCGCCGCCTCGGCGACCTTGATCCCCGCGCTCTCGCTGCCGGTCAGCGTCACCGCAACGATGCGCGAATCTGCGATCAGGGCATCAACCTTGTCGCTCTTGATCGCAAGGTTCTGAAACAAGCCGGCGGGCGCACCCGCCGCGACGATCATCCGTTCGATCGCCGCGCCGCACCCTTGCGTCAGCGAAGCATGCTTCAGCAACCCGACATTGCCCGCCATGATCGTCGGCGCGGCAAAGCGAACGACCTGCCAGTACGGGAAATTCCACGGCATGACGGCCAGTACCGGTCCCAGCGGCAGCCAGCGCGCGGTGGCGGGACCGTTTGGCGTCTGGAACGTTGCCGGCGCGAGCATCGCCGGTCCCTCCTGGGCATAGTGACGAAACGCCGCGGCGCATTTCTGCACCTCGGCGATGGCCGATGACAGGGTCTTGCCCATCTCGCGCGTCGCGATCTCCGCCAGTTCGCGCACATTGGCCTCGAACTGTTCCGCGATACGTTCCAGCAAGGCGGTCCGCTCGTCGTACGTCGTCGTCCGCCATCGCACATACGCGGCAGCGGCGCGGGCGATCTTGTCCTCCAGTTCGGCGGCGGTGAGCTCGGCAATGCTGGCGCCGGCGATGCCGGTAGCGGGATCGATACTTGTGAACATCAACGGCCAACGCGCCGCAATCGCGAGCGATCCCGCTTCTTGCACCCGCCCCGCCCGTGCCGCATAGCGACACGCATGGATACGCCGATCGAAACCCTGTCGTTCGAGGACGCCCTCAAGGAACTGGAACGCATCGTCGGCCGGTTGGAAAGCGGAGAGGCGACGCTGGACGAGTCGATCCAGCTTTACGAGCGGGGCGACCGCCTGCGCCAGCGCTGCGCGGAACGGCTCGACGCCGCGCAGGCCCGGATCGAGGCAATCCGTCTGGATGCCGACGGCAAGGCCGCCGGTACCCGCCCCTTTGCCGCGGGCTGAGGCGATGCAGCCTGCGTTAGCGGACGCCATGGCGACCGTGTCGGCCGACATCGACGCGCGGTTCGACCGATTGCTTGCGGTGCCGGACGATCCCCGGTCGAGCCTGTATGAAGCGATGCGCCATGCCGCGATCGGCGGCGGCAAGCGGCTGCGACCGCTGCTGCTGTGCGCCACCGCCGACCTGTTTGGCGTGTCGCGCGACTGTTCGGGCGAGGTCGCGACGGCTGTGGAAGCGATCCACGTCTATTCGCTGATCCACGACGACCTGCCGGCGATGGACGACGACGATCTGCGCCGCGGCAAGCCGACCGTGCACAAGGCGTATGACGAGGCGACGGCCATCCTCGCGGGCGATTGCCTGCACGCACTGGCATTCGAGATTCTCGCCGATCCCGATACGCATCCGGACCCGTTCGTGCGCGCCGATCTGGTGATGGAACTCGCTCGCGCGTCCGGCCCTTCGGGCATGGCGGGCGGGCAGATGATGGATCTGGTCGCCGAACGATCACGGTTCGACCTGCCGACCGTCACCCGGTTGCAGCAGATGAAGACCGGTGCGTTGATTTCTGTATCGGTCGAAATGGGCGCGATTCTGGGCCGGGTGCCGCCGGAGGGTCGCACCGGCCTGCGCGGCTATGCCCACGACCTCGGCCTCGCCTTCCAGATCGCCGACGATCTGCTCGATGCCGAGGGCGACGAGGCGATCGCCGGCAAGAAGCTGCGCAAGGACGAGGGCGCGGGCAAGGAGACGTTCCTGTCGCTGCTCGGCATCGACCGTGCGCGCGAACAATGCCGCATGCTGGTGGATCAGGCGGTGCAGCATCTGCATGGCCATGGGCCAGAGGCGGATGTGTTGCGCGACGTTGCGCGCTACGTGGTCGAACGGGACCATTGAGGCCATTCGGGGGCAACGAAATGAGTGAACGGATCGGCGTCTATCCCGGCACTTTCGACCCCGTGACGCTGGGGCATATGGACATCATTCGCCGCGGTGCGAAGCTGGTCGACAGACTGGTGATCGGGGTGACGACCAATCCATCCAAATCGCCGATGTTCACGATCGAGGAACGGATGGCGATCGTGCGCCGAGAGGTGGCAGATGTCGGGGGTGCGATCGACGTCGTCGCGTTCGATTCACTGCTGATGGATTTCGCCGAGCGCGAGGGTGCGAAGGTCATCATCCGCGGTCTGCGTGCGGTAGCCGACTTCGAGTACGAATATCAGATGGCGGGGATGAACCAGCAGATCAACCCGCGGGTCGAGACGGTATTCCTGATGGCAGACGTCGCGCTGCAACCGATCGCCAGTCGATTGGTCAAGGAAATCGCGCTGTTCGGCGGACCGATCGGGAAGTTCGTGACACCCGCCGTTTGCGAGGAGGTCGTTGCGCGAGTCGAGGTGCTGGGCCGCAAGGGCAGCTGATCCCCCCTTATCGTCGCTCAGGCTACATTGTTGTCAGAGCTCTTCCGACTGCCGGTTCCTTTCCCCGCCACCAGCAAGTCTCCGCCCCATTCCGGCCACGATGTTCAGTTTGGTGCAATCAGTGATTTGGTTTAAGCCGCCCGGCATCACCAGAGTTGGAAATTTCATGCGTCCGTTCGCCCGTTTGTTCGCGTTCCTCCTGTGCCTGTTCGCGGTGCCTGCATTCGCGCAGACGCTGCCGGTAGAGGTCGCCGGCCGCGCTACCCCGCCGCTGACCACCGACAAGGAAAATCTGTGGCTCCTCGACCTTTCCGACGGTGGACGGGTAACGATCTGGCTGCGTCCTGACGTGGCGCCGAAGATGGTCGAGCGGGTGAAGCTGCTGACCCGCCAGGGCTTCTACAACGGTCTTGCATTTCATCGCGTGATCGACGGCTTCATGGCGCAGGGCGGCGATCCCAAGGGCGACGGCACCGGCGGGTCGACGCTCCCCAATGTCGCCGCGGAGTTCAACTACCTCCCCCACGTCCGCGGCGTCGTGTCCGCGGCACGTGCCGATGACGAGAACAGCGCCAACAGCCAGTTCTTCATCGTCTTCCAGCCGCGCCTCAACCTGGACAAAAAGTACACCGTTTTCGGCCGTGTGATCGAGGGCATGCAATATGTCGACGCGATCGAACGCGGTGAGCCGCCGACGGACCCCACCAAGGTCATCCGCGCCTATATCGCCGCCGACAACCCTCCCCCCTACACGCCTGCCGCCGCGCCTGCGCCGGTAACGCTCGGCGCGCCCGTGACTCTGCCCGGCAGCAGCAGTCCGGCGGGCAAGGCCGTACCGAAGCGCGCGTCCGCCACCAGGGCACCCGCTGCCGCAAAGTGAAAGTCGACCTCTTCGATTTCGTGCTGCCGCCGGAACGCATCGCGCTGCGGCCGGCGGTGCCGCGCGACACTGCCCGGCTGCTGGTGCTTGATGGCAATGCGACGCGCGATCTGACGGTGGGCGATCTGCCCGACCAGTTGCGCGCTGGCGATTGCCTCGTCTTCAACGACACCCGCGTCATTCCCGCCCGGCTCGACGGCCGGCGTGGAGACGCGAAGATCGGCGCGACGCTGCACAAGCGCGAAGGGGCGCGACGCTGGCGCGCCTTCATCCGCAACGCCAAGCGACTGCGTGACGGCGACGCGATCGACTTCGGTAATGGTGTCACCGCTACCGCATCGGACCGTGCCGAGGACGGCAGCTTCGCGCTCGATTTCGCCGGTGACGAACCGGTCGAACTGCTGCTCGAGCGCGCCGGCCGGATGCCTTTGCCGCCCTATATCGCGGCCAAGCGGCCGACGGACGCACAGGACGCCGACGATTACCAGACGATGTTCGCCGCCGAGCCCGGCGCCGTCGCCGCGCCGACCGCCGCGCTGCACTTCACGCCGGACTTGATCGCCGCGCTCGATAAGGCAGGCGTCTCGCACGAGATGCTGACACTGCATGTCGGTGCCGGCACCTTCCTGCCCGTCAAGGCCGACGATACCGCCGATCACCGCATGCATGCCGAATGGGGCCGGATCGACGCCGCGACCGCCGACCGCCTGAACGCCGTCCGCGCCCGCGGGGGTCGCGTCATCGCCATCGGCACCACCTCGCTCCGCCTGATCGAGAGCGCGACGGGTGAGGATGGCGTCATCCGACCGCTCGCGGGCGATACATCGATCTTCATCACGCCCGGCTACGTGTTCAGGGGTATCGACGGACTGCTGACGAACTTCCATCTGCCCAAATCGACACTGTTCATGCTGGTATCGGCGCTGATGGGGCGGGAGCGGATGCAGGCAGCCTATGCGCATGCGATCGATCGGGGGTATCGCTTCTATTCCTACGGCGACGCTTCGCTGCTGATCCCTTGAGCGGGATCGCATGCCGGGAATGGCTATCGTCGTGCGGCGAAGCCGACTAAGCACATGCTACGATCGCAATTTCCTTTTGCGGACCCGGATTAGGCGCAGGAACCGTCAGTGTCGCAACAACAAGGATCAGTGTTCGCGTCCACCGGCATCGACGGGCTGGATGACATCCTCAACGGGGGTTTGACGCCCGAGCGGCTTTATCTGGTCGAGGGAACGCCCGGCACCGGCAAGACCACGCTGGGTCTCGGTTTCCTGTTGACCGGGGCCGCTGCCGGTCAGACCGGCCTGTATATCACGCTCGCCGAGACCGAAGTGGAACTGCGGGCGGTCGCCGACACGCATGGCTGGACGCTCGATCCGATCACGATCTTCGAGATGGTACCTGCGGACGGGCTGGGTGGCGATCACGAACAGACGCTGCTGCACCCCAGCGAGGTCGAACTCGGCGAAACGGTACGGGCGATCATGGCCAGGGTGGACGAGATCCGGCCGGCCCGCGTCGTCATCGACAGTCTGTCCGAGTTGCGGCTGCTGGCGCAAAGTCCGGTGCGTTATCGCCGGCAGATCCTGGCGCTGAAGCATTATTTCTCGACCCGCCAGTGCACCGTGCTGGTCCTCGACGACAAGAGCGCCTCGGGTGGCGACTTGCAATTGCACAGCATCGCGCATGGCGTCATCTCGCTGGAACAGACGCTGTCGGGTTTTGGGGCGCAGCGTCGCCGCATGCATGTGGTCAAGATGCGCGGCGTGCGCTTCCGCGGCGGTTATCACGATTTCGAGATCGAACGCGGCGGCCTGTGCGTCTATCCGCGGCTGGTGGCGTCGGAACATCACGATGATGGCGAGATGCCGTTCGTGTCTACGGGTTCACCGGCGTTCGATGCGCTGCTGGGCGGCGGCCTCGTCACCGGCACCGCGACGCTGCTGACCGGTCCGGCGGGCGTCGGTAAAACTACTGCAACGGTCCAATGCATGGTCGCCGCCCTGAAACGCGGCGATCCGGCGTCCTATTTCCTGTTCGACGAACGGGCGGCGACATTAAAGGCGCGATCGAAGGCGCTTGGCATGGATTTGCAGCCATTCATCGATTCGAGACAATTGACGCTGCGGGCGATCGATCCTGCGGAGCTGTCGCCAGGCGAATTCGCCGCGACCGTGCGCGCTGCGGTGGAGCAGGACGGCGCGCGAATGATCGTGGTCGACAGCCTCAATGCGTACCTGCAGTCGATGCCGAGCGAGCAGTTCCTAATCCTTCAGATGCACGAGTTACTGACCTATCTGGGCCAGCGCGGCGTGGTGTCGATGCTGATCTTGGGAATGCACGGCATCATGGGCGACGTGCGCGCCGACGTCGATCTCAGCTATCTCGCAGACACTGCGGTCCAGTTGCGCTATTTCGAGGCGTTCGGTGAGGTACGCCAGGCGATATCGGTCATTAAGACACGAACCGCGCGTCATGAACGGATGATCCGCGAATTCCGGATTGAGGAGGCGGGCCTGACGTTTGGCGAACCGCTGAAGGAGTTCCGTGGCGTGCTGACCGGCGTGCCGACGTTCCAGGGCGAAGGCGTTGCACTGCTGGCGTCGCACGATGCCATACCCGTGGGCGATCGTGGCGACGATATCGTCACCTGAGATGGACGGGGCCGTCCTGATCCTAGCTCCCCGCGGACGCGATGCGGCGGTGGCGGCCGACCTGCTACGGCGTGGCGGCATTCGGGCGGACGTCGTCGCCGATCTGCCCGCCCTGATGGCGGCATTGTCGAACGACGTCGCAGCCGTGCTCATCACCGAAGAAGCGCTCGCGGCAGAGGATCGGTCACCGTTGATCGCCTGGGTGGCGGCGCAACCCACCTGGTCGGACCTGCCGTTCGTTGTGCTCGCCAATGGTGCGCGTGGCCCCCGATCCGCAGCGGCATCGGAACGGGTCGGCGACCTTGGCAACGTCGTGCTGCTGGAACGCCCGCTGCATGCCGAGGCGATGCTCGGTGCGATCCGGTCGGCGATCAAGGCGCGAACGCGGCAATACGAAGTCCGCTGGGCAGCCTCGATGCTGGAAGCAGCGGTGAAGCAGCGGACCGCGGAGCTGGAGGCGGCGCGCGGCAGTCTGGAATTTGCGCTCGATGCCGCTGGCATGGGCAGTTGGGACCTCGACCTCGCCAGCGGCACAATACAGCGCAGCCTTCGCCACGACGAGATCTTCGGCTATGCCGAGCCGCAGCCGGAATGGTCGATCGAGCGGATGCTGTCGCATGTCGACCCCCGCCAGCGCGATGCGATCGCCGCCGCATTCGAAAACGCTCTCGTTATCGGCACGCTCGATATCGAATGCCCGATCCGTGGGGCGGATGGCAGCCAGCGGTGGATCACCAAAAAAGGCCGCATCCGCTTCGACTCGGCAGACCAACCGGTTCGTATGACGGGCGTCGTGACCGACATCACCACCCGCAAAGAGGCCGATGTCCAGCTGGCGCAGGCACAGAAGATGGACGCGATCGGCCAACTCACCGGCGGGGTCGCGCATGATTTCAATAATTTGCTCACGCCGATCGTCGGCAGTCTCGACATGGTCCGCCGCCGTCATCTGGATGACGAGCGCACGCAGCGGATGGTTGGCGGCGCGCTACAGGCGGCGGAGCGCGCGGCGACTTTGACCCAGCGACTGCTAGCATTCGCCCGGCGACAGGCGCTTCAACCCAAAGCGGTTGATATCGGTGCACTGATCGACGGTATGGTCGACCTGATTCGTCGTTCGCTCGGCCCGACGATCAAGGTGGTACTCGAGGTTCCGCCGAGCCTGCCGCCCGCCCGCGTCGATCCCAATCAGCTCGAACTGGCGTTGCTCAACCTCGCGATCAACGCACGCGATGCCATGCCCGGCGGCGGCCAATTGACCATTACGGTCGCCGACGCGTCGCTCACCCGACGCAACGCCATTGGCCTGGATGCCGGGCGTTATGTGCGGATCCTCGCGGGTGACACAGGCGTCGGTATGGATCAGGCGACGCTGGCTCGCGCGACCGAGCCGTTCTTTTCGACCAAGGGCGTCGGCAAGGGCACAGGGCTCGGCCTTTCGATGATTCACGGTCTGGCCGCGCAATCGGGCGGCACATTGACGCTGGCGAGCGAACCCGGTCAGGGCACCAGCGTGGAACTGTGGTTACCCGCGACGCAGGATGAGCCGACAGTCATTGCCGATCGGCGCAGTGAACCGATGCAGGCGCGGCGAGCCGCCCGGATATTGCTCGTCGACGATGAGGACATCGTCCGTTTGGCGACCGCCGACATGCTGCGCGATATCGGCTATCAGGTGGTCGAGGTATCATCGGGCAGTCAGGCGCTGACGGTGATCCGTAGCGGCGCCGAGGTCGATCTGCTGGTCACCGATTATTTGATGCCAGGTATGACCGGGGCGGCGCTGATCGGCGAGTTGCGCGGCCGCGGCCATGCCTTGCCGATGCTGTTGATCACCGGCTATGCGGCGACCGGAACGGACGTGCCCTCCGACGTACCGCGTCTTGCCAAACCGTTCCGTCAAGTCGATCTTGCGGCACAGGTCGACGACTTGCTGCACGTTGCGACGGACAGGAGCAAGGGACTGCGTATCGTCCGTTGAGCGACCGTGTCCATCCGGGCCTATCTCTCCTTAACCGTTTGCTTGCTAAGGCAGGCGAATACAGGGGCGATCTCGGGGCGGAGCGGGCGGTGGCATTGATGGGTTCGGCCGATCCAGGCCGCCGCAATACGGCGATCGACAGCGTCCGCGGGTTGCTCGTACTGGCCGTCATCCTGGGTCATTACGGAGAACTCGCCGATCGTACGAGCCTCTTGACCTGGCTCGGGACCGGGTTTCGCATGCCGCTGTTCATCGGTCTGTCGGGCTATCTGTTTAGCCTCGAACGCGCACGCGCGACGCCTCTGCCGCGATTGCTACGACGCTACAATGCGCGCCTGATCATGCCGTGGGTCGCTGCGTTGATCGTCTATCTAATTATCACCCAGCAGGTTGCGCTGCTGACGCCCTACACGATGCTGGTTCGTCCGCCGTATCACTTCTGGTTCGTGCCCGTACTGATGGCGTTCATCGTTGTGGCCGCGAGCAGCCGGCTGAGCCCGGTCGCGATGCTGGGGATTGCGATTCCCTTGAGTATTGGCGCGATGTACGTGTTTGGCGTAGGCCATGTCACGCAGGCGGCGCATGCGTCGCTGTTGGATCGTCGGTTTTTTATTTATCCGATCTATTTTTACTACGGCCTGTGGATTGCACGACGGGCGCCCGATCGCTGGCGTACTATCGCGGCAATTATGCTGGTCCCGATCGGTGTGGTCTGGTGGTGCAAGCTGTACGGTGAGCCGAACCTTGCGGGCGAGGTCGCCGCGAGCCTGCTGTCGTCGCTGGCGCTGATCTATCTGCTGCCACGCATCCGCACGATCCCGTACACCATTCCGGTGGTCGCGGAGATCGGACGCAACAGCCTGTTCTTCTATCTGTGGCACCCGATGTTGTTCGGCCTGTGGACGAACGCCGGGATGGTCGGCCTGCCGATGCTGGCGACGACGATCCTGAGCCTGATCGCCTTGCAGATGGGGCTGGCGCGTCATGCCGGGATCGCCGGCGTGCTGGGCATGATCCCGCGTCGGCCGGCGACGGCGGACGCGGCCACGCCGATACCGCTCGCCGCCGTATCGGGATCGACGACATGAACGCGGCGACGCGCTTGTTGCGGACCGGCACGATGACGGTCACGGGGCTGTTCGTCGCGGGCAGCCTGATCCTGCTATGGTCGGCGCTGGTGCCGGTGATCCCGATGCTGCGCCTGTATGCGATCGAGGTGGTACCCAATGCCGCGCCCTGGTTGCTGCTGGGCGGTATCGCCGCGCTGATCGTCGCGATCCTGTTCGACCTGCGCCGATCGACGCGTGCGACCCTTGGATTGCGGACGGCCGCCACGCTGATGGTGCTGACTGCGGGCGGGATCATCGGCCATTTCCTCGTCATCGCCTATCGCAACGACGTGCCGATCAGGATCGGCAAGACGTTGTCGTTGCGGCATTTCAGCGAAACGGGCGCGCCGGACGAAAGCCGCATCTATGCCGCGCCCGCCGGCGAACCGCTGTGGCTTGATATCTATCGACCGCCCGCCGCGCTGCGGCTGGAGCGCACACCGGTGATGATGATCGTCCACGGCGGCGGATTCGTCGGCGGCGATCGACGGGTCGGCGCGGCGAACATGCGGCATTACGCGCGGCGGGGCTGGACCGTCGTCAGCATCGACTATCGCCTGGCGCGGCCCGGACGGCCGACCTGGAATCTGGCGCTGGAAGACGTCCGGTGCGCGCTGGGCTGGATTGCCGGCAATGCGGATGCACTGGGCGTCGACGTCCGCCGGCTGACGCTGAGCGGCGTATCCGCAGGCGCGCATCTGGCGATGGCGGCAGCCTATTCCGCCGGCCCCGGTCGTGGCGCCACCGCATGCGGCGCGCAGGTGCCACGGCCCGCGGCGGTGTGGGTGCGGGCGCCCCTGATCGACCCGCGCAATTCCTGGCTGCATGACGGCGAGATGCAGGCGGTACAGCGCCATTACATGACGCTGTACCTCGGTGGATCGCCGGAGCGTTACCCGGAGCGCTATGCCGCGCTGGACCTGCGTCGCTATGCCGACCGCCGAAATCCGCCGACGCTCATCATGGCCGGACGCGAAGATCCGCTGTTGCCGGTTGCCGACGTACAGGAATTCGCGCGACGTTCGCAGGCCGCGGGCGCGACCGTGCGCCTGATCCTGTTCCCGTATTCGGGGCACGATTTCAACACGACCTATGGCGGCATTGCGAACCAGATCGTCAGGGGGGTCATACAGCAATTCAGCCGGGAGCATGGCGGCGGGCCGATGGAACGCAAGGCCACCGTCACGACGCAGGCCGGCCGCCGTTGACGGCATAATCGATCGCTGGCGATCCGGCGGCGATGCTGGCATCACGGTGGCATGCTGTTCGCCCTGCTGCTTCAAGCCGTAACGCCACCCCCGCCGGTCCTCCCGCCCGCCGGCCCCGGTCAGCCGCCGGCGACCTTCGTGGTCGAGCCGGTCGGCATGGCCCTGGCGGGGTTCGATGCCGATGGCGACGGGCGCACCACCCGCGCGGAGATGGAAGCGGGCGTGCGGCGCAGCTACGCCGCGATCGATACCGGTAATAGCGGATCGATCGGCTATATCGCCTTCGCCGACTGGGCGGAGCGCTGGCTGGGCGACCGCAACGCGCTGCCCAGCCCGTTCGAGGTGGACGGCGATGGCGACAACCGGATCACGCCTGCGGAATTGCAGGCGGCATTCCGCAAGGTGTTCGCAAGGCTCGACGCGGACAAGGACGGCAGCCTCAGCCGCAAGGAACTGCTGACGATCCGCGCCATGGCCGGACGGACGATGGGACCGCCCCGCAAGCGCTGAACCGCCGTCAGCCGCCGCCGATCCCCTCGATCACCACGCCGCTGCCGTCGCAGGCCGGACAGGCCGCATCGTCGATCCGGCCGCTGCCGTTGCAGCGCGGGCAGACATTCTCGCCCGTGCCGGGAGTGCCGGCGGGGGCCTGATCGCCCGGAGCCAAGGGTTGGTCGGTCATGTCCGTATCTCCTTCTGCCTCACCAACGCTCGACACCGCCCGCGGGCTTCGCCAAAGCGCGAGCGTCATGTCCCGTTTCGCCTTTTCCATCGCCGCCATGGATGGCCGCGCCCGTACCGGCACCATCAGCATGCAGCGCGGTGCGATCCGCACGCCCGCGTTCATGCCCGTCGGCACCGCCGCGACGGTCAAGGCGATGAAGCCCGCCGATGTCGCCGCGTCGGGCGCGGACATCATCCTCGGCAACACCTATCACCTCATGCTGCGACCGGGTGCCGAACGCGTCGCACGCCTTGGCGGGTTGCACGATTTCATGGGATGGGAGCGGCCCATCCTGACCGATTCGGGCGGATATCAGGTGATGAGCCTAGCCGACCTGACCAAGCGATCCGAAGAGGGCGTGTCGTTCAAGTCGCACCTCGATGGTACGCGGCATCTGCTCAGCCCGGAACGCTCGATCGAGATCCAGCGGCTGCTCGGGTCCAACATCGTCATGGCGTTCGACGAGCTGGTCCCGACCACCTCGACGCGGGAAGTGCAGGCAGCGGCGATGGAGCGGTCGATGCGCTGGGCGCAGCGATCACGCGACGCCTTCGACGGCGGCGGCGCGCATGCGGAGAACAACGCGATCTTCGGCATCCAGCAGGGCGCACTGGACGAAGGATTGCGCAAGGCATCGGCGGATGCGCTCATCCATATCGGCTTCGATGGCTATGCGGTCGGCGGCCTCGCGGTCGGCGAGGGGCAGGAGGCGATGTTCGGCTGCCTCGATTTCGCGCCGGGACAGCTGCCTGCCGACAAGCCGCGATATCTGATGGGCGTCGGCAAGCCCGACGATATCGTCGGCGCGGTGGAGCGCGGCATCGACATGTTCGATTGCGTGATGCCGACCCGGTCGGGGCGGACCGGACAGGCGTTTACGCGCACCGGACCGATCAACCTGCGCAACGCGAAGTTCGGCGAGGATCAGGCACCGCTCGATCCGGAATGCGCCTGCCCGGTGTGTTCGACCTGGAGCCGGGCCTATATCCATCATCTGGTCCGCGCCGGCGAAATCCTGGGTGCGATGCTGATGACCGAACATAATATCTGGTTCTACGAGGCCTTGATGGCGGACCTGCGGAGCGCCATTGCGGCCGGAGAGTTGACCCCGTTCGCGAACGCGTTCCGTGCGCGTTACCAGAGGGCCAAGGGAGAGTAAGCATGTCGGATCAGCCCAACGAGATCCTGGAAGCCGCCGCCGCCGCCAAGGCGCAGCAGGACGCCGCAGCGAAGTCGCGCGGCAAGGTGGACAAGAACCATTGGCCGATGCGCATCATCGGCGTGGGGATCGGATCGGCTGCGGTGGCGGCGGCTGTGTTGTTCGCTAATTCCGGGAAGAAGAAGGACTGATTTTCTCGCGAAGACGCGAAGACGCCAAGGCGCGAAGAAGGTTTTTTCGCGCGGAGGCGCGGAGACGCGGAGAAGAAGAGGGTGGCGTGGCGCCGCAGGCTTTACTCATGCTGGTCAGCGCGCGCGGCGCGCCGCGGTTTGTAAGCGGC